>NZ_CP021080.1:6121729-6733902 GCF_000802245.2 Streptomyces pluripotens
ACGACCGGCTTGCCGCCTCCGTACAGGCCCTCGTCCACGCCGCCGTACTCGGCTTCGGGCTCGCCCTGGCTGAACTGGACGTGCCTGCCGCGGACGTACGCGCGGCCGCGCCGCCGCCCGCGAACACGCTGCTCGCGCTGCTCGCCCGGATCGCCTCCGGAACACCCGAGGTGTACTGGGACGTTCAGCACGGCAATCCCGAGGCCGCCGCCGCCCGCTCCGCACTGGCCGGCTCCGTCCGCCGGCTGGCCGAGATCGTCGAGCACGGCACCGAGGCCAGCTTCGCGGAGGCCCTCGCCACGCTCCGCGAGCACCTGGGCGAGGACCTCGCCCACCACCGGGACACCTGCGCCGCGCTCTTCGAGCAGGTCTGACCGTCTCCCCTCACCCGTCTTCAGCTGTCATTTCCCATTCTCCCGACGCCCCTTGGAGGGTTTCCGATGACCACCTTCGCTCCAACCGTCCTGACTCCGGAGCAGCGTGCCGCCGTGGCGGCCGACGACCGCATCGGCGGCGGCAACCTGTTGCGCTCGGCGCTGGCCGTGAACCCGGCGCCCAATGAGCCGTTCATCCACGCCGCCCGCCCGATCACCACCTGCGAGGGCGAAACCAAGCACGACTTCAGCCTCGCCGAGTTCGATGCCCTGGCGCAGAGCTGGTCGGCTTGGTACCTGGCCCAGGGCGTCCAGTTCCGCGACCGGGTGGCGGTCTGGTTCGAGGACTCCATCAGCTATTCGCTGCATTTCTACGCCCTGGCCCAGATCGGTGCCGTGGCCCTGCTGATCAACTCCAACGCGTCGAAGGCCATCGCGACCTCGCTGATTGAGCAGACCTCCCCGGTCGGCCTGTACGCCGACCGGGACCGGCTCGACCTGCTCGGCGATGCGGTCGGCGACCTGGGCCTGGCCTGGGTCCAGTCCGCCGAGGAACTGCCGGCCCCGCCGGCCGCGACCCTCGACGAGGCCTCGTACTGGAAGCACCACGACGAGGACCCGGTTGCGATCCTGCACTCCTCGGGCACCACGGGTCGTCCGAAGCCGACCATCCACACCCACCGCTCGATCGTCGCCGGCCCCAAGTTCCGCCTGGTCGACCACGTGGAGCAGCCGGGCTCGGTGATGATGACCGCCCTGCCCCAGTCGCACCTGGGCTGCGTCGCCTTCACGGTGTTCGCGGTTCTCGGCGGTACCCCGATCGTGGCGCTCAGCGACGGCAGCGGCGAGGAACTGGCCGCCGCGGTCCTCAAGCACCGTCCCACCGCGGTGATGTCCTTCGCCCATGGCTACGCCGAACTGGCCAACGCCGAACTGGAGCCGGGCGCGGTCGACTCCGTGGACGTGTGGGTGTCCATCGGGGACGCCGTCCACCAGGCTCACATCACCAAGGTGCTGTCGATGCGCAGCACGGACCTCAAGCCCTCCGCCTTCTACGACCGTCTGGGCACCACCGAACTGGGCTGGGGCGCGCTGCTGAAGATCCGTACGCTGGACAGCGAGCGCAACGACCGCTGCGCGGGCAAGCCGGTCGGCGTCTCCGAGGTGACCATCCTGCGCAGGGACGGCAGCCACGCCGACGACAACGAGATCGGCCACCTGGCCGCGAAGGGTCCGGCCATCACCCCCGGCTACTGGGGCGACTCCGACACCACCTACCGGTACAAGCTGTCCGGCTACTGGCTGCCGGGAGACATGGCCTACCGCGACTCCAACGGCGACTACTTCCTCGTGGACCGGGCCGCCGACGCCATCCACACCGAGAGCGGTACCGGCTACTCGGTCTTCATGGAAGAGGTCATCCTCAACGACGTGCCGGACACCGGTGACGTCGCCGTCATCGCGGGCCGCGCGGACGGCCGGGTCGTCCCCGTGGCGGTGGTCACCGTCGGCCAGGGTGCGCCGGAGCCGGAGAAGCTGCTGCTGCAGGCCAACGAGGCACTGGCGGCGGCCGGACACCCGCTGCTCGGCTTCTTGGAGATCGTCAGCGACGAGGCCGACTTCCCGGTCGGGGTGACCGGCAAGGTCCTCAAGCGCCGACTCCGGGAGAAGTACGAGGACCTGCGCGCCCACGCCAAGGCCCCGCAGGGCAAGTCCTTCGCCGCGGCCTCGGGGGTCCTGGCATGACCGACACCGCCGCCACCCTCGCCGGGCAGACCACGGCCGCCCCGGCCCGTCGCACCGGAAACCGCGCCCAGGTCGACTTCTACTTCGACCCGGCCTGCCCCTTCGCCTGGATCACCTCCCGTTGGATCCTGGAGGTGGCCGAACTGCGCGAGATCGACCTGCGCTTCCGGGTGATGAGCCTGTACGTGCTCAACGAAGGCCGCGAGCTTCCCGAGTGGTACCGCACCCTGGTGGACAACTCGCTCGCGCTCACCCGGATCTGCACGGCCGTGGCCCAGCAACACGGCGAGGAGGCGCTACCGGGCCTGTACACCGCGCTCGGCACGCGCATCCACAACGGCGGCAACAAGGACTACCGTGCCGTCGCCGCCGAGGCCCTGGCCGAGCAGGGGCTGCCGGAAGCCCTGCTCGCCGCGGCCGACACGGACGCGTACGACGAGGCGCTGCGCAAGAGCCACCACGAGGGCATGGACCCGGTCGGCGAGGAGGTGGGCACGCCCACCATCCACATCGACGGAGTCGCCTTCTTCGGCCCGGTCCTCAACTCGATCCCACGGGGAGAGGAGGCCGCGCGGCTCTTCGACGGCGCGCGCGCCCTCGCCAACTACCCCGACTTCTTCGAGCTGAAGCGGACCCGCACCGGGAAGCTCCGCTTCGACTGAGTGGACCGGCCCGGTCGAGGCGGGCAGGGGCAGCGGCGGCGCCCTTCGGGGCGCCGCCGCTGCGGGCGGGCACGGCCGGCGGGTGCCGGTTCCGCTCGCCGCACGCATCCTGTCGCCTTCCCGCGCATCCTCCCGCTGCCCCACCGACCGCTGAATTCCCCCACCGAATGCTGTCATCGACCTAGGAAAGCCGGACTGATGGACAAGACGCACCGTGCCGAAGAGCGCCCGAGGGCCTTTGTGCTCACCGGATCCTTCCTGGTCGTGTGCCGGGCGCCGCTCTACCTCTCCGAACTGGCCGCCCGCGGGCTGAAGATCCTCCTCATCACCCCCACCGCCTGGCGTGAGGAGGCCCTGCGGGCCGCCCAGGACCCGGCCCACCCGGCCTCCGCCATTGACGAGTTCGCCTTCGTCGACGGCAGCGTGGCCTCGGAGAACTCCTACCTGCCCGGCGTGATCTCCGCCGCCCGCCGCTGGCGCGAGCAGTACACCCTGGTCGGTGCCTACGCGGTGGGCGAGACCCAGGTGGAGCCGACCGGCCTGGTCGCAGACGCCCTCAGCGTTCCCACCCCTGGCCTGCGCGCCACTCGCGCCTGCCGCAGCAAGTACCTCCAGCGTTGGTACCTGCCCGAGTTCAGCCCCACCTCCCTGATCGTCCCCGGTGGGGAACGCACGGGGGTCGACCCGTCCGCCGTGCGCTTCCCGGCCGTCGTCAAGCCGGCCGGCCGCCACTCCAGCTCCGGGGTGGAGACGGTGGCCTCCCCCGAGCAGCTCATCGCCCGCCTCGCGACCTACCCGGAGCACGAGACCGTGCTGGTGGAGGAGAAGGTGGTCGGCCAGGAGTATTCGGTCGAGAGCCTCGTCCAGCACGGCCGGATCCTCTTCGCCTCCGCCACCCGCAAGGACACCACGGACTCGCACGCCAGCACGTTCGTGGAACTGTCGCACACCGTGCCCAGTGACCGGCCCCTGCACCAGCAGGTCCTCCTGGACGCCAACGCCCGCATGCTGGAGGCCCTCGATTTCCGCGACGGCATCGCGCACGCCGAGTGGCGCGTTGACGCGGCAGGCCGCCCGGTCCTGATGGAGGTGGCGGCCCGCACCCCCGGCGACGGCCTGTGCGTGCTCTACGAGTTGGCCACCGGAGTTCCCCTGGAGCCGGAAATCGTACGCATCGCCCTCGGTGAGCCCGCCTCCTACCCGGCCCCGACCCGGGTGGCCCGCCAGGTGTACCTGGAGCACGTCCCCGGCATCCTCACGGACGTCACCGTGGACGGGTACGACATCAGCCCCGCATGGGTCGGTGAGGGCGGACTGTGGCCGCGGATCGCTCCGGGTCCCGCCGACGCGGCGCCCACACTGCGCACCGTACTCGTGCACAAGGACCGCGGTGCCCTCCTCGGCGAACTGACGAGCTCCGAGGACCGGGCCGTGTCCTTCTTCATCGACGCGCCCACCCTCGCAGAACTCGACGACCTGGAGACCCGGGTGCGGGAGGCCGTGACGCTGCACATCACGCCCGCCCCCGCCGAGATACCCGAGAGCGTCACCCACGTCCTGGTCGGCTACAGCCCGGTCATGCTCGGCAAGCTCGACGGCCGGTTCCCGAAGGACTCGGTGCTGGTGCTGGAGGAGCCCTCGGTGATCGAGGCCCGCGGCCTCTCCGGCCTCGCCGAGCGGCATCCCTGTGTGGCCGCCCTGCTGCCCGCCCCCTCCCAGGACGAGCGGAACCCGGAGCGCGTTGCCGCCGCAGTGCCGCGCCCGCCCCGGGTCCGCGCAGTGGTGCCCGTGGTGGAGTACGGCGTGGTCGTCGCGGCGACGCTCGCCGAGGAGTGGGGCTTGCCCGGCGCCGGCTCCAAGGCCGCGCGGATCCTGCGTGACAAGGGGCTGCTCCGCCAGGCCCTGGCGGACAGCGCTGTGGCCCAGCCCGCCTGGGCGGTGGCCGAGAGCCCCGAGGACGTCGCTGCGTTCCGCGCCGCGCACGGCGGTGAGGCGGTCCTCAAGCCCGCCAACCGGCAGGCCAGCCTGGGCGTGCAGTTGCTCGGCCCGGCCGACGACGTGGCCGCGGCCTGGGAGCACACCACCGGAGCCGACGAGCCCACCCTGCGTGCCCGCTACGCCGGCAGCGCCCGGTACCTGGTCGAGCAGCGGTTGCACGGGCCCGAGGTGAGCGTCGAGGCCGTGGTCCACGACGGTGTGCTCGGTTTCACCAACATCACGGCCAAGTCCGTACTGGACTCCCCGTACCCGGTGGAGACCGGTCACGTGGTGCCCGCCCCGCTTCCGGAGGACACCGCCGACGCGCTGCGCGGCGCCTTGGCCCGGCTTGCGCAGACCATCGGCTTCCGCTCCGGCGTCCTGCACTCGGAGTGGATCCTCACCGACGGGGGCCGCACCCCCTGTCTGGTGGAGTGCGCGGGCCGGCTGCCGGGCGGCGGGATCACCGTCCTCATCGACCTCAGCTACGACACGGACATCCTGGCGCACCTGTTGTACGTCCTGGAGGGCCGCGGGAGCGTCGAACCCCTGCCGGCCGGCTCGGCCGCGGCGGTGCGGTTCCTGACCGCCGCACCGGGCCGGGTCGAGGAGGTCCGCGGCACGGATCTGGCACGCACCGCGGACGGTGTGCAGGAGGTCCACCTGACGGCCGCGACCGGCACCGTCCTCGGGGCCACCACCAGTTCCTGGGAGCGGGCGGGCTTCGTCATCGCGACCGGCCAGGACGCACCTGACGCCGCCCGACGCGCCGAGCACGCGGTCTCCCTCATCGACATCCGCACGGTCCAGGAGGCCCAGCAGTGAGCTTCCTGCCTGTCCCCTCGTGGCGGCAGTACGTTCCCGCCACCCCTGCCGGGCGCACCTTCGCCCTGCTCTCCCTGGTCAACGCCATCGGCACCGGCCTGTACCTGGCGGCCTCGGCGGTGTTCTTCGTTCGCTCGGTGGGGCTCTCCGAGGCACAGGTGGGTCTGGCACTGGCGATATCCGGCGTCGCCGGCTTCCTCACCACCGTGCCGATCGGGGCGCTCGGCGACCGGTTCGGTGCCCGTCGTACCCTGATCGCGCTCCAACTCTGGCGGGCGGCCGGCTTCGTGGGCCTCTGCCTGGTCAAGGGGATGGTGGCGTTCACCGTCGTCTCCTGCTGCCTCGCCGCCGCGGAGGCCGCGACGCAGCCGATGACTCAGGCGGTGGCCTCGGCGACGGTCGCCGGTACCGACCGTACCCACACCATGGCCGTCATCCGCACGGTCCGCAACGCCGGCTTCTCCCTGGGCGCGCTGCTCGCCGCTCCCCTCCTGGCCGCCGACGACGTGTGGGCGTACCGGGGCATCGTGCTCGGCACGGCGGGGGCCTTCGTCTGCTCCGCGCTGATGCTGTTCGGACTGCGGATCGCCGGGGCCGACACCCCGCAGCGCAAGCTGAGCCCGCTCACCGCCATCCGGCAGTTCCGCGATGGCCGGTACGCATGGCTGACCGCACTGAACGGCGTGCTCAACCTGCACGTCACCATCCTGTCCGTGGGCATCCCGCTGTGGGCGCTGAAGGCCACCGCCATGCCGCCGGGGCTGCTGCCCTTCCTCGTCCTGGTCAACACCGTGATGTCGATCGGGCTCCAGGTCCCGATCTCCCGGATCGTCGAGCGGGACGGCGGCGCGGCCCGCTCCCTGCGGTACGGCGGTTTCGCCATGGTGCTGTGCTGCCTGGCCCTGGCCGCGGCGGCCGGCTCCGGCTCGGCCTGGGCCGCGGCAGCCGTGCTCCTCCTGTCCTGCGCCCTGTTGACCTTCGGTGAGATGTGGCAGGCCACCGGTGGGTGGGAGCTCAGTTACGAGTTCGCGCCCGAGGATCGCAAGGGCGTCTACCTGTCCGTGTTCAGCCTCGGCGGTACCGCCCAGCGCATCGCCGGACCGCTGCTGCTCACCTCCGTGGTGATGGCCGCCGGTCCGGCCGGCTGGATCGGACTGGCGGTGCTGTTCGGCGTGGCGGCGCTGCTCGTCGGCCCCGTCACCCGGGCTCTGCACCGGTCGGCCGTCCCGGCCGGGGCCACCGGTGCCACACCGGCCACCGGTGCCACACCGGCGACCGGAGATGCGTGGACCCCCGAGCTCGCCACGTCCGCCGATTCCGCCGGCCCCAGCCGGTCCGCCGAGACCGCTCGGTCCAATCCGTCCAACCCGTCCCAGCCCACGGGAGGAACCGCACGATGAGCGCCGTACCCGCACACCTGCCGCACCACCCCGCAGACCTGTTGCTCGTCGGCGTGGGCACCATGGGCCGTCCGTACCTGGATGCCGCCGCCCGACTGGGCGTACCCGTTCGGGCCGTCGAGTCCGCCGCAGCCTGGGACAACCGGCCCACCGCGCTCGCGGAACGCTTCTACCGGGTCGAAGGGAGCCGTGACGAGTCCTGGGTGGGTGCCGTTGCCCGTGCTGCCGCCGAGCGGGCCCCGGGAGGGCTGATCGCCTTCGCGGAGCCGCACGTGCTGGCCGGAGCGCTCACCCAGCAGCGGCTCGGGCTACCCGGACCGTCCCTGCACGCCGCCGTGATCTCCCGCAACAAGGCGCTGCAGCGGACCACGTTCGCCGCGTACGGCATCGCGCAGCCGGAGTTCCGGCACGTGGCCACCCTCGCCGAGGGAGCCGACTGGCTGCGGGACAACCTGCCCGTGGTGGTCAAGCCGCTCACTCTCGCCGGCAGCGAGGGGGTGGAACTGGTTCGTGACCAGGCCGCCGCCGAGGAAGTCCTGGCCCGCCGCGGTGCGGAGGGACCCGTGCTGATCGAAGAGGCCGTGCAGGGGCCGGAGTACAGCTGGGAGGCCCTGGTCCGGGACGGCGAGGTGCTGTTCGAGAACGTCACCGCCAAGGAGACCACCCCACCGCCCTACTTCGTAGAGCTCGCACACCGCTGCGGCCACCAGTTCGATGGTGAAGACGCCCATCACGTACACGAGTTGACCCGGGGAGTGTTGTCCGCGATCGGGATGCGCACCGGGCTCGTCCACCTGGAGTTCAAGGTCGGGACCCGCGGGCCCGCCCTCATGGAGATCGCCGTGCGCACCCCCGGCGACTACCTGCCCGACGCCATCGGCCTGACCTACGGTTTCGACCTGTACGAGGTGTTGCTGCGGCTCGCCCTCGACCTGCCGCTGCCCGAGCTGCCACGGCAGCCGGTCCGCCACGCCGCCACGGTCTTCCCCACCGCCGCCCCCGGCACCATCCGGGAGATCAAGGGCGTGGCGGAGGTGGAGGCGCATCCGGCAGTCGTCCGCGTACGGCTCCGCAAGGGCCCGGGCGACGTGGTGCGCGCCCTGACCTCCTCCTCCCAGCGCATGGGCCATGTGCTGGTCAACGCGGCCACGCCCGCCGAACGCGAGGACGCCCTGGCCTTCGTACGGGAAACCCTCCAGATCGTCGTCGATCCGAGCTGAACGAGAGAACTGACCATGCCTGACACCCTCGCCACCCCGGTCGCCTCCTCGTTCGAGGAGCTGGTCGGTAACACCCCGATGCTGCGGCTCCGTCTCGACGGGCTGCCCGCCGGCGCCCGCGTCCTGGCCAAGCTGGAGGCCGCCAACCCGCTCTCCAGCGTCAAGGACCGCGCCGCCCTGTCCATGCTGCGGGCCGCCGAGCAGTCGCGGGAGCTCAGCCCGGGCGCCGTCGTCATCGAGGCGACCTCCGGTAACACCGGTATCGCGCTGGCCGCGCTGGCCGCCGCCCGTGGCTACTCGTGCCGGATCGTCCTCCCCGACAACGCCTCCCGGGAACGCGTTCTGACGCTCCAGATGCTCGGCGCGGCCGTCGAGTTCACCGACTCCGCCCTGGGGTTCGCCGGCTGCGTCGAGCGCGCCGAGGAGATCCACGCCTCCCTCCCGGGCTCCTGGTACGCCCGGCAGCACGAGAACCCCGCCAACGCGCGCGCCCATTACGAGACCACCGGTCCCGAGATCTGGCGCGACACCGAAGGACAGGTGGACTACCTGGTGTGCTCGGTGGGCACCGGCGGCACTCTCTCCGGCACCGCCCGCTATCTGCGCGAGCGCAACCCTGAGCTGGTCGTGGTCGCGGTCGAGCCGGCCGGCTCGGCCCTACTGTCCGGCGGTGCACCCGGCCCCCACCGCATCCCCGGCCTCAACGGGGGCTTCACCAGCCCCGTCACCGACCTGACCCTCATCGACGAGGTGATCAGCGTCGAGGATGCGGAGGCGGCTGCGGCCACCCGTGCCCTGGCCGCCACTACCGGGCTGCTGGTGGGGGTGTCTTCTGGCGCCGCGGCCCACGGCTGTGCCCAACTCGCCCGTCGCCATGACCTGTCCGGCAAGGTCGTCGCCACCGTCTTCCCGGACAGCGGGGAGCGCTACCTGAGCTGGTGGCCCCAGGAAGGGAGCGCCTGCCTCCGGACCGGCTCCGACGCTGGAGCCGACGACCGCGCTGCCGCCAGCTCCGAAGACCGATAACACGCCGAGGGAGCGAAGTCCGCGTGAAGTTCCGAGATCTGCACCCCAACATCCGGCTGCGCATCGGCGTCGGCTTTGTCCAGCGGTGTTTCGACATCATGCTCGTGCCGCTGATGGTGATTCACTTCTCCGGCCTGTACGGAGCGGCCACCGCCGGTGTCATGACCCTCTTCGCAGCCCTCGCCACCATCGCCTGCAACCTCACCGGCGGGCACCTGTCCGACACGTACGGGCGGCGCCCGGTGCTCCTCATCGGCGAGTTGGGCGCCTTCCTGTCCTACGCCGGACTGGCGCTGGTCCTCTCCCCGCTGGTGGGTGGCAACGGCATCGCCCTGTACGTGCTCTACCTGTGTGCGGGCTGCTGCGCCGGGATCGCGCTACCGGCGAGCGAGACGATGATCGTCGACGTCTCCACCCCGGCGACCCGGCCCGCCGTGTACACCATCAACTACTGGTCCGTGAACCTGGCGTTCATGATCGGCTCACTGATCGGCGGCTTCCTCTACGGCGGCTACTTCTTCCAACTGCTGCTGGCGGCTGCCGTCGGCACCGGCGGCATCCTGCTGGTCACCTGGTTCGGCATCAGCGAGACGGCGCCCGCGGGCACCGTGGAGAACCCGCGCGGTATCCGTACCGCCCTGGTCGGGTACGTACAGGTGTGTCGCGACCGGGTGTTCCTGCGGCTGGCCTGCGCCGCCCTGCTCATCCGCTCCATCGAGGTGCAGATCTCCTCCTCGATCGCCGTCCGACTCGGCCACGACTTCACCCCGCAGGTACTGCTGCACATCGGCTCCTGGCAACTCACCGTGGACGGCGTCAACATGCTCGGGATCATGCGGGCGATCAACACCCTGCTGGTGGTCTGCTGCGCCTTGTGGGTGGGGAAGCTGCTGGGCGGGATGGACGAGCGTCGCCGCCTCATCTCCGGCATCGTCGTCTTCACCACGGGCTACCTGGTGTGGACCGTCAGCGGCAACGCCTGGACCCTGATCGCCGCCACCTTCGTGGTCACCGCGGGTGAGTTGATGAACGCCCCGGTCAAACAGACCCTGCTCGCCAACCTGGTACCGGAGGAGTCCCGTACCAAGTACATGGCCGCCTACGGACTCCAGGTGCGGCTCGGACTCCTCGTGGGCTCGCTCTGCGTCACCCTGAGCGCGGTCGCCAGCGTCTGGGTGATGGCGGGCCTGTTCGCCCTCTTCGGTGTGGCTGCCGTGGTGCTCTACCGGTCGCTCTTCGACCTGGTTGCCGCCCGCAGTGCCGCCGAGCGGCAGAAGGCGGCGGTGGCCACGTGAAAGGGCAGGCCAGGCCGCTCCGTACAAGCCTTCCCCGCACTGGATCGCTGCGTACGCTGCACCTGCGGGCCATGGAGGCCCTGGACGTGATCGTCGACCGCGACCCGTCGGTGCGCTCACGCAGCGAGGCGCTGTTGCACCCCTCCGTGATCGCCCTGCTGGGCCACCGGATCGGCAACCGCCTCTACCGCGGGGGCCACCACCGGTCCGCCCGGCTGGCCTCCGCGGTCGCCAAGGTACTCACCGGCGGTGTCGAGATCCATCCCGGGGCCCGCATCGGCCGTCGCTTCTTCGTCGACCACGGCAGTGGTGTGGTGATCGGTGAGACTGCCGTACTCGGTGACGACGTGTCGCTCTTCCACCAGGTCACCCTCGGCTCGACCGGATGGTGGCACGATCGGGTGCGGGAGCCCGCGGGGCAGGCCCGCCGCCACCCACAGTTGGGCGACGGCGTGACGGTCGGCGCCGGCGCGAGCCTGCTCGGCCCGATCACGGTCGGCGACGGCGCCCTGATCGGCGCCATGACCCTGGTGATGACGGACGTTCCCGAAGGCGTCCACGTACGAACGGCGCGAACCCCCGTTCCAGACCAGCCCGCCTCGGCTTCCACGCCGGCTACCGTCCCTGCCCCCGCACCGACCCCCGCACCACCCCCTGCACCGGCCCACGCACCGATCCCTGCAACGGCCGCCGCGCCGGCCCCGCCACCGGCCCCCGGTCCGGCGGACACCCCGACGCCGCCCCGCAAGGGGGGTGCCCCCGGCCCCGGGGCGTTGCACACGGACCTCAGCGATGGAGCCCCGCGCGGGCTCCACAGGAAGGCAGAGACTGCAATGACCGCCAACAACCGCATCCTGATGGTGATGCCCTACCGGCAACTCGTCGAGAAGGCCGTGGCCGCCGGCTTCCGGGTGTGGTCGATCTGGGACCCCACCCTGCAGAGCCAGGACTACCTGCGCGAGGTGGCCGCCCACTCCGAAGAGCTCCTGCTGACGGACTTCGACGACGAGGCCGGCCTGCGCCGCCTGATCCGCGGGACCGCCATCGCGCACGAGGTCGCCCACGTCCTGCACCTCGGCAAGGAGAGCACCATGCTCCCGGTGGCCGAGGAGGCAGACGCCCTCGGCCTGGCGCCCAACCCCCCGGAGTCCCTACGCCGCCTCAATGACAAGGCGGCCATGCGCGAGGTCCTCGCCGAGCACGGCCTGTCCCCGGTCCGAACCGTCACCGCGGACTCGGCGGCCGGTACCGCCGCGGTCCTGGCGGAGTTCGGCTACCCGGCCGTCGTCAAGCCGACCGGGCTCTCCGGCAGCACCGGGGTCCGATTGGTGCGGTGCCGGGCGGACCTGGACCAGTGGGCCGCCGATCTGGACGCCCTCGGCTACCACGGGCCCGTCCTGGTCGAGGAGTTCCTGGCCGGCCCCGAGTACAGTGTGGAGACCCTCAGCGCCAACGGCAGCCACCAGGTCATCGGCATCACGCAGAAGCGCACCACGTCCGCCCCGTTGTTCGTGGAGACCGGTCAGCTCTTCCCCGCTCCGCTGCCCGAGGACACGGCGGCGGTCATGGAGAAGGAAGTCCTGGCGCTGCTGGATGCGGCCGGCCACCGCTTCGGCCCCGCGCACACCGAGCTGATCCTGACTGCTGACGGCCCCCGCATCGTGGAGTCCCAGGCCCGGCTCGGCGGGGACCGGATCCCCCACCTCGTCCGGATCGCCACCGGCTTCGACATCGAGGCGGCGATCTTCGAACTCCTCGCCGGCCGCGCGGCCGTCCTCGGCTCGGCCACCCGCGTCGGAGCCATCCGCTTCTTCCAGTTCGAGCCCGGCACCGTGGAACACGTGGCAGGGCTCGACGAGGTGCGCGCCCTGCCCCAGGTGGCCGAGGTGTCCTTCCACTTCCAGGCCGGTGACACGCTGCCGGAGACCACCAACTCGGCCAGCCGCCACGGCTTCGTCATCCTCGGCGCCGACGACGTCCAACAAGCCGACCGCGGCGCCGAGGAAGCTGCCTCACTACTGCGCGTCACCACCCGCGCCCCCCTGGTGAACGCGGTCACCACCGCACCCACCCAGCCCATGGTGCCCGAGCGCACCCTGTTGCTCCTGGGCCACCTCACGGACCCGATCCGCCAGGCCAAGGCCCTCGGCCTGAACGTCATCCTCATCCAGCACAAGGACAAGTTCGACCCCGAGCAGGCCCGGTTGGCCGATGTCACCCTGGTCGCCGACTTCACCGACTGGGCGGTGGTCGAACCCCTGGCACGCGCCGCGCACCAGATCTGGGGCTTCTCCGCGGCCCTCTCGCTGACCGAGCCGGGCCTGGAGAACGCCGGACGGATCAATGACCTGTTCGGGCTCGGCGGCACCGGGTACGAACCGGCCCGGCTGCTACGCGACAAGCTCGCGATGCGCCGCCACCTCGCGCAGGCGGCACCACGCTTCGCGATCGGGGCAGCGCCGCTGGTGGAGCAGGGCGACCTCACGGAGTTCGGCGCCGCCCACGGCTACCCCTTCGTGGTCAAGCCGGTGGACCTGACCGCCGGCTTCGGGATCTTCAAGGTCGAAGGGCCCGAGGACGCCGGGACGGTCTGGGAAGAGATCTGCGCTGTCCGCGCGCACGGCGTGGACCGGGGTACGACGCTGTACCGGGTCGCCGACTTCCTGATGGAGGAGTACATTCCGGGGCCCGAGTTCAGTGTGGAGTCCTTCAGCTTCGAGGGCCGCCACGTGGTCGTCGCCATCACCGAGAAGCTGGTGGACAAGAACCACTTCGCGGAGCTCGGCCACGCCCTGCCCGCGCGTCTGACGCCCTCGCGCGAACAGCAGGTCACCGAGGCGGTCTCCGCCTTCCTCGATGCCGTCGGCATCACGGACGGCCCCGCCCACACCGAGCTGAGACTCTCCCCGCGTGGCCCCCTGATCATCGAGGGCCACAACCGCAACGGTGGCGGGCACATCCAGGAGTTGGTGCGGGCCTCGTACGGAATCGACCTGGCCCACTACAGCCTGGCCTGGCCGTTCCGTCTGGTGGAACCGCTGGCGGAGCGTCCGCGTCCACGGGCCGCGGGATGCGCCCGCGGACTGGTGGCAAGCGCCGGCCGAGTGGTCGCCGTCGAGGGCGTGGAGGCGCTGTGGCTGCACCCCGCCGTCCTCGCCGTGGACGTTGCTGCCCGTCCCGGAGCGCTGACCCGGGCGGCCCGCGACAACTGGGACCGGCTCGGCATGCTCGCCGTGACCGCGTCCGACACCGACGAGGCAGTCCGGCTCTGCGAGGAACTCCTCGCGACCCGCCTCACCATCCGGGTCGATGGACCCCACCCACTCGAAGGAGGTCAGCAGCGATGACCGTGGTCATCCTGGACCGTACGGGTCCCGGGGGCCCGCTGCCCTACGCCGCATGGCTCGCCGAGGCCGGTCACGAACTGGTGCTCGTGACCGACACCCCCGGGATCCACCCCGACATCGCTGAGGTCCACGCCCTGGCCGGCTACCCCTCGTCCGCGGCCGTGGAAACCACCGTCCTGGACCTGGCCGCGCGGCACACTCTCAGTGCCGTGGTAGCCCTGCACCCCGCCGACCAACTCCGTGCCGCCGCCCTCCGCGACACCCTGGGGCTACCCGGCCAGAGCCGCGAGGAGGCGTTGGTCCTCGCTGACTCCGTCGCCGCCCAGACCTGGCTGCGGCGGGCCGGGCTGCCGGTGGTGGAACGGGCCGGGGTCCGCCGGGTGCTGGACCTCTACCGGGCCGCCCACGCCTGGGGCTACCCCCTCGCGGTCCGCCGGCGCAGGGGACCGGAGCGCGAGGTGGTGGCGGTACCGGACGGCGAGGCGGCCCTGCGTGCCTTCATTCGAGGACGGCAGGGCGGTACAGCCGCCTCGGCACTGGCCGGACTGACGGTGGAGCCGGTACGGGACGGACGCCGCCACCAGGGCGCGGGTCTTGCGGTGACCGACGCGGTGCTGAGCGCGCTGCCGCTCCGGGCCGGGCACCCGTACGCCGTGGAAGCAGCGTACGAGGCGCACGGTGGCTGGCGGATCGACAGCCTCCGCTACCGGCCAGGCGACCTGCGTGCGCAGACCCGCGCCCAGGCCGCCCCGCTGGCCCCCACAGTCCGGACCGACATGACCGTGGTCAGCGCAAACACCTCGGAGGTGGCGTGAGATGAGTGTGCTGGTACTGCACCAGATCGGTTCGGTGCAAGCCGCTCCGTACGACCGGTGGCTGGCCGACTACGACGGCGACGTCCTCTTGCTGACCTGTGCCGACAACCTGGCAGGGGTGGCGGAAGAGCTGCCCGCGGCCGGCTCGGGATACGCCCTGGCCGAAGCCGTCCCGGGCTATGACCACAGCGGCTTGCTGGAGGAGCGGGCCCTGGACCTCGCTCGGGAGCACGAGGTGCGACACCTGGTGGCCTGTCACGAGCGGGACCTGGAACGGGCCGCGATCCTGCGGGAGGTTCTGGACCTGCCGGGTCAGCGCATGGACTCGGTCGAGCCATTCCGTGACAAGGCGCTGATGAAGCGGATCGCGACCGAGGCCGGCTTGGAGGTGGCCCCGTGGCGGGAGGTCGAGTGCGCGAGCGAGCTCCTCGGTTTCGCGGCCGAGTTCGGCTTTCCCCTGGTCGTGAAGCCCCGGGACAGCGCCGGGTCCATGGGCGTGCGGATCCTGCACACGGAGCAGGCGCTGCGGGATTGCCTGGCGACGGACCTCGACCTCGACGGGGCCGACCAGTCCCAGCTGCTGGTGGAGGCCTATGTGCCGGGCCGGATGTGCCATGTGGACGGGCTGGTGGTGGACGGCCGTACGGTCTTCGCCTGGCCCTCGCAGTACCAGTACGCGCTGGCCACGTACGCCACCGACACCGGCCCCCGGATGGACCTCACGCTCGATGCGGACGATCCGTTGGCCGAGCGGCTGCTGAAGTTCGCCGAACGGCTCCTTGACGCGATGCCCGGGCCCGAGCACTTCGCCTTCCACGCGGAGGTCTTCCACACCCCGGACGACCGGCTGGTGCTCTGTGAGATCGCCTGCCGTACCGGGGGCGCCGCTATTCGGGACATCGTGCGGGTCATGTCCGGGGTGGATCCCACCGAGGCGTGGGTACGGGCGCAGCTCGGTCTGCCGCTGCAGGAGGACTTGGGCAGCGGTGGGGGGCTACCGCGGCGGATGGCCGGTCAGATGGTGCTGATGAAGCGACCCGGCCGGGTGGTTTCGGTGCCGCAGGAGGCCCCGGACTTCCCCTGGATCGAGCGGTTCACGGTGTTCGTACAGCCGGGCCAGGTGATGGGTCCGGCGACGGCCTCGTCCGACTTCCTGGTCATGGCCTTGGTGAGTGGCCGGGACCGGGCCGAATGTGTGGAACGGCTGAAACAGGTGGAGCACTGGTTCCTGGGGGAGTTGGTACTTGAACCGGTCACCCGGTGACGACAGCCGCACGCCGCGAAACAGGTGACGTACCGCGGGGTCGCGAGGGGCCGCGAGGCACTTCGGAAGGCTTCGGGGAGGCGACGCGGCCCGGTGGGGTCCGGCGGGGCCGCCCGCCGACCGCACCGGACACGGCGGGGCGCCCGAGCCAGGTGGGCCCTCGGGCGCCCCGGCCTCCGGCCCTGGGGCATGCGTCGTTCGCCCGTCAGGGACCGGGCGTTGCGACGGGGCGATGGACGGTGCCTGCCCGGCCCTAGTTCTGCCTGGCGAGTTCGGCGGCCACGGCGAGGACGATGTCGTTCGCCTCCGGCTCGCCGACGGTCACCCGGGCGCCCTCACCGGGGAAGGCCCGCACCAGGGCCCCGGCGGCGGCGCAGGCTTCGGCGAACCCATGGGTGCGTCGGCCGAGTGGCAACCACAGGAAGTTGGCCTCCGAGGGCGGCACTTCGAGGCCCGCCGCGAGGAGACCTTCACGAACCCGGTGGCGCTCCTTGACCACGGTGTCCACCCGCTCCATGAGCTGGTGTTCGGCGTCGAGCGACGCCACAGCCGCACTTTGGGCCAGCGAGCTCACCCCGAACGGCACGGCGGCCGCGCGGATCGCGGCCGCAACCGGTTCGTGGGCCACGGCGTACCCCACCCGAAGGCCGGCCAGGCCGTATGCCTTGGAGAAGGTGCGCAACACCACCACCTGCGGCCGGTCCCGGTAGAGCTCCACACCGTCCGGCACCTCCGCGTCACGGACGAATTCCCGGTAGGCCTCGTCCAGGATGACGAGGGTGTGGGCGGGGAGCCGGTCGAGGAACCGCTCCAGTTCCTGGCGCCGTACGACGGTGCTGGTGGGGTTGTTGGGGTTGCACACGATGACAGCCCTGGTTTCGGCGGTGACCGCGTCGGTGAGGGCCTCCAGGTCGTGGCGGTGGTCGGTCAGCGGCACCTGGACCGACCGGCCGCCGCACATCGCGGTCAGGTGCGGGTACGCCTCGAACGACGGCCACGCATAGACGATCTCGCCGCCCGGGGACCGTCCCTGCAGTGGTCCGGCGGCGACAAGGAGGGAGTGCAGCAGGTGCTGGGTGACGCCGACGGAACCGGCGCCCACGGCCAGGTGCGAGGCCGGCACGGAGAGCCGGTCGGCGAGGGCGGCGATGAGCTCGGTGGCGAAGCGGTCGGGGTAGCGGTTGACCCGGGCCGCCTCAGTGGCCAGGAGGTCCTGGACCGCGGGCAGGGGTGAGTGAGGATTCTCATTCGCGGCGAGACCGTAGGGAGAGGAGGCCACAGGAATACCTTTCGCATACAGGTGTCAAAGGGGCAGGCACGGCAAAGGTGCGTGCACAGTGCCGGGTGGCGGGAATGGAACACGTGAGCGGCCATGCGTCCCGCCCCGCATTTCCTTAGGGTGCGAGGTGCACGAGCCTCGCGGGCCGGGGTCGCTGGGGGGACACATAGATGAGGCCGTGCGGAGCGTGACGGAACAAAGACACATGGCACTCAATCCTCCCGGCACGGCTGGAGGCTGGTTTTCGGCGGTGGGTTCCGCGCCGCGCCGCGTCTACCGCGGGCTTATGAGGCGGATCCGGGCTCCGTGAGATCCCCTTGTATGTCTCTGGCATCATCGGGAGCCACATCGAGGTGGGCCGTGTCGGTGCCGGTCACGATGCCCTCCTTGGTGTCCTTGACTCCCATCAGGTAGCCGAGCTGAAGCCGGTGCTCGGCGCCGTACTCCTCCTTGAGGCGCGCGACGTGCGATTGCAGCGAACGCAGGCTGAATCCGAGGCGGCGAGCGATCTCCCGGTCCGAGCGGCCTTCGACGAGCAGTTTGCATACGGCGTCACGTATTGCTGGGCCGATTTCCGTTGCGGCGTCCGCCGCGCGAACCGGTAGAAATGGATACGGCTCGGCGCGGTCCCAGGCCCTTTCGAAGATATCGGCCAGGAAATTCACTACGGCCGGCTCGGTCACCACGGCCGCACTTGTGCGATCTGCGTTTGCGGGAATGAATGCGGTCTGACGATCCACGATAATCAGCCGGTCGAAGAACTCGGCGAGGGTTCGGACCTGCGCTCCGTAGCCCGTTACGGCACGTACGTATTCCTTGGTCGGTTCATCGAAGCGTGTGCTGTGTTGATAGAGGGTCCGCATGGAGATCCCGGAGGCGAGTTGCCGGCGGACGGCATTGAGCGCCGCCGTCAGTACGGCGCTTGGACGCGGGCCGTCCGGCTGCGCCGTGAGGATCTCCGTGGTGGCGTTGTCCAGGGCGTGCTGCACAGCCTCCGCGATCTCGGCCAGACCGTGAACATGGGCGAAGCCGCTGCCCGCTGTCCTCGAGCCGGCGAACCCGGACAGGGGAGAAGGACTGGGTACGCCGAGGGGCGTGGAGGCCTGGTCCGGAGCGGACCCGGGGGCGGAACCCGGAGCGGAGCCGGGCACCGGACCGGGAGCGGAACTCGGAGCGGAGCCGGGGGCGGGGCTGGAAGGCGAACCCGGAGCCGTCACCGGGGTGACAGGGGATGCCGTGCCGGATCTTGCGTGGCCGGCCTGCTGACGCATTCCTTCCAAAAGAAGCGGATTAAGGGCCTCCGAATAGACCTCAAGTGTCTTCGCCAACTCCTGAAGGGTGGTGGCGGCGTCACGCAATGCCTGTGACACCTCCAAGCCTAGTGAGGCTACGACATCAGGAGTCGCAGCCTGGTGTGTACCACTTTGACACTGTCCGAGCGTGTCCGATGTGCCGTATTCAGGTGGATAAGTCTGCAATGAGATCCCTCGCTTCACGGCAGTGCGCCGACCCGAAGCATCCGCGATCTTCTACCCGCTCTCCGAACCTGGCACTTTTGTTGGCGTGACAGGGGGCTGCCGCACAAGCCCAATTCTCGGTGACCACAAGCGAGATCTCAGGTTACGAGTCGGATGCTGAAATCGTTCGTCTGAATGTCGGTTTGTATTCAATCACGACGGACGCTCTTCCTCTGCTCTGCGGCTCAAAAAAATGCACCGCGCGCCCCTCGTATTCAGAACCCTCAATGACAGATCCGGATTTTCGGGACGAAAGATGAAGGGCGACATCATGCTCGGCGAGATCTCCTTGACGTCACGTCCGCTTCGTGTCCAGGGGCGGCACACCATCGCTGCACTCGTTCTCGGGGCTGTCCTCAGCGCGACCGTTGCCGTCGGCACGGCCACCGGAAGCCTCCCCAGGCGCTTGGGTGGGGCCGGGGTCGCGCCACTGGCTGACGTCGGCTGGAACGCCGCGCCCGCCGGTCAGTACGACGTGCTCTCCGGCGACGTCGGCTGGAACGTCATCGGTAGCGGCGGGCAGACCAACCAGCCCCTGGGGGACGTGGGTTGGAACAACACCCCGGCGTAAGCGCAGCACGCAGTACTTCCGTCCCACCGTTCAAGTGGAGACTCACAGGTGAATACCAGACACGCACAGATCGGCATCGTCGGCGCGGGGCCCCGGGGTTTGTCCGTCCTGGAGCGCATCTGCGCCCAGGAACGCAAGTCCCCTTCCCGCGACCGCATCACCGTCCACGTCATCGACCCCACACCGCCCGGACCGGGCCGGGTCTGGCGCACCGACCAGTCACGCCACCTCCTGATGAACACCGTGGCCTGCCAGGTCAGCGTCTTCACCGATGCCAGCCTGGCCATTGACGGCCCGATCGAGGAGGGACCCAGCCTGTACGAGTGGCTGCAGTGCCAACTTCGCGGTGACCTCGACGAGCAGGGGCTTCTGCTCACCGAGGAGGGGCTTGCCGAAGCGCGCGCCCTGGGCCCCGACTCGTACCCCACGCGCGCCATCTACGGCCACTACCTCCAGTGGGTCTTCGGCCGCCTGGTGGAGACCGCACCCGCCCACGTGGAGATCCGTACGCACCGGGCGGAGGCCGTCGCCCTGGACGACGCCTCGGCGATGGCTCCCGAAGGTGCCGACGGAGGTGCGCCGGCGCAGCAGCTCACCCTGTCGAACGGCACGGTCATCGGCGGCCTCGACGCGGTGATCCTCGCCCAGGGCCACCTGCCCGCCCAGCTCACCCCTACCGAGGCGGAACTCACCGCGTTCGCCGAGGCCAACGGGTTGCAGTACCTGCCGCCCGCCAACCCCGCGGACGTCGACGTCGACCGGATTCCGCAGGGAGAGACCGTGATCCTGCGCGGCATGGGCCTCAACTTCTTCGACTACATGGCCTTGTTCACCGCCGGTCGCGGGGGCTCCTTCGAGCGGGACATAGAGGGGCGGCTCGTCTACCACCCCTCCGGGCGTGAGCCCCGCATCTTCACCGGATCGCGGCGGGGGATTCCGTACCACTCGCGCGGTGAGAACGAGAAGGGCCCGCACGGCCGGTACTGGCCTCGGCTGCTCACCGCGGAGAAGGCGGCCGAGTTCCGCGCCCGTGCCGAGAGCGGCGACTGGGTCCGCTTCGGCACCGACTTGTGGCCGATGATCTCCGCCGAGGTGGAGAGCGTGTACTACGCCGCCCTGCTGACCGGCCGCGGCGCAGACGGGGACGCTTTCGCCGAACGCTACCTGGCGGCCCAACCGGGCGCCGAGCGCGCTGACTTGCTCGTCGAAGCCGGCATTGCTTCCGAGGACCACTGGGACTGGGAGCGGATATCCCGTCCTTACGGGGACCGGGAGTTCCCCGACTCCGACAGCTACCGCGCCTGGCTGCTGGACCACCTGCGCGCCGACGTGGTGCACGCGCGCGCCGGCAACGTCAGCGGCCCCCTGAAGGCGGCCCTGGACGTCATGCGTGACCTGCGGAACGAGATCCGGCTGGCCGTCGACCACCGCGGCCTGGAAGGCAACTCCCACCGGGACGACCTGGACGGCTGGTACACCCCGCTCAACGCCTTCGTCTCCATCGGTCCGCCCGTCTCCCGCACCGCGGAGCTCATCGCCCTCATCGAGGCCGGAATCGTGGAGGTCGCAGCCCCGGGCCTGCGCGTGGAGGCGGTCACCGACGATCAGGGCCCGGCCTTCGCCGCCTGGTCCACCGTCCTGCCCGACCAGCGGTGCACAGCAGCCACCCTGGTTGAGGCCCGGCTGCCCGAACCCGACCTGCGCCGCACCGCGGACCCGCTGCTGCGGCACCTCCTCGACAGCGGGCAGTGCGCCCCCTACCGCCTTTCCGGGGAGTGCGGCACCAGCTACGAGACGGGCGGGCTCGACGTCACCGAACGTCCCTACCGCATCGTAGACGCGGCCGGCCGTCCCCACCCGCGGCGGTTCGCCTACGGCGTGCCGACGGAGTCCGTGCACTGGATCACCGCGGCCGGGATCCGACCCGGCGTGGGTTCGGTGACCCTGGAGGACTCCGACGCCATCGCAGCCGCGGCCCTGGCCACCGAGCCGGCCCTTCCGGAGGCGGCGGCCAGCACCGCCACGAGCCAGTCGGTCCAGCCGGAACACATGGGCTGTGGGCAGCACGGGGAGCGCATGCACCACTGCGACCACTCCGAGTTCCCCGGCCCCATCGGCCGGCCGGCGCACTGGGGGGCACACAGATGAGCCTCCTGCCAGATGCTGGTGCCGACTCAGGACTGCTCTCACCGGTCCGCGTCAGCACCCCCGTGGAGGCGGCCACCTCCGACGAAGCGTGGCTGCAGGCCATGCTCGACGCCGAGTCCGCCCTTGCGCGCACCCAGGCCGAACTCGGAGCCCTCCCCGAGCAGGCCGCCAAGATCATCACCGCCGCCGCGCGCGCCGACCTGTTCGACGTACGCGCCCTCGCCCGTCTCTCGCGCGAGACCGCGAACCCCGTTGTCGGGCTGGTCGCCGCCCTGACCCGGGCGGTGGCCGCGGAGGACCCGGTGGCCGCCGAATACGTGCATCGGGGCTCGACCAGCCAGGACATCTTCGACACCGGAGCCATGCTGGTCGCCTCCCGCGCCCTCGGGCTGGTCCTGGACGACCTGCACCGCACGGCGGACGCCCTCGGGGAACTGGCCCGCGCGCACCGGGACACCCCGCAGGCCGGCCGCACCCTGGCGCTGCAGGCGGTGCCGACCACTTTCGGGCTCAAGGCAGCCGGCTGGCGCAGCCTCGTCCTCGACGCGGCCGACCGAGTCGCCCGGGTCCGCAGCGCGGGCCTGCCGGTCTCTCTGGGTGGCGCGGCCGGAACCCTCGCCGGCTACCTGCAGTACGCGGAACTCGACAAAGGAGAAGGCGAGTTCGACGCCGCCGAGTACACTGAGCGGCTGCTCGACGGCTACGCCGCGGAAACGGGGCTCGCCCGCCCCGACCTGCCGTGGCACGCGCTGCGTACCCCGCTGGCCGACCTGGGCGCTGCGCTAGCCCACACCGCGGCCGCACTCGGGAAGTTCGCGGTGGATGTGCAAGTACTGGCCCGCACTGAGGTCGGAGAAGCCGCCGAGCCGGCCCCCGCCGGGCGTGGCGCCTCCTCCGCGATGCCGCACAAGCGCAATCCCGTGCTCGCCACCCTCATTCGCTCCGCTGCACTCCAGGTGCCGGTCCTGGCCGCGGGGCTCACCCAGAGCCTCACCACCGAGGACGAGCGGTCCGGGGGCACCTGGCACGCCGAGTGGCTGCTGCTGCGCGAGTGCCTGCGTCTCGCCGGCGGGGCCGCCCACACCGCCGCAGAGCTCGCCCAGGGACTGTCCGTCTCCCCTGAACGCATGGATGCCAACCTGAAGGTGACGGGAGGTCAGATCGTATCGGAGCGGATCGCCGCGGTTCTGTCCCCCCGACTCGGCAAGGTCACGGCCAAGCGGCTGCTCACCCACGCCTCCGCGCGCGCCGCCGAGCAGAGCCGACCCCTCGGCGCAATCCTCTCCGAACACCCTGACCTCCAGGGCATGTTCGACGCGACGGAACTGTCCCTCCTGCTCGATCCCGCCCAGTACACGGGAGCGGCGGGCCCTCTGGTCGACCGCGCCCTGAAGAGAGGGAACCGCCTCCAGTGACCACCAGCCAGCTCTCCGAGCTCCCCATCGACGCCGATCCCCACGCACCCCAGCCGGCCGGCCCGGTGACGACCCACCCCCATGACACCCACCCCCACGACGCCCACCCCCAGGGGGACCGGCTCCACGGCGCACCCGCCCCCGGGGCCCACCCCATCGCTCCTGACGGCTTCGGTCCGGCGCCGCCTCGGCGCACCTCGCTGCCGCACTGCTTCCCCGCCCCCGGGCTGAGGGCCGCCCAGCAGCCCGACTGGCCCGACCCCGAGGCCCTCGCCGAGGCAGTGGCCGGCCTTGCTGCGGCCCCGGGACTCGTGCTCCCCCAGGAGATCGACAGCCTGCGCGAGCGCCTGGCCGCCGTCGCCCGTGGCGCCGCTGTCCTGCTCCAGGGCGGTGACTGCGCCGAGACCTTCGACGGGGTCTCACAGGACCAGGTGTCCGCCAAGTTCCGCACCATCAACCAGATGGCCGCGGTCATCGGTGAGGGTGCTGCCCTGCCGGTCGTCACCATCGGGCGCATGGCCGGCCAGTACGCCAAGCCGCGCTCCAGCGCGCACGAGACCCGGGACGGCATCACCCTTCCCTCCTATCGGGGCGACCTCGTCAACGGCGTCGGTTTCACGCCAGAATCCCGGACTCCCGAACCGCGTCGACTCGGCCGCGCCTACCAGACCTCAGCCACCACCCTGAACCTGCTGCGGGCGTTCTCGGCGCACCACCGCACCGAGTTCTGGACCAGCCACGAGGCGCTGGTGCTGGAGTACGAGTGCGCGCTCACCCGCGTCATCCCGCAGGGCATCTACAACCTGTCCGCCCACACTGTGTGGGTGGGCGAGCGGACCCGCCAACTCGACGGGGCACATGTCGACTACGCGGCGCACATCCGCAACCCGGTGGCAGTCAAGGTGGGGCCCAGCACGACCCCTGATGATCTGATCGCCCTGATCGAGCGGCTGGATCCTGACCGGGAGCCGGGCCGCCTGACCTTCGTCAGCAGGATGGGGGCCGGAGCCGTGCGCGAGGTGCTCCCTGACCTGGTGGCCAAAGTGACGGCCCAGGGGTCGCCCGCCATCTGGATCTGTGACCCCATGCACGGCAACACCTTCAGCGCCCAGGACGGCTTCAAAACCCGCCACCTCAACGACATCGTGGATGAGGTCCGCGGCTTCTTCGAGGTACACCGGACACTCGGCACGCACGCCGGAGGCGTGCACATCGAGTTGACCGGAGAGCACGTCACCGAGTGCCTGGGGGGCGTCTACGAAGTCACCCCCTCCCACCTGCCCACCCGCTACGAGACCACCTGTGACCCCCGGTTGAACCGCGCCCAGTCCCTGGACCTGGCCCGGGAACTGGCCGGTCTCTACGCCACCCATCGGATCAACAGGAGAGAGCACCATGCGGAGCCTCACCCCCGCCGAGTCCTTTCGCCGTATGCACGAGCGTGAGGAACCCGCTTCGCCACTGATCATCCCGAATGTGTGGGACGCCTTCAGCGCCCGGGTGTTCGCCGGGGCTGGGCACACCGTACTCGCCACCTCCAGCGCCGCGGTGGCCGCCGTTCTCGGGTACGAGGACGGCGGCCACACCCCGGTTGACGAGATGTTCGCCGCCATCGCCCGCATCACCCGGGCGGTGGACGTGCCCGTGACAGCGGACATCGAGGACGGTTACGGCCTCTCCCCCCGGGAGATCGTCGACCGGTTGCTGGAGGCTGGTGTGGTCGGTTGCAACCTGGAGGACTCGGTAGCGGCCAGCGGTGAAGTCAAGGACCCGCTCCGGCATGCCGACTGGCTCGCCGAGGTCAGCGTGGCGGCCGGCGACCGCATCGTCCTCAACGCCCGCATCGACACCTTCCTCCACGGGGACGGCTCGGTGGAGTCGGCGGTCAAGCGCGCCCGACTCTACGCAGAAGCAGGGGTCGACTGCGTGTACCCGATCCTCGCCCCGACCGAGTGCCTGCCCGACATCGTGAGCTGCGTCGACCGCCCGGTGAACGCCCTGCGACTCCCGGACGGCCCGACCTCCGCCGAACTCGGCACCTTGGGGGTCGCGCGGGTCACCTTCGGCCACACCCTGCACCGGCGCGCGGCGAGCACTGTGCTGGACCTGGCGAGCGACCTCACCTGATGGTGAGGACTGACCATGGCACCGCCCGGGGGCCTGACTCTTCGCCTGGCCGACGCCTCGGTTGTCCTCGGGGGGAATCGTCGGCCTGCCGGGCGATGCCGCCCGGCGCGTGGCTGGTTGGGCGAACGTGACCTGCTAATCCGGGGGTACTTCGCTGCCTGGCCTGGGAAACGCCGAGCGGCAGGAGCACGGCGAACCTTCCCAGCCGCTCCTCCCGAGGCGCGGCTGGGAAAGAGCCAAGAGAGCTTCCAGACCACCCAGTGGGACGTCATCGACCCAGGGCCGCGGTGTCCTGCCGGACACCGGCCCGGCACGTTCACCGGTCCTATCCGTCGACGACCACCCCGTCGTCCGGGAGGGGCCGGCTGGTCAAGCCCAGTGCATCGGCACGGCTCGCGCGCAGACCAAGCCCGACGGCCCCTGATGGGACGGCCGTCCCCTGCGCCGTACGAGAACGGCAGGAACCCGTCGACTCCTGGATCTCCTCCAGTGGACCGAGCGAGTCGGCCCCTTGTCGGTGACGGTGGGTAGGGTCGCGCGCATGAGATCACCCGAGGACCTGGGCGCGGTGGACTGGGCCTCGCTCACCCACGCCTACGGCGGTGCTGCAGACGTGCCGCAGCCAGTGCGCGCACTGTACTCAGACGATCCCGAAGCGGTCGACGAAGCGCTGTATGAACTCTTCGGCAACGTCCTGCACCAAGGCTCGGTCTATCCCGCCACGGTCGAGGCGGTCCCCTTCCCCACGCACGCCGTAGTCCATGCCCGGTACAAGCGCGACTGGCTGCTGATGCTGCTGGCCGAGATGGCCGGCGGCGAAGCGCCGGACTGCGGACGGTGCTGCTTGGCCCGCCCGCGGCGCAAGCAGCGTGATCCGCCTGGAGCACGAACGCAGGTGCCGCACCGGGAAGACGGGTTTGGCCGAGTGATCATTTTTCCTCACGACATACCCGACCTCCACGGGGCGGCGACATGACACGCCATCACTCCCCGCAACGGTCGCCCTTATGCCTGAACAGCGGAAACACTGCCCCCAAGCCCGGGAAGACAACAGCCACTCAATTGAGCTCAGAGCAGCTTGACTCCGCGGATTTCCACGTTGTAGTCGTAGCCTCTGAAAGCAGGGGCGTCGTACTCGATCTCCACGTAGTTGGACCCGACGCCGCCGGCCTTGATGGTGGCCGTGCTGTAGCCGCTGTCCAGATTGTCGATGATCTTGAGGTAGCCGATGGGGGTGAGGTACTCACCGATGGCTGGGTACCTCACCGTCTTGGACTGCGGGCTGGGTTGCCATGGGGAATTGGAGCCCAGGTTCCCGCGGTAGAACAGAAGGCCCCCCGGTTGGCCCTCCTCGTACACGGTTGTTCCCTCCGCCTGGGCCGTGACCCTGGCGGCAGGCGGGGCCGCAGCGGCCGTGGCGGGGGTCATGCCGACGGCGGCCAGGACTGCCGCAGCCGCAACGATCGGCAGGCTGGTACGAATGCCTCGCATCAGATGCTTCCTCCTCGTGATCACAGCAAGATCGCACGGAGGCTACAGCCAACAGCGACGGTTACGTAACCGAACCCTCACGCCACGTGACAGCGCGGATGTGCCGTAACCATACACAGCGACGTGGGCAAGACCGTCACCCAGCCGACTCGGAGATCGACGCTGTATGTCGCGCTCTGCAGCGCCACGGCGTCATGACCGGCCGCTTCCCATGCTCTCCATGATGGACATCATCCTTCCGGGACCGAAGCCCCTGCTCTCCGCTGTCCGTCAAAGCGGATCAAGCCCACTCCGGCCTGCACGTTTCAAACAGTCATGAGCGAACGACCGGACCCTGTCGGGCCGGCCCTGAGCTGCGCCCCCTCGCCGAGTGCAGCTACAGAGGTCGGTCAGTTGTGGGCCGGGTGAGAAGGCTGTTCACGGCGTGCGCCAGGCGCTCCGCAGCCTTGTCGTCGTACTGCAAATAGAGGAAGGGTTCGATGAGTTCGACCTCGACGATGCGAGGCTCCCCGGCCTGGTCCCGGATCATGTCGATGCGTGCGTGAAGCAGATCCCCGGCACCGGGCACGGTGTCGAGGGCGTGCTGGGCCGCCGAGAAGTGCCGCGGCTCGTCGCGGTGCCTCCAGGACCTTGGTGGCCGATTGCCGCAGGCTGTCCTTCCAGTTGGGCCCTGACTCACATTCGGTAGCGACGGAGAGTCGTGAGGGTCGTTGACCTTCGAGCGAAGGAAGTCAACGAGTTTGTGCAGATGGTGTTTTCGGGTCTTGGACGTGCCCATCCACGACGGTCCCCGCGCGCAGACGACCCTGGAACGCTGGCACCAGGTCCACAACCTGCCCGAGAAGGGCGTGGGCCTGCTCGATGCGCCCGCCGACTGCAGCTGACCCTGAACACCGTCAAACGCTACGCGCGGGCCGACTGGCCCAAGCGGATGCTCCGCGTCCCTCAATACCGCACATCCGCGCTGACATCTTCAATGCCGAGGTCTGGAAGCCCGCGCGCGCGAAGGCCGGCGCCATCCCCAGTTCTCCCCAGGGCCTCGAAATGGACCTTCCGCATGGTTCGCGATGCGAAGGAGGCCATGGGGGTTGGTGCGTCGACTACAGCCAGTCCCGCCGCTTGAAGATGATGTACAGACTGGCACAGACCACTGCCATCAGCACGATCGCGAAGGGGTATCCGAACACCCAGTGCAACTCCGGCATGTGCGAGAAGTTCATGCCGTAGATCGTCCCCACCAACGTCGGAGCGAAGAGAATGGCCGCCCACGAGGAGATCTTCTTGATTTCCTCGTTCTGTTCGAAGCCTGCCTCCGCCAGTGCCCGCATCTCCGCGTTCTGCTGCTGGGTGACCAACGTCGCGTTGACCGTGAGGATCTCGGTGAGGGCCTGGCGGAAGCTGTCCACGCGTTCGCTGATGTGCGTCACGTGGTCCGCCACGTCACGGAGGTAGCGCTGGAGTTCCTCGTCTGTCTCGTACTTGTCGAAACCGGCCATCAGGCCGTGCAGCATGCCGACGAGCGGGCGGGTGGCACGCTGGAACTCGACCATTTCCCGGGAGAGTTCGTAGATGCGGCGGGAGACCTCGGGGTCGCCGCGGAAAACCTCGGTCTCGATCTCGTCGATGTCGTTCTGCACCCCGGAGACCACCGGGGCGTACCCGTCCACTACCGCGTCGAGGATCGCGTACAGCACCGCCTCCGGGCCGAGTTTCAGCAACTCGGGGGTGCCCTCCATTCGGTGGCGAACCGCCGAGAGATCGGGAGCGGCGCCGTGCCGGACCGTGATGACGAAGTCAGGGCCCACGAACACGTGCAACTCGCCGAAGTCCACCTCCTCCGGCGCGTCGAGGTAGCGGGCGGCGCGCAGCACGACGAACAGGGTGTCGCCGTACCGCTCCAGCTTGGGCCGCTGGTGCGCCTCCATCGCGTCCTCGACCGCCAGTGGGTGCAGATCGAACTCGGTCGCCAGTGACTGCAGCTGTGCTCCGGTGGGACGGGCGAGGCCGATCCACGCCATGCCGGGGGCCCGCTCACGCAGCTCCCGGTAGGTCTCGGCGAGGGTGGCGGGGGAGGAGACGCGGACGCCATCGCGGTACAGCGCCGCCTGGACGATGCTCGGCGGTACGGCGCTCTCCGCCGGACCGGGTGCGGGTGGTTCGGCGGCGGGCTGGGGCGGGGTGAGGGCGCGGCGCCAGACGGACCTGCGGCCGCCGTTCCTGCCACCCGGTCGGTCGGACATCGGCTGCCTCCGTCGAGCCTGCGGACGGTGATCACCCAGCGGGCGTACGAGCAGGATATCCGCAGCCCCCGCGGGCGGCGTCCGCAGCGGACGCCAGGTCGGCCGAGAGCCGCGGAAGGAAGGCGTCCGAGGGGGCTGGCTGGTGTGCGGTCATGGCGGCGGGGGCAGCGTGGCCGCCGCTCCCCTCGCGGACGAGCGGTCCGGTAGTGGAGAGGGGGGCGTTGCGGGCCGCTCGTGGTGGCTCGCAACGCCCCCCTGGCATCTACCCGAGGGGTGCTCGGGAGGACTTCCGGGTCACGAGTCGACCTGCGCGGTCACCAGGTCCGAGAAGGCGGCCAGCCGGGTGTAGACACCCGGGTGGCCCGCCTCCGCGCATCCCTCGCCCCATGAAGTGATCCCTGCCAGGACGCCCCCGATGAGCAGGGGACCGCCGCTGTCGCCCTGGCAGGTGTCTACGCCGCCGGAGGTGTATCCGGCGCATACCATGTCGGACTGGACGAAGTCCGAACCGTAGGAGGTACGGCAGCTGGAGTCGGACACGATCGGCACGGCCGCGGTCCGCAGCTGGTTGGAGGGGCTGCCGTTCTCCCTGGTGGTGCCCCAGCCGAGGACCCGGGCCGTGGTGCCAGCCGCGTACACGGCTGTCTGGGAGGAGGCGACGTACGGCGCCGGGGTGTACGGCATCGGCGCGGACAGGGTCAGCACGGCCACGTCGTCGCCGTTGGTGGCGTCCGTGTAGTCTGGGTTGACCCAGATCCCGCTCACCCTGCCGACCGTGCCGTCGGTGCCGTTCAGATAGGTCTGGCCACCGATCACGCGGACGCCGCGCGGGGTCGCGCCGACCACGCAGTGCGCAGCGGTCACCACCTTGCTGGCGGCCACCAGCGTGCCACCGCAGAACTGGTTTCCGGAAGCGTCCGTGATCTGCATCATGAACGGGTAGGCGGTCGTCGTGGTGGCGGTACCTCCGACGACGGGCTGCGGAGCGGCACTCGCTGCGGGGGAGGCGAGCAGCGTGGTCGCCGCTGCGGCGGTGACCGCCAGCGCTGCGGCGGCCTGTCTGGCGCGTCTGAGCCCGAACATGAGTCTCCTGAGTGGCGTTTGCACCGGTGGGGGTCGCCCGGGGCGGGGGTGGGGGATCCACCCCGTGTGCCCGGGCGAGCGGCACGGCCCTTACGCTAGGACGCGGAACCCTCGGCTCCCAATGAGGGAACCCCCTAGGGGGTGGGGTGAGGGAAAACCCTCGGTCCGGTCAGTCAACCAACCCTGTTCTCACTTCGCGCGGCGACCTGCCGCCAATCGGACGATGTCGACACGCGATCGGATTCCCAGCTTGCGGTAGACCCGGGTCAGGGTGGCTTCCACGGTCTTGACGCTGATGAACAGGCGCGCGGCGATCTCCCGGTTGGTGGAACCCTCCATGACCAGCGCGGCGACCTGACGCTCCATCGCGGCGAGCACGTCCAGCGCGTCCACGGTGTCCGGTACCGCGAGCGTCGACTCCGGCTCGTCGGCGGTGAGGGCCTCGTCCACCTGGCGCAGCCAGGGCAGCGCCCGGCAGCGGCGGAACATCCGGGTGGCCTCGTCGAAGACCGCGGTGTTGCCGCGGGCCGTGCCCGCGGTGCCCGCCAGCCTCGGGCGCCGGGCCCGCAGCCGGGCCAGCGAGAAGGCGGCCCGCGCCTCTTCCAGCCCGTAGCCGAGCTTGCCCAGCCGGTCCTGAGCGGATGTCAACTGGGCGACGGCCGCCTCCAGGTCCCCCTGGGCGGCACGCACCAGGGCCTCGGAGCGGTCCAGGACGGCGAGGACGCTCTCCCGGCCGAGCCGTAGTGCGTGCTCGCGGCTCACCTCGATGACGTCCTGCGCCTCCACCGGTTCGCCGATCCGGACCAGCGCCTCGGCGAGATCTCCCTGCCAGCGGCCGCGCGCCGGGTCGGTGATGCCAAGGCCCAGCTCCAGGCTGCGCACCCGGCGCAGCGAGCGGACGGTGCCCGCCGGGTCGCCGGCCACCAACTGGGCGTACCCGAGGGCGCCCAGGGCTCGTGAGAGATACATCTGGTCGCCGTCCCCCTCGGCGTGCTCCACCGCCTCCCGGGCGAGCGCCAGGGCCCGGTCCACATCACCGCCGGAGGCCTCCGCGAGTGAGGTGAGCATCGCCGAGGCGGTCTCGCCGATCCCCGAGTCCCGGGCCAGTCGCAGGCTCTCGCGGGCCAGTTCCCGGGCCCGGCCGCAGTGCCCGGCGCGCAGCTCGGTCTCGGCCAGGCCGCGCAGGAAGTGCACCTCGCTCTCCACCGAGCCGCGCCGGCGTACCTCACGCAGCAGCGCGGTGACCGTCGTCCGTGCCTCGACCAGCTGGTCGCTCATGACCAGCCAGCGGAACCGGGCGCTGCGCGCCCCGTTGTGATGCCAAGCCACCTTCGGGTCCTGGGGTTCCTGCAGCGCGCGTTTGATGGTCCGGGGCGCCTCCGGATGGCCCATCAGGGTCTCGGTCTGCGCCTGGAAGGCCAGGGAGAGCAGTTCAGTGCGCCGGTCCTTGCCGCGTGCGGCCAGTTCGGCGGCGTGCGCGGCGGCTTCCCGGGCCTCGGTGAAATCGCCCTCCACGATCAGTGCCCGCCAGGCCAGCTGGTAGTGGACCAGGGCCAGCAGCCTGGGGTCGTCGCCGGCGTCGGCGAGGGCCTGCGGGAAGACGGCGTCGACCTCCGCCATGGTGTGGCCGGCGGTGTCGGTGACGAGCATCCAGGCCCGCACCCGGTCGGCGGGCACGCTCGCCCGGGACAGCACCTCGCGGGCGATGTCCCGGGCCAGGTCCACCTCGCCGGCGGTGATCGCGTCCTCGGCGGCCACCAGCCGGCGCTCCTCCTGGCCCGGTGCGCCGTCGATCGGGGTGTGCCGGGCGGCGAGCAGTCCCAGGTGGGCCGCCACCGAAGGCGCCCCGCGGTCGCGGGCGAGGGATGCGGCTTCGGCGAGTCGGGCGGCGACCCCGAGGTCGGTGCCCGTGGTGGCGAGGGCCAGGTGCCGGGCCCGCTCGATCGGGTCGGAGGCGGCGGTGGACAGCGCCGCGTGCGCGGCCCGGCGCTCCTGCACGGGGGCCTCCGCGTACAGCGCGGCCGAAATCAGCGGGTGCGCGAACCGTACGGCCGGTGCGTCGGGCTCGGTCGCCAGCAGCCCGAGTTCGGCGGCTTGGGCGCACTCGGCCTCGGCGTTCCTCCGGCCGGCCTCGTGCAGCAGCGCCGGGGTGGGGCGGGCGCCGGCGCTGGCCACCAACAGGGTGCGGCGGGCCTCGACCGACAGCATGTCCAGCCGGCTGAGCACCAGTGCCCGCAGCGAGGTGGGCACGGGCAGCGGCTCGCCCGGCCGGGGCGGCGTGGGGCTCTCGGCGAGGGCACGGCCGAGTTCCTGGGCGAACAAGGGGTTGCCGCCACTGGTGCGATGGATCTCGCGGACCGTGGAGCGGGGCAGACCCCCGTGGCCGCGGTGGTCGAGCAACTGGGCGACCTGGGCGCGTGAGAGCGGGCCGAGCCGGACGGCGAGGGTGCCTGGCGGGCAGGCGCGCAGGTGACGGTCGTACTCCTGGCTCTCCTGGCCTTCCGTGCGCACCGCGCACAGTAGCTGCACCGGCGTGCCTTCGAGTCGCCGGGCGGCGAAGCCGAGTAGTTCGGAGCTGGCCGGATCCAGCCACTGCAGATCGTCCGCGACGACCAGCACCGGTCCCTGCGTGGCCAGGGCGCGCAGTGCGGAGAGCACGGCCAGCCGCAGGGCGAGGCCGTCACGCTGCAGGCTGGACTCGCCGCGGCCGGTCAGCGCCGACTCCAGGGCGGTGCGCTGGGCTGCGGGCAGCCGGGGGGAGACCTCGTCGAGCACCAGGCCGAGCAGGTCGGCGAGGGCGAGGAAGGGCAGATGGGATTCGGACTCCGTTGCCGAACAGCGCAACACCGTTCGCGCGCTGGCGGCGTTTTCCTCTGCCAATGCCCGCAGGACGGTGGATTTTCCTATTCCGGCGGGGCCGTGCAGCAGCACGCTCCCGCCCAAGGCGAGTTGGTCACGGGCGCTCGCGAACAGCTCCTGTCGGCCGATGACCAGGTCGGGGCGGCACCTGGCAGGCTCCTGGAAGTCCCGTCGCACGGTCACCGCTCCCCTCGTGTGTCGTGTTCGGGCCAAATTCTAGGCAACGATCCTTGAAATTCGGACGGAAGCCGTGGTGAGGGAAATAACAAACGGTCAAGCACAGGGAAATTCAAAGCATCGCTGCACGGACGGGCAGGTTTCCTTACCGCCTCGGCGCTACGGCAGCAGCCCCGCCCTGCGGGCCGCGGTCACCGCCTCTCCCCGGGTGTGCGCGCCCAGTTTCCGCATCGCCGAGCGCAGGTAGCTCTTGACCGTCTCCGGGCGCAACCCCAGTCTCTCGGCCACCGTCGCGTTGGTGGCACCCGCCGCGACCCAGGACAGCACGTCCACTTCGCGCGGCGCCAGACTGCCGTCGCCGTCCGGGCGCGGCGCGGCCAGTAGTCCGCATGCGGCCAGCAGTTCCGTTCGCAGCTGGGCATCGGTGATCCGCGGCGCCAGCGCCCGCAGCGCAGCGTGCGCCTCGCGCACCTGCTCCCAGCCGGTGACCCTGGCCGCGTCGGCGGGTCCCGGACGGCCTGCCGCCAGCAAACCCCGCGCCTCGTCCCGCACCACCAGTGCCTGCTCGACGTCCCGGGCCGCCGCCACCGCCGCGCCGAGGGTGCGGTCGCCGAGCGGCTGCGCCGAGCGCAACGCGCCGTACAGCACCCCGCGCACCCGCCGTCGTACGACGACCGGCACGGCCAGCACCGAGCGGATCCCCTCGGCAGCCACGGGTACGTCGTACTCGTGGGTGATCTGCCGGGAGCTGGGGTAGTCCATCACCGCACACGGCCGGGCCAGCGCCACCGCCTTGCCGCCCAGCCCGTTGCCCGAGCTCACCGCGAGCGAGTGCAGGGCGGCGGTGGTGGTGCCGCTGAGCTCGCTGATACGGATCTGCGGCCGTCCGGATTCGACCAGCCCGCCGAAGGCGACCGGGAGCCCGGTCGCCCGTCGCAGCCGGGCCAGCGCACTGCCGATCTCCACCGCCCCCGCCACGTTTGCCGTCACTTGTTCGCCCCTTCGGTCGCCCATACCCCCGTTCGGGGGTAGTGAGACCTGCATCACGGATTAGACGATGCCGGGGAGCCGCCCGGCAAGGTCCGGAGCACGGAAGTGAGCCGCTGAGCGCGAGCATCCGGGGTGAACGGCCGAAAAAGAGCGAGGAGGACGGATGACGACCGCGACCGACCTGTTCCGCAGGGCGCGGGACTTCCTGCTGGAACACCGCGAGGACTACGGGACCGCCCGTGACGGGTTCGCCTGGCCACGACCCGAACACTTCAACTGGGCGCTGGACTGGTTCGACGTGATCGCCGCCGGCAACGACCGGACCGCGTTGCACATCGTCGAGGAGGACGGCACCGGGACCCGGCTGTCCTTCGCCGAGCTGTCCGAGCGGTCCGACCGGATCGCCGGGTGGCTGCGCGAGCGCGGGGTCGCGGCGGAGGACCGCATCCTCGTCATGCTCGGGAACCAGGTAGAGCTGTGGGAGACCGCGCTGGCCGCGATGAAACTGCGGGCGGTCGTCATCCCGGCCACCCCGCTGCTCGGCCCCGCCGACCTGCGAGACCGGGTGGACCGGGGCCGGGTGAAGCACGTGATCGTACGGGCCGAGGACACCGCCAAGTTCGCGGACGTGCCGGGCGCCTACACCCGGATCCGGGTCGGCGGACCACCGGAGGAGGGCTGGGAGCGGTACGAGGACGCGTACACCGCCCCCGCCGGGTTCCAGCCCGACGGCCCCACCCGGGCCGACGACCCGCTCATGCTCTACTTCACCTCGGGCACGACCGCCCGACCCAAGCTGGTCGAGCACACCCACACCTCGTACCCGATCGGGCACCTGGCCACGATGTACTGGATCGGCCTGAAGCCCGGCGACGTACACCTGAACATCTCCTCGCCCGGCTGGGCCAAGCACGCCTGGTCCAATCTGTTCGCCCCGTGGAACGCCGAGGCGACCGTCTTCATCTTCAACTACACCCGGTTCGACGCGGCCCGCCTGATGGCCGAGATGGACCGCGCCCAGGTCACCACCTTCTGCGCCCCGCCGACCGTGTGGCGCATGCTCATCCAGGCCGACCTCGGCCAGCTACGCCGTCCGCCGCGTGAGGCCGTGGCCGCCGGTGAACCGCTCAACCCCGAGGTCATCGACCAGGTCCGGCGTGCCTGGGGCGTCACCATCAGGGACGGCTTCGGACAGACCGAGACCGCCGTCCAGGTCTCCAACAGCCCGGGCCAGCCGCTCAAGACCGGCTCGATGGGCCGTCCCAGCCCCGGCTACCGGGTGGAACTCCTCGATCCGGTCACCGGAGCGCCCGGTGCCGGCGAGGGCGAGATCGCCCTGGACCTCTCCGAACGCCCGGTCGGCCTGATGACCGGCTACCACGGCGACCCCGACCGCACGGCCGAGGCCATGGCCGGTGGCTACTACCGCACCGGTGACATCGCCTCCCGTGACGAGGACGGCTACCTCACCTACGTCGGGCGCGCCGACGACGTCTTCAAGGCCTCTGACTACAAGATCAGCCCGTTCGAGCTGGAGAGCGCGCTGCTGGAGCACGAGGCGGTGGCCGAGGCCGCCGTGGTCCCCGCCCCGGACGAACTGCGGCTCGCCGTGCCCAAGGCCTACGTCGTCCTCGCCGAGGGGTTCGAGCCGGGCCCCGACACCGCGAAGGCCATCTTCGAGCACTCCCGCCAGGTGCTTGCCCCGTACAAGCGGATCCGCCGGCTGGAGTTCGGCACGCTGCCCAAGACCGTCTCCGGCAAGATCCGCCGGATCGAGCTGCGCGAGGCCACGGCCGAGGGCTCGGACGACGAATACCGCGAGGAGGACTTCCGGTGAGACCGAAGCTGTCGTACACCCACGGGACCGGAACCACCGCCCTGCTCGGTGACACCATCGGCGCCAACCTCGACCGGGCGGTCACCGTCTGGCCGGACCGCGAGGCCCTGGTCGACGTGCCCTCCGGACGGCGCTGGACCTACTCCCAGTTCGCTGCCGACGTCGACGAACTGGCGTACGCGCTGCTGGCGAGCGGGGTCGCCAAGGGCGACCGCGTGGGCATCTGGGCGGTCAACTGCGCCGAGTGGGTGCTCGTGCAGTACGCCACCGCGCGCATCGGCGCCATCATGGTCAACATCAATCCCGCCTACCGCACACACGAGGTCGAGTACGTCCTCAACCAGGCCGGGATCTCCCTGCTGTTCGCCTCCCTCCAGCACAAGACGAGTGACTACCGCACGATGGTCGAGGACGTGCGGGGCAGATGCCCGCAGCTGCGGGAGGTCGTGTACATCGGGGATCCGAGCTGGCAGGCGATGCTGCGGCGCGGCGCCGGCCAGCGCGAGGACCTCCGGGTCCGCAGCGGCGAGCTGAGCTGTGACGACCCCATCAACATCCAGTACACCTCGGGAACGACCGGCTTCCCCAAGGGCGCCACCCTGTCCCACCACAACATCCTCAACAACGGGTACTTCGTGGGGGAGCTGATCGCCTACACGGAGCAGGACAGGGTCTGCATTCCGGTCCCCTTCTACCACTGTTTCGGCATGGTGATGGGGAATCTGGCGGCCACCTCGCACGGCGCCTGCATGGTCATCCCCGCCCCGTCCTTCGATCCGAAGGCCACCCTGGAGGCGGTACAGCAGGAGCGCTGCACCGCCCTCTACGGCGTCCCGACCATGTTCATCGCGGAGCTGAACCTCCCGGACTTCACCTCCTACGACCTCTCCACGTTGCGCACCGGCATCATGGCGGGCTCGCCCTGCCCGGTGGAGGTGATGAAGCGGGTCGTCGCCGAGATGCACATGGCCGAGGTGTCCATCTGCTACGGAATGACCGAGACCTCCCCGGTCTCCCTGCAGACCCGCATCGACGACGACCTGGAGCACCGCACCGCCACCGTGGGTCGCGTCCTGCCCCACCTTGAGGTCAAGATCGTCGACCCGGTGGACGGGGTGACGGTGCCCCGGGGCACTGCGGGGGAACTGTGCACCCGCGGTTACAGCGTGATGCTCGGCTACTGGAACGAGCCCGAAAAGACCGCCGAGGCCGTGGACACGGGTCGCTGGATGCACACCGGAGACCTCGCGGTGATGCGCGAGGACGGATACGTCGAGATCGTCGGCCGCATCAAGGACATGATCATCCGGGGTGGGGAGAACATCTATCCGCGTGAGGTCGAGGAGTTCCTCTACTCGCATCCGAAGATCAGGGACGTCCAGGTGGTGGGGGTGCCGCACGAGAAGTACGGCGAGGAGGTGCTCGCCTGCGTCATCCCGCTCGAAGGGGCCGATCCGATCACCTTGGAGGAACTGCGCGCCTTCTGCGAGGGGCGGCTGGCGCACTACAAGGTCCCCAGCAGGCTCCAGATCCTCGACTCCTTCCCGATGACGGTGTCCGGGAAGGTGCGCAAGGTCGAGCTGCGGCAGAAGTATCAGGCGTGAGACCGCAAGACTGAGTTCGCGGGACTGAGGCCGCGGGTGGGAACCCCGGCCTCACCGCGTTCGGAGCGCCGTGTGGGACCGCCGGAAGCCTGGCCCGCGGGACGGTCGGCGCGCCGGTCCCGCGGCCGGTTTCCCGGCCCGGGCGCGCCTGCGGAGGTCAGTGCGCCGGCGTGGTCGTTCACTGGCTGTGGGGATGAACCCGCGAGGTCCACGACGGACAACGGGATGCCCAGGTTTCCGGTGCGGCGCCGGCGGCATCGGTGTAGCCCGCGAAGGAGACGTACAGGCAGTCCACGGACTCCGTCATCGCCGTTGAGCCCACACACTCCACGTCCCGGGCGGGGCCGCCGTGGGGCCGGGGCCACCTGGGCGACCACCCCCCAGGCGGCCAGCCCCAGTGCCGTTCGGGGGCCGCTCACCGGTCCGGCGAAGGTCCGCTTAGTCCAGCCAGCGCAGGTACAGCGCGGCGGTGGTGACGCGTCGGTTGGGCGGTCGGCTCCAGCAGGGGCCGGTGGGTGCACCGCACGCGCGCGGATAGACCGGCACGGTGTGGACGTGTTCGCGCCGACAGGCCGAACAGTGCACCGGCACGCTCTCGGGCATGGCCGACTCCAAGGCTGGGCGTCGCGACGGTTCCTCACCCTCCTCTTGCCGTACCCGCTCGTCCGGCACTTTCACTCCCTTGACGGCGTTCGCCCCCGCCCCTACATTGCTTCCAGATAGTAGAAATTAAATTCCGTAATACGGAAAATCAAGGGAGGCTGTGCTCACCGCGGGGCGCGACGGGAGTACGCATCCGACAGCCGAGGCAGGAGTACCCGATGGCTCGTATGACCGCTGCCCGCGCGGCAGTTGAGATCCTCAAGCGCGAGGGCGTCACCGACGCCTTCGGCGTGCCGGGCGCGGCGATCAACCCCTTCTACAAGGCGCTCAAGGAAGGGGGCGGCATCGACCACACCCTCGCCCGCCACGTCGAGGGTGCCTCGCACATGGCGGAGGGCTTCACGCGAGCCGAGCCGGGCAACATCGGTGTGTGCATCGGCACGTCCGGCCCGGCCGGCACGGACATGATCACCGGCCTGTACTCCGCCATGGGTGACTCGGTCCCGATCTTGTGCATCACCGGCCAGGCGCCGACGAACGTGATCCACAAGGAGGACTTCCAGGCCGTGGACATCGCCTCGATCGCCAAGCCGGTGACCAAGATGGCGGTCACCGTCCTGGAGGCGGCACAGGTCCCCGGCGTCTTCCAGCAGGCCTTCCACCTGATGCGCTCAGGTCGCCCGGGCCCGGTGCTGATCGACCTGCCGATCGATGTCCAGCTGACCGAGATCGAGTTCGACCCGGAGACCTACGAGCCACTACCGATCTACCGCCCCACTGCAACCCGGGCCCAGATCGAGAAGGCGTTCTCCTTCCTGCTCGCCGCCGAGCGTCCGGTGATCGTCGCCGGCGGAGGCATCATCGGGGCCGACGCCTCCGGTCTGCTGGCCGAGTTCGCCGAGCTGACCCGGACCCCGGTCATCCCGACCCTGATGGGTTGGGGGGCGCTGCCCGACGACCACGAACTCAACGCGGGCATGGCCGGCGTCCAGACCTCGCACCGCTACGGCAACGCCAACTTCCTGGAGTCCGACTTCGTCCTCGGCATCGGCAACCGCTGGGCCAACCGGCACACCGGCTACAAACTCGACGTCTACCGCCGGGGCCGGAAGTTCGTCCACGTGGACGTCGAGCCCACCCAGATCGGCAAGATCTTCCCGCCGGACTACGGAGTCGTCTCCGACGCGAAGGCCGCCCTGCAACTGTTCATCGAGGTCGCCAGGGAACTGAAGGCCGAGGGCAGGCTCCCGGACCGCGGCGACTGGGTGGCGGCCACCCAGGAGCGGAAGGCCACCCTCCAGCGCCGTACGCACTTTGACGACGTCCCGATGAAGCCGCAGCGCGTCTACGAGGAGATGAACAGGGCCTTCGGCCCCGAGACGCGGTACGTCACCACCATCGGTCTCTCCCAGATCGCCGGTGCGCAGATGCTGCACGTCTACAAGCCGCGCCACTGGATCAACTGCGGCCAGGCCGGCCCGTTGGGCTGGACCATCCCGGCCGCCATCGGTGTGGCCAAGGCCGACCCGGACTCCCCGGTCGTCGCGCTCTCCGGCGACTACGACTTCCAGTTCCTGATCGAGGAACTCGCGGTCGCTGCGCAGCACAAGATCCCCTACGTCCACGTCCTGGTGAACAACGCCTACCTCGGCCTGATCCGCCAGGCGCAGCTCGGGCTGGACATCAACTTCCAGGTCAACCTGGAGTTCGAGAACATCAACACGCCCGAACTGGGCGTCTACGGCGTGGACCACGTCAAGGTCGCCGAGGGGCTGGGCTGCAAGGCGATCCGGGTCACCGAGCCGGACCAGCTGGGCGCCGCCTTCGAGGAGGCCAAGAAACTGGCCGCCGAGTACCAGATCCCGGTCGTCGTCGAGGCGATCCTGGAGCGGATCACCAACATCTCGATGAGTCGCACCATGGACATCAGCGACATCTCCGAGTTCGAGGAACTCGCCACCGAGCCCGGTCACGCTCCCACGGCGGTCCGGCCGCTGAAGGTCTGACACGTCCCCCGCACGTGAGAGGGGCGGCCGGTCCGCGGACCGGCCGCCCCTCTCACGCTGCCGTTCACACCACGGCACACCAACTCACGCCGGCTCACACCGGGCCGGAGCCGCCTGCGCTCCCGTCGCCCCCGTCGCGTGGGGGCCGGCGCAGCTCGGGTCCGGCGGGGCCCTGGTCCGTCAGGCCCGCCTCACGGGTGAAGCGGGGTGCCAGGGCGGACAGCGCCTTGTCACCGTGCAGGGCGACCAGGAGCAGCTTGTCCTCCACGGACAGACCGTAGCGGTGGGCGGGCAGCGGATGTCCGCCGCGTAGGTCCTTCAGGGCCCGGCGGGCCCGGAACGTGGGCCCGGGCAGGACGGTCCGCAGCAGACCGGCCGTGCCCAGTTCTCCGCGTAGCCCCGCCAGCGCATCCCGGACGCCCCGCCGGTCCAGCAACTGCCGTAGGCCGGCGGGCCGGTGCAGTGTGGCATGGACGGCCCTGGCCAGGGTGGGCGCGGACTCCCGGGGGACCGGGCCGGACGTCCGCAGCGTGCCGCGGCCCGCCTCGACGGCGCCCCGCAGATGCAGTCCCAGCACCGCCACCGTCACGGCGGCCCGGGCACCGCCGCGCAACAGTGCGATCGCGTGCGGGTCGGCCGGCAGCGACGTCGTACTCTCCATGGCACCCCCCGGCACAGGGATCGCCGCCCCCGTGCCGGCGAACCCCCTGCCGGTGATATGCCCGGTCAGGGGGGTGTTCGAAGCCTGCACCGCGGTTTTCAGAGGTTGTCCTCAGGGGGGTGCGAAGGGACGGCCACCGTTGCACGCCCACCGCTACAGTTCGTGCTCCGACAGTCCCGGCCAGTCGTCCGGCCCGCCGCCCTGCCACTCGATCAGATCGCTCTCCTCCACTTCGATCCGGTCCAGGTCTGCCAGCCGCAGGATTTCCACGACGTCGTCCAGATGGGAGGCAATCCCCAGGATCACCTCCCCCTCGGTGACCCGCCGGGAGCCGTCCAGAGCGGGCGGGTGGACCACGATGTGCGGGAACTGCGTCGGATTGCCCATGCCTTCAGCGTGCGGCGGGCGAGGCGGAAGTGCACGCCGGAGACGGCCAGCGCAGCACGCCGAAGCGCCCCCTGCTCGGGGGGCGCTTCGGCGTGCTGCGCTGGCCGTCCGACGGCGCGAGGCTGGGCGCGACAGGACGTTCGCGCCACCGGACGGAGTTCGTTGGGCCTCTGGCTGGGGCCATGGCCGGGGACCGCGGCGGCTGCGACGGAGCCGGGTGCCCTTCCCTCTGGTCGAGAAGGGGACTCGGGGCCTTCACCACCGCACTGGCGCGCACTCCGCCGCGGTCCTCGCCCTGCCCACCTCTGCCGAGTGATCACCCCTCATGCGGACCGCTCGGCGGCGGGTCGTACGCGTCCGGGCCGGGACCTCCCCGTCACGTCCCGGACGCAGCTTGTGGTCTCAGTCCTCGCGCAGGGCGCGGACCGCCTCCTCCACGCGCCTGCCGTACTCCGGGTCGGCGGCGTGGAAGTGGGCCAGGTTCTTCTCGATCACGTCGTCGCGGGAGACTTGCGAGAGGCCGCCGGCGATGTTGGCGATCAGACGGGACTTCTCCTCCGCGGACATCAGCCGGTACAACTCGCCGGCCTGGTAGAAGGCGTCGTCCTTGGTGTGGAGCGGGGCCTCGTGGGTGCCGCTGTGGCCGTTCACCGCGAGCGGGGCCGACAGGGGGCGGCCGGTCTCCACCGGGCCGTCGTAGGAGTTCGGCTCGTAGTTCTTGGCGTGCCGCCCCTGGGAGTTGAGCGCCATGTGGCCGTCGCGGCCGTAGTTCTGGGCGCCGCCCGGCACCGCCTTCGGGGCGTTCACCGGGAGCTGGGTGTGGTTCACGCCGAGCCGGTAGCGATGGGCGTCCGCGTAGGCGAACAGGCGGCCCTGGAGCATCTTGTCCGGGGACGGTCCGATGCCGGGCACGAAGTTGTTCGGGGAGAACGCGGCCTGCTCGACTTCGGCGAAGACGTTGTCCGGGTTGCGGTCCAGGACCAGGCGGCCCACGCGCTGCAGCGGGTAGTCCCGGTGCGGCCACACCTTGGTCAGGTCGAACGGGTTGAAGCGGTAGTCCGCCGCCTCGGCCGCAGGCATGAGCTGGACGTACAGCGTCCAGGACGGGTGGACCCCGCGCTCAATCGCCTGGAGCAGGTCGGTCTGGTGCGAACTGGGGTCCTTGCCCGCGGTCTCCGCGGCCTGCTCGCTGCTCAGACAGCGGATGCCCTGATTGGTCTTGAAGTGGTACTTGACGAAGAAGGCCTCGCCCGCGGTGTTCGTCCACTGGTAGGTGTGCGAGCCGTAGCCGTTCATGTGGCGGTAGGACGCGGGGATGCCGCGGTCACCCATTAGCCAGGTCACCTGGTGCGTCGCCTCGGGGGCGTGGGCCCAGAAGTCCCAGACGTTGTCCGGCTCCTGCTTGCCGGTGAACGGGTCCCGCTTCTGCGAGTGGATGAAATCGGGGAACTTGATCGGGTCCTTGATGAAGAACACCGGGGTGTTGTTGCCGACGAGGTCGTAGTTGCCCTGCTCGGTGTAGAACTTCACCGCGAAGCCGCGCGGGTCGCGGACGGCGTCCGCGCCGCCGAGGGAGTCGGCGACCGTGGAGAAGCGCACGAACACCTCGGTGCGCTTGCCGATCTCGCTGAGGAAGTCGGCGTGGGTGAAGCTGGTGACGTCGTCCGTCACCTCGAAGTGACCGTAGGCGCCGGAGCCACGGGCGTGCACCACGCGCTCCGGGATGCGCTCGCGGTTGAAGCGCGCGAGCTTCTCCAGGAGGTGTTGGTCCTGGATCAGCAGCGGGCCGCCGACGCCGGCGGAGGTGGAGTTCTGGTTGTCTGCGACTGGTGCGCCAGACTCCGTGGTGAGAGTTCGCGCCTTGAACACGCGCATCGACATCGGGACCTTCCGTGCGAGAGGGCAGCGGGAATCTGCGGAATCCTGGAATTTTCGGAATCAGACTTCCGCTTTATGGAGCTTTCGCTGGCGTGAGCCTAGATTTGGGCGGACGAGACGTCAACAGTTTGTTGAATTTGATTCCGGGCGGCGCCGACGCCTGGGCGCGACAGGACTGGTGTCGGCGGCGGCGCCGCCCGGAAGTCTGGGGCGGGTCAGAGCTGGGCGCCGGAGAGGCGCTCCACGGCCCGCAGCAAGGCCGAGTGGTCCAGGCCTCCGTCACCCTGGGCGCGCAGCGAGGCGACCAGTTGGGCGACCACGGCACCGACCGGCAGGGCGGCGCCGACGTTGCGGGCGGCGTCGGTGACGATGCCCATGTCCTTGTGGTGCAGGTCGATGCGGAAGCCCGGCTTGAAGTCCCGACCCAGGAAGTTGTCCTTCTTGCGGGTCAGTACGGTGGAACCCGCCAGTCCGCCGTTGAGCACGTCCAGCGCGGCCTCCAGGTCCACCCCCGACTTCTCCAGGAAGACCACCGCCTCGGCGCACGCCTGGATGTTCACGGCGACGATCAGCTGGTTGGCGGCCTTCACGGTCTGGCCGGAGCCGTGTGGGCCGCACCGCACGATGGTCTTGCCGAGGGCCTCGAACACCGGCCTGGCCTGCTCGAAGTCGGCCTGCTCGCCACCGACCATGATCGACAACACTGCCTCGACGGCGCCGGCCTCGCCACCGGACACCGGGGCGTCCAGGACCCGGATGCCCTTGTCCCTGGCGGCGGTGGCCAGGTCGACGGAGGTCTGCGGGGTGATCGAGGACATGTCGATCAGCAGGGCGCCCTTCCGGGCGTTCTCCAGGATGCCGTCCGGGCCGTAGGAGATGGCCTCGACCTGCGGGGAGGCGGGCACCATCGTGACGATCACGTCGGCGTCCCGGACCGCCTCCGCCAGGGAGCCGGCCGCGGTGCCGCCGGCGGCGGCCAGCCGGTCCAGCTTCTCCTGCTCCAAGGTGAACCCGGTGACCTGGTAGCCCGCCTTGATCAGGTTCTCGGACATGGGGGAGCCCATGATGCCGAGACCGATCCACGCGATCTTGGGGAGGGTGTTGCTCATCGGATGCCTCTCTCGCTGCTCTGCTGTGTCAAGGGGGTTCAGCGCGCTTCGCGCGGGAGCCACTCGAAGGTCTCGGCGCTCGGGCGGTCGCCGGGCTTGTACTCCAGTCCGACCCAGCCGTCGTAGCCGGCCTTCCTCAGTCGGTCGAGCAGCTCCTCCAGCGGGAGTGAGCCCGTCCCGGGGGCGCCGCGGCCGGGGTTGTCGGCGATCTGTACATGGCCGGTCTTCGCCGCGTACTGCTCGATCACCGACGGCAGGTCCTCGCCGTTCATCGACAGGTGGTACAGGTCCATGAGAAATTTCGCGTTCCGCAGCCCCGTCGTCGCGTTGACCCGGTCGACGACCTCCACCGCCGCGGGCGCCGACACCAGCGGGTACGACGGTGACTCGGGCTGGTTCAGCGCCTCGACCAGCAGGATCGCGCCGATCCGGTCGGCGGCCTGTGCGGCGAGCACCAGGTTCTCCAGGGCGAGGGCGTCCTGCTCGGCCGGGTCCACGCCCTCGACGCGGTTGCCGTACAGGGCGTTGAGGGCCTTGCAGTCGAGGGAAGCGGCGAAGTCGGCGGTCACCTCGATGTTGGCGCGGAACCTCTCCGCCTCCGCGCCGGGGACGGACAGTGCGCCGCGGTCCGGGCCCGGCAGTCGTCCCGCGTAGAAGTTCAGCCCCGTGAGGTGGACGCCCGCGTCCTCGATCGCCTTCTTCAGGGCGTCGAGTTGGCGCTGGTCGGGGGTCGGGGAGTCGATCCAGGGCCACCACAGTTCGACCGCGGTGAAGCCCGACGCCGCGGCTGCCGCGGGGCGCTCCAGGAGCGGGAGTTCCGTGAAGAGGATCGACAGGTTGACGTTGAAGCGCTGGTCTGCGAATCCCATTCGGGCCGCGCTCCCTTCCGTATCAAGATTCCATATTGCGGAAGTTCGTTTCTGCTTAATGGAAGATTGCCGTCGGGTGTCGTCGCTTGTCAAGGGGTGCCCCGCGAGCCGCACGGCCCCGGACCGGGCAGGACTGCCCGAAAGTCGCGCCGCGCGTTAGGTTGAGCGCGTGCGATTGAGAGTGGAGTTCACGACCGAGCCCTTCGACCTGGACGAGGCGCCCGCGCACGCCCTGGCGGCGCGGCGGATCATCGAGGCAGCCGAACTCGACGCCGTGGACGTCGGCCCGTTCGGCAACACCGCCGAGGGGGACGCCGACCGGGTGCTCACGGCTGTGGACGCGCTACTGCGCAAGAGCCTGGAGGCCGGTGCCACCCGGGTCTCGCTCCAGGTCAACGTGATCGGGGGCGGGGAAGGGGAGGGTAACAGATGACCGGGGACGAGCCCTTCATCGCGGCCGTGAAACCGCTGGTCGACGCGATGGGTGGGGAACTGCTTCCACCGGACGAGGCCGGCCCCGAGGACGTCGTCCTGGCCTGGGAGGGGGCCGACGCCGTCGCCGTGCGCCTGCCTCAGCTGGCCGATTCCCTCGACCACATCCTGGCTGCCATGGAACGCAGGCGGGGGCGACCGCTGGCGGACCTGGACCGCAAGTCCAAGCAGGAAGTCGTGCGCATCCTGGAAGCCCGCGGGGCCTTCGCCGTGCGGCACGGTGTGGAGACCGTGGCGAGCGCGCTCGGCGTCAGCCGCTTCACCGTCTACAACTACCTCAACCGGGAGAAGGGGGCCTGATCGGCGAGGCTGCGCCGTCCCCTGGAAGTCGGCGGGCTTGTTACGCAGAATTTTCAACAAAGTGTTGACGTCGTGTTTCCGAGGGCGTTAGCTATCGGCAGCCCGTTCAGCACGAAGGCCCATCGCGGCCACGGAGGCTCCCGTGACGTCGACTTCCACGCCCTCGGGTCTGGCCCGGTTCAACGATCTGGAGGACAGCGCGGCCTTCGCAACCCTTCACGAGGCGTGCGCGTCCGCCGCATGGGCCCGACAACTACTCGCCGCCCGCCCCTACGCCACCCTGGAGGACCTCTACGCCGCCAGCGACGCCGCCATGGCCGAGCTGACGACCGCGGACCTGGAGGAGGCGATGGCCGGGCATCCGCCGATCGGGCGCCCCAGGCCCGGCGACCCGGCCTCGGCACGCGAACAGCGCGGCATGGCCGGCGCCTCGGAGGAACTCAAGGCCGAGATGCTCGAACTCAACCTGACGTACCAGGAGAGGTTCGGCCACGTCTTCCTCATCTGCGCCACCGGCAGGACCGGCGAGCAGATGCGGGACGCAGCCAGGGAGCGGATCGACAACGCGCCGGAGAAGGAGCGGGAGATCGTCCGCACCGAGCTGGGAAAGATCAACCGCATCCGACTGGCCCGACTCGTCGAAGAGGACGCCTGACACCATGAGCACCAGCACCACCACCTCCGTGTCCACGCACATCCTGGACACCTCCGTCGGCCGTCCCGCGGAGAGCGTCGCCGTTCACCTTTCCGCCCGGACCGGGCGGGGAACGGACTGGCAGGCGCTCGGCGGCTCCGCGACCGACGCTGACGGCCGGTGCAAGGACCTGCCGGCGCTGCCGGAAGGGACCACCCACGTACGGCTGGACTTCGCCGTCGAGCCGTATTTCGAGAAGAAGCAAGCCGATGCGCAGCAGGACGCCCCCGCGAATCGGGACAGCGGTGCGCAGTCCGTGTTCTTCCCGGAGGTGGCGATCACGTTCGCCGTGGTCCCCGGGGAGCACTACCACGTACCGCTGCTGCTCAACCCGTTCGGCTACTCCGTTTACCGAGGGAGCTAGCAGACACATGGCAGAAAATTCCCGCCCGGCCCGCCCTGTGGTCCTGGGACAGAACCAGTACGGCAAGGCCGAGAACCGAGTGGTCAAGATCACGCGGGACGGCGCCACCCACCACATCAAGGACCTCAACGTCTCCGTGGCGCTCAGCGGCGACATGGACGACGTCCACTACTCCGGCTCCAACGCCCACGTCCTGCCCACCGACACCACCAAGAACACGGTGTTCGCGAAGGCCAGGGAACACGGCATCGAGTCCGCCGAGCAGTTCGGTATCCACCTCGCCCGCCACTTCGTCACCTCGCAAGAGGTGATCCACCGGGCGCGGATCCGCATCGAGGAGTACGCCTGGGAGCGGATCGAGTCCTCCGACGCCAACTCCAAGTTCATCGGCGCCGACGAGGTCAAGCACTCCTTCGTCCGCAAGGGCCAGGAGACCCGCCTGACCGAGATCACCTACGACGGCGAGCAGTGGCAGGTCATCTCCGGCCTCAAGGACCTGACGGTGTTGAACTCGACCAACTCCGAGTTCTGGGGCTACATCAAGGACAAGTACACGACCCTCCAGGAGGCCTACGACCGCATCCTGGCCACATCGGTCGCGGCCCAGTGGCGGTTCAACTGGACCGACGACGAGCAGAAGATGCCCAACTGGGAGAAGTCCTACGAGCAGGTCAGGAAACACATGCTCCAGGCCTTCGCCGAGACTTACTCGCTCTCGCTGCAGCAGACGCTGTATCAGATGGGCTCGCGCATCATCAACAACCGCAGCGAGATCGACGAGGTCCGCTTCTCGCTGCCCAACAAGCACCACTTCCTCGTCGACCTGGAGCCCTTCGGGCTGAAGAACGACAACGAGGTGTACTTCGCCGCCGACCGCCCCTACGGCCTCATCGAGGGCACGGTCGTGCGCGATGGCTGTGAGGCCCGTATCCCGGTCGACATGACCAATCTCTGACGCGGGACGCGCGCCCCGGCCCCGTCACCGAGGCCGGGGCGCCGCACACCGGAGGGAACGAAATGGCACAGCCTGCGAACGGGGCCGCCACGGCACACCGCGACGGCTCGGGTCGCCTCCCGTTCCGGCCGATCGCCGTCAGCGGCATCCGTGCGCCGTCCCGGGCGGCACCGGACGACGGTTCCCGCTTCGTCGAGGCCGCCGCGGCGCTCGGCGCCGGCAGCGCTCCGCCGTCAGCGCCGGCCTTCCACACCGACTTCCCGGCCCGGGCGCAAACCCGGGCGCGAACCCCGTCCGGCCCCGCGATCGACGCTGACGTGCTCGTCACGGCCCCGTTCAACCTGTTCTTCCACCACCTCGGCACCCGGAGCCACCCTGCTCCGGCACTCAAATCCTCCTAGGGTCCTGCCGTGCCCTCCCCGTGGACACTCCCCCTCCACGGGCCGCCACCGAAAGACAAGGAAGCACGATGGCACCATCGGCAGCCCAGCGCATCGTCATCGAGAACTGCGCGATCGCGACCGTGGACGCGGGCGACACGGAGTACGCCCGCGGGCACCTGGTCCTCGCCGGCAACCGGATCGAGTCGGTTGGCGCGGGCCGTGCCCCCGAAGGCCTGGAGAACGTGGTGCGCCGGATCGACGCGAGCGGCCATCTGGCCACGCCCGGACTGGTCAACACCCACCACCACTTCTACCAGTGGATCACCCGGGGCCTGGCCACCGACCACAACCTGTTCAACTGGCTGGTCGCGCTCTACCCCACCTGGGCGCGCATCGACGAGCAGATGACCTACTCGGCCGCACAGGGGTCCCTCGCCATGATGGCCCGCGGTGGTGTCACCACGGCCATGGACCACCACTACGTCTTCCCGCATGGTTCCGGCGACCTGTCCGGTTCGATCATCAAGGCCGCCGCCGAGATGGGCGTGCGCTTCACCCTGGCACGCGGCTCGATGGACCGCAGTGAGAAGGACGGAGGCCTGCCGCCGGACTTCGCCGTCGAGACGCTTCAGGGCGCCCTCGCGGCGACGGAGGAGACCGTCAGGAAGCACCACGATCCCTCCTTCGACGCCATGACGCAGGTGGCGGTCGCCCCCTGCTCGCCGTTCTCCGTCTCCACCGAACTCATGCGCGAGGGCGCTGAACTGGCCCGCCGGCTGGGCGTACGCCTGCACACCCACGGTTCGGAGACCGTAGAGGAGGAGAAGTTCTGCCACGAACTGTTCGGCATGGGCCCGACCGACTACTTCGAGTCCACGGGCTGGCTCGGTGCCGATGTGTGGATGGCGCACTGCGTCCACATGACCGACTCCGACATCGCCGCCTTCGCCCGTACGAAGACCGGTGTCGCCCACTGCCCCTCCTCCAACGCCCGGCTCGCGGCCGGGATCGCCCGCGTCCCCGACATGCTCAGGGCGGGCGTCCCGGTGGGCCTCGGCGTCGACGGCACCGCCTCCAACGAGTCCGGCGAACTCCACACCGAACTGCGCAACGCCCTGTTGATCAACCGCCTCGGCCCGCACCGCGAGGCCGCGTTGAACGCCCGCCAGGCGCTGCGGCTCGGTACCTACGGGGGTGCCCAGGTTCTCGGCCGGGCGGAACAGACCGGCTCGCTGGAGCCGGGCAAGCTGGCCGACCTGGTGCTGTGGCGGATGGACACGCTCGCCCACGCCTCCATCGCCGATCCGGTGACGGCGCTGGTGTTCGGCGCGGCGGCGCCGGTCACCGCGTCCTTCGTGGACGGCCGCCAGATCGTCGAGAACGGTCGTCTCCTCACCGCCGACGAGGACGCCATCGCCCGCTCCACCCGTCAGGAGGCCCAGCGCCTGGCCCGGATCACCGCCCAGGCCTGATCCACCACGATCCCCGGCGGTCGCCGCGTGCGGCCGAGAGCCGGAAGACTCCGGTCGGGAGGGACGGCTCCCGGCCGGGACCGTGAATCCGAGCGGGATTCACGGCAGCCGGCTCCGGGGCGCGCGCAAGCGCGCGCCCCGGAGCCGGTCACCGCTCACCGCGCATCGAACACGACTCGTGTGCCCAGCCCCCGTCACGGTCCCGCACGACCACACGCACCACCTCCTTGAAACCCACGTCGACGAAGACGTGTCAACCGACCGGAGGACCCGCCGTGGCCGCCCATCCTGTTGACGAAAAGCTTCCCGCCCTCAAAATGGCGACCAGCGGACTGCAGCACGTGGCCGCCATGTACGCCGGAGTCGTCGCCCCGCCCCTGATCATCGGCGCGGCCGTGGGCCTGACCGCGACCGACCTGACCTTCCTCACCGGCGCCTGCTTGTTCACCGCCGGCCTCGCCACCCTTCTCCAGACCCTGGGCGTCTGGAAGATCGGCGCCCGGCTGCCCTTCGTCAACGGCGTCACGTTCGCCGGGGTAGCCCCCATGACCGCCGTCGTCGCCTCCACCCGGGACAAGTCCGACGCCCTGCCGGTCATCTTCGGCGCGGTCGTCGTCGCTGGCCTCCTCGGCTTCCTGGCCGCCCCCTTCTTCAGCAAGGCGGTCCGTTTCTTCCCCCCGGTCGTCACCGGCTCCGTCATCACCCTGATCGGCGTGTCGCTGCTGCCGGTCGCCTTCGGCTGGGCCCAGGGACCCGACCCGAAGGCCGGTGACTACGGTTCGGTCACCTATCTCACCCTCGCCGGCGTCACCTTGGCCATCGTTCTGCTGTTGCGCCGCTTCACCCGCGGTTTCGTCAAGCAGATCGCCGTCCTGCTCGGCCTGATCGCCGGTACGCTCCTCGCCGTACCCTTCGGCGTCACCGACTTCGGCCCCGTCGCGCACGCCGACGTGGTGGGCTTCCCGACCCCGTTCCACTTCGGCACCCCCCAGTTCCGGCCGGCCGCCATCCTCTCGCTGTGCGTGGTGATGGTGGTGTCGATGACCGAGTCCACCGCCGACATCCTGGCGTTGGGCGAGATCGTCGAACGCCCCGCGGACGAGAGGACCATCGCGGCCGGCCTGCGCGCCGACACCCTCGGCTCCGCGCTCAGCCCGCTCTTCAACGGCTTCATGTGCAGCGCCTTCGCCCAGAACATCGGTCTGGTGGCGATGACACGGATCCGCAGCCGGTACGTCGTCGCCACCGCCGGCGGCTTCCTGGTCTTGATGGGCCTGTGCCCGATGGCCGCCTCGCTCATCGCGGTCGTGCCCCGACCCGTGCTCGGCGGCGCCGGCGTCGTGCTGTTCGGCTCGGTCGCCGCGAGTGGCATCCAGACCCTGGTGCGGGCCGGCCTCGACCGGGACGGCAACATCCTGACCGTGGCCGTCTCCCTGGCCGTCGGGATGATCCCGATCACCGCACCTGCGTTCTACCACTCCTTCCCCGAGACCGCGAAGATCGTCCTGGACTCGGGCATCTCGACCGGCTGCGTGGCCGCCGTGGTCCTCAACCTGCTCTTCAACCACCTGGGCAAGGGCCGCGAGGCACAGGACGCCACCCGTCCCGTGGAGGCGGGGGAGGAGATCGCCGCCGCACACTGAAGCGGTCGGGGCTGGTCGGGGCAAGGCGGAGCCGGGCGGGGCCGGGTAGAAACGGGCAGGGAGAGGGGAGGCGAACGCGAATCGCCCTGACCCGTCGTGGCACACCGTCTGTCCCCGGCCCCAGGCCGTGCCCGGGGGCGGCTACAGACCGAAGGGGGCTGGATCGGCCGCCAGTTCCTTGAACACCTTGCCCGGATCGGCGATCAACTTTCTCTCCTTGAGGTCCATCAGCCCGGCGACCGCGGTGATCTCGGCCGCCACCGTGCCGTCCGCCCTGCGCACCTCCTGGCGGATGCGGAAGGTTTTGCCACCACCCCATTCGAACGCGCACGTCACGTCGACCTCGTCACCGGCGAGCAGTTCCCGCCGGTAGCGAATCGTCGTTTCCAGCGCCACCGGGCCCACGCCCTGGGCGATCAGCCCGGTCTGGGTCACCCCGGCTGCCCGCAGGAGCGACCAGCGGGCGTGCTCCGCGTAGTTGATGTACACCGCCTGGTTGAGGTGGCCCTGGACGTCTGTCTCGTATCCGCGGACGGTCACGTGCACGGAAAACGGCTCGCTCACGATGTCCCCTTGTCGTGTACGGCTTGTCGGGTAGGACTTCTGGTGTCGGACTTCTGCTGTAGGACGCACTGACCCGCTGATCCTGACATGCCGTTCACACCCGGCGCGGCGAGGCCAGCAGGTACCGCACCCTCGTCCGCGGTTCGGTGTACTCACCCGCCTGCCAGCCCGCTCGCTCCAGCGTGGCCCCGCAGGCCGCCAGGGTGCCCGGGTCCGGCGCGTATACGGCCACCGCCTCCGGTTGCGCGGTCGCGCGTACCCGGTAGCCGTCCGCGTCACCTCCCGCCGGACGGTGTCCGGCCGCCTCCAGGGCGAGCGCCGCGGCCTGCACCAGATGCGTACGCTCCCAGCCGCACGGCCGGTCCACCGCGCCGTCGGGGTGGGTCATCCGGCGTAGTTCCAGCAGCCCCTGCCAGGCGCTGTGCACCTCGCGCAGCCGCGCCGGACCGGCCAGGGGAGCCCCCTCCTCACCTCCGACGCGGGGCGTGAACACCCCGGTGGACGGCGTGGGCACCTGTGGTTCGGGTACCGCCTCGCGCATGCGGTGCCCGGCCGGGGTGAGGAAGTGGTCGTGCGGCGGCCGTGGGTGCCGGAAGGCGAGCCCCCGCTTGACCAGTGCCGCGAGCTGAGCCTGAGTACCGCGCAGCCGGCCGGTGACCGGGTCGGCGGCATCGATCACCTGCCGCTGGGCGGCGGTCGGTGCTCGGGTCACGGCTCGCTCCTTCCGGGAGCCCCGGCTGGACGGGCGCAGCCGGGGAGACGGCCCCTTCGCAGGGTACGGCCCGCGTCTGACAGTGACGGGGCGGGGCATGTCGTTCGGTACCGGTGGGGAAGGTCCCCGCGGGGGGACGGCGCGCCGCCACCCGGGTGTCGCGGAGGGCCGGTTCGTGACGAACCGGGCTGGTGCCCGTATCCGGCTGCACCACTCGCATTCGGCTGTGCTGTGCCGCCCACATCCGGTCGTACCACCCGGGAACGGCCGTGCGGCCAGCGGCGATGGGTTACTGCGGTGGCCGAATGTTCCACCCCGCCACCACCGGCCGCCCGTGCTCCGTGCTGAGCCGGCACAACGTCCCCGTCGCCAGTTGGAACAGCGCCCCGTGATCCGGCTGCAGTCCCAGGCGACGGGCGGTGAGCACGCGCAGGAAGTGGCCGTGGGCGATCAAGACGACCACGCCCTCGGTGTTGGCGAGGGCCGCGTCGGCCTTGTCCAGCATCCGGTCGGCGCGTTCCCCGACCTGCTCCACGCTCTCGCCCGGATGCTCTGGGGGCCCGGGTAGGACCCCGTCCGTGAACAAGAACCAGCCGGGCCTGCGCCGGTGGATCTCCGTGGTGGTCACGCCCTCGTACCCGCCGTAGTCCCACTCGCGCAGGTCGGTGTCCACCCGTGCGTCGTGGATCCCGATGAGCTGGGCGGTCTCGCGGGCCCGCTGCAGCGGGCTGACGAACGCCGCCCCGATCCGGTGCGAGCGGATCAACGGGACCAGGCGCCTCGCCTCGTCCCGACCGTGCTCGGTGAGCGGTACGTCCGTCCAGCCGGTGTGTCGTCCGGACCGTGACCACTCGGTCTCACCGTGCCGGACCAGAAAGAGGTCACCCACGTCGAAGCCCTTCCAGCTCGCCTGCCAGCACGGTGTCACAGGCCGGCCGTGGTCCGCAGAACGGGCTGCGCCGGACGGCCGGTGTCCCGTCGGGGCCACACCGGGGAGGACGAACGGTGCTGTGAGCGCCGCGAGGGACCGGGGACCAGCTGCACACGGCCCGGTACGCGCCCGGACGACCACATGAGCCGGGACCGGGCCCCGCCGTACCGGCCGACACGGAAGGCCGAGGCCCGGCAGGAGCAGCGAGCAGCCGCCCGACCGGTGTGCCACTAGTCAGGCGTGCGCCGGCGGCGCGTGCGGCACGTCCTGCGCGAAGTCCTCCGGCCGTGCGGGGTGATCCGCGTGCCGGCGTGCGGAGGGACTACTGCCGGTACCCGCTGAGGAACCGCCCGATCCTGCCGATCGCCGCTTCCAAGTCGTCCGCGTGCGGCAACGTCAGGATGCGGAAGTGATCGGGGGAGGGCCAGTTGAAACCCGTGCCCTGGACGACCTGGATCTTCTCGCGGAGGAGAAGGTCGAGGACGAACCTTTCGTCGTCGTGGATCCGGTGCACCGTGGGATCGATGCGCGGGAACGCGTAGAGGGCTCCCCTGGGCTTCACGCAGCTCACGCCGGGGATCTCGTTGAGCTTCTGCCAGGCGGTGTTCCGCTGCTCGTGCAACCGCCCCCCGGGCAGGGTGAGGTCGCGGATGGACTGGCGTCCGCCCAGCGCGGCCTGGATCGCGTACTGGGCGGGTGCGTTGGCGCACAGGCGCATGGAGGCCAGCATGGTCAGACCCTCCAGGTAGTCCTTCGCATGCTGCCTGGGGCCCGTGACGACCAGCCAGCCGGAGCGGAAGCCTGCCACCCGGTACGTCTTCGACAGGCCGCAGAAGGTGAGCACGACCAGGTCGGGGGCGAGCGCGGCGGCGGAGTGGTGGACCGCGTCGTCGTAGAGGATCTGGTCGTAGATCTCGTCGGCGAACACCATCAGCCCGTGCTGGCGGGCCAGGTCCAGGATGCCTTCGACGACCTCCTTGGGGTAGACCGCGCCGGTGGGGTTGTTGGGGTTGATGATGACCACGGCCTTGGTACGGTCCGTGATCTTCGACGCCATGTCGGCCAGGTCCGGGTTCCAGTCGGCCTGTTCGTCGCACACGTAGTGGACCGCGCGTCCGCCGGACAGGGTCGTCGTGGCCGTCCAGAGAGGGAAGTCCGGTGCAGGGACGAGGATTTCGTCACCGTCCTCGACCAGGGCCTGTACGGCCATGGAGACCAGCTCCGAGACGCCGTTGCCCAGGTAGACGTCTTCCACGCCGACGTCGAGGCCCAGGTTCTGATAGCGCTGGGCGACCGCGCGGCGGGCGGAGAGGATGCCGCGCGAGTCCGTATAGCCGTGCGCCTGCGGCAGCATCCGGATCATGTCCTGGACGATTTCCTCCGGTGCCTCGAAGCCGAAGGCCGCGGGGTTGCCGGTGTTCAGCCGGAGCACGCTGTGCCCCGCCTCCTCCAGCGCGTTGGCGTGCTCGATCACCGGGCCGCGGATCTCGTAGCAGACCTCGCTGAGCTTGTTCGACTGTCGGAACTCCATGCGTCCCTCCGGAAACTCGTGGTGCTTGGTTTTACCAAGTGAGAGCTTGGAAAGTCCAACAACTTGTCTAGACTGCGTCGCATGCCACCTCGCCGAAGCTACGACCAGTACTGTCCCGCGGCCCGCGCCCTGGACCTCGTGGGCGACCGCTGGACCCTGCTGATCGTCCGGGAGCTACTCGCGGGCCCCCGCCGTTACACGGACCTGCACGCGGACCTGCCCGGTGTGAGCACGGACGTGCTCGCCTCCCGGCTGAAGGACATGGAACGCGACGGACTCGCCACCCGCCGCCGACTGCCGCCGCCGGGAGTCGTGCAGGTGTACGAACTCACCCCACGGGGAACAGCCTTGCTGCCCGTGCTGCAGGCCTTGGGGGCATGGGGCGAGGCCGAACTCGGGGAGCGACGGCCGACCGACGCGGTGCGCGCACACTGGTTCGCACTGCCGTTGCTGCGTGCCCTGGCCGATGAGGGGGCCGGCGCGGGACTGGTCGAAGTCCGACTGGAGTCGGGAGAGTTCCATCTGCGGGTCGGCAGCGCGGACGGACCGGTGTACGGCGACGGTCCCGCGCCCGGCGAGGCCGACGCGCGACTCGACCTGGATGCGGGGACGTGCGAAGCCGTGGCACGCGGGGAACTGGACCTCACCGCGGCCGTCCGGGCCGGACGCGTCACGGTGACCGGCGACAGCGCGTTCGCGAAGGCGCTGTGCGAGGCCTGACACGAGCGAAGGCCCGCCGGAGCGGCGGGCCTTCCCGGGGGACCGGTGAGCCGTACGGCTCACCCACACGGCGCGTCGGTGTCCCGACGTCGTGCGGTGCGGCAATCGTCAGGCGCCCGGTGGCACCCGTGAGGGCCGTCCCGAGCCACGCGTCAGCGCGTACCCGCCGATACCGGCGAGCGCGGCCAGCACGCCACCGATCGCGGTCCACACCCAGCGGCTGGACCACCAGCCGGCGGACCAGCCGTCGTCGGAGCCGAAGCTGGACAACACCGCCGGTGTCGAACCGTCCTTCTTCTCGCCGGACTTGACCGCGATGCCCGGGACGAGCGGCTTGGCCAACGAGCCGTCCACAGCGGCTGCGCCGCCGATGTCCTTGGAGTCGACGCGCACCTCGGTGCTCACCGGCTGTCCGAGATCGGAGGCGCCGAGGTCCACCACGGTCAGCCGGACGTAGTACGTACCCGGCAACGGGTCGTTGGCCCACGGCTCCGACCAACTGCGCACCGTGCGCAGCACACAGGCCAGCTCGACCGTGGCAGCGCCCTGCGCGACGGTGCGCGTCGCCGCGCCGTACTGGCAGGACTGGCGGCGCCGCAGCCCGTCGTACACATCGACCTGCCAGGTCTGCGACCCGTGGTTCCCGGGCAACTTCACCGTCGCCTTGACGGTGGGCCGCTGCCCGATGTCCGCGGGGAACGACCAGTACAGATAGTCACCGGTGGACCCGGACGCGGTGGCCTGCTGCCCCTGTTCGATCTCCGTCGCCGTACGGAAGGAGGTGCCCGCCCGAGTGGGTGCCGTGCCGTCGCCGGAGGCACTCGGGGACGGAGAGGAATCGGCAACGGCCGGCCCCGCGGCCAGGCCGAGCGCCAGGAGCGCAGCGCCCCACACACGTGTCATACGCATCAGTTCGTCCTCCAGACCGCGACCCGCCAGCGTGACAGCCACCCCCACAGCAGACCTGCCAGGAAGCCGGCCAGCACCAGTGCGCCGAGCAGCCACCAGCCGCGCCCGAGCCCGAACGAGGCCACGTCGTGGTGACCGGACGGTCCGTCCACCACGTCCACGGTCAGCTCCAGCGGCAGACCCGGCGTCGTCTTCACCTCCGAAGCAGCCGAGAACGACTGGGTGACCTGCAGACACACCGTCTCCGCGGTCGCCGCGTCGTCGTCGCTCTTCGGCCGCGGGTAGCGCAGGCCGGTCGAGATGACGTCCGTACGGCCGGTGCCGCCGGCCTCACCGCGCACGATCTCACGCCCGTGCACGGTCACCGCCCTCAACAGCACACCATACTGGGGGTTGACGGCCCGGTCGTCCGCCACGCTCACCGAGGCGCGCAGCTCCTGGCCGGGGTTGACCTCCACCTTGTACCAGCGCTGCTGCCCGAACTCCTCACGGTCGGTGTACAGCCCCGACGTGAGCATCGGCGCCTTCTCGCACCGGTCGGCTCCCTCGGCGGCCACCGGCGTGACCACTGGATCGGCCGCACGATCCACCAACTGCCCCACTCGGTCGGTCAGTTCCTCCTTGTGCTGCACGGAGGTGTAGGTCCCGCCGGTCGCGTCCGCGATGCAGCTGAGCTGATCGCGCGTCTTGGCGTCCGGCACCAGACCAAGGGTGTCGATGGTCAGCCCGATGCCCTTGGCGGCTATCTCCCGGGCCACTTCGCACGGATCGAGCGGCTGGCAGGTGTCCTCGCCGTCGCTGATCAGGACGATACGGCGGGTACCGTCACCGCCGCGCAGATCGTCCGCCGCCTTCAGCAGCGCGGGCCCGATCGGCGTCCAACCGGTCGGCGCCAGCGTGGCCACCGCCGCCTTCGCATCGGTCCGGTTCAGCGGGCCGACCGGGTAGAGCTGGGCGGTGTCCTTGCAGCCCTCTTTGCGGTCGTTGCCGTGGTAGTTGGCGCCCAGGGTGCGGATGCCGAGCTGGACCTCCTTGGGAGTCGCGTCGAGCACCTCGTTGAACGCCTGCTTCGCCGCGGCCATTCGGGAACCACCGTCGATGTCCCTGGTGCGCATGGAACCGCTGACGTCCAGCACGAGTTCGACCTTGGGAGCCGCCTGTTCCGTCTCGTCGGCCACAGCCGAGGACGGGAACGCGAGTCCCGCCGTCAGGGCGGCGAGCAGAGCGCAGACTCCCGCCACCAGCCGTTGTCTTCTGATCATCGCCGGATCCTATTGACCGGACGGGCCGCGCTCCAAAACGAGCGGGTTGGGCAGCGAGGTCCACAGGTCACCGGGACTGTCCGGGGACAAACGCATCAGGGTCAGCGCCTTGGCGGGCAGCGGGTCTTCGCGCAGTGCCCGCAGATCCGCGGTGTCCGGCAGGTCCGGCACGGCGGACTCCAGGGCCGCGCCGAGAGCCGGACCCGAACCAGCGGTGCCGGCCAGGGCGCCCGCCACCAGAGAGCCGAACAGCTTGCGCCGCAAGGCGGTTTCGTCGTCGGTGATCAGACGGCCCGTGAGGTCCGGCGGGGTCAAGCCGTGGTGGGCCAGACGGGCGGGACTGATCCGGATATCGGCCAGGTCGCGGTAGACCAGGCGCACGGGTTCACCACCGGCCGACAGGATCACCAGGAGATTCTGGCCGTGCGCCTCCAGCGCCACGCCCAGTTCCAGCAGACGCAGGCCGACGGTGAGCGCAAGGCGCGTGAAGGCCGCGAGCCAGGCGGGGGAGGAGGGGAGGGCCGTGGTGGTGAGCGCGGCCACCGGCAGGACCCGCTCGCCCGGTGCCGCGTACACCTCGGGCGACTCCCTGAGCAGTGCGGCCAGGTCCGGCGAGTGGGCGGACACCGCCCCCAACGTGTGCGTGACGTGCAGGAGTCCGTCTGTGCGGGCGGCCAGCGCGGCTCCGAGAGCCGAGAGGTCCGCGGACGCTCGGACCGAGTACCCGGAGATGTCCCGGACCGAGGAGGTCAGCCGGGTGCTCAGCGCCGTCTTCACGTGCGGGCCGCCGTCGGTCGGCGCGAGGGTGCGCAGGGACAGCAGAGGACGGGCCGTGCGCCACGGACGGCTGGACCGTTTGAGCACATGTTCTGCCTGCCAGGGATGCACGGGCAGCAACAGGTGCCCTCCGTCACGCAGTTCACCCGGCCAGGAACCCGACACCAGGCACTGGTCCGCCCGCACCGGTACCGTGCCCAGCTCCACCACCGGCCGGTGCTCCGGCCCGTACGCCAACTGGTCCGACACCGAGAAGTCGGTCCGGGCACGGCAGTTGGGGTGGAACGGGTGCCCGTCGATCACCCGCTGCTCCCATTGCCAGTCCTGAGCGGGCCACTCCTCCGGGTGAACCGCGTCCGCCCGCGACAGCGCCAACGACACCACACTGTGCGCGAGTTCGGCCGAGAACCCGGCTGCGTGCGGCACCGCGAGGTCCGCCACCAGCAGCGCCGGATCGTCGTAGGGCACACCGTCCAAACGTAGGTCGTTGACGTGCGCGCCGGTCGCGTAGGGATCCGAGGCCGGTCCGTGCAGGGCCCGGCCGTCGTCGAGCAGCAGGGCGAGACCGCCTGTCCCCCCAAACCTCCGGGTGACCCACGGCAGCGGCTCATGGGCGAGCGCCCGCCACAGACGGGTCAGCACGGCGGCGCGCGCCCCTGGTAGTTCGGCTGTGTACCCGGGAAGCAAACCGGGCCGGATACCGGCCAGTTCCCGGGCGACCTCGGCCTCGGTGGTCAACGGACGGTACACCATCGGCTCCTCGGGTACGGGTACGGGTACGGCAGCGGGCACGATTGTGGGGGACGGCAGACATACTGATCGCGACGGGACCCGGTCAAAGACGACCTCAGCAGAGACCGGCGAGGTCAGAAGCCGACCCGGGCAGCAACCGGCCAGGACAAGGACCGACACCGACCCGGGCAGGAACGCCACCAGGCCGAAGACCGACCCGGGTGGGGACCGGCCAAGGACAAGGAATGACCCGGGCAGGGACCGGCCCGGCCGAACACTGAATGGATCGTGTGGACCTCCATCCCTCCACCGGCACTGCCGGCCCGCCGTCCAGCGGCTCCGTCGGGCGACGCGCCGACGCTTACGCGGCCGCGCCCCTGCTCAACTGTCTCTTGCGCGAGGTGGCCGAGCCCCTCCCGGAAGCCGGCGAGCGGCGTATCCACCGGCTGCCGAGCGGGCGACTGCTGCGCGTGCGCCCCGGGCGGCGCCCCGCCGACCCCGAGCTGCACGCGGCCGGCACCTGGCACCGGGTCGGCCACACCGAACTGGTCAAACTCGTCGCCGAGGAAATGCGCCGGCACACCGGACTGCCGGGCGGCGACCTGCCCGCCGAGATGATCGACTCTCGGGACGCCGTCGCCGCCCTGCTCGCCGCCCGCGCACAGGCGACGCCGCCCAGGAACGCGTACCTGTACTCCGAGCAGTCCCTGCTCACCGGCCACCCCTACCACCCGGCCCCCAAGGCCCGCGGAGGCGGCCCGGTCGGCTCCTGGCTGCCCTACGCCCCCGAGGCCCATGCGTGCTTCCCGCTGGCGCTGCTGGGCGTTCGCGAGGACCAGGTGGCCGAGGAGGGCGACACCAGCGCACTGGACGCCCTCGGCTCGGCACCGCCCGGCTACCGGCTGCTGCCCGCGCATCCCTGGCAACTCGGCCTCGTCGCCCGCGAACTCGCCCCCGCCTTCGCCGACGGCCGCCTGCTCCGGCTCGGCACCACCCCCTACCCCGCCTGGCCCACGGCGGCGGTCCGCACGGTGTACGAGCCCCGGCGCGATCTGTTCCTGAAGTTCAGCCTGGACGTCCGCATCACGAACGACATCCGCCGGCTGTGGCGGCACGACCTGCGGAAACTGCGCCGGACCGACACCACCGTCCAGCAAGCCTTCGCCACCATGGGACCGTCCGTGCCCGCGTCCTGGCTGAGCGACCGGGGCTACCGCACGGCCGCCTTCGCCTTCGAGGAACTCGCCGTCCTCGTCCGGGACGGCCTGCACGGCCATCTACTGCCGGGCGCCACCGCGTTGCTCGCCGCGAGCCTCGCGGAGGGCTTCGACGGCAGCCCGCATGCCACCGCGGCCGATCCCCTGGCCTGGTGGGAGGCGTACCTGCGGCAGGTCGTCCCGCCCGCCCTGACCGCGTTCAGCGACCACGGGGTCGTCCTGGAGGCCCATCTGCAGAACACCCTCGTCGCCGTGGACGCCGCCGGTACGCCCGTGCAGGCACTGTTCCGGGACGCCGAGGGGGCCAAGCTGCTGACGGACGTCTCGCGCGCCGCCGGCTGGGAGCGACTGGTGTACTGCCTGGTCGTCAACCACCTCAGCGAGATCGCGGCCACTCTCGCCGAAGACCACCCCGGCCTGGATCCGTGGCCCGCCGTCCGCCGTGAACTCGCCCGGCACGACCTGCCCGAGATCCCGGCCCTGCTGGCCTCGCCCACCCTCCCCGGCAAGACCAACCTGCTGCTGCGCTGGACGGGCGCGGACGGCGCGGACGCCCGCTACCAGCCCGTGCCGAATCCCCTGGCCGGTGCCTGACCTGTCCCTGGCCGGTGCCTGACCTGTCCCTGTCCGGCCGCCCCCTGCTGCCGGTCCCTGTTCGTCCGCGTTCTGCCGCCGGCCCGCGCTCGCACCCGGCCCGCGCCCTGCCGCCGACGTGTGTCCTGCCGACGTGTGTCCTGCCATCCGCCGGCTGCCGTCGCCATGGGCGGCGGGGCGCAGGCCATCCGGTCACCGAACCGCGGACAGCACACCGAGTGACCGCGGGCCATGGCCGGAGCCGTCACTGCCAGAGGGCGCGCCGCAGTTCCAGGCCGTCGAGGATCAGGTCGAGGCCGATGGCGAACTCGTCGGCGTAGGCGTATCCGGGCTTCATGGTGTGGCCGACGATCATCTCGGTGAGGTGCGGGAAGTCGCCGGGGGACATCGTGCCCAGGACGGCCTCGGCCAGTTCGTCGAGATCGCCGCCGGACGACTCGAACGGCAGGCTGGTCTCCTGCAGCGCGAATCCGTAGACGTAGCTGTCCAGCACCGAGAACGCGTGCGCCGCACCCGCGACGCCGAAGCCGCCCGACCGCAGGGCGCCGATGACCGCGTCGTGGTGGCGCAGCGTCCCCGGACCGGGGTTGGCGCGCGACTCCATGAGGCCGATCGCCCAGGGGTGACGGGCGAGTGCGGCGCGCATCGAGACCGCCCGCTGCCGCATGGCGGCCTTCCAGTCGAGCCCGGCCGGCGGGAGGTCGACCTCGTCGAAGACCGCGTCGACCATGCCGTCGAGGATCGCCTCCTTGTTGGCCACGTGGTGGTACAGCGACATGGCCTCGACGCCGAGGCGCTCGGCGAGCCTGCGCATGGTCAACGCGCCCACGCCCGCCTCGTCGGCCAGGTCCACCGCCGCGCGGAGCACCGACTGCCTGCTCAGCGGCTGGTCCCGGTGGCGTGCCGGGGTGCGGGATTCACGGGCGGCCAATGGCGTTCCCTTCGCTTGGATTCTCGAAAGGCGGTTCAGAGCCCTTGATCACCTTACCGCGTAAGGTAGCCTTACAACGTAAGGACAGCGTGTCGGACGACAACCCAGGAGGAACACGTGGATCCGGTGAGGCGGGACGGTGCTCGCACAGCGGGCACACCGAGGAAGGTCTGCATCGTCGGAGCGTCCGGCAGGCTCGGGCGCTACATGGTCCGGCACGCGCTGGAGCGGGGCTACGAGGTGGTGGGCGTCTGCCGGGAGCAGAGCGTGGGCAAACTCGCCGAGTTCGAGGGCCGCATCACGGTCGTGCCCGGGGCGACCGACGACCGGGCGGTGATCGCACGGGCCGTCGACGGGTGCGACGCGGTGCTCACCGTGCTGGCTCCTTGGGGGATGAACCACTACGCCTCCGGCACGGCCCAGGCCGTACTCGACCACGCCGCTCCGGACGCCCGGCTGGTCTTCTCCTGCGGGTGGCACATCACGCGCGACGGCAAGGACGTGTACCCGCTCAGACTCAGGGCGTTCGTGGCGGCCTTCGGACGGCTGGCGAAGCTCGCCAGGCTCGTGGACCTGGACGACCAGGTGGAGGCGTGCCGCAGGATCTTCGCCAGCGACACCCGCTGGACCGTGGTGCGCGGCAGCGACCTGGAGGAGGGCGAGAGCCAGGGGCTGCCCGTCTGGAGCCGGCACGTGGGCGACCCGGTCCTGGCGAGCAACCTGACGCGCCGTGTGGACTTCGCCCTGTTCATGGTCGAGGCACTGCGCAACGACGAACTCGTCCGGCAGGCACCGGCGATCGTGGGACGGCTCAGCCCCTCCGCGCTCGCCCACGCGCCCGCGGACCAAGCGGCCTGAACCGCACATGTGCCGTCGCTCCTCCCGGCCCGTGCACCCGGGCCGGACCGAGCACCGACCGGACGCCGACCGGCCACAGAACCGTGGTGCGGCACGATCGCACCACGGTGGCCGGGTCGTCGATACACCTCACCGAGTTGGCCAGGGGCCGGTACGGCCATGAACATGACTGGATGACTGACCACCGCTAGGCTGGCCTGGCCCATCTCGCCCTCGGTGGAACACTTTTGACCCATGGGCGGCACCGCTGCGATCGCTACGTCGGCCAAGTCCATCGTCGGAACACGCACGGGGACGCCATGGACGGCGCAGCCTCGACCGCGCGGTCCGTCGAAGGGCCCATGCGCTGGGGTTACTTGCTCGTGTGTGGAGTTCGGCTGCTGCGGCTTGCGCTGGCCGTCCGTGAGTGCCGGACGCTCACATGAAACCGGCCCTGCCCCCTACTCTGGCAGTGACGAAGCTGCTAGGAGGGGCAAGGCCGTGATGTCCTCAGATGTTACCCCGGACCCGTGCGCCGATCCGCTGAGGTTTGGTCAGAGAGTGCAGATCCTGCGTGAGCGTCGAGGGATGACCCAAACCCAGGTCGCTGATCTCCTTGGTGTCTCGCCGCATACCTACCGCAAGATCGAGAATGGCCAGCAGAAAGCACCAGGCCTGGAATCAGTGCTCCGCATCGCTGAGATTCTCCGGGTCCGTGACCTGGCCGACCTCACGGGCAGGCCGGAGGCACAGGTGGCACTATTCGTCGGCCCGGGGCACCCGCGGCTCGCAGCCGTGAAGGCCGCGATCGACTCGTTTCCACTCACCACCGTCGTGGAACCGCCACCCGTTGCGCACCTGGAGGCTCGGATGCACGCCGCGTGGAAGGCCCGGCATGCGTCGAAGAATCACAGGGAGGCCATCGGCAAGCTGCTGCCCGACCTGATCCGGGACGCCCAGGCCCTCGTACGGCAGGCCGACAGCGCCGCGGAACGGCGACGGACGCAGGCCCTCCTCGCCCAGACGTACTCGCTCTCGCAGTTCTTCATCGCCTACCAACCCGACAGCTCCTTGCTGTGGCGCGTGGCTGAGCGGGGCATGGTTGCCGCCCAGGACAGCGAGGACCCGCACACGATCGGTGTGGCGGCCTGGCTCCTGGCACAGGCGCATCGCGATACCGGCCCCCGCCACTACGATGCTGCGGACGCCGTCAACCTGGAAGCCGTCCGCTACCTGGAACCCTTGCTGCCCGACGCGAGCGACGATGTCCTTGCCATCGCAGGCGCCTTGCAGTTCGAACTCGGGTACACCGCGGCGCGCCGCCTGGAGACCGGCACGGCATGGCGGCACTGGGACAAGGCGAACGACATGGCCACCCGGCTGCCGGCCGACTACTACCACCCCGTCACCTCGTTCTCACGCGCTGTGATGGGCGCCCACGCGGTCACCGTGGCAGTCGAGCTGCGCCAGGGTGGCGAGTCCGTTCGGCAAGCGGCCCGTGCCGACGATTACGTCATCGAGTCCAGGCCGCGCCGGGCCCGGCACAGGATCGAGGAGGCCCGGGGATTCCAGTTGGATGGCCAGCCGGATGCGGCGCTGGCGTCGCTGGGTAAGGCGTTCGAAGCCGCACCGGAGACGATCCGATACAACGGGTACGCGAAGACGATCCTCTTGGAGAGTATCGAGTCCACTCAGGCACCACGTCGGCGTCGCGCGGCAGAACTGGCCGAGAAGGTAGGCCTTCTCGCTGCCTGAGCGTAGCGACCGAATTACGGTCGGCGGTCGTCGAAGGACGCCCCTACGGTCGAAGCGTCGGACCCCGGCGAGGTGGTGAGACACCTCCCGGGGCATGGCCAACGCTACGTAGGAGCGTCGACATGACGAACCGTACAGCCTCACCCGCAACCAGCCCACAGGGCGGCATGACGATGCGGGTCTACACGGTGGACCGCTACGGCACCGTCACCCGGGACCGGGGCACGCTCACCATCATCCCCGGGAACCAGCCCATTCCTCCTCTGTTCAGCACGGCATTCCCGCAGTGCGGCTGCCTGGGCTGCCGGGCCGGACGGGCGGTGCGCGGGTGAGCACCACGATGAACCGAGACGTCGACGCGGCTCCGGTGGACATTGAGACGACGCGCGAGACCGTGCGCCTCCTGCTCGGTCCGGACGACGTCCCGGAGGCGCTGCCAGCGGTCCCCACGGGGTTGGACACGCTCACCATGCTGCTGAGGGGGCAGCTGGCGGTCCTGATCCCCGAGGTCGAGGCGAAGGCCTCGCGGCTGCCGAAGGGGAGCATCCCGCGGTACTGTGCGCTCGCTTGTGTCGGCGAGGCGGCTGGGAAACTTCGGCTGGGGGACGGCGGCACACCGGCTGTCCGCGTTGCCGTGGCACGGAAGTTGGCCCGCTCCGCCAAAGCCCTGTGCGACCACTATGACGGACTCGACGGCGAAGCAGCTCCGGAAGGCAGGAAGCCGTGAACGCGGTCGTCGACCCGCTCGTGTACGTGGCGGCCGTGACCGGCCCTCGCCTTGGCGCTCACGCGGACCCCGCGCACCGCAACTCGCGGGCAGTGCGCCACAGATCGGTGCTCGTGAGCAGTCCGACGTCTACTACGGCCTCAACTGATCAGTTGACCCACCATGTGGCTGATGGGACTATCCAGCGAACTCGTATTGGTACTGGGGGAATCACGTGAGACGCAGCATCAGTCTGGCCGCCGCTTTGACCGCCGGTGTTCTGCTCACCGGATGCAGCAGCGGCACCCAACACGACGCGATCTCACATGACACCGCGACGGCAGCCGTCGACTCGTCGAGCAACCCTGCACCGAAGGCGAGCGTGCGTCTGTTGTGGACCCACACCGACAAGGGGATGGGCACGACTGCGGTCTGGTACGTTGCCCGCGTCTCGAACCCCGGTGCCTCTCCGGCCTCAGTCAGCCTCGATGCGCGCGCGCTCGACAAGAGCGGCACCATCATCGGATCCGACACCGAAACCCTGCCAGCTGTCCCCGCCCGCGGCAGCTTCGACTACTTCGGCAACCTCGGCGACAGCGTCACCCAACTTACTGGGACCCCAGCGAAGGTCACCGTCAGTCCTTCGGACAACGCCATGTACGCCGGCACTTCCGCCACGCCACTCGCCACCAGTGAACTCAAGCTGAGCAAGGGCACCACCGACGACGGCATCGTCGACACGCCCTACTCCTACAACCTGACGGTGAAGGTCACCAACAGCACGAAGAAGGCTGTGAATGGCTATGTCATCCAGCAGGTGATTCTCTACGACAAGGCTGGGAAGATCGTCGGCGGCGACACAGGATCATCCGACAACGTCCCAAGCACCCTGGCGCCCGGAGCCAGCTACCGGGAACAGTGGGCAGACATCCCAGCCGTTCGGCCCGCAGTTCGTGCCGTGTACACGGTATGGGCCGGGTAGCGCTGTGACCGCATAGGTTCACGGGGTTTGGGCCTGTGCGCAGGGCGTGCCGTGACGTCCGGTCTAGCGGTATGAACGGCACGTCACTGCACGGCCTTTGGCAGTATCTCCAGGTGGTTCAGAAGAAGCTCGACGCGCTCTCGTAGACGATGGACGAGTACAGGGTCATGCCGTTCCCGAACGGGTTGCGCGGCCTGGGCATAGAGGACCAGGACATGGGCATGTTCGACGCGGTCGCCGCCGGCTACGCCTCCCGCGTTCTCAAGCCCCCTTCCCGAACCGTCCCGAGGAGGCTTGATCAGGTTGGTGGGGCTGTTCGAGAAGGCGCAACGGGTCGCCGTCGGCGGACCGGCCGGCGGCCGAGCCCTCTGGTGGTCGGCTGCGGGAGAGCGAGCGGGCGGAGCTGGAGCGGCTGCGGGCCGAGGCCGGGGAGAAGGACAAACGCATCCGCGAGCTGGAGATGGAGCGTGATGTGTGCAAGCGATTCGTGGCCTTGTGGGTGAAGTAGCTGAGGCGGACCCGGCTGTGGCGGTCGGGGTGATCAGCAGCTGCAAGGCCGAGGAGGGGATACTGCATCGCGTCGCGTGCCGTGCTCTGGGGGTATCGGAGTCATGGTGCTACAAGTGGCGCGACTGACCGCCGACCGAGCGGGAGATGCGCCCGCAGCACCTGGTGGAGGAGATCGAGGAGATCTTCCGCTGCTCCGGGGCACTTACGGCTCGCCGAAGGTGTTCATCGAGCTGGTACGCCGGGGCTGGCGGGTGTCGGTGAACACCGTCGCGAAGCTGATGGCCGAGCTCGGGCTGGCGGGCCGGAAGGTCACGCGCCGCCGGTCTCTGATCAGGCCAGGGAAGCGGCCGGCCGCCCCGGACTTCGTCCGCCGGGACTTCACCGCCGAGGAACCCGACCTCGTCTGGGCAGGCGACATGACCGAGTTCGACACCGGCGAGGGCAAGCTCTACCTGGCAACGGTGATCGATCTTTTCTCCCGTCGGCTGCTCGGCTACGCGATGGGCGCCCGGCACGACGCCGAACTGGTGGTGGCTTCACTCAACATGGCCGCGGCCACCCGGGGCGGCGACGTCCGCGGTGTGATCATGCACACCGACAGAGGTAGCGAATACTGCTCCCGGAAGTTCAAGCGGGCCTGCCGCAAGCTGGGCGTCGTGCAGTCCATGGGCCGAGTCGGATCTTGCTTCGACAACGCCGTGAGCGAGGCGTTCAACAGCGTGCTGAAGGTCGAGTACGTCCACCGGCACACCTTCCGCACCCGCACCGAGGCCCGCATCAAGATCGCCACCTGGATCACTGACTTCTACAACACCAGGCGGCTACATAGCGTGTGCGGGTTCAAAAGCCCGATCGACTACGAACGCGAGTACCGGGCCACCCTCACCGAGGGACTGGCCGCATAGATCGTCTCCACGCTGCGAGGGGATTGACATTCCTCCGCGCGTCAAGGGCGCGAAGGACTGGCAGTGGGAGGCGGCGCCGAAAGACGGCTTCCACGTGCTGCGGCACACCTACGCCTCGATCATGCTGGAGGCAGGGGAGCCCGTCGTGACGTTGGCGCGATGGCTCGGGCACTCCTCTCCGGCTGTCACGCTTGGTTACTATGCTCACTTCATGCCGGAGGCCGGAAGCAAGGGGCGCAGCGCCATTGACGGACTGCTGGGGAGGCGGGGAGATGAGCATGCCGGTCGAAACTCCCCAGATTCTCCCCAGGGCTGATCGGGGAGGTTTCCCCAGATTACACGGAGTTGGAGCGGGTCATGGAATGTAAGGAAAATAAGCTGCGGGGCCTTGGGAGATGCTGAGAGAGGTCACCGCCACCCGCTACATCGAACCCCTCCGTTCCGGCGGCTCGGTCCCCGGCGTTGTAGAGGCCGACGACCTGGGCACCTACGTCGTGAAGTTCACCGGATCGGCGCAGGGACACAAGGCGCTGGTCGCCGAAGTGATCGTCGGTGAACTCGCGCGTGCGCTCGGCCTGCGCTTCCCGGAGCTGGTCCTCGTCCACTTCGACCCGGCCGTCGCCGCCGGCGAGCCCCATCACGAGGTGCGGGGCCTGCACACTGCGAGCGCGGGGGTGAACCTCGGCATGGACTATCTGCCGGGAGCCCGGGACGTCACCCCCGAGGTTGCGGAGGATTTCCCGGTGGACCCTCTGGAGGCGGGCCGGATCGTCTGGCTGGATGCGCTGACCGTCAATGTGGACCGCACGATCCACAGCTCCAACCTGATGGTCTGGCCCACGCTCGGCATCGCGCCGCCGCGCCTGTGGCTCATCGACCATGGTGCCGCCCTCGTCTTCCACCATCGTTGGGGCACCACGGACCCCGGCAAGAGGTATGACTTCCGGCAGCATGCCCTTGGCCGCTACGGCCCCGATGTGCGGGCCGCCGACGCCGAACTGGCGCCCCGAGTGACCAGGGCTCTGCTGCGTGGGATCGTCGCCGAGGTGCCGGACGCCTGGCTGGCCGAGGACGCCGGGTCCGGCACGCCCGACGACGTCCGGGACGCCTACGCCGACTATCTCCTGGCCCGTGTCCGGCTCTCCCCACAGTGGCTGCCCACCGATTTCCCGAGCCCTGCGGAACTGGCGGCGGAGCAGGCCGCCCGCGCGGCGAAGACCAGGCGGGGTCGTCCGGACTGGCTCAAGCAGGTTCCCGATCTGCACGGCAGGCCGGCGGTGGAACACGACGGGACGGTGCACCTGGGGTGAGGCCCAGTGATCTTGATAGGGGTCCACCGTCAAATCCCCGCATGTCGGCGCACCGGCCCTGACGACCTAATTCCGTGCCGGTGACATGGCGCGTCTGCGCTGCCACCGCCATGGGCGGGACGGAACACTTCGGTCTGGCCACCGGCTGCGGCGGGACTACCCTGGGCGGCCGGTCCCCGCCGCCCGGCGCAGCACGTCCGGTGTGGGTCGTCCAGACGTACTCGTCGGAGGCCGTGATCTCCTTGCTCATCGTCGTCCTCCGTCGCCGGTCGACTGTGTTCCCTGACGAGTGTCCCTTTCTGGAGCAGTTTTCCGGCCCTGTTCCTCAGTGCGCCGGTGCCCTGGGCGTACGTCCATTGCTGGGCGGCGCTCTGGGCGCAGGTGTGCACCTGGTCAGGTCGAGTGGTCAGGCCGAGCGTGTCGAAGAAGTCCGGCGCCTCGCCCCATGCGGCGCTGGAGCAGCCGGATGGTGGATTGTTGAACGGTACGTACTTCTGCCGCACCTGCCTGCGGTCCGACGACTTGTTCGTGAACCCGGCGGGGAGGTCGGCGTCCCAGGTCTTGCTCAGTGCTGCCGTCTCGTCGTCGGTGCCGGAGCCGACTTCGCCACCGCGCACAACTGGTCAGGGGTGCCGTCCAGGGCATGGGCGGCCACCTGCTTCTCCTGGGGTTGGCCGATGCGCAGCGCGATGCCCATGCGGCACTGGTCCGACGGCGTCGCCGCTGTGTACCGCGCGGATCGCGGCCGGTGGCCCGGAGAGGGCTCCGGGCCACCGGCCGCGCCGCATCGGGCGTCAGCCGTGTAGCTGTTCGTATGCGGGCAGGGTGAGGAAGTCGGCGTAGTCCGCGTCGAGGGACACCTTCAGCAGCAGGTCGTGGGCCTCCTGCCAGTGCCCGGCCGCGAACGCGTCCTCGCCGACCTCCTCGCGGATGGCGGCGAGTTCCTCGGTGGCGACCTTGCGGGCCAGCTCGGGCGTGGCCTTCTCGCCGTTCTCGAACTCGACGCCCGCGTTGATCCACTGCCAGATCTGCGAGCGGGAGATCTCGGCGGTGGCCGCGTCCTCCATCAGGTTGAAGATGGCGACCGCGCCGAGTCCGCGCAGCCAGGCCTCGATGTAACGGATCCCCACCTGAACGGCGTTGACCAGGCCGTTGTAGGTCGGCTTCGCCTCCAGTGAGTCGATGGCGGTCAGGTCCGCGGCTTCGACGTGCACGTCCTCGCGCAGCCGGTCCTTCTGGTTGGGCTTGTCACCGAGGACCTTGTCGAAGGACTCCATGGCGATGGGCACCAGGTCGGGGTGGGCGACCCAGGAGCCGTCGAAACCGTCCTCCGCCTCGCGGTCCTTGTCGGCGCGGACCTTCTCGAAGGCGACCTTGTTCACCTCCGGGTCCTTGCGGGACGGGATGAAGGCCGCCATGCCGCCGATCGCGTGCGCGCCGCGCTTGTGGCAGGTGCGGACGAGGAGTTCGGTGTACGCCCGCATGAACGGGGCGGTCATCGTCACCGCGTTGCGGTCCGGCAGGACGAACTTCGGCCCGCCGTCACGGAAGTTCTTCACGATGGAGAATAGGTAGTCCCACCGGCCGGCATTGAGCCCCGAGGCGTGGTCGCGCAGTTCGTAGAGGATCTCCTCCATCTCGTACGCGGCGGTGATCGTCTCGATCAGGACGGTCGCGCGGATGGTGCCCTGCGGGATGCCGACGTAGTCCTGGGCGAAGATGAACACGTCGTTCCACAGCCGGGCTTCGAGGTGCGACTCCGTCTTCGGCAGATAGAAGTACGGGCCCTTGCCGAGGTCCAGCAGGCGCTGGGCGTTGTGGAAGAAGTAGAGGCCGAAGTCCACGAAGGCGCCGGGGACCGGTTGGCCGTCGGCGTCGACGAGGTGCCGCTCGGTCAGGTGCCAGCCGCGCGGGCGCATGACGACGGTCGCCAGCTCCTCGTTCGGCCGGAGAGCGTACGACTTGCCGGTGCGCTCGTCCGTGAAGTCGATGTTCCGGGTGTAGGCGTCGATCAGGTTGAGCTGGCCGAGGACTACGTTCTCCCAGGTGGGCGCGGAGGCGTCCTCGAAGTCGGCGAGCCAGACCCGTGCGCCCGAGTTGAGCGCGTTGATGGTCATCTTGCGGTCGGTCGGACCGGTGATCTCCACCCGTCGGTCGTTCAGCGAGGCGGGTGCCGGGGCGACCCTCCACGAGTCGTCCTCGCGGATCGCGGCCGTTTCGGGGAGGAAGTCGAGCGAGGAGGTGCGGGCGATGTCGGCGCGGCGCTCGGCCCGGCGGGCGAGGAGCTCGTCACGGCGCGGGGTGAACCGCCGGTGCAGCTCCGCCACGAAGGTGAGCGCGGCGTCCGTGAGGACCTCCTCCTGCCGGGGCAGGGGCTCGGCGTCGACGATGGCCAGCGGGGACGGCGCTGGTGCGGACATGAGCTGTCACTTCCTTCAGCGGTGGCACCGGGTGCCAAGAAGCAGGAACAGGGTGGTCGGCGCTCGCGGCGGGAGGTGCCCCGCGTGAGTGAATTCGAGCGCGGGACGACGGAGCGCTTCTGATTAGTGGATAGTAGTTTCCTTATCGTGGAACTTCAATGGTTTGTTGATATCGAGATTCTCTGAGTCGAGGAAAGGTGGCGCTCGGTGCCACCGCGTTCACTCAAGGTGGGCCAGATCGGCCTCGGTGTCGATGTCGTACGGATCGGCCACGTCCGCACATTCCACGAGTCTGACTGTCCCCGCGTGCTCCTTCAGGTAGGCGCGGGCGCCGCGGTCCCCGGTGGCAGTCGCCGTGATGCCCTTCCAGTGCGCCGCGCCGAACAGCACGGGGTGGCCGCGTACCCCGTCGTAGGCGGCCGAGGCCAGCGTCTTCTCGTCCTCGAAAGCGCCGAGCACCCGGGTGGCTGCCGCCGGCCCGATGCCGGGCTGGTCCACCAGGCTCACCAAGGCTGCCCGTGCGCCGGTACCGGCGAGCGATGCCAGCCCGGCGCGCAGTGAGCTGCCCATGCCCTCCGTCCAGTCCGGGTTGTCCACGAGTACGCAGTCGCTCAGTTCGGCGTGCTCCCTCACCTCGTCCGATCGTGCGCCCAGCACCACGTGGATCCGTCCGCACCCGGCCGCGCGCAGCACCCCGACTGCGTGCTCGACCAGGGGCCGCCCCCGGTGTCGGAGCAGTGCCTTGGGTCGCCCGCCGAGCCGTCTGCCCCCGCCGGCGGCGAGCAGTAGCCCGGCGACATCCGCCTGAAGCTCCCGGTTGTCCGTCATAGGTCCTGCTTACCCGACGATGGCAGGAGTGGCGGGTTTCCGGCGGCGTTTCCACAGGGCTGAATTTCGGTCCGCGCTGTGGCGCGACCGCACGGGGTGGCGTTTACTGGCCCGCGCACCACGGCGTGTCAGGGGAGGGGCGGTATTGCGGAGCTTGGGGCAGAGGACGATGGCCGGCAGCGACGGGGATCCGAGGACGGCGGAGCTGTGGACCGCAGTGTCCCGGCTGCGCCGCGAACTCGCCGCGCATCCAGCGGAGTTCCCCGACCGGGACATAGCCGAGGACGAACTGGCCGCGTTGGCCGCGATGGCCTCCGGTGGTGTGCTGCTGGAGATACCGCGGTTGCGCGGGTCGCTGTTACTGATCGCCGGGGCGATCGGTTCGGTCAGTGCCTTGGCCCGAGGGCTGTCCGAGGTGCGGGAGGCGGTGGACCTGTTCGGACAGCCGTCGCGGGAGGGCTGACCGTGCCGGTCCGAGGGGGGCGAGGGGTGCGCCCCCTCGGGAGGCCGTGCGCCCCACGCTGAACCCGCGTGTTCTTCTCGGGGAGCCGTGCGCCCCGTGTCGGACTGCACGCCCCTCACGGCGCACCGTGTGCTCCCGCGTCCCGCGGACGCCGGTGCACCCGTGGTACCCGGTGCACCCGTGGCATCCGCGTCCTACGCGCCGGAACCGGCCAGTGCCTGGGACAGTTCCAGGGCGACCTGCTGGAGCACCGGCACGATCTTCTCCGTCGCCGCCTCGGTGACCCGGCCCGCCGGCCCGGAGATGGAGATCGCCGCAGCCGTCGGGGACTCCGGTACGGGCACCGCGAGGCACCGTACCCCTATCTCCTGCTCGTTGTCGTCGACGGCGTACCCCAGTTGCCGTACGTCCTCAAGTGCCGCCAGGAACCCGTCCGGCGTGGTGATCGTCTTCTCCGTCGCGGCCGGCATCCCGGTGCGGGTGAGCAGCGCCCGCACTTCGTTGTCGGGCACCCCCGCCAGCAGCGCCTTGCCCACCCCCGTGGAGTGCGGGAGCACCCGGCGTCCCACCTCCGTGAACATCCGCATCGAGTGCTTGGACGGCACCTGTGCCACGTACACGATCTCGTCGCCGTCCAGCAGTGCCATGTTCGCGGTCTCGCCGGTCTCCTCGACCAGCCGTGCCAGGTACGGTCGCGCCCAGGTGCCGAGCAGCCGGGACGCGGACTCGCCGAGCCGGATGAGACGAGGGCCGAGGGCGTACCGCCGGTTCGGCTGCTGACGGACGTATCCGCAGGCCACCAGTGTGCGCATCAGCCGGTGAATGGTCGGTAGGGGGAGCCCGCTGGTCGCGGACAGCTCGCTCAGCCCCACCTCGCCGCCCGCATCGGCCATGCGTTCGAGCAAGTCGAAGGCGCGCTCCAGGGACTGGACCCCGCCGGCGGAGGATTTGGCGGAGTCGGTGGTGCTGGCGCTGGACCTCGGCACGGCGCGTTCCTTTCGGGGCTGGCGAGTGGGCAGAAGCCTACCCGTCAGCCGGTTGACTCCTTGCTTGCACCTGGCTACGTTCTGCTGAGTGGAATAATAATTCCGCGTTGTGGAAATGTCTAGAGCGGGTGAGAGTGGATCGCCGCCCGGAACTGTGCCCCTTGACGGCAAAGGGGTGGGAGTGAAGACTCTTTCAACAGAACGTTGAAATCCGTTACGTGGGGGTATTCCCGTTTCCTGGGCGTGAACGGCGGTACAGAGAGGGGTTCGGGTGTCCGACGCTGAGCTGGTGCTGCGCTCGACGCGCGTCATCACACCAGAAGGGACGCGGGCCGCCACGGTCACCGTGTCCGCCGGGAGGATCACGGCCGTCCTGCCGTACCGCGCCGAGGTCCCGGCCGGGGCCAGGCTGGAGGACGTCGGTGACCACGTCCTGCTGCCCGGCCTGGTCGACACCCACGTGCACGTCAACGATCCGGGCCGCACCGAGTGGGAGGGCTTCTGGACCGCCACGCGCGCGGCGGCGGCCGGGGGCATCACCACCCTGATCGACATGCCGCTCAACTCGCTCCCGCCGACCACCACGGTCGACCACCTGCGCACCAAGCAGCGGGTGGCGCGGGACAAGGCGCACGTCGACGTCGGTTTCTGGGGAGGCGCGCTGCCCGACAACGCAACGGACCTGCGTCTGCTGCACGAGGCCGGCGTCTTCGGCTTCAAGGCCTTCCTGTCACCGTCCGGGGTGGACGAGTTCCCGCACCTGGACCAGGGTCAGCTCGCCCGGTCACTGGCGGAGATCGCCGGTTTCGACGGCCTGTTGATCGTGCACGCCGAGGACCCGGACCACCTGGCCTCGGCCCCGCAGCACGGTGGCCCCAAGTACGCCGACTTCCTCGCCTCCCGCCCGCACGACGCCGAGGACACGGCCATCGCGCATCTCCTCGCGCAGGCGAAACGCCTGCATGCGCGGGTGCACGTGCTGCACCTGTCCTCCGGTGACGCGCTCCCGCTGATCCGCGCCGCCCGGGCCGAGGGAGTCCGCGTCACCGTGGAGACCTGTCCGCACTACCTCACCCTCACGGCCGAGGAGGTCCCGGACGGCGCCAGCGAGTTCAAGTGCTGCCCGCCGATCCGTGAGGCGGCCAACCAGGACCTGCTCTGGGCGGCGCTGGCCGACGGCACCATCGACTGCGTGGTCACCGACCACTCGCCCTCCACCGTCGACCTGAAGACCGAGGACTTCGCCACCGCCTGGGGCGGTATTTCCGGCCTCCAGCTGAGTCTCCCCGCGGTGTGGACCGAGGCCCGCAGGCGCGGGCACGGCCTGGAGGACGTCGTCCGCTGGATGTCCACGCGGACCGCCGCCCTGGCAGGCCTGGGCCAGAAGGGCGCGATCGAGGTCGGGCGCGACGCCGACTTCGCCGTCTTCGCCCCGGACGAGACCTTCGCCGTCGACCCGGCCCGCCTGCAGCACCGCAACCGGGTCACCGCGTACGCCGGAAAGACCCTGTACGGCGTCGTGAAGTCCACCTGGTTGCGTGGTGAGCGCATCGTGGCCGGGGGCGAGTTCACCGCGCCGAGCGGCATCCTGCTCACCCGCCCCCAGTGACCCACCCCCGCACCCACCCCGTCGACCCCAGAAAGGAACCCCTGATCACCGTGACGGCGCAGCAACAGTCAGGTTGGGCCGGCTTCACCGGCGACGCGAACCCCTATGGAGGAGGGGACCCGTACGCGGACTACCGCACCGCCGACTTCCCCTTCACCCGGTACGCCAACCTCGCCGACCGGCAGCTCGGCGCCGGCGTTATTGCCGCCAACGACGAGTTCTTCGCCCAGCGCGAGAACCTGCTGGTGCCCGGGCGGGCCGAGTTCGACCCCGAACACTTCGGGCACAAGGGCAAGGTCATGGACGGCTGGGAGACGCGCCGCCGGCGCGGTGGCTCCGCCGGGCACCCCTGGCCGGCGGCAGAGGACCACGACTGGGCGCTGGTCCGCCTGGGCGCGCCCGGCGTGATCCGCGGGATCGTCGTGGACACCGCCCACTTCCGTGGCAACTACCCGCAGGCGGTGTCCATCGAGGGCACGTCGGTGCCGGACTCCCCGTCCCCGGAGGAACTTCTCGGCGACGACGTGAAGTGGACCACCCTGGTGCCGCGCACCCCCGTCGGCGGACATGCGGCGAACGGCTTCGAGGTCACCGTGGAACAGCGTTTCACGCACCTGCGTGTCAACCAGCACCCCGACGGCGGCATCGCCCGCCTGCGCGTGTACGGCGAAGTCGTCCCGGACCCGCAGTGGCTGAGCACGCTCGGCACCTTCGACGTCGTCGCCCTGGAGAACGGAGGCCGGGTCGAGGACGCCTCCGACCTCTTCTACTCCCCGGCCACCAACACCATTCAGCCGGGCCGCTCCCGCAAGATGGACGACGGCTGGGAGACCCGCCGCCGCCGCGACCGGGGCAACGACTGGATCTGCTACCGGCTGGTGGCCCAGTCCCGGATCCGCGCGGTCGAGATCGACACGGCCTACCTGAAGGGCAACAGCGCCGGCTGGGCCTCGGTCTCCGTGCGGGACGGCCAGGGCGGCGAGTGGTGCGAGATCCTTCCCCGTACCCGGCTCCAGCCCGACACCGCCCACCGCTTCGTGCTGCCGCAACCGGCCGTCGGCACGCACGCGCGCATGGACATCTACCCCGACGGCGGCATCTCCCGCCTGCGGCTGTTCGGTTCCCTCACTGAGGAGGGCGCGCACCGCCTCGTGGTCCGCCACCAGGAACTCGGTGGCTGATCCGGCCCCAATACGCGTGGGGTGCCCCGGCCCGGACAGCACCGGGGCGCCCCACGGGTCACCCACCCGTGCCGCACGCAGCCGGCGCGCCCCCGCTGCCGCGTTTCCGTCGCCCGCGTCGCCCGCGCTGTCCCGTTCGTTGCCGCGCCGTCCGCGGTGGGGCCTCCCGTCGGCGGCGAACCGACACGGGTTCGGGTTTCCTGGAACTCTTCCCTCCAACTCCCGCGTTCTCCCCCCGTGACCCTTCAGCAAGAGATCGTCGGCAACGCCATGCAGATGGCGGTCGTCAACCTGTACCCCGGTCAGACCGTGTACTGCGAGGCCGGGAAGTTCCTGTTCAAGACGACGAACGTGACCATGGAGACGCGGTTGTCCGGCCCGTCCGGCAACGGCGGGCAGCAGGCCCAGGGGGGTGGTATGGGCGGCCTGTTGCGCCAGGCCATGGGTACCGCCATGCAGGTCGGCCAGCGGGTGCTCGCCGGCGAGTCGCTGGCGTTCCAGTACTTCACTGCCCAGGGCGGCCAGGGCACCGTCGGCTTCGCGGGTGTGCTCCCCGGCGAGATGCGTGCGCTGGAACTCGATGGCACGAACGCGTGGTTCGCCGAGAAGGACGCCTTCGTGGCTGCGGAGTCCACCGTGGACTTCGGCATCGCCTTCGCGGGAGGCCGTACCGGCATGAGCGGCGGTGAGGGTTTCGTCCTGGAGAAGTTCACCGGGCACGGCACGGTGATCATCGCCGGCGCGGGCAACTTCATCGACCTGAACCCGGCCGACTTCGGCGGCCGCATCGAGGTCGACACCGGCTGTGTCGTCGCCTTCGAGGAGGGCGTCCAGTACGGCGTCCAGCGTGTCGGCGGCCTCAACCGCCAAGGGATCATGAACGCCGTCTTCGGAGGCGAGGGCCTGTCCCTGGCCACCTTGGAGGGCAACGGCAGGGTGATCCTTCAGTCGCTCACCATCGAGAGCCTCGCCAATGCCCTGAGGAAGGCCCAGGGCGGCGACAAGCAGGGCCCGACCGGCGGACTGTTCTCCACGCACACCGGCTGAGCGGGGCCACTGAGGCCGGGACCGATGAGTTGCGGGCGCGTGCGGGGTCTGAGGTGATGACACTGACCCCGTACCAGGAAGAAGGCACCCGCCATGGGCAAACTCGTCTCGACCGTCTTCGTCACGCTCGATGGCGTCTACCAGGCACCCGGCGGCCCCGGGGAGGACCCCAGCGGCGGCTTCGACCAGGGCGGCTGGAGCTTTCCGTACGGTGACGACGACTTCGGCCGGTTCATCGCCGACGTCTTCAGCCGTGCGGGCGCCTTCCTGCTCGGCCGCCGTACCTACGAGATCTTCTCGGCCTACTGGCCCCAGGTGACCGACCCGGCCGACCCGGTGGCGTCCCGGCTGAACGGTCTGCCCAAGCACGTCGTGTCCTCCACCCTCACCTCACCCGGCTGGTCCGGCACCACGGTGGTGTGCGGCGATCTGGCCAGGGAGGTCACGGCTCTCAAGGAGAGGACGGACGGCGAACTCCAGGTCCACGGCAGTGGCGCCCTGGTTCGCTCCCTGGTGGACCTGAGACTCCTCGACACCCTGCACCTGCTGACCTTCCCGGTAGTCCTCGGCGCCGGGCGCCGCTTGTTCGTGGAGGGCGCCGTGCCCACCCGCTTCACGCACACCGCAGGGCGGGTCACGGTCTCCGGTGTCTCCATCCAGTCGTACGACCTGTCCGGCCGTCCCGAGTACGGGTCCTACGAACTCCCCGCCGACGCCTGATCGCCGCCTCTGGGCTGCTCCCGGAACACGGACCCTGCGAGGGCACCGGGCCAGCAGGGCAACGCACTGACCGCTCGTCGCCCTTGATGAAAGACCGACATGTTTGGTGTAGGCATGCCAAATTTCCGCGCGTCGTGCCCTACGCCGCGGTCGTCGCCTCAGCATGGAGGAGGCGCAGGAGGCGTAGGAGGCGTAGGAGGCGTAGGAGGCGTAGGAGGCGTAGGAGTCCTAGGAGGCGGACGGGGCGGAGGGGCGCGGAGAGGGGCGACGGGGCGGGGGACGGACGGATGGGGAAGGCGGAGGGAGACGGGGCGGCTGGGCACTAGCCGGCCGTCGTGGTCGTTGTCAGAGCACCGGGACGAGCCCGGCGGGCCTCGGGGGTATTCCTGAAGGGGGAACGATGAACGACGAACGGGTGGTCGATCTACGGGAGTTCGGAGAGCAGCTGCGCCGCGACCCGCATCCGGTGTACGCGTGGCTGCGCGACCAGGGGCCTGTCCATCGGGTCAGGCTCGCCACGCCGGACGGCGACTACGAGCCTTGGCTGATCGTGGGATACGAGGAGGCGCGGGCGGCCCTCACCGACCCCCGGCTGGCCAAGGACGGCTCCAGGATCGGCGCCAGCCCCGTGGACGAGCAGCTGATCGGCAAGCACTTGCTGGCCACCGACCCGCCGCAGCACACGCGGCTGCGCAGCCTGGTGGCGCGTGCGTTCACCATGCGCCGGGTCGAGCAACTGCGTCCGCGGATCCAGCAGATCACCGATGAACTGCTCGACGAGATGCTGCCGCTCGGCCGTGCCGACCTCATCGAGTCCCTCGCCTATCCGCTGCCCATCACGGTCATCTGCGAGCTGCTCGGGGTCCCGGAGATGGACCGCGTGGAGTTCCGGAAGATTTCCACGGAGGTGGTAGCACCGACCGGCCCGGACAGCGGGTACGCGGCGATCGCTCGACTCGCCGAGTACCTCACGGAACTGATTGAGGACAAGCGCTGCGCCGGTCCGTCGGGCGATCTGCTCAGCGATCTGATCCGCACCACCTCCGAGGACGGTGACCGGCTCTCCCCGCAGGAGCTGCGGGGCATGGCCTTCCTGTTGCTCATCGCCGGCCACGAGACCACGGTCAACCTCATCGGCAACTGCGTTCTCGCCCTGCTCACCCACCCCGGCCAACTGGCTGCCCTGCGCGCCGACATGACCCTCCTCGGCGGAGCGGTGGAGGAGACGCTGCGCTGGGAGGGGCCGGTGGAGAACGCCACGTTCCGGTACGCCGCCGAGCCGCTGGAGATCGCGGGCGCCAGGATCGGGCAGGACGACCACGTGATGATCGGTCTCAGCGCAGCCCAGCGCGACGGTGGGCGCTTCGCCGACCCGGACCGCTTCGACATCCGCCGCGACACCCGGGGCCACCTGGCTTTCGGCCATGGCATCCACTTCTGCCTCGGCGCACCTCTGGCCCGGCTGGAGGGCCGGATCGCGATCGGCGCGCTGTTGGAGCGGGCCCCCGGTCTTGCTGTGGACGGCACGACCGACGCCTGGCTGCCGGGCATGCTCATGCGCGGAGTGAGGACCCTGCCGGTGCGTTGGTAGCGGCGTCCACTCAGCCCCGCGGCGGCCGCTACCGGTCCGGGATCTCGGCCGGTGACACCGGCCGCCGTTCCTGCCGGGAGATTTCGCAGGCCTCGGCGATCCGCAGTGCCTGCAGCGCCTCGCGGCCGTCGCACGGATTGGGCCGCTCGCCGCACACCAGCTCGACAAAGGCGGCCAGTTCGGCCTCGTACGCGGGGCCGAACCGCTCCGGGAAGCCGGTCCACGGCTTGTCCGCGGGGGGCGGTCCGGTCGGCTCGGTGGACGCCAGCGGGGTGCGGTCGTCCAGCCCCACCACCACCGTGTCCCGTTCGCCGGCCAGCTCCATGCGGACGTCGTAGCCCGCGCCGTTGAGTCGGGCTGCGGTCGCCACGGCCAGCGTGCCGTCGTCCAGGGTCAGTAGTGCCGCGCCCGTGTCGACGTCACCGGCCTCGCGGAACATCGCGGGGCCGCGGTCGGAGCCGACCGCGTACACGGAGGCCACCTCCCGGCCGGTCACCCACCGCAGTATGTCGAAGTCGTGGATCAGCGTGTCCCGGAACAGCCCGCCGGACAGCGGCAGCCACGGTGCCGGGGGAGGGGACTGGTCACACGTGAGGGCCCGTACGGTGTGCAGCCGTCCGAGTCGTCCCGCGCGCACGGCCTCCCGGGCGCCGGCGTACCCCGCGTCGAATCGCCGCTGGAAGCCCATCTGGAGGATCGTGCCGGCCTTCTCGACCTCGGCGAGCGCGTGCAGTGTGCCCGGCAGGTCCAGCGCAATCGGCTTCTCGCAGAAGACCGGAAGGCCCGATCGGGCCGCCCGACCGATCAGTTCGGCATGGGCTGCTGTGGCCGTGGTGATCACCACGGCGTCCACACCCCACTTGAAGATCTCGTCGGTGCCCGGCGCCGCGGTTTCGCCGAGCCGGTGTGCCAGCGCTTGGGCCCGCGCCGGATCCGCGTCCGTCAGGATCAGGGATCCGACCTCGCGGTGGCGATGGAGCGTCCTCGCGTGAAGGGTGCCGATGCGGCCCGTACCGATGACCCCGATGCGCATGGAAACAAAGTGAGGGTGGACCCCGCACTCTGTCAATGTGCATGTCCGGACAATCGGACTACACGACTTCCCGTCAACCAATCACGGGACTACCCTCGGGCTCGTGCCGAAACCAGATGTGGACCCGACCGTGGCGCTCGACCTTCATGTGGACCGTAGCTCGCCGGTGCCGTTGTACTTCCAGCTCTCCCAGCAGTTGGAGGCCGCCATCGAGCAGGGCAGTCTCACCCCGGGCAGCCTGCTGGGCAACGAGATCGAGCTGGCGGCGCGGCTCGGCCTGTCCCGGCCCACCGTCCGCCAGGCCATCCAGTCCCTCGTCGACAAGGGCCTGCTCGTTCGTCGCCGGGGCGTCGGCACCCAGGTCGTGCACAGCCAGGTCAAGCGCCCGCTGGAGCTGAGCAGTCTCTACGACGACCTGGAGGCGGCTGGCCAGCGCCCCGCGACCGAGGTCCTGGTCAACGCCGTCGTCCCGGCCTCCGCCACGGTGGCCGCCGCCCTCGGTGTCGTGGAGGGCGGTGACGTCCAGCGCGTCGAGCGGCTCCGGCTCGCCCACGGTGAACCGATGGCCTACCTGGTCAACCACCTGCCGCCCGGTCTGCTCGACCTGGACACCGCCCAGCTGGAGGCCACCGGCCTGTACCGTTTGATGCGCTCCGCCGGGATCACCCTGCACAGCGCCCGCCAGTCCATCGGTGCCCGCGGTGCCTCGGCCGCGGAGGCCGAGCGGCTGGCCGAGGCTGAAGGTGCCCCGCTGCTCACCATGCAGCGCACCACCTTCGACGACACCGGCCGTGCGGTCGAGTTCGGCGACCACCTTTACCGCCCGACCCGCTACTCATTCGAGTTCCAGCTGCTCGTACGTCCCTGAGCGTGGCTGGTTTCCGCCCTCTGCTCGTCACAATGTCCGGACAATTGGGTCGTGTGATGCTCCCCGGTCAGGTCATGAGTGTTCCCGGTGTTCGATACTGGAGCGTTTGGGGCCGCTGAGGTGATCGCCGGCCCCTCGCGTACGTACGGACACAGCGAGAAGGGCACGGCCTCGTGGCACGGTTTCGGACCTGGGTGGGTATCGCGGTGGCGGGGGCACTGAGTGTGGCCCTCGCCGGATGCAGCAGCACCGGCGGCAAGCGGGCCGAGGATGCCCGTCGGGCCGCCGTCGCCCCGGCAGGGGTGGCGGTGGCCACCCCCCGCTGGACCTTCGCGATGATCACTCATTCAGGTGACGGCGACACCTTCTGGGACATCGTCCAGAGCGGTGCCGAACAGGCAGCCCGGAAGGACAACGTCACCTTCCTCTACTCGCACGACGACGAGGCCCAGCAGCAGGCCCAGCTCGTGGACGCGGCGGTCGACAAGAAGGTCGACGGGATCATCGTGACCCTCGCCAAGCCGGAGGCCATGAAGGCTGCGGTGGCCCGGGCCGAGAAGGCCGGGATCCCGGTGATCACGGTCAACTCCGGCTCGGCGCAGTCCAAGGCCTTCGGTGCCCTCACCCACATCGGCCAGGACGAGTCCGTCGCAGGCGAGGCCGTCGGTGAGGAGCTGAACAAGCGGGGGAGGAAGAACGTCCTGTGCGTGCTGCACGAACAGGGCAACGTGGGTCACGAGCAGCGCTGTGACGGCATCGGCAAGACCTTCCGCGGCACACTGAGGAAGCTGTACGTCAACGGCACCAGCATGCCCGACGTGCAGTCCGCCATCGAGGCCAAGCTGCAGGCCGACACGTCCCTCGACGCGGTCGTCACCCTCGGTGCCCCCTATGCCGACACCGCCGTGAAGGCGAAGACCGACGCGGGCAGCAGGGCGGAGATCGACACCTTCGACCTCAATGCCAAGGTCGTCGCCGGACTCAGGAACGGCACCCTTGGCTTCGCCGTCGACCAGCAGCCCTACCTCCAGGGCTACCAGGCCGTTGACCTGCTGTGGCTGTACAAGTACAACGGCGACGTCCTCGGCGGTGGCAAGCCGGTTCTGACCGGCCCGCAGATCGTCACCAAGGACCAGGCGGACGCGCTGGCGAAATACACCGAGCGGGGCACGCGATGACCGCGACGACTGATGAGACGACTGATGAAAGGGTTCTGCGGATCTCGCCGCCGAAGCGGCTGCTCTCCCGTCCCGAGCTCGGCTCCGTCGTCGGCGCGCTCGCCGTCTTCGCCTTCTTCGCCCTCGCCGCCGACGGCTTCCTACGTGCCTCCAGCCTCAGCACGGTCCTGTACGCCTCCTCGGCCATCGGCATCATGGCCGTGCCCGTGGCCCTGCTGATGATCGGCGGAGAGTTCGACCTGTCGGCGGGCGTCCTGGTGACGTCCTCGGCGCTGGTCTCCTCGATGTTCAGCTACCAGATGACGGCGAACGCCTGGGTCGGTGTCGGGGTGTCCCTGCTGGTCACACTGGCCGTCGGCGCCTTCAACGGCTTCATGCTGACCCGCACCGGGCTGCCCAGTTTCATCGTCACCCTAGGCACTTTCCTGATGCTGGCCGGCATGAACCTCGGCTTCACCAAGCTGATCGACGGCACCGTCTCCACCAAGACCATCGCCGACATGGAGGGTTTCGCGAGCGCCCGCGAGGTCTTCGCCTCGACGCTCACCGTCGGCGGCGTCGACGTCAAGGTCACCATCGTGTGGTGGCTCGGCCTGGTCGCCCTCGCCTCCTGGATCCTGCTGCGCACCCGCGCCGGCAACTGGATCTTCGCCGTCGGCGGCAACGCGGACGCGGCCCGCGCGGTCGGTGTCCCGGTCGCGAAGACCAAGACCGGTCTCTACCTGGGCGTCGCCTTCGGCGCCTGGGTCCTGGGCCAGCACCTGCTCTTCTCCTTCGACGCAATCCAGTCCGGCGAGGGCGTCGGCAACGAGCTGATCTACATCATCGCCGCCGTGATCGGCGGCTGTCTGATCACCGGCGGCCACGGCAGCGCGGTCGGCTCGGCGGTGGGCGCGCTCCTGTTCGGCATGACCAGCAAGGGCATCGTCTTCGCCGAGTGGAACCCCGACTGGTTCAAGTTCTTCCTCGGAGCGATGCTGCTCCTCGCGACCCTGCTCAACACCTGGGTCCGCAAGCGCGCGGAGGCGGCGAAATGACGCAGGCGAAGACGCGTACGGCTCTGGTCGAGCTGTCCGGCGTCAGCAAGCACTACGGCACGGTCCGGGCCCTGGAGGGCGTCTCCCTGGAGGTCCACGCGGGAGAGATCACCTGTGTCCTCGGCGACAACGGCGCGGGCAAGTCCACCCTGATCAAGATCATCGCGGGTCTGCACCAGCACGATGGCGGGACCCTGCGCATCGAGGGCCGCGCGACCCGGTTCGCCTCCCCTCGCGATGCCCTGGACCAGGGCATCGCCACGGTCTACCAGGACCTGGCCGTCGTCCCGCTGATGCCGGTCTGGCGGAACTTCTTCCTGGGCTCCGAGCCCCGCACGGGCGTCGGCCCGTTCAAGCGCCTGGACACCGCCCTCATGCGCCGCACCACACGAGAGGCGCTGCTCCGCATGGGCATCGACCTGCGGGACGTGGACCAGCCCATCGGCACCCTCTCCGGCGGCGAACGCCAGTGCGTGGCGATCGCCAGGGCGGTGCACTTCGGAGCCCGGGTCCTGATCCTCGACGAGCCGACGGCGGCACTGGGCGTGAAGCAGTCCGGAGTGGTGCTGAAGTATGTGGCTGCTGCGCGGGATGAGGGCCTTGGGGTTGTGCTGATCACCCATAACCCGCACCACGCGTATCTGGTCGGCGACAGATTCGTCCTGTTGCGACGCGGCGCAGCCGTGGGCAATCACACCCGGGAAGAGATCACCCTGGACCAGCTGACCGGGCAGATGGCGGGCGGAGCCGATCTGGACGCCCTGCGCCACGAGCTACGGCGCGACTGAGGGACGCGGGACGAGTGCCGGGGTCGTCCGGGGTGGTTGCGCCGGGTGGCCGCGGACCGCCCCGGGCACCCCCGGCCACGGTGTCGGGCCCGCAGCTTCCCCACGCCCCACGCGGCACTCGGCATGCGCGTGCGGCACAATCGAGCCCGATGAGCACCTACCGCGACCTCACCGCCCCCATCGGCTCCCGCCGGGCCCCGGTCCTGAGAACCGTCGGTACCCGGGAGCGCCGATCCCACCTGACGGCACCCCGGGTGCCGACGGTCGGCATCGACATCGGCGGTACCAAGGTCATGGCGGGCGTTGTGGACGCCGACGGCAACATCCTGGAGAAGCTCCGCGCAGAAACCCCGGACAAGTCCAAGAGCCCCAAGGTCGTCGAGGACACCATCGTCGAACTGGTCCTGGACCTGTCCGACCGGCACGATGTGCACGCGGTCGGCATCGGCGCGGCCGGCTGGGTCGACGCCGACCGCAACCGCGTGCTGTTCGCGCCCCATCTGTCGTGGCGCAACGAGCCCCTGCGCGACCGTCTCTCGGGACGGCTCTCGGTCCCGGTGCTGGTGGACAACGACGCCAACACCGCTGCCTGGGCCGAGTGGCGCTTCGGCGCCGGACGGGGCGAGGACCACCTGGTCATGATCACACTGGGCACCGGCATCGGTGGTGCGATCCTGGAGGACGGACAGGTCAAGCGCGGCAAGTACGGTGTCGCGGGCGAGTTCGGCCACATGCAGGTGGTACCCGGCGGCCACCGCTGCCCGTGCGGCAACCGCGGCTGCTGGGAGCAGTACAGCTCCGGCAATGCGCTCGTCCGCGAGGCCAAGGAACTGGCCGTCGCCGACTCCCCGGTCGCCTACGGGATCATCGAGCACGTCAAGGGCAACATCGACGACATCACCGGCCCGATGATCACCGAGCTGGCCCGCGAGGGCGACGCCATGTGCGTGGAACTGCTCCAGGACATCGGCCAGTGGCTCGGCGTCGGCATCGCCAACCTTGCCGCCGCCCTGGACCCGTCCTGCTTTGTGATCGGCGGCGGTGTCAGCGCAGCCGACGACCTGCTCATCGGACCGGCCCGGGACGCCTTCAAACGGCACCTCACCGGCCGCGGTTACCGCCCCGAGGCCCGCATCACCCGCGCCCAGCTCGGCCCCGAGGCGGGCATGGTGGGCGCCGCCGACCTGGCCCGGTTGGTCGCACGCCGGTTCCGCCGGGCCAAACGGCGCCGGGTGGAGCGCCACGAGCGTTACGAGCGGTACACGCAGGCCCGGCGCGACCGGAACACCGTATGACCGCGTCGCTGCCCCACCAGACCGCCCTGCCGCACGAGCAGGGCGGGCCCGCCGAGGACCCGCGGCACAAGGCCAAGCGCAGGGCCCTCACCCTGCTGATCATCGTGCTGCTGATCGGTGTCCCGGCCGGGTACCTGGTGATCTCCGCCAACCAGAGCCGCAACAGCGGCAAGGACAAGGAGGCGAGGTACTCCGCGACCGGCCTCACTCCGGGCTGGCCGTCCAAGGTGCAGCGCCGCCTCTACGAGGTGACCGTCCCGCACCCGGCCGACCCCATCGCCTCCTACGAGACGAACAATTGGAAGACGAGCCGCCTCTACGTGGAGTTCCGCACCAACTCCGCCGGTCTGGACAGCTTCCTCGAGGCCATGGGCGTCCGCAGGGAGGAGCTGAGGAAGAACGACATCGCCATCGGCGCCCGCGACCGGAAGGTCAGCGGCTGGAACTTCACCGGTCCCGGCCCCTGGTGGGGTCTGACCCATGAGCAGAAGAACCCCGCGCCCACCCAGGACGTCGTCGTGAACCTGTCCGACCCGGCCAACCCGACGGTGTACGTCGTCTCCCGCACCATCCCGTGACCACGGGCCCCGACGGGTCGCCGGGGCCGGTTGTCAGACCCCGCCCGTAGAGTCGAGGACATCCGGTCGGACGCATGGGCGGGAGGTGGCAGGACGGATGAGCGGCACGGCTGCGGTGGCCCAGCGCACGGGAGGTACCCGGGAGACGGAGATCGGGCGCCCGGCCACCGGGTACCCGATCCCGGTGTGCCTGGCGTCCGTCTACCTGCCCGCGCCGCTGCCGCGCGAGGGCCGCGTCGCGTTCTGGGACCCCGCCGGCGGCCCCCTGCCCGGCGAGGGCGGTGCCGAACCCGGCATCACCGAGTTGACGGTCGTACGGCCCCACGGCGCCCGGGTGCGCCGCCGGCAGGTGCCCGCCCTGATCCTGCCGCTCGCCACGGCCCTGCCGCTGCTGGTTCAAGCCCGGCACGACCCGGCCGCCCACCCGGCCACGGCCGGCTGGGGGGCCGCCGCCCTGCACGCGCTGCGGCTGGTCGCCCGCGGCAGGTTGCTGCCAGGACTCACACCGAGCGGCCACGACGCCTGGCGGGCCGGTCCGCTGGACCCCGACGACATCGCTCACCTGCGTGCCATCGCCGCGGCCCTGCCCCCGGAAGGCCACGCCGTGCCCCTCCCCAACCCGGGGCCGCTCCGGTTGCCGGAGCCGGAGGCGCTGGTCCGCTCCTTCCTGGACGCGGTCGCCGACACCCTGCCCCGCACCCCAGCCGCTCCACACGCCTGCGGCAAGCCCTTCGCCGCCCGCGAACCCCAGCCCCTGCCGCAGGCCCACGCGTGGGCGGCCGAGGTCGCCGCGGGCATGGACGTGGGCGTCCGGATCTCCCTCCGCCTGGACTTGTCCGCGTACCACGTGTTCGACGCGGGCGCGTGCGACGGCGCCCGCGCCGCCGGGGCAGCGATCGTGCAGGTGCACAGCCTCGCCGATCCCACCCTGGTGACCGACGCGGCGGATCTGTGGGCGGGGGAGGCCGACACGGCCTTCGGGCCACGCGCGCACGTGGACGCGGCGCTCGCCGTACGGCGGGCCGCCCGCGTGTGGCCGCCCCTGGACCGGCTCGCCGAACAGCACGTACCCGATGTCCTCGCCCTGTCCGAGGAGGAGCTGGGCGAACTGCTCGGTACGGCGGCCGGCCGGCTGGCCGCCGCCGGCGTCGCCGTGCACTGGCCCAGGGACCTCGCCCACGACCTGACGGCCACCGCGGTGGTCCGTCCCGCGCCCGGCTCGGCGACCGACGGCACCGGCTTCTTCGAGAGCGAGGACCTGCTGCGGTTCCGCTGGCAGCTGGCGCTCGGCGGCGACCCGCTCAGTGAGGCCGAGATGGACGCGCTCGCCGAAGCCCACCGGCCGGTCGTGCGGCTCCGGGACCGCTGGGTACTGGTCGACCCGGCCCTGGTCCGCAAGGCACGTCAACGCGAACTGGGTCTGCTCGACCCGGTCGACGCGCTGTCCGTCGCGCTCACTGGCACCGCAGAGGTCGACGGCGAGACCGTGCAGGCGGTACCCGCCGGCGCGCTCGCCGCACTCCGCGACCGCCTCACCGCGGGCCTTCGCCCCGCGGACCCGCCCGCCGGACTGAACGCCACCCTCCGTGACTACCAGCTGCGCGGTCTCGCCTGGCTCGACCTCATGACCTCCCTCGGCCTCGGCGGTTGCCTCGCCGACGACATGGGCCTTGGCAAGACTGTCACGCTCATCGCGCTGCACCTCAAGCGCGCCCGCACCGAGCCGACCCTCGTCGTCTGCCCGGCGTCCCTGCTGGGCAACTGGCAGCGCGAGATCGGCCGGTTCGCGCCCGACACCCCCGTCCGCCGCTTCCACGGCCCCGACCGCACGCTGGACGGCCTCGACGGCGGTTTCGTCCTCACCACCTACGGCACCATGCGTTCCACTGCCGCCTGCCTGGCCGGGCAGCCCTGGGGCCTGGTCGTCGCCGACGAGGCCCAGCACGTGAAGAACCCCCGTTCGGCCACCGCCAGAGCACTGCGCACCATCCCCACCCCTGCCCGCGTGGCGCTCACCGGCACCCCGGTGGAGAACAACCTCTCCGAACTGTGGGCCCTGCTCGACTGGACCACCCCCGGACTCCTCGGCCCCCTGGAATCCTTCCGGGCCCGGCACGCGCGCGCCGTGGAGAACGGCGAGGACGACGAGGCGGTGGCCCGCCTGGCCCGCCTGGTCCGGCCCTTCCTGCTGCGCCGAAAGAAGTCCGATCCCGGTATCGTGCCCGAACTGCCTCCCAAGACCGAGACGGACCACCCGGTGCCGCTCACCCGGGAACAGGCCGCCCTGTACGAGGCGGTGGTGCGCGAGTCGCTGCTGGCCATCGAGAGCGCCGAGGGCATCGCCCGCCGCGGCCTGGTGCTCAAGCTGCTCGGTGCCCTCAAACAGATCTGCGACCACCCGGCGCTGTACCTGAAGGAGGAGCACCCTGCCGGGCGGCTGGCCCACCGCTCGGGCAAACTGGCCCTCCTCGACGAACTGCTGGACACCCTGTTGGCAGAGGACGGCGCGGCTCTCGTCTTCACCCAGTACGTCGGAATGGCCCGCCTCATCACCGCCCACCTGTCCGCCCGTGCGATCCCCGTGGACCTTCTGCACGGCGGCACACCCGTGCCGGAGCGCGAGCGCATGGTCGACCGCTTCCAGAACGGCGAAACCCCGGTCCTGGTGCTGTCCTTGAAAGCCGCGGGCACCGGCCTCAACCTCACCCGCGCCGGCCATGTCGTCCACTTCGACCGCTGGTGGAACCCGGCCGTCGAGGAACAGGCCACCGACCGGGCCTACCGCATCGGGCAGACCCAGCCCGTCCAGGTCCACCGCCTGGTCACCGAGGGCACGGTGGAAGACCGCATCGCCGAGATGCTGACCGCCAAGCGTGCCCTGGCCGACGCCGTCCTCGGCTCCGGCGAGGCGGCCCTCACCGAACTCACCGACCGCGAGCTGTCCGACTTGGTCTCACTGCGGAGGGCGACGTGACCAGCGGCGGACAGCGTCCCGGGGACGCCGCCCGCCGGGCTCTGCGCGCGGCCCGGCAACGGGCGGAGGCAGGGCAGGCGGCGACGGTCCGGAAAGCGCCGGACACGGCCGGCGGGCCGGTTCCCGATGCCCCGGAGCGGGCACCGGACCCGGCTGGGGAGACGGAGGGACGCCCGCCCGGCATCGTGCCGAGGCCCGGAGACGCGGCAAGAGCAGCACTGCGAGCGACCGCCTCCGCTCGCCGGGACGGAACACCGGCTACCACGGGTACCGCCTCCACGCGCCGGGACCGGGGCACCGTTCCTGCGGATGCCGCTGTGCCGGGCCAGGGCGACCCCGCCGCAGACGGTGCCGCTGGTACGCACCGGGGTGCCGGCGAAGCCCCGCCGGAAGCCGCTCTGCCGCACCGCGACCAGCAGACTGCAACTCCCGCACACCGTGACCTGAGGCAGGGGTCGGTGCCTGCCGCTGCGGCGCTTGGGAGCGGACAGGGGACTCCGGCGGACACCGGAGCGTCACCGCGCGGGGAAGACGACGGACGGGCGGACCGGGCTCCCACACCTGAGGACTCCGGCGCAACTCCGGCCCGGTCCGGAACGCTCGGGGGCGGTGCCCGCCGCGTGGCCCCGTCAGCCCCCACCGCTGTGCCGGGCGGGCGCCCCGGCGACGCCGCCCGCGAGGCGCTGCGTGCCGCCCGGCGGCAGGCGGTGCGCGCGGAGGCGGTGGCGCCCCGGAGCGAGGGCGGTAGGGAACTGCCTGCCAGAGGCGAGGCACGCGACGCGCGACACGCCTCTGGCACGCCTCCCACCCCGCCCGCACCAGGGTGGGACTCCCGGTCCACCCGGATCAAGGCCGCGCAGGACATGCGGCACTACCTGGCCAGCGCCTTCAGTTTGCCGTCCGGGAGCGACACCCCGGAGGAGGGCCCGGGGAGCACCGGCACCACCGGCGACAGCACCAACCCCGCCGAGCCGCACTCGACGACCCCGGCCCCTGCGGTCGCGCACGCGCCGCCGACCATGGCCACGCCCCACCGCGACACCGAACTCCGCCGCACGTTTCCGGCGTTCGCGCCCCGCGAGGCCGCCGATGGCGCACCGTTCGCCACGACCTGGTGGGGCAACGCCTGGACCGAGGCTCTGGAGCAGAGCGCGCTCGACCCCAAGCGGCTGATACGCGGCCGTGGCTACGCGGACCAGGGGCACGTGGACGCGATCACCGTCACACCGGGACTCGTGCTGGCGTACGTACGGGGGAGCCGGCCGCGCCCCTACCGCGTACAGCTGCGGCTGCGCACACTGACGGACGAGGACTGGGTCCGTTTCCTGGACGCAGCCGCAGACCGGCCCGGCCACATTGCAGCGCTGCTCGACAAGGAACTGCCCCACTCCCTCGCCGGCTGCGGTGCCCCCCTGCTGCCCGCCCCCGGCGACCTCACTGCCCACTGCAGCTGTCCCGATTCCGGCCACCCCTGCAAGCACGCGGCAGCCCTCTGCTACCAGACAGCCCGTCTGCTCGACGCCGACCCCTTCGTGCTGCTCCTGCTGCGTGGCCGGGGTGAGGGGGACCTGCTCGACGCGCTCGCCCGGCGCAGCGCGGCTCGCACGGCCCGTACCGCGCGGGGACAGCGCCCGGACGCCCTGCCCGGCATTCGGGCCACCGATGCCCTGGCCCCGCGCCGGCTCCCGGAGCTTCCCGAGCCGCTGCCGGAGCCACCGCACGCCGAGCAGCCCCCGGTCTACCCGGCGGCGCCCGGCGGGCCCGACTCCTTCACCCTGGACCAGTTGGCCACCGACGCCGCCGCCCGTGCACACGCCCTGCTCGGTACCGGACGTGACCCAGTCGGTGAGCTGACCTTGTGGCAGGACGCGGTGCGGCTGGCCGCGGCCCGCCCGGGTTCCGGCCTGACCGCGACCACCCGTTCGCTGTACTCCACGCTCGCCGCGGCCGTCGGCCGCACTCCGGCGGACCTCGCACGGGGCGTCGCCGCCTGGCGGCAGGGAGGCCTGGAGGGGCTGGCGGTCCTGGACGAGCCCTGGGATCCACCGGCCGGCCGCTTCGACCGTGCCCGCCCCTCGCTCCGTGCCGCCGGCCTGCCCGCGTTCCGTCCCTGGTGCAACCGTCTCACCCACCCGGGTGGCCACATCCAGCTCCGCCTCGGCCGGGACGGGCTGTGGTACACCTACGAGTCGGAGCCTGGGCAGGACGATTGGTGGCCCCGCGGCACCCCGGACCTCGAACCGGTGGGCGCGCTCACGGGCCTCCTCGCACCCGGCGACGCCTGACCGGACGACGCCTGGCCGACGGCCACCGTTCGGACAGGGCGTTTGCGGATCGGCCGGCCCCTGCCCGCGTACGTGATGAACGCGTCGGTGCGGGAACAACGTGATCACCTCGGATTTCCCCGCGGCGTGCTGGGCCACCTCGATGGCTCCCTCGTCAGCGGCGACGTGGCGGAGACCTCGGAGGAGACCCGGGCCCTGGCGAACGGCCGCGGAACACACCCGTGTCGTGCGGAGTGCGGCGGGAAGCCGGCGGGGTGGAGCGGAATGCCGATCGGGTGCGCGGTTCGCTGGGCGTCCCTACCGGAGGAAGGCCTTGTCAGGTCTCTGGTCGGCAAGGGGAGAGGATTTTGAACAGATGTCTTTTCCGCCATTCCCGTTCCGGGTGGGCGGTACCGGAACGCCGTCGATCGCTTCTCGTTTCCGATCGTTTTCCGCACCTTCGATTCCCGGAGGCTTGAGGGTCCCCTTACGGTTGTGCGCCGATGGGGCTTCAAGCGGCGTTCTCGGGCAATGACGCCGCGGCCGACCGGACTCACCGAGAAGCGGAAGGGGCATTCCGGGCGGCACGTGGCGGCCGAAGGGAACTACCTCATGGCTCGTGGGCCCCTGACCAGTGACTCTCTGCTCAGTCCCTCACTCAGGGAAAGCGTACGGAAAAGATCCGAACAGGTCTTGTCGGGCGTGATCCGACGCTGCTAATCTTCCGGAGATTTCATGGGGATTCGGTGAACATCCGGCTCGGTATTGCGGTGCGTGCATTGCCGAAATCGGTCGACCTCTGGGGGCTGCAATGAAGGACAAGGGTTCACATGCGCGCCGCGGATTAGCCGGCCGATGACGGCGCGAAGGGAAAGCGCCGGGACGGCCGACGCTGTGGACCCCGGCTGTATCCGGTGATCCGGGAATCCCTGCACCGCCGTCCGTTCGGGAGAGAGACGGATGTCATCGCCGACTGCTGCGCCGGACCGGAGGCCGTCCGACGGGACGTCCCGGGTGTGAACCCGGCCCTCTCCGGCACCACCGTTGCGCCGGACGCCGCTTGGCCGGCCGAGGCGGTGCGGGTGGTGAAGCGCTGATGACCGCACCCCCGCGCCCGAGTCCCGGCCCGAGCGGCCCCCCGCCCGCCCGGCGCACCTTCCAGGTCTACCGCCCGGCCCTGCCCCAGGCCGCCCGGCGGATGCCGCACCGCATGGTGTTCACCGGGGACGCGGACGGGCGCTGCGAGATCTTCACCTGGGACAGCGACGCCGGCGTCGCACGCCAGGTGACGAGCCGTCCGCACGGAACACTGCGCTGTGCGATCGATGCCGAGGGCACGGTGTGGTGGTTCGACGAGGACCCGGACGGCCGAGGGCGCTGGCTCCTCCAGGACTTCACCGGCGGCCCTGACACCCCTGCATTCGCCGGGCTGCCCGCCGCAAGGCCGCATGGCCTCGCCCTCAGCGAGTCGGGGATCGCCGCTGTTGGACTCACGGACGGACAGGGCCTCGCCGTTCACCTAGGACGCCCCGGCGGCCGGGTGGAGCACCTCGTCCGTACCGCCCACCCCGCGGCCCTGGTCGACATCTCCCCGGACGGCTGCCTGCTCGCACTCACCGGGGGCAGCCACACCGCGCACGCCGTGTTACTGATGCGGCTCGACGGACAGGTCGTAGCCGAACTACCTGGAAACACCGGGGCGTTGTGGCCACTCGGCTTCCGTACGCCACCCGTCGGCCCCCTGCGCGACGGCACCGGACCGGGCGACGGCGCACCCGGCACGGAACCGGAGCTCCTTCTCGTCGCCCAGTGCGACGACGGCTACCGGCTCGCGACCTGGACCCCGGCCCACGGCCTGCGCCGTCATCCCTGGTGCTCCTTCGACACCGAGATGACCGCCCGCTGGTACCCGGGGCGCCGCCAGGCGTTGATACGCCGCGACCGCCGCGGACGCAGTGAGCTGTACCGTGCCGATCTGGAGCGGGCCGCACTGGAACCGGTGCGGGTGCCACCGGGCAGCGTGCTCGACGCGGTGCCCCGGGAGGACGGTGACGTCCACTACCTGTGGACCGACTCCGTCACACCCCCGGTCGCCGTGTCCTCGCACGGCGTACCGCTGCCCGAGCCGATGACCGATCCGCCCAGGGTCCCGGGGCGATCGCTCGACCTGTGGACGCCGGGCGCGGACGGCGAGGTGCACAGCCTGATCACGGTGCCGGACGACGCCGAGGGCGCACGCCCCACGGTCTTCCTGGTGCACGGCGGACCCGCCGACCACGACCGTGACGCCTACGACCCCGCCGTGCACTCCCTGGTCGCCCACGGGTTCACCGTCGCCCGGGTCAACTACCGGGGTTCCACCGGATACGGACCACGCTGGCGGACGGCCTACCCGGAGGGCGTCGGCCTCACGCAGGTGACCGACCTGGCCTCGGTCCGCCGCCACCTGATCGACGCAGGCCTCGCCGACCCCCGGGCCATCGGCCTGTGGGGCGGCTCCTGGGGCGGCTACCTGGTGCTGCTGGCACTGGGGGCGCGGCCGGAACTGTGGCAGGCGGGGGTGGCCGTCAAGCCGATCGCTGACTACGCACTGGCGTATCGGGACGGAACCCCGCAGCTGCGCGCCCTCGACGAGCGGCTGTTCGGCGGGACGCCCCGGCAGCAGCCGGAGCGCTGGGCGCGTTCCTCCCCGCTCACCTACGTCGGAGAGGTCCGGTCCCCGACGCTCGTGGTCGGCGCCCGACGGGACGTCAAGTGTCCACCCGCACAGATCGAGTCGTACCTCGCCGCGCTGCGTGAGCATGGCGTGCCACACGAGTCGATGTGGCTCGGCACCGGCCACGACGGCTTCGACGGCCGGGACCACCTACAGGTGCTGCGCCGCTCACTGGTCTTCCTGTCCCGGCACCTTCACGGGCCGCGGACAGGGGGGAAGGACGCTCAATCAACCGCACCGACAAGGAGATGATGCCGCATGCAGAAGGACGTCATAGACAACGACCCGCTGGCGGACTCCGAGGAGTCCCGGCACGTCAGCTGGTCCGTGGGCGTGGGTGTCCGCGTCCCGCTCCGGGAGGCCGAGACCACCGAGGAACAGATCTGACGATCCGTCAGTGAAATACCGTCCGGTGTCCGCACTGCCGCGGCACCGGACGGCACCGGCCGGCCCGGTGCCGTCGTACGGGGCCGGCCGTCCCTCGGACCCATCGCCACCCGCGGACATCCGCACACACCGCAGAGGAAGAGGAGAGCCGTGCGCGTACTCCTGGTCAACATGCCGTGGTCGCCCGTCGACCTGCCTTCCCTGGCGCTCGGCATCCTGAAACGGGCCGTGAACGAGAAGGTGCCCGGGGCCGAGGCGGAGGTCCTGCACGCCAACCTGGAGTACATCGACTGGCTCACCGCCACCGACCCCGGCTTCGGGCACCAGGACTACGAGTACTACTCGCTCTCTTCCTACTTCCTCGGCTGCGGCGACTGGGTCTTCTCCTCCGCCCTCTACGACGACCCGGACTGGCGGGTCGCCGAGTTCACCGAGGCGATGGGCACCCGGATCGGCGAGGAACGGCTGAAGATGTCCCTGCGCCTGCACGCCGAGGCGCCGAGGTTCGTCGCCCGCATCGCCGAACGGATCGTCGCATGGCGGCCGGACGTGGTCGGGTTCAGCTCGACGTTCCAGCAGAACACCGCGGCCCTCGCCGCGGCGAAGTACGTCAAGAGGCTCGCCCCGCACGTCGTCACGCTGATGGGCGGCGCCAACTGCGACGGCGAACAGGGCGCGGCGGCCCACCGCAACTTCCCGTTCCTGGACTACGTGGTGCGCGGCGAAGGCGAGGCGTCCCTCCCCGCTCTGCTGAACGCCCTGCGCGAGGGCACCGACATCTCCCTGATCCCCGGGATATGCCGGCGCGAGGACGATACCTCGGTGGCGAATCCCATGAGCACCGCACCCTTGCCCCCAGCGGCGATCCTGCCCCCCGACTACTCCGGGTACTTCGAACGCCTCGCCTCCTCCTCCGCCCGCTCCTGGGTGGAGCCCAAGCTCGTCGTCGAGAGCGCCCGCGGCTGCTGGTGGGGCGAGAAGCACCACTGCACCTTCTGCGGGCTCAACGGTTCCTTCATGGAATTCCGCAGCAAGAGCCCGCAGACGTTCTACGACGAGATCATGGACCTCGTCCGCGAACACCAGGTCCTGGACATGTACCTCGTCGACAACATCCTCGACATGGGCTACCTCAAGAGTGTGCTGCCCCGCATCATCGACAGCGGCTACGACCTGCGGATGCACGTGGAGATCAAGGCGAACATGCGGAGCGAGCAACTGCAGACCCTCGCCGACGCCGGTCTGGTCTTCGTCCAGCCGGGCATCGAGAGCCTCAACGACCGGGTGCTCGACCTGATGGACAAGGGTGTCAGCGGATGCCAGAACGTCCGCATGCTGCGCGACGGGCAGACCGCGGGCCTGTCCATCTTCTGGAACTACCTGCACGGCTTCCCCGACGAGCGGGACAGCGACTACGACCCGGTGATCGCGCAACTCCCCGCGCTGGAGCACCTGGACCCCCCGATCGACCTGTCCGCGCGGATCGCCATCGAACGCTTCAGCCCGTACTTCACCCGGCCCGAACTGGGCTTCTCCGAACTGCGCCCCGCCCTGCCCTACCGCGTCACCTACGACCTGCCCGAGGACGAACTGCTCGACCTCGCCTACGTGTTCGACGTTCCCGCCCGCGGTATCGGAGTCCAGACGACGAACCGGCTCAACGAGGCGCTGCGCCAGTGGCAGGAGGCACACCTCACCAGCAGGCTCACCCACGTCGACCTCGGCGACAGAATCGTATTCGCCAACCGGCGCCGGGCGTTCACCTGGCGCTCGCACGTCATCGACGACCCGAGGGAACTCGCCGCGTTCCGCCTGCTCGCCCAGCCGCACACCCCAGCCGCACTCACCCGCAAGATCACCGTGCGGGGCGAGGGCGACGCGCCCGACGAGTCCGCCGTGCGGCGCGTCCTTGACCGTTGGCTCGACCTGGGCCTGGTGTTCACCGACGCCGGGAGCTACGTGCACCTGGCCCCGGAGTCCGTCAACGACGACCTGCTCAGGCTGGGGTTCATGCGCACCCTGGAGCCAGACGGCTCACCGGTGGCCGAGGCGGAGGTCCGACCGGAAGCGGTGACCACCCCGGCAGGGGGCTGAGCACAGCCGACGGCGCCGGTCCACGAGCCCTCGACCGTCACGCGAGCCCCCGGGAGCCTGCCCCGGGAGCGTCGTACCGGCTGGTGTCCGGGGACCATCCGGACACGCCCCCACGCGTCCCCCTCCGATCCGACAGGAGAGTCCCACTGTGTCCACCCCCGCAGCCCCCGCCCGGCCCGGCGCACGTGTCATCGCCTGGCGGGACTACGATCCGGCCGTCCGCGAACTGGACGGGATGAGCCTGGGTGACGTCGAGGTCAGCGGTCCGCCCGCGGACGCGGCCCGGCGCCTGTGGGAGGTGGGTGCGCGACGGGTGGAGCTGCCTGGGACGCTCGACCTGACCGATGCCCCGTCGGCCGTGTCCACCGTGTGGGCGCTGTGCCTGATCCGCGATCTGACCGCGCTCGGCGTCGTGGTCGACTGGCGGCTGGCGCTGGACGCGGGGCAGACCGACTGGCGCGCCCTGTCCCATCTGCATCCACCGCGGACCACGACCGGGACACCGGACGACGCCGGGGTCCCCGGCCAGTGGCGGCACGCTCACTACCTGGGCAAGTGCCTGTGGCGGCGCGGTCCCGGCTTCATTCAGATCCGCGACCGGCGCTGGGGGTCGCTGCACCGCTTCACCGTGCGGGAGCCCGAGTTCCACGAAGCGATCGAGGCGCTGTCCGCCGGCGCCCCGCGCTCGGCCGTCGCACCCGCGGTACTGGCCGACCTGGAGGAGGAGCACCTGGTCGGTTCGGTGGGCGGGCAGGCCTGGTTCCTGCCCTACCGTGTGCAGCGCTGGGCCAAGGAGGCGATCACCCTCTGACCGGCACCGGCACCGGCACCGGCACCGGCACCGGCACGGCCTGCCGGGCAGCGGGTGTGACCTCGCGGCCACGGGGACGCGCCAGGTCGGCGGGCGCCCGGTGTTCCGCTTGTCCGGAATGCGATCACTCGATCGTAGGGGCCTCGCACGGAACGCCCCGCGCGTGATCAGAGTCTCGACGGGCCGCAGCTCCTGTGGCTACCGTCCGGACGGTCCGCCCTGACGCCACGGTCGGCCGCCCGGTCCCGTCACCCGCAGCTGGCGAAGCAGGCCACCGTAGTCCTCGTCGTCGTCGCTGATGAAGATCGGAAAGGAGCCGTCGACCAACCCGACGCCCTCGACCTTGAGTCCCGAACTGCGAGCCAGCTCCTGCGGCGGCCTGACCGGATGCAACGTCGCACCAAGGGGCCCGCCCGGGCGAACCGTGGCCGCACGGTAGACGGCGCTGTCGAAGGGGCCGAGATCGCCGGGATCGTACGCGGACGAGACGTAGAGGTTGCCCTCGGCGTCGATGTCGAGGCCCGAGGCGGGGCGCGCTCCCGGGGGCTCGGCCGCAGTGAAGGGAACCGAGGTCCACTTCCTGCCGAACCTGATCTCGCCGTCCTTGCCGACCGTCAGGCGGGTCATGTTGATGTGGGTGGTGTCGCTGCCCTGTGCCCGCTCGGCATACACGAAGTAGTCCCTGCCGCGGATGGTCGCAACGGCCGTCGCCTCCACGTTCACGAGCGGCTCGGGCGTCCGCGGCCACGGCACCGAGCCCGCGATCTCGACATTGAGGTCTCCGTCCCACCTGGCCAGATAGATGGTGGGGTCGGGGTCGTCGCCGTCGGCGTTGCTCTCCACCAGCAGGGCCTCGTTGCGGCCGGGCAGCCGGGCGATGCTTTCGAGGTCGTTCGGCACGCTGGGGAACTTGACGTCGAGCTCCCGGACGATGATCCCGTCGGTGTTGACCGGGGTCCGCACGATGCTGAGACGGGGCAGGTCACGTTCGGCGTCGTTGTCCCTCGCGTCGTGGCAGACCAGGAAGACCTCCTGGGGCTCCTCGTCACTCCCCGCCGTGGCGGACCTGTGGTCGGTGGCGAGCCAGGCAATGCCGCTGAACTCACGTGGCGCCCTGATCTGGCGCTCGACGGTCGACGAGGCGCCGGGAGAGCCGTCGACGGCGGACGAGTCCCGGGCCCCACACGCGGCAAGCGAGAGAGCGCTCAGCACGGAGACAGCCGGCAGCAGACGGCGTGCAAGGAACTGACGTCGCATCAATTGGCCTCCTGTCACACGGTGGGCACGGTCGCCGGGCCCGCTCCGGAAAAACGTAGAGCATGCGACGGGGAGTGCCGTGCAGGCGCTGCCGAGACGAATCAAGAACGCTGAATTCAGCAACTGGGCGACCCGCGGACGCCCGCGGGGAAAACGGTGCAGAAAATGGCTCCTGTAGGGGGCCGGGTTCGCAACCGGGTTTCTTTCCTCACCGGTGTGACTGTCCGACCGGGGCATCAGCCCGCTTTCTTCCTTCAGTAGATGACCCGGCCGTCGTACCGCCCGGTACATGGCCCTTTCAGAGCGGCTGCCCGCCGGTACCAGCGGGGGAACAGCCACCGCGCCCGGCCCCGGTTTCCGGATGCCGCTGACACGGAGAGGATTCTGGCTTGCGCGCCTGGTGACACCAGGCGCGCACACCCGATCCGGTGCGGAACAGATTCCGGCAACGCCGTTCGGTGGCCAGGTGCGGTGCCCTCGACCGGTCACTAAAATTGCGTCATGGCGGACTTGGAGACGAGGCTGGCACGGCACACGCGGCAACTCGCCGACAGATGTCTCGGTGAAGAGGAACTCCACACGATCAAGCGCAGCGTCATCGACTCGTATGCGGGAATCTGCGCCTCGTTCTCCGACCGGGAACTGCTGGGTGAGTTCCGTCGCGTGGCAGGGGGACCGGGGGCGGGATCGGGCAGCCCCGTCTGGGGTGTCGGACAGGAGTCGGACATCGTGGACGCGGTCTTCCTCAACACGATCCTGGCACGCCGCAGCGACCTGCTGAACACATACGTCTCGCCACACAGTCAGGCCGGGGTCCACCCGTCCGACAACGTGGCCCTGGCCCTGGTCCTGGCTGACTGGCTGAACTGGACCGGCGGCCAATTCCTGAAGGCGGTGAACATCTGCTTCCACCTGTCCGCGACGTTCACCGACCGCTACGACCCCGAGTCGACCGGCTTCGACCACGACGCCGCTGCCGTCTTCTGGACCGCGCTGTCGGCCGGACAGGCGCTCGGCCTTTCCGAGGATCAACTGGTCGAAGCCCAGCGAATCGCCGGTGGTTTCGGATTCAGCAGCAACCAGGCCGCGGTAGGAGATGTGACCGACTGGAAACACTGCACCTATGCGTCCGGCGCCATGCGTGGCCTGCAGGCTGCCCGGCTGGCCGGAGCGGGATTCACCGGACCGCGCGCCATCTACGAGGGGGAGTTCGGAGCCGACCGCTTCTTCGCGCACGGTGAGATGTCGATCGGCTCCGAACCCGATCTCACGCAGATCATCTTCAAGCGGTGGCCGGCACTGTTCTTCTGCCAGACTCCGATCGACGTCGCCCAGGAATTGTTGCCCAAGATCGCCAGAGCCGACGACATCCGTACGGTGGAGGTGGAAACCTACGAACGGGCGGTACGCAACGGCCTCACGGAATCGGCCTTCCAGCCGAGCAGTCGCGCGGGCCGCACCCATTCGCTCCCCTATTCCGTGGCGACGGCACTGCTCAAACCCCTCGAATACAGCGACTTCGACGAAGAGCGTGCGGGTGACCCGCAGCTCCGGCAATTGCTGGGAAAGATCAAGGTGACCGAGGATCCGGCCATGACGCGGAGATATCCTCCGGCGACGCCATGCCGTATCTCCGTGACCCTCCGCAACGGGGACGTCGTGCGTCACGAGCGCGCATTCTCACGAGGCGATCCGCACGACCCGCTGTCCGACGAGGACATCTCCCAGAAACTGCGCCGGAATCTCGGCCACCTGGTGCCCGTGGCGGAGCGCAGCGGGATCCTCACCAGTCTGTGGAACCTTGAGCGACTCGATGACCTCGGGGACCTGTTGACACCGCTGCAGCACGATCTGACAGCGGCGGAGACGGCAGACACGGGTGCCGCCCCACCGTGACGGCCCGGCCTCCGCGGCTCCCCCGGTCCGGAGTACGGCGCGGCCGGCCACTGCCCCACCGTGCTGAGCAGCACGAGGAGCGCAACGCGATGCACGCCACCCTTGCATCAACGAGCTCCGCTCCTGGCGGAACCCGGCCAGGCAAGGGGACGAGACGCCCGGGACCGTGCCGCTCTCCGCGGACCGGCCCCGGGCGTCAGCGGCCCGCGAAGGCCAAGTGCCCCGACCGGCTGGGGAAACGCTGGCCGGGGCGGACCGAGGGTGCACACCGTGGGTGGACGGAGCGCGGACGGAGAGGCCTGGTCAGTGCTGGAGGAGCACGTCCGCGGCGCGTTCGGCGAGCATCGTCACAGGGGCGTGGGTATGCGCTCGCACGAGGCTCGGCATCGCGGAAGCGTCCACCACACGCAGACCCGTCAGGCCCCGTACCCTGAACTCGGGGTCGACCACCGAGTGCTCATCCGTGCCCATCCGGCAGGTGCTCACCAAGTGGTGGATGCTGCCGCCCGTGGCCCGGACATAGGCGGCGATGTCATCGACGTCCTCGGACAGCGCCCCGTCCGTGAGCGGTTTGCCCAGCCACTGTGCGAAGTCCGGCTGCCGGAGGATGCGTTGCGCGGCGCGGATGCCTGCCACCAGGGTCGCCAGGTCGTCGCCCGCCTCGTCGGACAGGTAGTGAGGATCGATCAGTGGGGCATCGTGTGGATCGGCGCTGCGCAGGGTGATCGTGCCTCGGCTGCGCGGTCGCAGCAGGATGACGCCCAGGGCCAGTCCGTGCGCGGCCGGCCGCTCGTGTTCGCCCAGGGGCACCACCAGGTGGACCACCTCGATGTCCGGAGCCTCGATCTCCTCACGGGTGCGCAGGAAGAGCAGCGCCTCGGAGATGATCGAGTCCAGGGTGCCACTCCGGTCCCGCAGGTACTGGCTGACCTGTTCGGGTGAGGCCACCGCACCGGGCGACTGGAAGCCCATGGCCTCGAAGGCGAGGGGCACCAACAGATGGTCCGTCAGGTCCCGGCCCACCGAAGGTAGGTCACGCACCACCGGGACTCCGTGCCGGGACAGCTCCCCCGCGGGGCCCACGCCTGACAGCAGCAACAGGTGCGGGCTGCCCACGGACCCGGCCGAAAGAACGACCTCGCGCTCCGCGCGGAGAACCTCGACTCCGGACTCCCCTTCGACCTCGACCCCCGTGGCGCGCGTTCCCTCGAACAACACACGGCGCACCAGCGTGTCGGCCAGCACGGTGAGGTTCGGTCGCTCCCGGGCCGGCCCCAGGTAGGCGTCCGCCGAACTGTGCCGCAGGCCGTCACGGTGGGTCGCGCGGGCCAGGGCGTAGCCCTCCTGGACCTCGGCCGCCGGTGCGTAACCCAGGCGCGCGCAGGCGTTGACGAACGCCGGGGTGACCGGGAGCGGATAACGCAGGCCGGTCAGGCTGATCCGCTGCTCGGCGCGATCGAAGTAGGGCTGCAGGTCGTCGTGGCTCCAGCCGGTCAGGCCCGACGCGGCCCAGCCGTCGTAGTCCGCCCGGTGCCCGCGGGTCCACAGCTGGGCGTTGATCACCGAGGAACCGCCGACCGCCTTGCCCCGGGGAATCGGTATCGAGCGGTCGGCCAGTCCCGGCTGCGGGGTGGTGGAGAAATTCCAGTCCAGGTCGCCACCGAACAGCCGTGGGAACAGGATCGGCACCTGCACCTCGGGGCGGGTCTCCGGGTTCCCGGTGCCGGCCTCGATCAGGAGTACCTCCGCCGCACCGTCGGCGCTGAGGCGGTCGGCGAGGACGCATCCGGCCGAGCCTGCCCCGACGATGACATAGTCCCACCGGCTCACTTGGCGACCGCCTCTCGGGCCAGGAGGGTGGCACCCGGGGGAGTGCTCACACCCCAGGTGGTGCTCTTCCGGCAGAGTCTTTCGGCCATGACAGCTCCTTGCTGTGCGTGATCGTATGCGGTGATCTGAATGCAGTGGACTGTGCGCGGTGATCTGTATGCAGTGGTGGTCTGTATGCAGTGGTGGTCTGTATGCGGTGATCTGTGTTCGGTGATCCGTGTTCGGTGATCCGTGTGCGGTGGACAGGACGCGCTGGCGTTTCGGGGCGCGCACGTGCGGTGCCGCCGGCCCGAGTGGTCCCCTGCGCGCCTCAGCGTCCGGCGGGCACGCCGTCCGCCCCTGCAGGAGCCGCAACCGGTGCTTCAGCAGCCGTGACCAGTCGACCCCGTAGGACGTGTCGGAGCAGGGCGAGGCCGGCCAGGAGGGCGACCAGGCCACACACACCGTTCCAGCCGAAGACGGAGTAGGCGTGCACGCCCAGCCAGGAGCCGGCGCTGCCGCCGAGGAACGCGCACGTCATGTAGGCCGTGTTCAGGCGCGCGCGGGCCTCCGGACGGAGGGCGAAGATGCGGGCCTGATTGGCGACCTGGCCCGACTGCATGGCCACGTCGAGCAGCAACATCCCGGCGCCGAGGCCGATCAGTCCGGCGGCACCGCCCAGGCGACCGGTGAGCAGGACGGCCGCGGCGGCGATCGCGCCGAGCAAGCAGACCAGGTTCACGGTGTCGGGGCCACGCCGGTCTGAACGGCGGCCGGCGATCGGGGTGGCGAACATGCTTCCCGCACCCACCAGGGCGAGTACGCCCACGGTCGGAGTGCCCAGGTTGTATGCGGGTCCGGTGATGAACAGGGCCAGTGCGGTCCAGGCGGCGCTGAACGCGGCGAACACCAGGATCTGGTACTGGCAGGAACGCCGCAGCAGCGGTTCGGAACGCAGGAGGTGCAGTGTGGCTCCCAGCAGCGCCGGGTAGCGCTGGCCGGTGCTGGGCTTCGTGTGCGGGAGCGCGGCGGCCATGGCAAGGGTCAGGACGAGTGCCAGGCCCGCCGCCACGAGATAGGGGGCACGCCAGCTCAACCACTGGCCCAGGGTGCCGGAGAAGGTTCGGGCCAGGAGGATGCCGCCGATCAGGCCCGAGAGGAGCGTGCCGGTGACCGCGCCGCGGCGCTCCGGTTCGGTCAGTCCCGCCGCCATGGGGATGAGGATCTGGGGTACCACCGTGGTCAACCCGACCAGGGAACTCGCGACGGCGAGGACGGGCAGGGACGAGGCAGTGCCCGCCAGCACGAGGCCGGCGCAGGTGATCAGCAACAGGGTGGTGATCAGCCCTCGGTGCCGCAGTCGGTCACCGAGGGGCACCAGCAGAAAGATGCCGGCGGCGTAACCGAGTTGGGCGCAGGTGACCACGACGGCTGCGGAAGCCGCCGACACGTGCAGGTCCTTGGCGATCAGCGGGCTGATCGCCTGGGGGAAGTAGATGTTGGCCACTGCGACGCCGCAGGCGATGGAAAGCAGCAAGACCAGGCGCCGGCTCAGTGCCGGCGTGGCGGGGGAAGGAGGGCCAGCGTGCACGACACACACCTCGTCAGGGAAAGAGGGGGCGGGAATCAGGAAGGGTGGCGACAGAAGGTCGCGGAACCGGTTTAACCGGTTCTTTGACGGTACCAGTAAAACCGGTTCCGAAGTAGGGTGGTTTTCATGGCTCTCTCCCCTGCGCCCATGGCGCCCCGCTTCCGCAGCGGTGCCGGGCGGCTCTGCCTCGACTTCATGCGCACCCTCCGGTTGCGCGGCATGGAAGGCGCCACTGAGGAACTTCCGACTCCGGAGGCGCTGGCCGCCTGGGTCGCCCAACTGGGCCCGTATCCCGCCGGCGTCGCCGTTCCGGTCCCGACACAGGATGTGTTGCGCCAGGCTCGACAGCTAAGGGAAGCGGTGTACGCACTGCTGGTGGCGGCCCGCGGCGACAGCGGGCCCGGCGGGTGTCCACCGGGCGATCGAGCCTTGCTGAACCAGGCCGCCGCAGTGGCACCCCCGGTGCCGGTGCTCGACGAAGGGGGCTTGGTGACGTACACCGCCGCGGATCCGGTGCGCGCGGTCCTCTCCGACGTCGCCCGCGACGCACTCGACCTGGTGACGTCCGCCATGCTGGCTCGGGTACGCGCCTGTGCCGGACCGCGCTGCGCGGCCTGGTTCCTCGACACCTCCCGTCCGGGCAACCGACGTTGGTGCTCCATGGACACGTGCGGCAACCAGTCGAAGAAGAGCACCTGGCGGACCAAGCACGGTTCCCCGGATGTGAATTGACGGCACGTCATCATCCTTGGGGGCGTCTTGGAGGGGGCGTCTGCCGGGGACACCGCTCCACAGTTGCTCTGACACCGCATCATCTGGCCTCAGCGGTTGGCCGGCGACACGCCTTCACTGGCTGGCCTGCCTGACGGTAGGTCACGCGGCGGCTTCGCCGACGGCCTCCAGAACGCGTGCGCACGCTACGGCGTCGTGCAGGCCCGCGAGCTCTCCGGGGTTCGACAGGAAGGCCGTCGTCGCATCACCGGCCGCAGGCGGTCGATGCGACTCCGCGAAGCTTCCCTTGGCCGTGGTCAGCACCAGATGACCGCCGTTGACGTGCAGCGTCCCCCGCGTCCCTTCGAGGACCAGGCGTATTCCTCCGGGGCACGACGTCCATCCCGTGTGCAGGGTCGCCGGGACCGGACCCCACTCCAGCAGGGCCGTGCCGCCGGCATCTCCCGCGCCACCCGCCGGAAGGGGGGACAGGACACCGGCGCGCACCCGGATCGGTGTATCGGGCCTGAGCCAACGCAGCAGGTCCACGAGATGCACGCCGAGATCGGCGAAGGCGCCCCGACCGCCCCAGGACGGACTGAGCATCCAGGCCGCCGTGGTACCGGTGAAGTACCGCTCCAGGAGTCCGGGATGGGTGAACCGTGCATCGCACGCGATGAGCCGGCCGAGCCGGCCGTCGGTCAGGAGACGCCGGGCCCTGCGCAGGACGGGTGCGTGACGCAGGAACATCGCCATCGCCGCCGGGATCCCGGCAGCTGTGAGCCGGCCGGCCAGCTCCTCCGCCTCGGCGGCGTCGGCGGCGAGGGGTTTCTCCATGAGGACCGGTAGGCCGGCCTGCGCCACGACCGCACCCAGTTCGGAATGTTCGGCGGTCGTGGAGCAGATCAAGGCCAGGTCCGCGTGGACGAGAGCGCTCGCGGCGTCGGTCACCACGGGCACCCCGCGCAGCCGGGTGTGGTCCAGGGAAGCACTGGCCGGATAGCGTCCCTGGTACACCGCGCACACCTCCGCGCGTCCGGCCAGTGCGCGGAGATGGTTGCCGAGATGGGGATGCGCCGTACCCAGGATCGCGGCCCTCGGCCGGCGCGGGCCCTCGCTCGGAGTGCGGTCAACGGACACGGGTGGCTTCCGGGACCGCGGTGCGGGCGAAGCCCCGGTCGACATACACCAGCGCTTCCCGATCCGTGCAAGTGATGCAGTCCAGGACCCGGCCGATCAACATGCTGTGGTCGCCTCCGTCCGCCACTTCGTGCATGCGGCACACGAGCCGGACCGCGGCCTCCGGGATGCCCGGCAGTCCGCGCTCCAGGGGGAGGGTGTCTCCCGCGGCGAACCGGTCGACACCGGAGGTCGCGAAGCGCCGGGCGATGTCTGACTGGTCGTGGGCCAAGACGTTGACCATGAAGTGGTCGGCGACGGTGAAGGCGGCGTGCGTACTGGCCTTCTTGCCCAGACTGACCGTCACCAGGGGTGGGGCCAGCGAGAGGGAGACGAAGGAACTCGCGGTGAATCCCCAGCGGCGACCGCTTTCGTCGACCGTGGTGGCGACCACCACGGGGCCGGGCACCCGGGCCATGGCGCGAGTGAAGTCGACCTCTTCGAAGCCGATCCTCTTGCTGCCGGTGTCTTCCGCGTCAGTGTCTTCCACGCTGACGCCTTCCGTGTCGAGGTGGTGCGCGCCGATGTTCTCGGTGCTGCTTTCTTCGGTGTCGACGGACATGGATGCGACGCCTCCTCGGGCGTGATCGAGTGGGGGAAGAAGGACGAGCGCGGTCACCGCTAGGGTCAGGCGGCGATCTCCCGCGCGGTGAACGCGCGCAGCCAGCTACGGAACTCTGGGCCGAGGTCCTCGCGTTCGCAGGCGAGCCGGACGGTGGCACGCAAGTACTCGCCGCGGTCACCGGTGTCATACCGGTGACCGGTGAAGACCACCGCGTGGACCGGGCCGGCAATCCCGGGATCGCGTGCCAGGGTGCGCAGGGCGTCGGTGAGCTGGATCTCGCCCCCGCGCCCGGGGGGTGTCGTGGCCAGCACCTCGAAGACGCCCGGGTCGAGGACGTAGCGGCCGATGACACCGAGGGTGCTGGGTGCCCGGCCCGCCTCCGGCTTCTCGACCAGGTCAGTCACCCGTACGACACCGTCCCGGTCACAGGGCCCGGTCGCGGCGCAGCCGTAGCGGTGGATGTCCCCCGAGCCGACGTCCATCAGTGCGATCACGCTGCCGCCCAGTTCCTCCCGCAGACCGGTCATGCGCGTCAGGAGGGGGTCCGCCGGGTCGATCAGATCGTCGCCGAGGAGCACGGCGAAGGGCTCGTCGCCGACGTGCGGTGCGGCGCACAGCACGGCGTGGCCCAGGCCCATGGGATCGCCCTGGCGCACGTAGTGGACGGTGGCGAGGTCGGTCGCGGCGCGCACCAGGTCGAGCCGTGCCGTGTCACCCTTGCCGCTGAGGACCGCCTCCAGTTCGGTGTTGCGGTCGAAGTGGTCCTCCAGGGCGCGCTTGCCCCGGCCGGTGACCATGAGGACATCGTTCAGGCCAGTGGCGACGGCCTCTTCGACCACGTACTGGATGGCGGGCTTGTCGACGATGGGCAGCATCTCCTTCGGGGTCGCCTTGGTCGCGGGCAGGAAGCGCGTGCCCAGTCCGGCGGCCGGTATGACGGCCTTGCGGACGCGCGGCGGCGGTGCAGGTGTGGCGGGCGTCGAGGAGATGGACGGAGTGGAGGGGAGGGAGTGCGTTGAGGGCGTGGAGGGCATCGGGGTCTCCGCATCCTTGTGGTGGTGTGCCGGAAGCAGCAGGTGTCACGCGACGTCCGCGGTCTGCGGCGTGGCGCCGGGGCCCGAGGGCACCGAGCCGCTACCGCCGTGCAGTACCGCGAGGAAGGAGTGGGCCCAGTGGTGGACGTCCCGTTCGCGGACGTGGTGACGCAGGTCCCGCATACGGCGGCGCCCCTCCGTCTCGTCCTGGCCCAAGGCGGCGGCCATGACGTCCTGGAACTCCACGGGATGATGCGGGTTGACCAGTAGGGCTCGGGTGAGTTCCTGCGCGGCACCCGCGAACTCGCTGAGCACCAGTGAGCCGCCCAGGTCGGGGCGGGCGGCGACGAACTCCTTCGCGACCAGGTTCATTCCATCGCGCAGCGGCGTCACCAGCATGACGTCGGCGGCGCCGTAGAGGGCGGCGAGTTCGCTGCGGTCCACCGTGGTGTGGAGATAGTGCACCGGTACCTGGCCGACCTGCCCGAACGCCCCGTTGATCTGCCCGACCCGGGCCTCGATACGGGCGCGCTGGCGCCGGTAGTGGCCGATCCGCTCCCGGCTCGGAGTGGCGATCTGCACCAGGACGGTGTCCTGCGCGGTGGCACGGCCGGCGGCGAGGAGCCCCTCGAAGGCACGCAGCCGCTGGTCGATGCCCTTGGTGTAGTCGAGTCGGTCGACGCCCAGCATGATCCTGCGGCGCTCGCCGAGTTGTCGGCGGATCTGCCGCGTCCGTTCCCGTACGGGCTCGCTGCGGGCCAGATCCTCCAGCCCCGCTGCGTCGACCGAGATCGGGAAGGCGCCCACGCGGACCTCCCGGTCCCGCAAGAGCACCCGGCCCAGCACGGATGCATGCGGGGCACGGCTCACGTCCTCCCCCCTGCGCAGCCGGCGCACCAGTTGCAGGAAGTTCTCGGCGCCGCCGGGCAACTGGAAGCCGATCAGGTCCGCGCCGAGCAGACCGTCCACGATCTGGCTGCGCCAGGGGAGCTGCAGGAAGAGCTCCGGTGGAGGGAACGGGATGTGCAGGAAGAAGCCGATGCGCACGTCGGGCCGCAGGGCCCGCAACATCGCCGGGACCAGCATCAGTTGGTAGTCCTGGACCCAGACGGTGGCCCCGGGACCGGCCAGGGCGGCCGCGTGCTGTGCGAACCGCTGGTTGACCCCGAGGTAACTGTGCCACCACGACTGGTCGAAGTCGGGCGGCACCACCGCGTCATGGAACAGCGGCCACAGGGTGGCGTTGGAGAAGCCCTCGTAGTAGTCCCGGTACTCGTCCTCGGTGAGGGGCACCGGATGCATCCTGGTGTCCTGGTCCGGCAGGGCGGGGTGCGCGCCGCCGGTCACGGTTCCGGCCCACCCGGCCCAGGCGCCGCGCCGGGTGCGCAGGATCGGTTCCAGCGCGCTGACCAGTCCTCCCGGGCTGCGCCGCCAGCGTGGTGCGTCCAGGTCGGTGGTGTCCAGGTGCAGGGGGAGACGATTGGCTACGACGACGAAGTCCGCGTCGGACGCCGCGGTGCGTCCGGGCCTGGGGGTGTCCACGTCCTGTTTCCCTTCTCCGGTGGGCCGGACCCGGCGGACACGGCGGGGACAGGGGTGCCCGCCGGGCTCGGCAGCTTGTGCGGTGGGGTGTTCTAGGCGGCGCGGAAGTCGACGATCGTCTTGAGATCGGTGGTACTGCGGTAGTTCTTGAAGATCTCGACGAGGCCGTCGTAGTCGTCAAAGCTGTGCACGGTGGACAGCAAGCGCTTGCCGTCGACGATGCCCGACAGCAGCATCTGCATGGCGGCCTGGATCACGTTCGCGGAATGGTGCATCGGAAACGCCGTCACGTCGAAGGGAGAGGCGCTGACGTTGATGCCCTTGGCGAGCATCAGCCAGGTGTCGAACTTCTGCATCTCCTGGGAGGCCCCGTAGAGCACGTACCGGCCCTTCGGCTTCAGCCGGCGCATCGCCACGCGGCGGGGGTCCTTCTCCTCGTCGTCCACCTTGACGGTGGGCAGTGCGTCGAAGACGTAGTCGAAGGTGTTCTCCTCCACCTCGGCGATGAGTTCCTCGGGCAGGTAGGCGCGCTCGGAGAAGTGTTCCTCGGCGTGCTGGTTGCGCACCGGGTTGGCGTCGACGGACACCACCTGGTTCGGGGCGAGTAGACGCCTGATGACGCTGCCGGCGATGATGCCGATCGGACCGGTGCCCATGATGAGGACCTTGTCGCCGATCCTCGGCGGGTTGGCGAGGATGGAGCGCAGCGCGCCGGTGGTGGGTTCGATGAAGGAGGCCTGCAGGTCGTCGAGGGCGGCGGGCACCTTGACGGCGGCAGCCCGCAGGTCGTCGTTGAAGTTCCGGTCGGCCCAGAACACGTCTTCCCTGATCTCTCCGGAGAAGATCGGGCGCAGCGTGCGGTACTCGGCGAAGCCGTCGAAGTCGGTCTGCCCCCAATACACGATGCGATCGCCGATCTCGATGTCGGAACGCGTGAACTTCGGTCCCTTCTCGACGACTTCACCGAGGTACTCATGCCCGAGGACGATCGGGTACTCGGAGGGGAAGAGGTGCCCCTCGAAGAAGGAGACGTCGGTCGAGCAGATCGACACGCAGCGGGTACGCAGCAGGAGCCCGTCGGCGGGTGCGGCCGGACGCGGCACCTGAGCGAGGACGGTCTGGCGCGGGGCTACGAGCTGAAAGGCCTTCATGGTCGGCATGGTTGTCCTTCCGGGCGGATCGCGGTTTCGGGAAGAGCGGGGCCGGGGCGTGCGCCGGGGATCAGCGGCGCATGCTCAGGCCACCGCCGAGGAGGTACTGGCCTGCCATCTCGACATTGGTCGGCGACAGGGTGATGTGCTTCGCGGCCGAATGCGCGTCACGGAAGTAGCGTTCGAGCATGCTGCTCGAATAGAGCGACGAGGTGCCGGCCACGGTGAACAGGCTGGATATCGTCTCGCAGCACAGTTCAGCCACGGTCGCCGCGGTCAGCCGGACGGTGGCGCTCAGTGCGTCCCCGCCGACGTCGCCGAACCGTTCAGCGTGCCAAGCCGCGTCCGCCAGCAGCAGTCGTGCGGCCCGCACCCGCGCCTCGGCGCGAGCGAACCGCTCCTGTGCGGTGTGGCTGGCCGCCAGGGTGCTCGTTCCGGCCATCGGCTTCTTGGCGGCGGCGAGCATCTGGAACTCCCGCAGCGCTCCGCGGGCCGCGCCCAGGACGGTCGAAGAGGACCCGAACAAGCCGAAGTCGTAGTAGCTGATGCCGTAGCCACGGGACGGGCCTGCCGGCGGCGGGGCGAACATGTCCTGCTGGGCGACCGTGTACTGCTCGGCGACGAAGACGCCGTCGACCTCGTAGTCCTCGCTGCCCGTGCCGCGCAGGCCCAGGGTGTGCCAGTTGTCCAGCATCCGTACGGCGGACTTCGGGACGAACAGCATACGGATCTCGGAACCCTGCCCGGCGGTGCGCGGTGTGCCGCCGCCCGTGACCCGGGCCGCGCACACCAGCCAGGCGGCGTGTGCCGAACCGCTGGCGAAGCCCCAGCGCCCGGTGAGGCGGTAGCCGCCGGCGACCGCCTCGGCCGTCCCCGTGGGGTTGACCGATCCGACCACCAGCGCACCTTGGTCCAGGAACAGTTCACGTGCTTCCGCTCCGGGCAGGTAGTCCGAGAGCCGGCCGATGGCGGCCTGCACTCCCATTTGCCAGGCGACGGCGGGGTCGAGACGGGCGAGCGCCTGCAGTACCTGCGATCCGGTTTCCAGCGACACCTGTGCACCGCCGAAGTCGCGGGAGACCAACATGCGGTGGAACCCGGCTTCCTGGAGTGCCTCGAAGACCGGGACCGGCGAGAACCGCTGCCGTTCACCCTCCTCGCGCCACTTCTCGACGACGGGGGCGATCCCGTCGACACGGGAGAGCCAGTCCGTGGTCTCGGCCGACACGGGCCTTCTGTCGATCAGGGCGAGGGGCTGCTCGCCGTCGTGGTTGTGTGCCATGCCCACCTCCTCAGGTGGCTGGGAGCGTAGGCAGCACGAACGCCTGTTCAATACGGGAAACAACCAGGGGAAGCGCTCCCGCACCACAGGAGCGGCCGGCGTCAGGGACGCCGGCCGCTCCTGTGGAACTGCGGGTTCAGCTCACTTGGTCGAGGACGCTGACGAACGACAGCCATAGGTCGACGTGCTGGTGCACCGCCGCGATCAGCACAGCTCGGCTGTGCCGGGGTACGGCGGCCAGCAGCGTCTTCGGGTCGCCCCCCAGGAGAGCGCGGTTGTCGAGCAGGCGCAGCAGGCGCCTCCCGGGATCCGAGAACCGCAGCGAGGGATCGCGGGCGAGGGCGGCGAGCGGATCTGCGGCCGCGGTGCGGCGCCGGTCCGGCACGGGTGCGCTGTGCGCGTGGGCGACCGCGGCCAGCGGGACGGTTCTGGCCTGGCCGCGGGCGTCCTTCGGTGCGATGGGGTCCTCGCCCCGCTGCACCTTCGACCGGACGTCACGGGCGGTGCCCACGGAGACCTGTGCGGCGGAGGCGATCTGCCGCAGCGACGCGTCCGGGTGATCGCGCAGATAGGCTGCCGCACGCTGCCGTCCGGCGGACGGGTCCACCGGACGGGCCCGACCGTCCCGTCCCACCCGGGTGTTCAACTGCGGCCCGTCCCCAGATGAACTCTGCCGGATCGCGGCGACCGTCTTCGTGGAAAGCCCTGCGGCCTGGGCGATCGACCGGTTCGACCACTGCGGGTAGGCGGCCAGGATGCGGCGGGCCGCCGCGGTCCGCTCCTGTTGGTTCAACCGTCGTCCGTGGTGCAGATTGGCCTGGACGGCCCGGATGAACGCCTCCTCCGCGTCCCCGTCGAAGTAGCGGACGTCGATCTCGGCGCGACCGGCCAGCAGGGCCGCCGTGAGCCGGTGCATGCCGTCGATGACACGCATGGTGCGCCGGCAGACCAGGATCGGCGGCAGTTCCGGCAGTGCCATCAGTGACCTGGCGTAGGACAGGTCGACCTCCCCGGCCCGGGGGGAGTCGGCGGGCATCAGCGCCGAGACGGCTATCCGTTCCGTCCTGTCCTCCGCCAAACCGGTCCGCGTACGCGGCGTCGGCGCGGTCATCGCCGGTTTCCCAGGAGGGCGCTGTCGGCGTCGATGAGCGGCCCGGTCACCCCAGTGGGGCTGGTGGTCCCGGCAGGGACGGTTGCCCCAGTGGGGCTGGTGGCCCTGGTAGGCCGGGCTACCCCGGTCGGGTCGGTTGCCTCGGCAGGGTCGGGTGGCCCGGCGGGGTCGGACATCCGCACGCCACAGAGGTCTTCCAGGGGCGCGACGAGCCTGTCTGGGGACGTCGGCCGGCTGGAGACCACCAGAGTGGGATCCTTCTGTGCGCGGCGGTCCGTCGGCGGCGTGCCGTGGAATCCGGCGGCCACGAAGGCCCGTCCGGGCGGGCTCAGGAGGGCCTTCGGGTACTCCCCGCCCTCCGACGGGATCTTCCCCGTACCGGTCCGGGCCGAGCGCCGGAACCTGGCTCGGACCGGTCTGCGGGCAGAAGACGGAGATGGCGTACTGGTCATGGTCGGTGTCCCCCCTGGGTGTCCATGACGTGCGGGAACAGATACGTGTCAGCCGGGAGCGTCACTGATCCGCGACTGGGCTGTGCTCGGACCGGGCATCGGTCGGTGACGGGAAGCCGCTGGTCAGCGACTGAGGAATGCGGCAACCGCGGTTGGCTGCGGTGAAGTGCGGACCGGCCGGCAGTTCACAGCCGTGCAGCGGGCCCCCGCGTGACCGGACGCGTCACGGTTGCGCTACGCCGAGGGCACCGGGCGGCACAGCCGCCCGACCGGTACGTCATCGTTCCCGGCCCGCCTTCAGCCATGGTCATGCTGCCGTACATGCTCGGGCTTCCCCCCACCGGTCTCACCACACGTACCCCTGCGCACTGGCGAGTTCACAGGGTGTCCATTTCCCTGGCCAGGCGTAGTTGTGGCCGATTGGACACTAGTGGCCACCGGCCTGGCCGCCGTCATCCCTCCGGCGGCGGTCCCACGATCCGGCCTCCCGTGCACCTTCCTGAACGGGCAGTCCCGCAGCGCGCTCCGTGCAGCTTCCCTGACCTGCGCCGGAAGGACGGGGACCGGGCGGTCGGCGCCTGGTTCAAGCTGTTTCAAAGCAGCTGTAAAGATCCGTTGCGAGACTGCACCATGGGCACAACGGAAGAGGGGGGAAGATTGTGGACAGCAGGACGATGGGGGACGCACGGCTCATTGACAGGCCCATTGTTTTCGCCACCAAGGCCGCCGAGGTACTGGCCCGGACCGTGGACACACTGACGGTGCTGACGACCGCCGGCCTCGCCGGTAGCTATCGGGCGCTGGCCGAGGCGGACGGGCCCATACCGTTGGAGGGGGCCGATGCGCGCCTGGGCGGCGACGGGAGCAGCGCTCGTCTGCTGGCCATGGGGCTGGCGCACGTGCTGCCCCACGACCCGCCGGTCCTGGCGGCCGCGGCACCGGTTCCGGCTCTGGAAGCGGCGATGGCCCAGAAACAGCACGACCTCAACGCGCAGTACGACATCATCGCCCGCGCGCAACGGGAGGCCGTGCAGATCCGTCAGCTGGCCGACCGGCAGGCGCAGGAGGCCACCCGGCACCGCCTCGCGCGCGTGCTCACCGACTCCGACGACATCGCCGCACTGTCCAACACCATTGGAACCGCGGCCACCGAGGAGCATCTGACGCTGGAGACGTTCCGTTACGACCTTCCGCTGACGCGGAGTTCGGCGCAGCCCCCGACGGCCGCGTCGATCGCCCGCGGAGTGCGGCACCGGAGCATCTACGAGACCAAGTTCCTGAGCGATCCCGTGGGTGCTGCGATCCTCGAACGCTGCGCTGCCGCCGGCGAGGAGATACGCCTGCTGCCGCGTCTGACGGTGAAGATGAAGCTGACAGACGGCTTACAGGCTCTCATGGCGCTCACTCCGACCGGCTCCAGCGTGGCCCTTCACCTGACCTCGCCCGTTGTCGTGGACGCCTTGCGCCACTACTTCGAACTACTGTGGAGGGAAGCCCGGCCGCTGACAGCCCCGCCGCCCTCCAGCGGTGCGGTCGAAGAGCGGGAACGCCAGCGTCTGGGGATCGCGGCGCTGATGCGGCAGGGCCTGAAGGACGAAGCCATTGCCCGGCGACTGGGCCTGACCTCGCGCACCGTACGCCGGCGCATCAGTGAGATCATGGATGAACTCTCCGCCGAAACCCGTTTCGCCGCGGGCGCCGAGGCCCAGCGACGGGGATGGTTCGACGAGCCGGGCGAGTAGGTGAGGAAACGGCCGGTCAGGTCCGCGGCCAGCCGATTTCGTCCGCGCTGCGCATGTCTTGCGTGCCGATGACGGAGAGGAGCTCCAACTGGGCGGCGCCCTCGGTGCCGGGCGGGGCGGTGAACCACAGCAGGCGTTGGCAACCGTCCTCGCTGAACAGACTGTGGCAGTCGAGCTCGATGACGCCCAGGGCGGGGTGGACGATGCGTTTGTGGTCGCTCCTGCGCAGGGCGACATCGTGGGTGTCCCAGAGGGCGGCGAACTCTCCGCTGAGGCGCCTGAGTTCGGCCACCATCCGTTTCACCTCACCGTCGCGGCCGCGACGGGCGGTGACGGCCTGGAGGTCGGCGACGAAGACCCGGGAGTGGTGGGGGTGGTCCTCGGCCGGGTAGACGGCGCGGGCGTCCGGATCGGTGAACCAGCGGTAGACGAGGCTTGCCGAGGGACCGTGCACCGCCGGCGGCCGGCCGACGAGCGCGGCGGCCAGGGGGTTCTGGACAAGGGTCTCGTGCAGATCGGTGATGACCTGGGCGGGGGTGGTCGTGAGCCGGTCCAGCAGGCCGAGCAGGCCGGGCTGGACGTGTGCGGCCGGTCCGCGGGCCGTGGGCGGCACGGGGCGGTCGGCGAGGTGGAACAAGTGATCGCGGGCGTCACCGTCCAGTCGTAGGGCCCGGGCGAGGGCGGCCAGCACCTGGGCCGAGGGCTGGGCACCCCGTCCGCGTTCGAGCTCGGTGTAGTAGTCCGCGGAGAGGCCGGCCAACTGGGCGACCTCCTCGCGCCGCAGACCGGGGACCCGGCGCCGGGGCCCGGTGGGGAGTCCGACGTCGGACGGGCGGATCCGGTCGCGTCGGGACTTCAGGAATGCGGCGAGTTCGGCGTGGTCCACGCACTCATCGTCGCCCCTACCGGCGTGCTGAGCCAGGGGACGCCGGCCCCAGGGTGGGAACAGCCCTGGCTGGCGTGGGATCACCGGTTCAGGCTGGGAGCCGCAAGCCACGCGCCGCCGACGGCAGCGCCGGTGTTTCTCACCCCGGTCCACCCGCCGTGGCACCCCGGTCCGGCCTTCCCAGGAGCCCCCATGCCATCCCAAGAAAACGACCAGCACCGCAGCACGTCCGAACACGGCACCGACCGGCACCGTGTCGCCGTCGTCACCGGCGGTTCGCGCGGCATCGGCCGGCAGACGGTGAGCAGGCTGGCGGCCGACGGATTCGCCGTCGTCGTCGGGTACGCGGGCAACCGTGATCCGGCCGAGGCCGCCGTTCAGCAGGTCACCGTCGCCGGTGGCCGCGCGGTCGCGGTACAGGCGGATGTCGCCGACGAGCGGCAGGCGGCCGCATTGTTCACCACCGCCGAGTCCGAGTTCGGCGGCGTTGACGTCGTCGTGCACGCAGCGGGGCGCATGCACCTGGCCTCCGTCGCCGACCTGGACCTGGCGGATCTGGACGCGGTCCACCGCACCAACATCCGCGGCACCTTCGTGATCGCCCAGCAGGCCGCCCGCAGGATCCGCGACGGCGGCGCCGTCGTCACCTTCTCCACGTCCGTGGTGGGCCTGGCCTTTCCCGGCTATGGCGCCTACAGCGCGAGCAAGGGCGCGGTTGAGGCCCTCACGTTGATCCTCGCCCGCGAGCTGCGCGGCCGGGACGTCACGGTCAACGCCGTGGCTCCCGGTCCCACCGCCACCGACCTGTTCCTGGAGGGCAAGGACGAGGAGACCATCGCCCGCCTGGCCGCACAGCCCCCGCTGGAACGCCTCGGTACCCCGGCAGACATCGCCGAGGTGGTGGCCTTCCTGGCCTCCCGGGCCGGCCACTGGGTCAACGGCCAGGTCATCCGTGCCAACGGCGGCATCGTCTGACGGAGCTGGCCCCCGCCACGCTTTCTCCCACTCCTCGTGAGGAATCCCATGCCCGCTCACACCCCCAGAACCATCTTGTTGACCGGGGCCTCCAGCGGCTTCGGCGCACTGACCGTCCGCGCTCTCGCCGGCGCCGGCCACACCGTCTACGCCGGCATTCGGCACACGGCCACCCGCAACGCGCCGGCGGTGGCCGAGCTGAGGCGCTACGCCACCGACCACGACATCGACCTGCACGCGGTGGAACTCGATGTCGCATCCCAGGAATCCGTCGACGCTGCCGTCGCCCGCGTCCTGGCCGCCCACGGCCGGCTGGATGTGCTCGTCCACAATGCCGGCCACATGGCCACCGGTCCGGCCGAGGCCTTCACCCCCGACGAACTGGCGCGGCTGTACGACGTCAACGTGCTGGGTGCCCAGCGGGTCAACCGCGCCGCGCTGCCCCACCTGCGAGACCGGGGAGAGGGGCTGCTCGTGTGGGTCGCAAGCTCCAGCACCCGCGGCGGCTGCCCGCCGTTCGCCGGCCCCTACTTCGCCGCGAAGGCCGCCCTGGACGCCCTGGCCGTCAGCTACGCCGCCGAGATACTACGGTTCGGCATCGACACTGCCATCGTCGTGCCCGGCGCCTTCACCTCGGGCACCAACCACTTCACCCACGCGGGCGCCCCCGCCGACACCGCCCGGGCCGCCGCCTACGACGAGCACTACGGCGCCCTGTTGACCGGCCTCGACCAGCGGCTGGCCGCGCTCGCTCCGCCGGACGCGGACGCCACGCAGGTCGCCGACGCCGTCGTACGCCTGGTGGCCATGCCCGCCGGCACCCGGCCACTGCGCACCCACATAGACCCCAGCCGCGACGGCAGCGAAGTCGTCTCCGCGGTCGCCGACCGCATCCGTGCCGACTTCTTCCGCCGCGCCGGACTGGAGGACCTGCTCACCGCAGGCAGTTCCCTGTAAGCCCACTTCCGGAAAAGAGAACCACCATGCCGTTCGCGAACTTCAAGGTCCCGGCCGGAACCCTCGACGAGAAGCAGAAGGAGGAGATCGTCACCCGCGCCACCGACCTGTACGTCGAGATCTACGGCGAACGGGCCCGAGCCAACACCATGGTTCTGGTCGAGGAGGTCACCGACGGCGGCTGGGGCATCGGCGGGAACGTCCTGACCCTTGCTGTGCTCCAGGAGACGCCCGAGGGCTGACGTCCGGCGCGGCCAGCTCACGGTCCCGGTGGGGAGGGGTGACGTACGCGTGCGCCTCTCCCCACCCCGAGCGGCCGGACCCTCTCCCTCCCCGTGCTCCGGGACGCTTCCCTGTTGCTGCAGCCCGCCTTCACCGACACAGCGGGTGTCTCAGCCGAGGCACGGCGCGCGTAGTACGCGCTCTCGTGTTCCCAGCGCTCGTGGTAAGGAACGGGGCCGGTGCGTCACACCGGGGCCACCGGAGGGGCCACGACCGACCAGTGGGCCGGGCGCAGGCCGTCGCACGCGCCGACCACCACCCCGGTGAACCGGTCGGGGGAGCAGATGGCGCGCGCTGCCTCGGCGACGGCCTCGACGGACGTACGGCGCAGGGCGTCCACGGGCTCACGCAGGTCGGCGGGCCCGGCCGGTGCCCCCAGCGCGGGGTCGGCCAGCGCGTCCGCGAGGCCGGCCTGGGTCGACCAGGCGATCAGCAAGGACCCGGAGAAGTGCGCGCGGGCGGCTGCCACTTCGCCGGCCGACGGCGGCTGAACCACCATGCGCGCCAGCTCATCGCCCAGTGCGTCCAGCAGGGCGGCGGCCTTCTGCGGGGCCGTGTCCACCTCCACGAGCAGCTGATGCCCCTCCGCCCGCCGGCCGGTGCCGTACGGCTGCCGCCATGGCCGTTCCTCCACCCAGGCCCGTACGGCGTAGGTGTACCCGTGCCGCTCCCGCAGCCGCGTGACGAGCCGCGACCCGGGGTGCCCGCCGAGCACCCCAGCGGCCAGCCGCACGGCGGGCCCGAGTGGTTCGCCGTCCCGTACGGAACAGAGCCGGATCTGCGCGGTGCGGGGCTGGACCGCGGGATGGAGGGCGAGGACGCCCGGAGCGAAGGTGCGGGTGTCCGCCGGGGCCGGCGGGGCGGTGTCCGGTTCCGGCCGGCGCGCCCCGCGAGCCGTCCATTCGGCGAATGCCTCGCGCGCCGCCTCCGTCGCCGCCTCGGGGTCCAGGTCGCCCACCAGGACGAGTCGCGCACGGGTCGGCACGAGCGTGCGAGTGTGCAGGGCGCGCACCTGCTCGGGCGTGACCTTCGCGATGTCGTCGGGTGTCGGCGGCTCCTGGGGACGACCGGCCGTCCAGCCCGGGGCGTGTCGCGCCAGCAGGGCGCGTGCGGCCACGCCCGGGGTCATCCGGGCCACCGCCGTCTGCCCGCCGAGCACGGTGCGCGCCGCCGCCACCTCGTCGTCGGTGTACGCCGCCGAGGACAGCGCCCCGGCGAGGATCCGCAGCAGCGTGTCCAGGCCGTCGGTGAGCACACCGCCGCGCAGCGCCAGGTGCCCGGCACCGGCGAGCGGCACGACGTTCCCGCCGGCCATGCCCAGGGCGTGGTCGACCGATGTGCCGTCTGCGCCGGTGGTGCCGCGCAGCACACAGGCCGCGAGCACGGCCGCCCGCGCGGTCGGCTCCGGGCCGTCGTCGGCGCTGCCGAGCGGCACGCTGAGCCGTACCTCCACCCGCCCCACGGTCGCCAACCGCACGGCGGTGACCCGCAGCCCAGTGGTCAACCGGATGTCGGTGCACGGCGGGAGAGCGTCAACGGACGACATGGGCGGGCCTCCGGGGAGGTGAGGTGAGGGCGGTGTCGGGGCGGGCGGGCCGGACGGCGTCACGCCGCCCGGCCCGCCCGCTGGGGCCGGGGTGCCCGGCCCGGCGTCAGGGTGAGCACGGCGCGAGGAGCGGCACGCAGCCGTCGGGCCGCCTCGGCGGTCTGCGCGACTGACGTGGCGGCCAGCAGCCCGGGGACCCGGTGGTGCAGGGACGCATCGCCGTAAAGGAGTTCGAACGCGCCCAGGGACCGGACGCGGACGTGCGGCGCATCGTGCTGCCGCAGCAGGTCGCTGACCCACCGGCGGGCCGCCAGACGGAGTTCCCCGGGAGCGGGGCCGTCGGAGGCCAGCGTGTGCAGTTCGTCGTCCAGGGCGTGCACGACGGCCTCGGTGCCGGTCGTCTCCGGGTGGGTGACGGTGCACGCGAAGGTCACCGGGTGGCGTGCGGCGAACGGGCCGCCGACCAGCCCGCAGTCGGCGGTCACGGCCACCGCGGTCCGTTCTCGGGTCACCAGCCGTGCGCGCAGCCGGGATTCCAGCAGCGCGGCGAGCAGCACGTGCGCGAGATGGCCGGGCAGGTCGGCGGCGGGGTCGGGCAGCTGGTAGCCGACGCTGACGGCAGGCAGCGGGGCGAGCGGGTCCGTGTGCCGGCCGTACCGGTCGACGTGCCGGCCGTTCCCGGCGCCGTCCTGTTCGGGTTCGTCCCGGGCCGGGTCGTTGGCGGCCGGTGCGGGCGGAGTGAAGGGGCGGGGCGGCAGGTCGGCGAACCGCCGCTCCACCGCGTGCCGGGCGGCCTCGGGGGACACGTCGCCGACCACGGTCAGCACGGCGTTGCTGGGCGTGTGGTGCCGGTCGAAGAAGGCACGGCACTCCGCGGGGGTGAGGCGGCGCAGTACGGCCGTATCGCCGTACCCGTCATGGGCGTTGGCGTGGTCGCCGTAGAGCAGTGGGGGCAGCCGGGACTTGGGGAAGCCGCCGTAGGGGCGGCCGGTGACGTTGCGCCGGATCTCCTCGGCAATCACGTCCAGCTCCGCCGCGAGGTCGGCGGGGGCCGGCACCGGGCCGGCCATCCGGTCGTGTTCGGCGGCGAGTGCGTCCGGCAGCAGGGCGGCCGGGACGACCTGGTGGAAGTCGGTGGAGTCCGGCCTGGTCGCCGCGTTGGCGTAGCCCCCGGCGGGCGCACCGGCCGCGCCGGCGCCGCCGGGACCGGTACGACGCCGGAACATCAGGTGCTCCAGCAGGTGCGCGAGGCCCGCCCGGCCGGGCGGATCCGACCGGAATCCCACGCCGTAGTGCACCCCGACCGCGCAGACCCCAGTGCCGGGCTCGGGGGCGAGGACGACGCGGAGTCCGTTGTCCAGCGTGAACCGGGTGAGATGGGCGGGGGCGGGGGAGCCCTGGGGCGGTGCCGTGCTCTCAGACACCCGCCGTCACCCGCAGGCCCAGGCGCTGGCCGCGCACCAGTTCGGCGTACGTGCCGCAGCGGTCGAGGAGTTCGTCGTGCGTGCCGGTGTCCAGGCAGCGGCCCTCGTCCAGGACGACGATGTGGTGGGCCTGGCGCACGGTCGAGATGCGGTGGGCCACGACCACCACCGCACGGTCCCGGGACAGCCGCTCGATCACGTCGCGCAGCCGGTTCTCGTTGATGCTGTCGAGTTGGGAGGTCGGCTCGTCCAGGAGGACCACGGAGGCGTCGGTCAGCAGCACGCGGGCCAGCGCCAGCCGCTGCCGCTGGCCGCCTGAGAGGTCGTCGGCGCGTCCGACGGTGCTGCCCAGGCCCTGCGGCAGCCGGATGATGGCGTCGTCGAGTCCTACCGCGGTCAGCGCTGCCCACAGCGCGTCGTCGGCGACGGGTGTGGCCCGCCCGAGCAGCAGGTTCTCCCGTACGGTGCCTTCGAGGAGGGTGAACGCCTGGTCCAGGTAGGCCACCTGGGCGCGCAGGTCGTGCAGCGGCCAGCGGCGGGTGTCGCGGCCGAGGACCCGTACGGCGCCGCCGCCCGGGACGAGGAACCGCTCGATCAGGTCTAGCGCCGTGGTCTTCCCCGCGCCGGACGGGCCGACCAGGGCGGTGACTCCGTGCCGGGGCACGGCGAAGGACAGCGCGTCGGCGGCCCTTCGCTCGCCGTCGTGGCTGAAGACGACCTGTTCGAACTCGACGGCGGCGCCCCCGGCCTCCGCATTCCCCTCAGGTGCCGACCCCGCGGCCCTCGCCTCCCCCTCCGTCTTCCCGTCGCCCTGCCCCTGCGGCGAGGACACCGCATCCTCCGTCTCCTCCGCCAGCACGTCCTCGATGCGTGACTGGGCGGCGAATCCGAGCTGGAGGCGGGAGACGCCGTTGGCGACCAGGGTGAGCGGGGCGATGAGTTGGAGGAGGTAGAGCAGGAACGCGGCGAACCCGGCGACGCTGAGCGCGCCCGAGGCCAGCCGGGCGCCGCTGCCCAGGACCACGCCGATGAGGGCCAGTTGCTGGCCGAGTCCCATGATCGGTGTGACGAACGCCTGCCGTCGGGCGGCACTGACCGCCGAGCCGGCGGCGCTCGTGGCGTCGTCGCCGATGGCGTCGGTGACCTGGGCCTCCGCCCGGCACGCCTTCACCGTGGCGAGGGCGCCGAGTGCAGAGGTGAAGCGCTGGGCGAGTTCGCCGATGGCCTCCTGCTGGGCCGCGGTGCTGTGCCGGATGCCCTTGACGAACACCGCGATCGCCAGCCCGGCGACCGAGAAGGTGCCCAGCACGATGAGCAGCAGCACCCAGTCGAGCAGGCCCATGATGACGAGCGTCGCGGTGACCGTGAGCGTGGCCATCGGCAGTTGCGTGACTCCGATGTCGACCACCGACCGCAGCTGCGCGGAGTCCGAGGTGACCCGGGCGACCAGCTCGCCGGCGCCGAGGCGGCGGGCGCCGGGCAGCGGCAGCCGCAGCGCGTGGGCCACCACGCGCTGCCGGACGGTCAGCACCATGCTCTCGCCGGCCCGGGCGAGCAGGAACGAGGACAGCGCCGCGGCCACCGCACCGAACAGCGCCAGGGTCGTCATCAGCATGACAGACCCGGTCACGGACCGGTGCTCGGTGAACCCATTCACGACGCGCCGCACGACAAGCGGCACGGTGAGCGTCGCGGCGGTGGCGGCCAGTGCGAGCAGCACGGCCGGGACGGTGTTCCGGCCGTCTCGTACCACTTGGCGGAGCACGCGCAGACGGGGGCGCGGGGGTTTCGGGCGCGTCTGGTCGGCAGGCATGGCTGCTCCTCGGGGTCGGCTGCGGCCACGGCGAGCGCGTGGCGAAGGACTGGAACCGAGGTAACCCATCCCACCCACGGGATGTCAAGTCTCATGTCAGCGATGTCACGTCTCTTGACAATTCCGTCCGGGGTGGCGCTACGGTACTGTGTCATGACGGTTGACACTATGGCGCCGCCGGACGAGCGCACCCGCCGCCGGCTCGCCCCAGCGGATCTCTCCGACTTCCCCGCCATACCGGCGCTGCTGCACCGGCTGGATCTGGGGGACTTCACCGAGGAGGCGCTCCATGCCTTCCCCGGCCGCAACGACAACTGGGCGGGCACCACCACCCGGGGCCGGGCGGTCTTCGTCAAGCACATCGGCGGGCAGGACGAGGAGTCCCTACGCCGGTTCCGCCGGGTGCTGGCCTTCGAACGGGCCGCGTCCGCCTGCGACGGCGAGCCGATCCCGCGCCCACGGCTCATCGGCTCCGACGAGGCGGCCCGCCTCTTCGCCTTCGAGCTGGTCGCCGACTCCGCCTCCGGCAGCGACCTGGCGAGCCGCGACGAGTTCGACGCAGCCCTCGCCCACGAGGCCGGCCGGATCGTCGGAGCCCTGCACGCGCTGCGCCCCGACGACGGCACGCCCATCGAGAACGCGCCCGCGCCGCTGCCGCCTCTCGGCCACCTGTGCGCCCTGCCGTGGGCGGCGTACACCCGGGCCACCGCCGGGGCGCTGGAGGCGTGGCGGCTGCTGCAGGGCGATCGCGTGCTGCACCAGGCGCTGCACGACCTGCGCGCTGCGGAGTCCCGCGCCCTGCGCACCCCCGTCCACGGCGACCTGCGCTTGGACCAGTTCCTCACCGCCCCGGGCAGCCCGATGCTACTGACCGACTGGGAGGAGTTCCGCCACGCCGACCCGGCCCGCGACCTGGGCGCGTTCGCCGGCGACTGGCTCTACCGCGCCGTGCTGAAGGTGCCCGCGGGCCTCTCCCAGGTGCCCGGCGTCCCCGTCTCCCACGAGGAGGTCATCGCCACCGGCACCGCCGAACTGGCCCGTGTCACCCCGCTGATCGGCGCCTTCCACCGCGGCTACGGCCGGCTGCGTCCCGACGCCGTCGCGCAGGACCCGGGGCTCCTCGCCCGCGCCACCGCGTTCGCCGGCTGGCACCTGCTCGACCGGCTCCTTGCCTCCGCCGAGCACAGCGCACGCCTCTCCGCCGCCGAACGCGCCGCCGCCGGCATCGGCCGCACCGCACTGATCTCCCCGGACGCCTTCGTGCCCGTACTCGGCTGGGAGGAACCCCAGGCATGAACACCACCACGACCGCACCCACCTCGGCGGTTACGGCCATGACCGTGCCCCCGCCCCCGCCCGGCCCCCTGGCACCCGGCATCCTGCGGATCCTCGTGAACACGACCGTCGCCGCCGGTGCGACGGCCGCCACGGCCGGCGGACGGAACGTGACCGCCGACGATCCGCGCGCTTTGCGAGCCGCGCTCGCGGAGGAGCTGTACCGCCGCCACCACATGGGCCGCACCGACGAGGAAACACCGGCCCCCCGCGTGCTGCGCGACACCGCCCTTGAGGCGCGGCTGCTCGACGCCATGCCACATCGCCACCTCACCCGGATCGTGGAGCCGGCCGGCGAGGGCGACGACCGCCACGTCCCCGTCCTGCTCGACGGCGTCCGGGTGACGATGGCCCGCGAGCGCGTCGACCCCACCCGCATCCGGGCCGACGGCCGGCTCAGCGTGCGCCTGGACGCCGCCCGCCCGGCGCTGTCCCCCGGCTTCTTCCTCTGCGAGGGAACCGTCCCCGCGCGGGCCCGCTCCACCGCCACGCTCCGCGTCTACCTGCACGTCACCGAACTGGAAGCGGCACCGGGCGTCTGGTCGGCCGTGCTGGGCCTGCTGGAGACCGAACGGCTGCCGTACCGGGCGAAGATCGCCTCGTCCCGGAACGGCTACCCCCGGCAGGACGCGTGCGTGGTCTACCTGGGCCCGGAGAGCTGGGGCGCCGCCGAACTCCTCGCGGACGCCGCCCGGGATCTGCCCGGACTCGGCGGCAATGTCTCGGACTTCGTGAGGCGACTCGCCCCCGGCGTCGGCGCCGCTTGGGAACCGGCCGACGACCGCCCCGGCATGCGGCGGGTCAGCTTCGGCGAGCACCGGGCCGCCGCGGTGGCCTCCGGCCTCGTCTCCCACGCCGAGGACCCCGCCGGCCGCTCCCTGCACGAGGCCGTGCGCGACAGCCTGGTCGAGGCCGGCATCGACCCCGCTGACCCGGCCCACAACGCCGCCTCACCCCGCACCGTCCTGCCGTCGCCGGCGGCGACCGCCGCGACGCCGTCCACCCCGTCGTACGACGGCCCCCCGCCGCCCCTGCTCGCTGGCCTGCCCCGGCCGTTCGCCGCCATCGGGCGCTGACCCACGATTGGACCGAGCCATGGCCATGCCCCAGCGGGCCACGCCCGCCGTGATGATCCCGTACCAGCCGGAGGGCGTCGACGACGTCCTGCCCTACGCCGAACTCACCGTCCGCAGACACGCACGCCGCCTTTGGACCGGGCAGTCGCTGCACATTGACAGCCTCCAGCTCTTCGCCCACTTCGCCGGGCGCGGACTGCGCTTCCCGGTGGGCACGGGCGTGTCCCTGACGCCGCTGCGCACCCCGTTCGACGCAGCTCTGCAGGCCCGTTCCCTCGCGCACATCACCGGCCGGCCCGTCGTCATGGGCTACGGGCCCGCCACCCCCGGCTTCGTCGCCTCCCTGCACGGGGGGCCGTACCGTAGTCCCCGCGCCGCCGCCACGGAGTTCCTCGACGCGGCCCGCACGTTGCTCGACGGCGGTACGACCGAGCCGGGCGAGTACTACCGCATGCGCGTCGCGCTGCCGCCGACCCGGCCGCACCCGGTCGTGGAGGTCGGCGCGGGCGTGCTGCGTCCTGCGATGGCCCGGTCTGCCGCCGGCGTGGCCGACGTCGCCATCACCTGGCTCACGCCGGCCGAGTACATCGGCGACGTGCTGCTGCCCGCGCTGGAGGAAGGCGCCGGCGACCGGCGGCCGCCGCGCGTGGCGACCGTGGTCCACCTGGCCGTCGACCGTCCCGGACGCGACCCGGCCGCCCTCGCGGCGAAGGTGTCCGCCGGCCACCTCGCCGCCCCGCACTACCTCGACATGCTGCGCCGCGCGGGCTTGACCATGCGCCGCGAGGACGACCTGCTGGTGAAGGCCAAACAGCTCGTCGACAAGGGCGTGTTCGTCTACGGCAGCCCCGCGCACATCGCCGCCGCACTCGCCCGGTACCGCACGGCCGGCATCGACGAACTGATCCTCAACGTCGGCGGCGTCCACTTCACCCACGGCATCCAGGAGGCCATGGCGGACCTGGAGGACGTGTTCACCGCGGTGGAGGAACTCCATGGCTGACCCGGGCACTTCCCGAACGGGGACCGCTGGACAGCACAGAACGACCGGTGTCGGCCAGGAGCCGGGGGCGGGGGCCGGGCCGACCGGTGAGGCGACGAAGGCGCCCGCCCGGCTGCTGCTCTTCGGCACCGGCGCGCTGAGCGTGGCGTTCCTGCCGTACTGGCTGAACTGGCTGCGCATCGCCCACCCGCACACCGAGGTCCGCGTGGCGGTCACCCGCAGCGCCGAACGGTTCGTCAGCAGACCCGCGCTCACGGCGATCCTGGGCCGCGAGGTACTGCTGGACGCCTGGCCCGGCACCACCTCCGATAGTACGATCCCGCATCTGGACCACGTCGAACTGGCGCAGTGGCCCGAGGCGGTGGCCGTCCACCCGGCGGGCCTGAACTTCATCGGCCGGTTCGCCCAGGGCCACGCCGACACACCCCTGCTGATGGCACTCCAGTGCACCCGGGCAGTCATCGGCATCGCCCCCGCGCTCCCGCCGGGCGCCGAGGCGAGCCCGGCCTACCGCGCCCACCTCAAGGCGCTGGAACGGTACGACAACGTCCTGATCGCGCCCCCGCACCCCGGCCGCAGCGCCTCCACCGGCCGCGACGACGCCTCGGTGGCCGCCCCCCTGTCGATCCTCTGGGACCTGATGATCCGCCACCGCTCCCTGCTCCACCCCCTGGAGGGACCAGCTCATGCCGACGCGGCCTGACGCCTCCACCCCCGCCCGGGCGGCCACGCTCCCCGCCCGGGCGGCCACGCTCCCCGGTCCCGGCTCGACACGGCCCACCGTCGGACCCGGTACCGGTATCCGTGTGCCGGCGGGGGAGCGGCTGGTACGGGAGCTGGGGACACGGCACATCGTGACGGCGGTCCTGGCCGTGCCTGAGGGGGGATACGTGTGGGCCCGCCGTCCCGGACCGGCCCGCGACGTCCCGTTGCCGTTGCCCGGCGACGCCTGGGCGGCCCGGGTACGGGCGGCATCCGCGGCGGCACCGGTCGGTCTCGCACCGGCCGCCCCCGACGCCGTACAGGCGGGTGTCCTGCGCTACCGGGCCCCCGGGGTCCGTTCGGTCGCCGCGGTGCTCCGCGAGGACCGGGACCCGGATGCCCAGCAGGCCGTACGGGACGCCGTACGCGGCCTGGGTACGACACTGCGGCTGCTGCACACCGGACCGACCCCCGGAGGAGAGCCCGCCGCAGGGCCCGCAGCGGTGTCGGCAGCGGTGTCCGGCACGGGGCCGGCTGCGGAGCCCGGCTCCGGGTCCGGCGTGGCCTGGGTGCCGCCGGCTCCCGCTCGGCTCGCGCGGTGGCTGCGCACCGGGACCGGACCCGGCGTGGCTGCGCGTCTGCACGCCGCGGCCCGTGCCCACCTCGGGGACCGGCGGCTGCGCCTCGTCGCAGAGTGGAGTGAGAGCGCCGCCCACGGCCCGGGCCCCCGGGTCCTGCTGCACGGCGGCCCCGCCTTCGGCAACCTGGTCCTGCCGTCCGGGGACGGCGGCCCCGCCGACCGCCCGGTGCTCTTCACCGGAGAGGAACTCACCCTCGGCACGTGGGAGTTCGACCTCGCCTGGCAGCTCGCCGAGATCGAGGAGATGGCGGCGGGAGAGCGCTGGGGAGTGTGCGGTCCCGCCGACTACACCGCCCTCGCCCAGGCACTGCTGGAGGGCTACGGCACCCGGCCGTCCCCGGCCGCCGTCCACCGGGCGCTGGTGATCCGGAGCCTCACCCACGCCCACGACTTCGCCTCGTACGTCGTCTGGCACGAGCAACTGCTCGTCTACCTGGATCTGGTCGCGGAGGCCATGGACACGGCCGAGACGGTCCGCGCGCGGGTGGACCCGTAGTCGCCGGCTGAGCGGCGCCCCCGAGGCGCCTCGGCCTACGACCGGCCCCGCGCGTGACCGGCTCGGGCCCCTCGGCCCCCACCCGGCATCAAGCCCCTTTCGCCGTCGCCTCCGCGAGGGCCTTCCACGCGCGGGCGGCCACGTCGAGGTTGCCGGAGCGGGTCGCCTCCTCGGCGATGCGGCGCAGCTCGGCCGCCGCCGGTTCCCCCGCGCCGGAGGCCAGTTCGGCCTCGTGCAGCAGGATCTCGGTGCGTACGCGGTCGTGGTGGCTCATCGTCCCGGACGTGGCGAGCGCCTCCCGGCACAGGCGGACCGCGCCGGCGAGGTCGCCCCGCCGGAAGGCGATCCGCGCCTGGGTGGCGTCCAGTTCCGCCGGCCGGCCGGCCGCCCCGTCCATCATCGCGAGCGCGGTCTCCGCCTCCCGGCACCAGCGTTCCGCCTGCTCCGTCACCTCCCCGTGCACCTCGACGTGCGCGGAGACGGCGGCCAGCCGCAGCCGCGCCCACAGCAGCAGGTCGCTGCGGGCGTCCGCGATCCGCAGGGCCTCCTCCAGCAGCGGCAGGGCACGGTCGTGCGCGTCGCGTGCTGCGTGGACCGTCGCCGCCGTCCACAGTGCCCGGACCCTGCGGCCCCCGGAGGTCCCCGCGGCGCGTTCCAGCAGCAGGCCGGCGTGCTCGTCGGCCTCGCCGAGCCGGCCCGCCTCCACCTCGGCCGCCGCGAGCGCGGTCAGCGCCTCGGCCTGGTCCTCGGCCGTGGCGTCCTGCGCCACGGTCAGTGCCTCACGCGCCCGGGCGATCGCGCCCTCCGTGTCGCCGAGCATCCGGTCGCAGCCGGACAGCGCCGCCAGGACCCGTACCCGCAGGTGCGTGATCCCCGTCTCCTGGGCGACCGGGCGCAGCCGCTCCAGGGCGTCCCGTCGCGCGGGCACGTCACCGAGCCGCTCGTAGGCCCGGGCCAGGTACCAGAGCACCTGCCAGGCATAGGCCGGGGAGACGTCGGGCAGCGCGGCACAGGTCGTGAGCAGCCGTACGGCCTCGGCGGGTGCGCCGTCGTCGAGCGCGGTGACCCCGGCCGCGAGCAGCGCGGACGCCCGGTCGGTGGCCGCCGTGCCGGGGGAGACCTGGAACACGTCCGCCGCCACCCCCAGCCGCTCGGCGAGGTGCACCGCCGCCTGCCGGGTCACCGCCCGGCCGCCCGACTCCAGGCGTGAGACGTAGCTGGCCGAGACTTTCGGGCCCACCAGGTCCGCCTGTGACAACCCCCGCTCGATCCGCAGTCTGCGCAGCAGCCGGCCGAACTCCGGTTGGCCCAACAGTTCCATGCGCCGTCCATTCCGCGTGCGTGTCAAGGAATGGGAGCCAGCTTACGGCTCCGCCAGGGATTCGGGGACTACGACCTCCGGCGTGATGACAAATTTAGTCATGAATATTGACTCCCTTGTGTCATGGGATGTAGAAACGTGGTGCATGGCCCGCCGGGCGACCGGGAGGGCCACGGCCATCACCCGGTTCCATTTCCGAGAAGGAGCGCACATGTCCGCCCAGAACCTGATGAACGGTTTCGCCGCCTATGTCGACGCCGAGGAGCTGGCCGCCCAGCCGGCCGCGGAGGCCCGTGAGGAGCAGTCGCTCTCGGTCGCCGTCACGCTCGTCACGATCAGCCTGATGCACACCTACGACACCGGCTGTTGAGTCCGCCACGTCCCGAGGGGGCAATGGCCCATGACCCCACACGATCTCGTCGACGGGTACCGGACCTTCGTCGACGTCGAGGAGCTGGCGGTGGTCCCGACGGGGGAGTATGCGCCGACGACCGCCATCTTCACGGTCAGCGACTCCACGACCGTGACCTCGACGATCACCAACTAGCCGGAGCCGGCCGGCTCGTCGAGGGGGCGCGGGCGTGAGTGCTCGCGATCTCGTGGCGGGGTACCGGACCATTGTCGACGTGGAGGAGCCGGCCGAGGCCGCGGACCCGACGCTGTCCGTGATCTCGATGGCCTCTCCCCCGCTCACTGTCACCAACAGCCTTGCGTGACCGTCCTCACGGTCGTGCGCACCTCGGCAGGGGCAGGAGGCCATTGCGGCCTTCTGCCCCTGTGGGGCGTTCGGGACTGGGCATCCTGTCAAATCTGACTAATCTTGTCACGAGACTTGACTCATGGATGTCATGAACGTAGAAATGAGATGTGCCCAGCCAACCGGGCACACCGTCACTACGAAGGAGATGCACATGTCTGCTCAGGACCTGATGAACGGTTTCGCCGCCTACACCGACGTCGAGGAGCTGGCCGCCCAGTCGGCGACGGCCCACGAGGAGATGTCCTCGACCATCACCATCAGCTTGATCACCGGCGTCAGCATCTCGCTCACCGCCGAGCACACCTGCTGACCCACCCCACGGAGCACGAGGAGACATCGTGAGCGATCAGGAACTCATCGAGGGCTACCGGTACTTCGTGGACGCCGCGGACCTCGCTGCCTCGGCGGAGCAGCAACTGCCGACGACCTCGATCTTCTCGTACATCACCACGACCTGCACCACCACAGTGGCGACCGTCAGCGTGTACTAGACGGGCCGGCCGGGGGGGCAACGCTGAGGGGCAGGAAGGCCGACAGGCCTCCTGCCCCTCAGTCGTGTCCCTTCCCGCGCGCGTGGTCCCCGTCTGCGGGACCCCCGTGCGGTTCCGCGGCGCGGCGGCTCCCCTCCCCGCCGGTCAGCTGCGGGTGCGGTCCGGCGACGCCAGCGCCGCGTGCCGTGCCGCCGCCCGGCTGACCCCGGGCACGTGTCCCTTGCGGGCGAAACACAGGCCGGCCAGGCACACGTCCCGGCGCGCGTCCAGGGGGCGGCCGGACAGCCGCAGGGCCTCCGCCCGCTCCAGCCGGGCCAGCGCCTCGGCCACGGGGGAGTCGGTCGCGGCCGCCGCGCGCACCGCGCGGTCCGCCGACGCGAGGGCCTCCGCCGCCCCGTCCGTCTCCGTCTCGCCCGCCGTCTCCGTCTCCGTCTCCGCCTCCGGCCGGGCTGCCTCGCCGAGGCGCCGTACGACCGCCCGGGCCGCTGCCTCCCGAATCCGGTCGAGCCCGAGCAGGGCCGCCGCGTCCGCCGCCTCCCGCCGGAGCCGTACGGACCGCTGGTACCGGCCCGCCAGCGACTCGACCTCCGCCGTCAGGAGCGGCAGCAGCACGGTGCCGCCCGCGGGGTCCAGTTCCGCTGTCGCGGCCCGCGTTACGGCCAGGGCGGCACGGGCCTCGGTCCAGCGCTCCCGCATGCCGTACAGCACCGCGAGCGGGCCGGCGAGGGCCAACCGGGCGGCGGGGTGTCCGTCCGAGTGCTCCGCCCACAGGGTCCGCAGGCGGAACAGCGCGGCCGAGGCCGGCTCCGGGCCCTGCCACAGGGCGACCGCCAGGATCCGCAGCGCCTCGGCACGCTCCGGTTCCGCCCCGGTCCACAGCGCCCGCCGTGCCGACCGGGCGGCCTCGGAGTGCCTGCCCAGGTGCTGCCACTCCCGAGCCGCGTCGAGCGGGGCGGAGCCGGGCCGGGCGGAGCCGGGAAGGACCTCGACGCCGTGGGCCGCGGGGTGCGGGCGGGCGCCCGAGGCCCACAGGGCGAGGTCGGCCACGGCCGCCCGGTGGGTCGGCGGCGCGCTGGGCGGCTGGACCTCGTGCACGGCCGGGGCCGGGTGCGGCGCGATCGTCCCCTTGTGCACGCCCGTGCCCGGCCACAGTCCCACCGTCTCGCCGAGTGCCACGACAGCCCCTTCCCACGCGTCCCTGCGCTTCGGACAGGGCCATCATCGGGCGGCCCGCCCCCTAGGGCATGGGGGAACTCGCCCCAGATTCGCCCCACTCCCCGCCGGCCGGCCCTTATACGCGTGAGAGCAGCTCTCGGGAGCGGTCGAAGAGGGTGTCCCGGTCGGGGAGGCCGGTCTTCCGCAGGAGGCTCGCCACGTGCTTCTCCGCTGTGCGGGGGGAGATGTGCAGGCGGCCGGCCAGGGCCTTGTTGCCGAGGCGCTCCGGCATCAGTTCCAGGACCTCGTACTCCCGGACGGTCAGGCCCAGTTGGCGTAGCGGCTCGGGGATGCGCTCGGTGCCGACGCGGCGCTGCCGTACCGGCGCGCCCAGCCGGCGCAGCAGGGTGCGGCAGGCCGCGGCGACCGGGCCCACCCCGGCCCGGTGGAAGTGGTCCTCGGCCTCGCGCAGCCACGCCTTCGGGTCGCCCCAGCCCTCGGCCGCCGCCGGTTCGGCGACCAGCCGCAGTCCCAGGTGGCGGGCCATGCCGTACACCCGGCCCGCCGCGTCCGCGCGGGTCATCGCGTCCGCCGCGGCCGCCGTGTCCCCACGCCGCCCGGCCAGGACCGCCTCCGCCAGCGCCAGGAAATGCCGGTTCCACCGCATCCGGCCGCGGTGGGTGGCGGCGACGGACCGTACCCGCTCGGCGTCGGCCCGGCCGGCGAGCACGTCGAGAAGAACACCGAGCCCGTACTGCCCATCCAGGTGGAACGGCGTCTGCCGACGGCTCCGTTCGGCCGTCACCCGGGCCAGCTCCTGCTCCGCCGTGGGTCGGTCCTCCTCCAGCAGCGCGCAGAACGCGGCCCCGAGCCCGTGCACCTGGGACGCCTCCACCGACTCGTCCCCGGCGTGGGCGGTGAACTCGGCGAGCGCCGCCCGCATCTCCTCGCGCCGCCCTCGGTGCGCGGCCAGGATGACCCGTGAGGTCAGCACATAGTGGGTCACCGCGACCAGCTTCAGCCGCCGGCTCTCCGCCAGGCACGCGTCCAGTTCCCGCTCGGCACGCTCGAACTCACCGACCAGGACGGCGCCGAGGCCCAGCACCGCCGCCGCGTTCTGCGCGAGCCCGATGGCGCCGCAGCGCAGCATCTCGGCGTGGGCGTGCCGCAGCGGACCGGCGTCACCCTCGGCCAGCCAGGCGTTCCCGCCGAGCCCGGTCAGCGCGTAGTTGCGCCACATCGGCAGCCTGTGCGCCACCGCGGCCTCCAGCGCCCGCCGGAAACACAGGTCCGACTCGGTCAGGTCCCGCTCCCGGGCCGCGTACCCGATGGCGTACCACCCCTGGCACATCACCGACGGCAGCGGAACGCCCTCGGCCCGTTCCACCGCACGGCGCGCCAGCCGGTCGCACTGGTCGAGCCGGTCGGGCGCGGGACTGAGGATCGCGAGGTAGGCGGCGACCGCGTCCAGCGCGGCCAGCTGCTCGGGGTCGGCTACCCCGGGCGCCAGCTCGCGGGCCGCCGTCACCTGCGCGTGGCCCTCCGCCCAGTGCCCGGAGACCTGCGCCGCCCAGGCGAGCCGTATGTGCCGGTCGATGCGCCGGCCGCGGTCGCCGGGCGCGTACAGCGTCAGCTCGTCGACCACGCTCACCGCCTGCTCGAACTGGCCGTCCTCGGCCAGCGCATGCAGCAGCGCCTCCAGCAGGTCCCGCCGCACCTCGTGGTGCGCGCTGTCCACCCCGGCCCCGGCGAGCGTCGCACGGGCCCGCCGCAGCACCGCCGTCGCCGAACCCGGCGCTCCGTCGGCCGCCGCCCGGCGCCCGCACTCGACGTACAGCCGTGCCGCCTCCACGTGCTCGCCCGCCGACTCCCGCAGCCGGGCCGCCAACTGGCACCACGCGTCCGGCAGTCCGGGGTGGGCGGCGGCTATCTCGTCCGCCGCGCGCCGGGACAGCGCGGCCAGGTCGTTCGGAGCCAGCCTGCCCCGCAGCGCCTCCAGGGCGAGGGGGTGTGCGAAGGCGTACCAGCCCGGCTCGTGCTCGTCCGGCACCAGAAGCTGCGCCTCGACCGCGGAGCGGACCTCGCCGAGCAGCGCCTGGTCCCCGACGCCCAGGATCCGCCGGACCAGCACGAGCGGAAACCGCCGGCCCAGCAGGGCGGCCACCGACAGCAACCGGGTGACGCCGCCGCCGAGCCGGTCGGCGCGCTCGCCGATCACCCGCAGCAGCGTGGGCCGCACCGCGGCGACGGCGGCACCGGCGAGCTGCCAGACGCCCTCCTCGGCCACCAGGTCACCCGCGCTGATCATGCTGTGCAGCAGTTCCTCGACCATGAGCGGATTGCCGCCGCTGTCCTGCCACACCCGTTCCGACGCGCCGTCGGACAGGGACTCCGGCCGCGTCTCCAGGCAACTGGCCATCAGCTCGTGCACCTGCGGCCGGTCGAGCCGGGCCAGCGTCAGTACGGTGCCGTCGCCGCGCCGGGTCAGCTCGTCGGCCAGCTCCGGGGCACCGCCCGCCCCGGAGCGCAGCGTGGCCAACAGCAGCACCGGCTGCCCGGCGAGGTTCCCGGCCAGGTACTCCACGACGGCCAGGGTCTCGGGGTCGGCCTCGTGCAGGTCCTCCAGCGCCAGCACACAGCCGTGCTCCCGGCCGGCCAGCGCCGTCAGGCGCAGGATCGCCTCCGCGAGCACCACCAGCGAGGCGTCACCGTGCGGTCCGTCCTGTTCGGCCCACTCCGGCACCAGCCGTCCGAGCACGGGGCGGTAGGGGCCGAGGTCTGCCCACCGGGCTGGGGCCAGGCCGCCCCTGGTGACCGCCAGCAGGGCCTCGGCCAGCGGGCGGAAGGGCACGGCCGGTCCCGTGCTGCTGCCCCGGCCCCGCAGCACCGGCATCCCGGCAGCCGACGCGGAGGCCACCACCTCGCGCAGCAGTCGGGACTTGCCGATGCCGGGTTCGCCCACGAGGAAGAGGGCGTTGCCCCTGCCCCGCGAGGCCTCGTCCACATACGTACCCAATGTCGCGAGTTGACTCGACCGTCCCACCAGGGCGGCTGCACGGGTACGCATGCACGGATTGTAACGTCCGCCGCAATTCCCGGGGTTGGCGAAGCCCCGGCCGTCCCCCGCGTAGGGGTTGCCGGGGCTTTCAGCCCAACGACCGCGTTCTCAGCGGATGCTGACCACCGTCGTGATCGGGCCGGTCGCGCCCGCGCCAAGCACACAGGCGCCCACGGTCAGCCCGGCCAGTATTCTCGACCGGCGCCGCGCCGCGTCTCTCCCGCCGCGGTTGCCCTCATCGCCGTCGGCGCTCTCCTCCGCTGCCGTCGCGGCAAGGGCCTCCTCGGCCGGGGTGCGCTCCGACTCGTCCACGGCGTGCTCCCTCTCGTCCACGGTGTGTTCCCTTCGTTCCTGCGTCGGTGTCTGAATCGTGTCTGTGGCCTTGGTGTCGGTCATGACTGTCCTGCCCGTCGTACTGTCTTCGGCACGTCACTGGGGGCGGCCGGGGCGCAGCAGCAGGACAGAGGGGACCTGCTGCGGGCTGTGGAGCCGGAGCAGGCCGTAGCCGATGCCCGCCGTGCCGTGCAGCAGACCGGGCGTCGGCACCCGGTCGGGGGTGCCGCAGCGCGCGCCGTGCCGGTGGATCGCGTCGGCCAGGCGTCGGCCGGCGGCCGCACGGAGCGGGCGCACGTCGGTACGGCCGGCCCGCTCCAGCTCGATCAGGGCCTCGATGACCCCGAGTTCGCCGTGGCACAGCGACTGGTCGGCCAACGGCGGTCGGTCGGCCACCGCCTCGATGAACCGGCGCACCAGGGGCTCGCCCCCCGCCTCCCCGCCCCGGGCGAGGACCGCCCCGGCGAGCCCACGGCACCACCCCGTGTCTGCGCCGTCGGCCGCCCACTCGTCCAGGTCGCCTCCCGGACGAGTGAACGCGGCCGGCGGTGCCCCGGGGCCGTCGCAGGAAGAAGCCCCCCGGCCGCGCCCGGGACGCATCCCGTCCCCCTCCCGCAGCCCCGCCGCCCACCACACCCCGGCCGAACCGCCCAGGAAGCCGGAGCCCGTGCCCGCCTGGCCGGCGCCAGCGGCCTCGGCCAGGCGGGCGGCGAACACCTCCGCCAGCCGGGCGGCTTCGGGATCGCCGGTCTCCGCGTGGACGGCGTGCAGCGCGGCGAGTCCCCCGGCCAGGCCGCTTCCGACGCCCAGGGCGATGTCCAGGCTGCTGTCCGCGCCGACGCCCGCACCGGCACCCCCCGCCGACGCCGCCAGTGCGGTCAGCGCCGGCTCCAGCGCGCCGCGCAGGGTCGCGTCGTCGAGGAGGCCGGCCAGCCGGACGAGGCCGTAGCAGATGCCGCCGAGCCCGAAGAAACCGCCGGGCCCGACCTCGCGCGCCAGCACCGGGTAGCGGGACAGCGCGGTGACCAGGCTGGGCAGCGCCCGGGCCGCGTGCGCGGCCACCACGCCATACTGCTCGTTGCCGGTGAGCGCGGCCAGTTGGGCGAGGAAGAGGGCGGTGCCGGTGTAGCCGTCGGCGAGGCCGCCGCCGAGTTGGGCGACGGTCCAGGAGCCGCCGTCGTCCAGCGTCTCCAGCCCGATCCAGTTGGTCCGTGCGGCGTTGTGCTCCGCACCAGCGACCAGATCGTCGCCGAGCCGGCGAGCCAGCTCCAGCGACTCCGCGCGGTCCTCAACCGGCTCGCGGGCGGCCCCGTCGCGCCCCGCGCCCCGGGACCGGCTGCCCCTGGCCCCCGTCGCGGCCGCCCCCTCCGAGGAAGCCGCCCCGGTCGGCTCGCCGAACCGTGCCGCCCCGCCCCGTTTCGTCGCCAGGGTCGCCGCGATCAGCCAGTCCTGACCGCGCAGGCCGTCCGGGGACATCCGGGTGATCTTGGCGCGGGCCGTGTCGAGGCCGGTGGCGGCCGGGGTGAAGGGCAGGGGACGGCCCCGGGAGGTGGTCAGGCAGGTGCTGTCGGTCCGGCCGGTGAACAGGGGGAGGTCGCCGTCGAGGAGGTCGGCCCGCTCGTACGGGGCCAGGTCCCGCAGGTGGGTGAGGCCCGTCTCCTCGGTGAGCGCGGCGAAGGCGGCCGCGTGCGCTTCGCGGGAGGCCAGCCGTTCCGGCGCGACGGACTCGGCCAGCATCGTGGCGTAGACGTGGGACGGCCGCATGACGACCCGCGTCGGCTGCCCGGCGAACCGTGCGAGCACGCCGCCCGGCCGGGTCAGCTCGCCGGCGCGGGCCAGCACCGCCTCGTAGCCCCGCGCGAATCCGGCGCGCAGGTCGCCGCCATGGTCGAGCGGGTCGACGGCGACGCCGTGCAGCGTCGGCCGGTTGGCGCCGCCCGGAGCGGGAGCCGGCCGCGGTTCCAGGCGCAGGGTGTCGGTCCCGAGCCCCGCCCAGTCCCGCACGCTGAGCGGCACCGCGTCCGGGCCGCCGCCACCGAAGGCGGACACGTCCACGTCCCCGGCCTCCGTCGACATCACCCACGGCAGCAGTCCGGTCCGGGCGACGGAGTCGTCCAGCGCGGCCGTCGCCGGATCATCTCCGACGTCAGTACACGGCTGCCAGGCCGGATGGAACAGCGTCTCCACGTCGATGACCACAGGATGCCCGCCGCAGGCGATGAGGTTCTCCGCGTGCAGGTCGGTCGCGTCGATGGCGTGGCAGAGGGCTAGCAGCGCGCCCTGCCGCCGGTAGAACAGCCCGACCTCGGCCTCGTCGGCGCAGGGCGTGGGCGCCACGAACTCGGCCCAGCCGTACTCGCCGCGGGGCAGCACCGCCACCCCGCGCGGCGCGAGGTCGGGTAGGGCCGAACGCAACCAGTCCAGCAGGCCGTTCCAGCACTGGTGCAGGCCGAGCGGGCGCGGTTTGTACACCAGGCGCCGGCCGTCCGCGAAGCGCAGCACCGCCACCGAACGCCCGCCGCCGTGCCGGTCCCCGGCGCCGAGGTCCACCGCCGTCAGCCGAGCCGTGCAGGCCCCGGGCAGGAGCACCGAGTCCAGCGCCGTACGGTCACGGCGGAGCCGGTCCAGCAGCTCGGACAGGGCCCGCGCGGTGCCGTGCGCCTCCCGGGCCAGTAGGCCGGGCAGCACCGGGTAGCGGGCGAAGAGGTCGGTGAGCGCGGGGCGCCCGGCGAGACGGGTGAGGAAGTCGAGATACCGCTCCGGCCCGGTCCGCCCGCGCAGACGCCCAGCCGTACGGGCCTCTCGCAGTTCCCGGACCAGTACCCGGCCGGCGAGATCGGCCAGCCGCTCGGCGAGACCGTCCGCCACGCCCGCCCACACCGCGTCGAGATCGGTGCCGGGGTCCGGCCGCCGGCGGCGGACGAGCGCCTCGGCGGCGATGAGAAACGGGCCGAAGGGATGGGCGAGTTGGCGTACGGAGCCCGCGTCGGCCGGGTGCGGCGGCGACGGCTCCTCAGGCACCCGGGCGAGGACGGCGTGCAGGAACCCCGCCGGGTCCCGCGGCACCGCCCACGGGGCGACGGCCGGTGGTGGCGCGCTCTTCAGGGCTGTCCGCTGCTTGCTCACGCACCGAACCATGGCACCTGGCGGGGATGCCGGGGATGGGTAATCGCCCCCCAAGTTCCCGTACGCCCACCCCACTTTGCGCCTGCCCCACTGCGACCCGGATGTTCCAGTTTCATCCCTGTCAACGATGATCAGCAGTCTTAGACCGGGCTGCCGGAGCTGTCCAGCTCCTGCGGATGCCAGACACGGAGTAGCGCCTGAACCTGCGAGCTATGGGGGCAGCTTGGGATGCAACAGACCCATCCGCTCTCGAATGGCGGGGCGACAGGGCGGGTGCGCTCATTGAGTTGCGCTTGGTCTCCGCCGCGTCCGTCTCTACGACTCTACGACGCTCGTTCGTCGTGCCTCACGTACCTGGCCAACAGCGTCGTGACGGGTCATATCCTTGCGCGGTGGGCCGGACACACGAATGTGAAGACCACCAAGAAGTGGTACGTGAAGCCGGACGTCGAGGACCTTCGCGAAGCCGCCACGATGTGGCATGGCTTGCACGGGAGTGCAACGGAGGGGCAAGTGTGAGCCAGGCGGTCTACCAGCCGGGCGACGTGCCCAGGCGTATCGCTGGCAAGATCGAGGTGGACGCGGAGACCGGCTGCTGGCTGTGGACCGGCAGCTGCAACGGGAAGGGGCAGCCAGGCCACGGCCAAGTCTCCTACGGGGGAGCGACACAGCTTGTCCACCCCGTGGTGTGCAGGTTGTTGGTCGGTGAGACTCCGGAGGGCTTCCAAGTGCGTCCTGCCGATCCTTGGGGACGGCACTTTACGCTTTGCTGCAACCCGGGCCACCGGGAAGCCGTGCCAAAGAAGGAAGTCCTGCGGCGCAGCAACTGGGAGAGCGCGCGAGCCAGAAGGAGGCACTGTGCACACGGCCACGCGTACACGCCGGAGAACTCGTATCTGGATCCCCGAGGGTTCCGGCAGTGCCGGACGTGCCGCGCCGAGAGGGTCATCAGCCGCCAGGTTCCCCGGGCTGTGTGAGATTTCGTGATACGTGAGAGGGTCTGACGCGTGAGTGAGACACCGTCGAACACCCTGCAATACCGCTTTGACGGGCCAGAAGAGGCTCCCGTCCTGATCCTGGGTCCCTCTCTGGGTACCACATGGCACATGTGGGACCGACAGATTCCCGAACTGGCCCAGCAGTGGCGGGTCCTGCGGTTCGATCTGCCGGGACACGGCGGCGCTCCTGCCCACCCGGCCAGTTCGGTCGCCGAGTTGACGGCCCGGCTGCTGGTCACCCTGGACGCGCTCGGGGTGCAGCGCTTCGGGTACGCGGGCTGTGCGCTCGGCGGGGCCATCGGCGTGGAGCTGGCCCTGCACCACCCCGAGCGGCTCGCCTCGCTGGCGCTGATCGCGGCTTCGCCCCGGTTCGGTACCGCCGATGAATTCCGGCAGCGCGGGGTGGTCGTCCGTACGAACGGGCTCGACCCGATCGCCCGGACCGCGCCCGACCGCTGGTTCACCGTCGGGTTTGCCGCCGCACAGCCCGCCATCACCGAGTGGGCGGTGCAGATGGTCCGCACCACCGACCCCGGCTGCTACATCGCCGCCTGTGAGGCTCTGGCCGCCTACGACGTGCGGTCCGGGCTCGGCCGGGTGGGGGTGCCCACCCTGGTATTGGTCGGCGCGGACGATCGCGTCACCGGGTCGGCCGAGGCCCGTACCCTGGTTGCCGGCATCCCGGACGCCCGGCTGGCGGTTGTCCCCAACGCCTCTCACCTGGTGCCGGTCGAGCAGCCCGCCGCCGTCACCGACCTGCTCCTGCGTCATTTTTCCACCGTCTGTCAGCAGCGTTCCGACACCGGCCAGACGGTGCTCCCCGGCGCCCCGTCCGTCCCGGTGCCAGCCGCCCCGCCACAGCCCGTCCCGGTCGCCGAGATCGCCCCGGCCGCCGCCCCTGTACAACCCGCCGGGCGGTCCGACCGGTACGAGACCGGACTGAAGATCCGACGGGAGGTGCTGGGCGACGCGCACGTGGACCAGGCGCTCGCGCAGGCCGACGAGTTCACCGGGGACTTCCAGGAGTTCGTCACCCGCTACGCCTGGGGCGAGGTCTGGGACCGGCCCGGGCTGGACCGTCGTACCCGCAGTTGCGTCACGCTGACCGCGCTGGTGGCGGGCGGCCACCTGGAGGAGCTGGCCTTCCACACCCGGGCGGCGCTGCGCAACGGCCTCACCCCCGACGAGATCAAGGAGGTGTTGCTGCAGGTGGCCGTGTACTGCGGGGTTCCGGCCGCGAACAGCGGGTTCCGGGTGGCCCGGCAGGTCATCAGGGAGGAGACCACACCCACCGGGTAGTTTTCCGGGCGGCGGTCGTACAAGGCAGGATGGGGAGACATGAAGCTCACGAAGAAGTCCCATGCCTGTGTCCGTCTGGAAAAGGACGGACGGACCCTCGTCATCGATCCCGGCGGGTTCAGCGAGCAGGACGCGGCGGCCGGCGCGGACGCGATCCTGGTCACCCACGAGCATCCGGACCACTTCGATGAGGGCCGGCTGCGGGCCGCCCTGGAGGCGAACCCGGCCGCCGGGATCTGGACGCTGAAGGCCGTCGCCGAGCAGATCGCGGCGGCCTTCCCAGGGCGTGTGCACACCGTCGGGCACGGTGACACCTTCACCGCGGCCGGCTTCGAGGTGCAGGTCCACGGCGAACTGCACGCGGTGATCCACCCGGACATCCCGCGCGTCACCAACGTCGGCTACCTGATCGACGGCGGTAGGGTCTTCCACCCCGGTGACGCCCTCACCGTCCCCGACCTTCCGGTGGAAACGCTGATGCTCCCGGTGATGGCCCCCTGGAACAAGATCGCCGAAGTGATCGACTACGTCCGCGAGGTCAGGCCGCAGCGCGCCTACGACGTGCACGACGCCCTGCTCACCGACCTCGCCCGCCCGATCTACGACCGCCAGATCGGTGCCCTGGGCGGCACCGACCACCAGCGGCTCGTGCCCGGAGCGTCGGCGCAGGTCTGAGCGTGGCCGCCGGCGTTGTCACCGTCGCCGGGTAGGTTGTGGGGCATGCGCATCGCCACCTGGAACGTGAACTCGATCACCGCCCGCCTCCCGAGGCTGCTGTCCTGGCTGGAGAGCAGCGGCACCGATGTGCTCTGCCTCCAGGAAGCCAAGATCGCCGAGGAACAGTTCCCCTTCGACCAGCTGCGCGAGCTGGGCTACGAGGCGGCGGTCCATGCGACCGGCCGGTGGAACGGTGTGGCGGTGCTCTCCCGCGTGGGGATCGAGGACGTGGCCAAGGGTCTGCCCGGCGACCCCGGATACGAAGGGGTGACTGAGCCGCGGGCCATCTCGGCGACCTGCGGCCCGGTTCGCGTCTGGTCGGTGTACGTGCCCAACGGCCGCGAGGTGGATCACCCGCACTACGCCTACAAGCTCCAGTGGTTCGAGGCCCTGCGGGCGGCCGTCGCCGGTGACGCGTCCGGCAGCCGTCCGTTCGCGGTACTGGGCGACTACAACGTGGCGCCGACGGACGACGACGTCTACGACACCGCCGCTTTCGAGGGCGCCACCCATGTCACCCCGGCCGAGCGCGACGCCCTCGCCGCCCTGCGGGGGGCCGGCCTGAACGATGTCGTCCCGCGCCCGCTCAAGTACGAGCACCCGTACACGTACTGGGACTACCGTCAGCTCTGCTTCCCCAAGAACCGTGGCATGCGCATCGACCTGGTGTACGGCAACGAGCCGTTCGCGAAGGCGGTCGAGGACGCCTACGTCGACCGTGAGGAGCGCAAGGGCAAGGGCGCCTCCGACCACGCGCCGGTGGTGGTCGACGTCGCCGTGTGATGCCACGCTTGGGGACATGAACATTCCGTTCCCGGGCCATCGGCGCAAGAACCGTGGTGATGCGCAGTTCCCCGCCGGACCCGCGCCGGACTCCGCAGCGGTTGCCGGACTGCTCTCCGAGTGCGAGCTGCTCCGGTCGCAGGCGGCCAGGTCGGGCGTGTGCCTCGACGACACCCCGGCCTCGCTGGAGGCGCTGGACCAGCTGGTCCCGCGCTGGCGGGAGGACGCGGAGGCCTTGCCCGGGCTGGGCAACGACGCCGGGCTGTACCTGGGCACGGTCGTGGTGCGCACCGTGCCCGGCGCCGCCTGGGAGATCCGCCCCGACGGCGAGCCGGTAGTACGACTTGCCTCCGGCCGTGAGGTCGAAGTCGTCCCGGCCGGGCGGGGGTGGGCCGTGAGCGGTGTCCCCGAGTTGTCGCAGCAGTACGCGGAGATCGCCGAGACCTGACCCCCGTGCGGTGCACGGGGCCCCATGCGGCGTAAATACGGCTAATGCCCGGGAGTGCGTGTCGTCCCTCAACTCCGCTGTCGTCTGGATAGTTTGCGGCAACCAGGACACAGCTGAGAGCGAGTAGGGCTGCGAATGGCCGTCGATCCGCTGAGCGAAGCACGGAGCCAGTACGTACGCGGAGGAGCCGGAGGTCCCGAGGGGCATCCGGCCCTCCGGCCACGTCCGCCTTCCGTACCAACCCGGCGCCCCGCGCTGCGGTGGCCTGCGCGGTCCTGCCCGCCGCCCGCGCCGGGTGGCACCGCACCTGCCGCGAACGCGGCCTGCGCGGGGCCGCGTTCGTGCACGGCGTGCGGGGGATGCACGGGGCGTTCCCCGATGCCGGGAAGCCGGTCCCGCCGAACCTCGACTACGATTTGCCGTTCATCCCTGTGGTGATGGTGATCTGGCCGATCGTCATCGGGATGTACCTGCTGCTCTCGTGGTGCGCCGGCCGGGCGTCCCGCCGTGAGCAGCGCAGTCCCAGGGCCGGTGCCGTGGCGGTCGCCGCGGTCGGACCGGGGGTGTTGCTGCCGGGTGGGGAGTTCCCCATGGCCCCGAGACCGTAAGGGGGGTGGCAGTTCACACGGGCCAGGCTCGTCCGGCGGCAGCCGGAGATCACTGCTCGCCGAGCGGGACGGACACGTATGACGGGTCGTCCGAAGGCGAGGAGAAGGTCAGCTGCGCGCCGGACGGGTTGTGCTCGATGTAGAGCGGGTCGACGGTGTCGACCACCAGCGCGAGGTGGTGCCTGGCCGGAACGTCGTAGGCTGTGGAGAACAGGTCCAGGTCGACGTCGAACGGCTTGCCCGGGGTCCGCCCGTGCCAGGTGTAGGGCGCGTGGGTGACCAGTTTGCCGACGCCGAGTGGGCCCACGTCGTACAGGTAGGCGATGAGGGTGCCACTCTCCTTGGTCGGTGTGAGCGTGGTGTGCAAGGTGGCCGTGCCACGCACGTGCTGGGCCGTGTGGTAACGCCCCGACTGCCAGACGGCTGCCCAGCGACGCGGCAGCAACGGCACCCAGGCCATCGGTGGCAGGTGGGCGACCTGGTCCAAGATGCTGGAGAGGAAGACGACCCCGCCGTCCGCGCCGGAGTCGACGTTCGCGTGGATGGTCTTGGTGCCGGCGAGGGCGATCTTCCGGTGGGTCGCGCTGACCGATTTCCAGTTCGGGTAGCTCTCGTACCTCCCCGCGCTGCGGGACGTCAGCCGGACGGGCTGTTCGCGCTCGATGCCGTTGTCGGCGCCCTTGAGGTAGTGGTCGAACCAGCGCTCGGTGTCCGTCCACACGTCGTTGGGCAGCCCGAACAGGCCGGTCAGTTCGGGGGTCGCGTGGTCGCCCGGACGCAGCTCCAGCCGCTTGGGCACGGTCAGCTTCTGGTAGAAGTCGGCGTACTGGTTCACCGGGAAGACGGTGTCCCCCCAGGCGTTGGAGAGTAGGACCGCTGCGCCGTTCTTGTTCAGTTGGTCGACATAGGTCATGGCAGAACGTTTCCGCCCCCAGTTGATCATCTCCTGTTCCTTCGACAGGTTCGAGGAGTACATGTTGTGGAAGATCTCGCGCAGTTGGGGACTCTCGCGGCCGGTGAGGGTGGCCGCGCCGTCCAGGACTTCCAGTGCCTGGACGTGCTGGGTGCGGCCGGAATAGATCGAGGCGACCAGGTCCGCCCAGCCGCTGAGCGAGGCCACGGCCTTGATGCGTTTGTCGTGGGCGGCGGCCAGCAGGCTGATCCCGGCGCCGTACGACACCCCCGCCATGCCGATGTGCTGCGGATCGGACGGGGTGTGCGCGAGGGCCCAGTCGATGACGTCGGAGGCGTCGGCTACGTCGGGTGGACCGGCCACTTCTATCCGGCCGCCGGACTGCCAGAAGCCGCGCACGTTGTAGGTGAGGACCACGTAGCCGGAGTCGGCGAGCTTCCGTGCCTGCGCGAGGTATTCGATCTGGGGTAGGCCCCAGCTCGTGGGCAGCACGATCAGCGGGTAGCGCTGTGAGCCGTCGGCCCCGGCGGGCGTCACGACGTTGGCCTTCAGTACGGTGCCGCCGTCGCCGGTGATGTCGACGTAGCGGATGCCCTGGGCGGCGGCTTGGGCGGCCGGGGCCAGGCCGACGAGGCCACCGGCGAGCAGTGCTGCCGCGGCGGTTCCGGCGACGGAGGTGCGAAGAGCGGTTCGACCGTGTCCCACGGGTCACTCCTTCACTTGTGACAGTGCAAAGTGACCCGACGGTAACCGCAGCGCCTTACCGCAAGTAACCTATCGGTAAGTTACGTACGCATAAAGATTGTTGAAGGCGCTACGCCGTACCGCATCAGGCCGCTTCCGGCAGAGGAGTCCGTGCCGCCCGCGTCACGTCTGCCACGAGTTCGGTCACGTCGGGCCGGTGCGCACGTCGTCGTCCACGACCGCCGCACTAGCGGGCCCGAACGCCGAGATGACGTACCGGTGTTCGAGGAGTGACATGCGTGCGGTAGGTGGCCGAGGTTCCACTGTCGGCCACCAGGCGATCTGGCTACGCTGCGCGGACGGTTCCGACAGGAGGTACGGATGCGTCGTCCTGGTGCGCGGAAACTTGCTGTTGTGACGGTCTCGGCCGCCGTGGTGTCGGTGGGAGCGGCGGCGCCACCCGCCGAGACCGCCGGACAGATCCCCAAGGCCCCGGTGGCCGTTGGCTACGGCGGCGCGGTCGCCAGCGTCGACGCGGACGCCTCTGCCGCCGGTATCGAGGTACTTCGGCACGGCGGCAACGCGGTCGATGCGGCCGTCGCCACCGCCGCCGCGCTCGGCGTCACCGAACCGTACTCCTCCGGCATCGGCGGTGGCGGCTACTTCGTCTACTACGACGCCCGGTCCCATAGGGTGCACACCATCGACGGCCGCGAGACGGCACCGCTGACCGCCGACTCCGGGTTGTTCACGGAGAACGGCAAGCCGCTCGCCTTCACCGATGCCGTCAGCAGCGGACTGAGCGTCGGTACCCCGGGCACGCCCGCCACCTGGCAGACGGCACTGCACGAGTGGGGCACCCAGAAGCTCGGCACGGTCCTGAAGCCCGCAGAGCGGATCGCCCGTGACGGCTTCACCGTGGACGAAACCTTCCGCTCGCAGACCGCGTCCAACGAGACCCGGTTCCGCTACTTCCCGGACACCGCTGTGCTGTTCCTGCCGAACGGACGGCTGCCGGCCGTCGGATCCACCTTCAAGAATCCCGACCTGGCCCGCACTTACCAGGAACTGGGCCGCAAGGGTGTCGGTGCGGTCTACCACGGCGAGATCGGCAAGGACATCGTCGCCACGGCCGACGATCCGCCGGTGGATGCGGCTTCCGGCTGGAACGCGCGGCCCGGCCGGCTGACCACGAGGGACCTCGCCGGCTACCGGACCAGACAGCAAAGACCGGCGAAGACCTCCTACCGGGGCCTGGAGGTGTACTCCATCGCACCTTCCTCCTCCGGCGGTACGACGGTCGGCGAGGCGCTCAACATCCTGGAGCGGACCGACCTTTCGAGAGCGAGCGAGGTGCAGTACCTGCACCACTTCATCGAGGCGAGCCGGATCGCCTTCGCCGATCGCGGGCGCTGGGTCGGCGACCCCGCCTTCGAGAACGTACCGACCAGGCAACTGCTGTCGCAGCGGTACGCGGACTCGCGCGCCTGTCTGATCAAGGACGACGCGGTGCTCACCAGTCCGCTCGCGCCCGGCGACCCCCGTCACCCGGCGGCCTGCGGCAAGGGTGGTACGGCGACCCCGACCACGTATGAGGGCCTGAACACCACGCATCTGACCGTGGCCGACACGTGGGGCAACGTCGTCTCCTACACACTCACCATCGAGCAGACCGGTGGCAGCGGCATGACCGTGCCCGGCCGGGGATTCCTGCTGAACAACGAACTGACCGACTTCTCGTTCGCCCCGGCCGACCCGGCCGTGCACGACCCGAACCTGCCCGGTCCGGGCAAGCGCCCGCGCTCGTCCATCTCCCCGGTCATCGTCCTGGACCGGCACGGCCGGCCGGTGGCGGCGCTCGGCTCGCCCGGTGGTGCCACCATCATCACCACCGTCCTGCAGATCCTGACCGGGGTCATCGACCGCCATCTGCCGTTGGCCGCTGCGATCGCCGCACCTCGCGCCAGCCAGCGCAACGCGGATCGGACCGAACTCGAACCCGCCCTGTACGACAGCGACCTGCGCTCACGGCTGGAGGCCATCGGGCACCGCTTCAGGGTCAACCGGGAGATCGGCGCGGCGACCGGCGTGCAGCGGCTGCCGGGCGGGAAGTGGCTCGCCGCAGCTGAAGAGGCGCGGCGCGGTGGCGGGTCGGCGATGGTGGTGTGCCCGACACCCTAGTGTCCCGGTCTCGTCCCGGTGCCCGTCCGGGCGCAGGGGAACTCCTCACACCTGTGGCGCAGGAGGCCGGGGCGTCTCCGTGCGGAAGTCCAGCCGCCCGTCCCGCTCGTCCACGGTGACCCGGCCGCCCTCGGTGATCGTGCCGTCCAGCAGCAACCGGGACAGCTGGTTGTCCACCTCCCGCTGGATGGTGCGGCGCAGCGGACGGGCACCGTACTCCGGCTGGTAGCCGTGTTCGGCGAGCCAGTCGACGGCCGCGCCGGTGAACTCGACCGTGATGCCCTGCCCGTCCAGCAACCGTCGGGTGCCGTTCAGCAGCAGGTCGGTAATCTGCCGCAGTTGCGCGCTCGTCAGCTGACGGAAGACGACGATCTCGTCGATGCGGTTGAGGAACTCCGGCCGGAAATGCTCGCGCAGCGGCCGTAGGATCTGCTCGCGCCGCGCCTCCTCGTCCGCGTCCGCGCCCCCTGGACCGAACCCGATCCCGGCGCCGCGCCGGGTGATCGCCTCCGAGCCGAGGTTGCTGGTCATCACGACGACCGTGTTGGTGAAGTCCACCGTCCGGCCCTGGGAATCGGTGAGGCGGCCGTCGTCGAGCACCTGCAGCAGGATGTTGAAGACGTCCGGGTGCGCCTTCTCCACTTCGTCCAGCAGCAGCAGCGAGTACGGGTGCCGGCGCACCGCCTCGGTGAGCTGTCCGGCCTCCTCGTGGCCCACGTACCCGGGCGGGGCGCCCACCAGCCGGGAGACCGCGTGCCGCTCCTGGTACTCGCTCATGTCCAGACGGACCATCCGTTCCTCGCTGCTGAACAGGGCTTCCGCCAGAGCCCGGGCCAATTCGGTCTTTCCCACCCCGGTCGGTCCGAGGAAGAGGAAACTGCCGATCGGCCGGTCCGGGCTGGCGAGTCCCGCGCGCGAGCGCAGTACCGCCTCGGCGACCGCACTCACGGCCTCTTCCTGGCCCACCACCCGCTGATGCAGGTGTTCCTCCAGGCCCAGCAGCCGTTCCTTCTCCTCCTGGGTGAGGCGGCTGACCGGGATGCCGGTCTGTCGGGAGACGACCCCGGCGATGGCCTCCACGGTCACCTCCAGCTGTCCCTCGTCGGCCTTCTCGTCGTCGGTGGCGCGCGCGATCCGCTGCTTCAGCTCGCCGATCCGGTCGCGCAATTGCTTGGCCTGCTCGTAGTCCTCGTCCGCCACCGCCTGGTCCTTGTCCCGGACCAACTGCTCCACCTCGCGCTCCATGGCGCGCACATTCGTGCCCTTCGTCCGTGCCCCGAGCCGTACCCGCGCGCCCGCCTGGTCGATCAGATCGATCGCCTTGTCCGGCAGGCGGCGGTCGGTGAGATACCGGTCGGACAGCGCGACGGCGGCGACCAGGGCCTCGTCGGTGTAGCGGACCTGGTGGTGGGCCTCGTACCGGTCGCGCAGCCCGCGCAGGATCCCGATGGTGTCCTCGATCGTCGGTTCGGGCACCAGGACCGGCTGGAACCGGCGGGCCAGCGCCGCGTCCTTCTCGATCCGGCGGAACTCCTCCAGCGTGGTCGCACCCACGATGTGCAGTTCGCCCCGGGCAAGGGCCGGTTTGAGGATGTTGCCGGCGTCCATCGAGCCGCCCTCACCGCCGGACCCCGCACCGACCACGGTGTGCAGTTCGTCGATGAACACGATCAACCGGTCGGACTGCGCGCGGATCTCCTCCACGATGGTGTTCATGCGCTCCTCGAAGTCGCCCCGGTACCGGGTGCCGGCCACGACCCCGGTCAGGTCCAGGGCGACCACCCGGCGCCCGGCGAGAACGTCTGGCACGTCGCCGTCGGCGATCCGCTGCGCGAGCCCCTCGACGATGGCCGTCTTGCCCACGCCCGCGTCACCGATCAGGACCGGGTTGTTCTTGCCGCGCCGGGACAGCACCTCGATGGTCTGCTCGATCTCCGTGTCCCGGCCGATGACCGGGTCGATCCGGTCCTGCCGGGCCAGGTCGGTCAGATCGCGGGCGTACTTGTCCAGTGTGGGCGTGGCGGTGGGCCGCTGCCGCTCAGGGCGGATCTGCGGACTCTCCGGGACCTCCGGCGGCAGCGCCCCCGAGGAGAAGTGGGCGGCGTGCAAGATGTGCCCGGCCGCCGAGTCCGGGTTCGCGGCCAGCGCGGTCAGCACGTGCTCAGGTCCGATGTAACCGGCCCCGCTCGCCCGCGCCATGTCGTGTGCGTCCAGCAGCGCCCGCTTGACGGCAGGGGTCAGCGACAGGGAGGTGGGTGGCGGCGTCTCGCCCGGCGGGTGCTGCACCGGGCCCGCCCGGCCGTCGATCTCCGTTGCGAGCGAGTCCGGGTCCGCGCCCGCCCGGCTCAGCAGGGACCGGGTGGGCTCGCTGTCCGCGGCCGCGCGCAGCAGATGCTGGGTGTCCAGGTCCTTGCTGCCGTGTTCGGCGGCGTACAGGGCGGCTCCTCTGACCAGTTCCCGGGCCGGCTGGCTGAGCAGGCGGCCGATGTCGATGTGCCGGGGGCGGTTGGTACCGCCCGCGGCTCCGCTGAAGAAACGGGCCAGGAACTCACCGAAGGGGTCAGGAGGGTAGCCGTTGGTCATGGCGTTCCGTTCCTTCGCTGACGACTTGCGGAGCGGCCGGATCCGGGCACGGGCCGCTCCTGCCACGATGACACGATCCGTTGGGCTGGGCATGTTCGCCTGCGGGAACGGCGCCGCCCGTCCGCCTGGCAGGTGTGTGAGGGGTGGCGGGCCGGCCCGCCCGCGGCTTCCCCGGCGCTCACGTGGGCCCCTCGCCTGCGGGCCCGGTCCGGGAGCTTCGCGTGACTGCCACCGTGTGCTCCGTGCTCCGCGCGTGCGGGGTGGACGCGGCCTGCGCAACGGTCGAGTTTCCGCCATGTGCCGTCCGCGCACTGCCGGAAAACTCTGCGTAGCAGACCCGTAACACAACTGGTGTTGCCTACCGACCGGAGTGCTGGCGGCCGGGCAGGAGCTGTGCGATGACTGTGGATCACATTCCCGGTCGGGTGAGGGAGTTCGCGGGTTATCTGGACGGTCTCATGGCCCGCATAGACCGTGGCGAGGGCTGGAGCCGGGTCTTCTGGCAGCGGGACCCCGAGGGGATGCGGGCCTGCCTGGAGGGGCGCGAGGTGCCGCCGTGGGACGTGGTGGAGGCACTGCTGCAGGACCTGGGCGCGGCGTACGGCCCCGCGGGTGCGGCGGCCGAGGGGGAACGAGCCCGCACACTGCACACGGCCGCTCTCGCCGCATACGACGCCCTGCCCGGCGCCCGGGACGCCCTCATCGACCGCCTCGACGTCATGCTCCGTGAGCAGCGCTACGCCGCCGAGCGTGAAGCCGGGTTGGGCCGCCGGCTGTCGGAGCCGGTCGCCGAGGCGGAGGCCGCGTCGCTCCGCCTCGACCTCGCCTGGGCCCGCGACAACCATGAGCGCGCCACCGCCCGGTGCACCGAACTTCGGACGCGTCTGGCGGACTTGGAGCACCGGTCGGGGAGCGGTGACCCGGCCGGGGAACCGCCGGGGGCGCGCCGCGGGGGCGCGGGCCGAACCCCGGAAACGGTGGGGGAGGGGCCGACGGGTGCGGCGGTTCCACCCGACGGCAGCGGCCGGGGGCCTGCGCGCCGTACCCACGCGCCCACCTCCGGGCAGCCCTCGTGGTCCGCTGCACCCGGTGCGCCGCCCGCGGCAAGTCAGGCGCCCCGGCCGGCTGGGAACGGGGCCGGCCGGTCCGGCCGTCCCGGAACGCCCACCGGCGCGGAGGCATCTCCGGCCGGCCCGGTCCGGCCCGCCGCCCGGGTCCACCGGGGCGGCGGGCCCTTCGCTCGGACACCGCAGGCCGCCGACGCGCCCGTCGACCGGGCCGGCCCCGTCCCACCCGCGCTCGGTGCGTCGGGCTTGGCGACCGCCGCCTCCGACTCCGCCTCCCCGGTCGGCGCGGCTACCCCCGCGGACCGCTCTCCTGAGCCACCGCACCCCACTCCGCCCGTGTCCGCCCCGCCCGCACCCGGCAGGGCGCGCAAACGCCGCCGTGGCAGCGCCCGCTTCGCCGGCATGGTCGACGACGGGGCCGCCCCCGTCGTCGTACCGCAGGCCCTTGCACCGGACGCACCGGACGCACCGGACGCACCGGACACGGCCGGCGGGCGCCGCACCCCGCGCGGGGCCCGGTTCGCGGGGGCCGCGGAGCCTGCCCCAGCCGCGCCGGTGGTCACCGGCCAGGTCGACGACCAGGCGCGTGAGGCGGTCGCCGGGGCCGTCGAGCGGCTGGCGCAGTTGCGGGCCCAAGGGCGCAGCGGGGAGGCACATGTGCTGCTGGCCGAGGCCGCGCAGTGGCCCGCCGCCCGTTTTCCGCTGCTCGCGGGCGCGCTGCACCGGGTCGGGCTCGGTGCCGACTGGGCCACACTGCTGTGGGAAGCCGCCTCACTACCTGTCGAGCGGCTGGTCGCCGTCGCCGATGAGCTGGTCGCCACGGGCCGGGAGGCCGACGGTCAGCAGTTGCTGCGGCACGGAGTGGCCCGTCCGGCAGAGCGCATGGGTGAGGCCCTGCTGTGGCTGGACACCGAGGGCCGCCGGCGTGAGGTGCAGGTGCTGCTGGACGCCTACGTCCGCGTCCGCACCCCGGAAGAGGCCGCCCGCAGTGTCGCCGTGGACCCGGTCCGACTCGTGCCGCTGCTGCTTCGGGCCGCGCACGACGTCTCCGAGGAGCGGCACTGGGACCTCGTGCACGCCCTGAGGGTCGCCGGGCACGCACTTTGACATCCTCCTCTCCCTTGAAGGGAGAGGATTCCTGGCTCAGGCTCCCTCCGGGAGCAGCGCTCCTGGAGGTCTTGCGCCGTCGGCACCAGCCGGGTTGGCGGCACGTCCCGCTTGCGCTTGATGCGGGGCATTCCGGCACGCTGGCGTACCGGCAGCTTCGCCTTGATGTCCTTGAGTGCCTTGGCGCGGGACCTGGCGAAGTCGCGGATGGTCTGCTGCTGCGGCACCGAGGCGCCCTCACACAGCCAGGTCATGGCGTTGCGGGCCCCGGTCAGCATCTTGTCGAGCTGCGCCGGGCCGCACGTCGTCCTCTCGGTCTCGCCCCGGACCCTGCGGGACACTGCCACGCACTCATTCCACACCCACCGGCATCGTGCCCACTCGGCCATCAGACCGGCGCGGGCGGTCGACGACATGCGGAGCCGGTAGGTGTACCGGGCGCGCCCGGCGCCCTCCGTCACCTTCCGTCATGTCGTCATGGTGTCAATCTGCCACCGGCAGAACACTTGAAACCCACTACTCTGGGGTCATGGATGAAGAGAAGCGCATCACGCTCCGCCTGCCCTCCGACCTGCATGAGTGGTTGGTCGCTCAGGCCAGGTCCGCTCGCAGGTCCCTCAACTCCGAGATCGTCTACCGGCTGGAGGTCGAACACGACGCCACCGTAGCCGACGCCGGGACACCCTGACGGCGATTCGACTTTCCCTGCCCCGCTCCGCAGGAGTCCGATCCCTCCCCGACCTGAAAGCCGGGGCATCCTCGAAGGAACCCGGTGAAACGACTCCTCCCGGCGGCTCGCGGCTTGCGGCTCGCATCCCGCGGATCATCGGGCGCGCACCGTCGGCGGGGCCGACCGCGGGAGACCCCGTACGTGCCGTCCGGGCTGCCGGGCCCGGACGGGTACCCGGCCCGGCAATCTGGTGCCCTGCTCGGGCCGCGGGTGCGATGACGCAGGGTAGTCGCGCTCCATGTGCCGTCGTCCCGGTGCGCCCCGGTCCGCCCTCGGGTGGGTCCCCGCTCACCCACAGGAGTGTGAAACGTGATCGACTCCGCGGGTTAACGACGATGGTCTTGGCAAGGGCCTCCCAGAGGCTTACGTTCGTCCCTCTACGGCCTGCTCTACGGGCGTAGAGGCTCTGACGTCGCGTCGAAGGATCAGCTCATGGCCAACGTCGTCCGCGCCGCACTGGTCCAGGCCACCTGGACCGGCGACACCGAGTCCATGGTGGCGAAGCACGAGGCGCACGCCCGTGAGGCGGCCCGCCAGGGTGCGCAGATCATCGGGTTCCAAGAAGTCTTCAACGCTCCCTACTTCTGTCAGGTCCAGGAGCCGGAGCACTACCGATGGGCCGAGCAGGTACCGGACGGGCCGACGGTCCGCCGGATGCAGGACCTCGCGCGCGAGACCGGGATGGTCATCGTCGTCCCCGTCTTCGAAGTCGAGCAGTCCGGCTTCTACTACAACACCGCGGCCGTGATCGACGCCGACGGCACCTGCCTCGGCACCTACCGCAAGCACCACATCCCGCAGGTCAAGGGCTTCTGGGAGAAGTACTACTTCAAGCCCGGCAACCGGGGATGGCCGGTCTTCGACACCGCCGTCGGCAAGGTCGGCGTCTACATCTGCTACGACCGGCACTTCCCCGAGGGCTGGCGGCAACTCGGCCTCAACGGAGCGCAGCTGGTCTACAACCCCTCCGCCACCCACCGCGGCCTGTCCGCTCACCTCTGGCAATTGGAGCAGCCTGCCGCGGCCGTCGCCAACGAGTACTTCATCGCCGCCATCAACCGGGTCGGCAAGGAGGAGTACGGCGACAACGACTTCTACGGCACGAGCTACTTCGTGGATCCGCGCGGTCAGTTCGTCGGTGAGTTGGCAAGCGACAAGACGGAGGAACTCCTCGTGCGCGACCTCGATTTCGGCCTCATCGAGGAAGTGCGGCAGCAATGGGCTTTCTACCGCGACCGCCGCCCCGACGCCTACGAAGGACTGGTGCAGCCGTGAAAGACCTCTACTCCCGCCACCGCAGGGTCCTCCCGGACTGGCTCGCCCTCTACTACGACGACCCGTTGGAGATCACCCACGGCGAGGGACGGCACGTCTGGGACTCCGACGGCAACAGGTACCTGGACTTCTTCGGCGGCATCCTGACCACGATGACCGCGCACGCGCTGCCCGAGGTGACCAAGGCGGTCTCCGAGCAGGCCGGGCGGATCATCCACTCCTCGACCCTCTACCTCAACCGGCCGATGGTCGAACTCGCCGAGCGTATCGCCCAGGTGAGCGGCATCCCGGACGCCCGGGTGTTCTTCACCACGTCCGGCACCGAGGCCAATGACACCGCCCTGCTGCTCGCCACCGCCCACCGGCGCAGCAACACGATCCTCGCCATGCGCAACAGCTACCACGGCCGCTCCTTCAGCACGGTCGGCATCACCGGCAACCGCGGCTGGTCCCCCACCTCGCTGTCTCCGCTGCAGACGCTGTACGTCCACGGCTCGGTGCGCACCCGGGGGCCGTACGCGGAACTGGACGACCAGGCATTCACCGACGCCTGTGTCGCCGATCTGAAGGACATGCTGGGCCACACCCGGCCGCCCGCCGCGCTGATCGCCGAACCGATCCAGGGCGTCGGCGGCTTCACCTCGCCACCCGACGGACTGTACGCGGCATTCCGTGAGGTGTTGAACGCACACGGGATCCTATGGATCGCCGATGAGGTGCAGACCGGCTGGGGCCGCACCGGAGAGCACTTCTGGGGCTGGCAGGCCCATGCTCGCAGCGGTCCGCCGGACATCGTCACCTTCGCCAAGGGCATCGGCAACGGCATGTCCGTCGGCGGAGTGATCGCCCGCTCCGAGATCATGAACTGCCTGGACGCCCACAGCATCTCCACCTTCGGCGGCACTCAGATCACCATGGCCGCCGGTCTCGCCAACCTCACCTACCTCCTGGAACACGACCTCCAGGGCAACGCCCGCCGGGTCGGCGGACTGCTCATCGAGCGGCTGAGGTCCGTCGCCGCCCAGCTGCCCGGGGTGCGGGAGGTGCGCGGGCGCGGACTGATGATCGGCATCGAGCTGGTCAGACCGGGGACGGACGAGGCCGATCCACAGGCCGCCGCCGCGGTCCTGGAAGCGGCCCGCGCGGGTGGACTGCTCATCGGCAAGGGCGGCGGCCACAGCACCAGCGCCCTGCGCATCGCGCCGCCGCTGTCGCTGACCGTCGCCGAGGCCGAGGAAGGCGCGGCCATCCTCGAACGCGCGCTGAGGAGTTCGTACTAGTGCCGCGCCGGGCAGCGATTGCCCGTCAGGGAGCGGCATCCGGTAAGTGCTCTCGGAGCGCCGGCCAGAAGCCCTCGTGCTGGACGCACGCGGGTTGTCGGACGGTGCGGCGAGCGTGCGTGCCGGGCGTCGCGACGGGGCGAACGCCGCCTGTTGCGGCACCAGCACCGCCCGAGCAAGGGATACGGCCATGACCACCGTTGCGCCCACCACCTGGCAGCCGCTGGAACCCGCGCTCTCGGTCCGCCGGGTGCTCACCCTGGAGCGGGTCCTCGCCGGCGAGCCGGAGGTGGTGGCGGGGGCCGGACAGCTCGACCGGCCGGTGCGCTGGGTACACGTCGCCGAGGCTGCGGACGTCGGTGTGATGCTCAGCGGCGGCGAGATGGTCCTCACCACCGGAGTCCTCCTCGCCGGGGACGAGGCCAAGCAGACCGAGTACATCCGGTCCCTGCACCGGGCCGAGGCCGCGGCCGTGGTCCTCGGCCTCGGGCGGGCCTTCCCAGCACCGCCCGAGGTGATGCGCCGGGCAGCCGAGCGGTGCGGTCTGCCCCTGGTCGTCCTGCACCGGCCCTTCCCCTTCGCCGAGCTGACCGAGGAAGTCCAGTCCCGGCTGGTACGGAGGAAGTTCGCCGCCGTCAGCCTGTCGGAAACCGTACGGACCGCGCTCACCGGGCTGATCACGGCCGGCGCTCCGCTGCAACGGCTGCTGGACGAGGTCGCCCGGCACAGCGGCTGCCCGGTCGTCGTCACCAACCTCGCCCACCGAGTCCTCGTCACGGCTGGGGAGCGGTCCGCGGTGGACGACGTACTGCGCGACTGGGAGCGGATCGCCCGGCAGGCGGGCGGCAGCGCGGGCGACGGCTGGATCTGCACCGCGCTGGGCGGAGGCGGGGAGCGGTGGGGCCGGCTGCTGTTGTGCGGCTACCGGGGGGAGACGGCGACCGGACGGCTGCTCGCCGACCGGGCCGCCGAGGCTCTCGTCCTGCACCGCATGCTGAGCGGCGGCTCTGCGCACACCTGGGAGGAGCAGTCTGCCCAGTGCCTGCTGACCGACCTCGTCCGCGGCGCCGTACCGGCCCGGCAGTTGCTACCGCGGGCCCGGGCGGCCGGACTGCCGGTGAACCGGCGGACCTTCGTCCCGCTCGTCGTGCCCGGCGTGGATCCGGCCCGGCTGGACCGTGTGCTGCGCGTGCTGGGGCTGTCCGGTCTGGCCGGTGAACTTGCGCCCGGGGTGACCGCTGTGCTGCTCAGCCTCGCCCGCGACCAGTACGCCGAGGTACTGACCGCACATTTCGCGAGCCGGCTGCGCACCGAGAGCGGCGCACCGGGCACGGTGGTCGCCGCCGCCGATCCGCGCGCTGCCTGGGACGACGTGCCCGCCGGGCTGCGCGAGGCGCGGCACGTCGCGGACGCCGTCGCCGAGTCCTCCGCCGCCCTCGACCTCCCTGCCGTCGTCCGCCTGAAGGACGTCCACCTGCGCGGTCTGGTCCGGCTGCTGCGCGACGACCCGCACGTGCAGGCCTTCGCCGAGAGGGAACTTCACGGGCTGCTGTGCGACACGGAACCGGAACTGCTGAACGTGCTGCGCACCTATCTCGCGACCGGCCGCAACAAGTCACGCACCGCCCAGCTCCACCACGTATCCCGGCCCGCCCTCTACCGCCGCCTGGAGACGATACAGGCCCGGCTCGGCGTCGACCTGGACGACTTCGAACAGGCGGCCTCCGCGCACATCGCGCTCCTCGCGCACGACGCACAACAGCGGTGAACCACAGGGCCACTGAGGAGAACAACGGTGAAACATGGAGCCTGGAACACGTGACACGGTGGCACGGGCGTGGCCCACAGACGTGACACGCTGCCACTCAAACCGCCCGCCTGGGCTTCCTAGGCTCGCCGCACACCGAGCTACCGGAGGTCCCGATGAGCCGAGTGATCCGTGCCGCCCTCTTCCAGACCACCTGGACCGGCGACAAGGAATCCATGATCCAGGTCCACGAACAAGCGGCCCGCGACGCGGCTGCCCAGGGTGCCCAGGTCCTCTGCTTCCAGGAGCTGTTCTACGGCCCCTACTTCTGCCAGGTCCAGGACAAGGCGTTCTACGAGTACGCCGAGAGGATTCCCGAGGGCCCGACCGTCCAGCGCTTCCAGACACTCGCCCGCGAACTGGGCATCGTCCTCGTGCTGCCGATGTACGAGGAGGAGCAGCCCGGCGTGCTGTATAACACGGCCGCGGTGATCGACGCCGACGGCTCCTATCTCGGCAAGTACCGCAAGACCCACATCCCCCAGGTGCAGGGATTCTGGGAGAAGTTCTATTTCCGCCCGGGCAACAGCGGCTGGCCGGTGTTCGACACCGCTGCCGGCCGGATAGGCGTCTACATCTGCTACGACCGCCACTTCCCGGAAGGCTGGCGGGCGTTGGGGCTCGCCGGCGCCGAGATCGTCTTCAACCCGTCGGCCACCTCCCGCGGCCTGTCCCGCTACCTGTGGCAGCTGGAACAGCCTGCCGCGGCCGTCGCCAACGAGTACTTCGTCGGCGCGATCAACCGGGTCGGCGTGGAGGACCTGGGCGACAACGACTTCTACGGCACCACCTATTTCGTGGACCCGGAGGCCCGGTTCGTCGGGGAGGTCGCGAGCGACAAGGAGACCGAACTCATTGTCCGCGACCTGGACCTGGCCAAGCTCCGCGAGGTCCGCGACCGCTGGCAGTTCTACCGCGACCGGGCACCGGGGGCCTACTCGCCGCTGACCGCGCCCTGACCGCACCAATCCCCTGGGAGGAGAGGGACCATGAGCAGCCGTACCGTCATCCGCGGTGGTCTCGTCGTCACCGCGTCCGATGAGATCCACGCCGACGTGCTGATCGAGGACGGCCGTATCGCCGCCCTCGCCGCCTCCGGCACCCCCGCGGCCGGGGCGTTCAGCGCCGCACGGGTGATCGACGCCACCGGGAAGTACGTCATCCCGGGCGGAGTCGACGCCCACACCCACATGGAGCTGCCGTTCGGCGGAACCTTCGCCTCCGATACCTTCGAGACCGGTACCCGCGCGGCGGCCTGGGGCGGTACCACGACGATCGTGGACTTCGCGGTGCAGAGTGTCGGCCACACCCTCCGCGAAGGCCTGGACACCTGGCACGCCAAGGCCGAGGGCAACTGCGCGATCGACTACGCCTTCCACATGATCGTCTCGGACGTGAATGAAGAGACGCTCAAGGAGATGGACCTGCTGGTGGAGGAGGGCGTCACCTCCTTCAAACAATTCATGGCCTACCCGGGGGTGTTCTACTCCGACGACGGGCAGATCCTGCGCGCCATGCAGCGTTCCGCCGGGAACGGCGGGTTGATCATGATGCACGCCGAGAACGGCATCGCCATCGACGTCCTGGTCGAGCAGGCCCTCGCCCGGGGCGAGAGCGACCCGCGGTACCACGGTGAGGTCCGCAAGGCCCTGCTGGAGGCGGAGGCCACCCACCGTGCCATTCGCCTCGCCCAGGTCGCCGGAGCCCCCCTGTACGTCGTGCACGTCTCGGCCATGGAAGCGGTGGCCGAGCTGGCACGCGCCCGGGACGAGGGGCTGAACGTCTTCGGTGAGACCTGCCCGCAGTACCTGTTCCTGTCCACCGACAACCTCGCCGAGCCGGGCTTCGAGGGCGCCAAGTACGTGTGCAGCACGCCGCTCAGGCCGAAGGAGCACCAGGCCCGGCTCTGGCAGGGGCTGCGCACCAACGACCTACAGGTGGTCTCCACCGACCACTGCCCGTTCTGCTTCACCGGCCAGAAGGAACTGGGCCGCGGCGACTTCTCCAGGATCCCCAACGGGCTGCCGGGCGTGGAGAACCGCATGGACCTGCTGCACCAGGCCGTCGTCGACGGGCACATCTCCCGCCGCCGCTGGATCGAGATCGCCTGCGCCACCCCAGCCCGGATGTTCGGCTTGTACCCGAAGAAGGGCACCATCGCTCCGGGGGCCGACGCGGACGTCGTGATCTACGACCCACACGCCGAACAGGTGATGTCCGTCCAGAGCCACCACATGAACGTCGACTACTCGGCCTACGAGGGCAAGCGCGTCACCGGCCGCGTCGAGACGGTCCTCTCACGCGGCGAACCCGTCATCGACCAGCGGGAGTACACCGGGCACGCCGGACACGGCGTCTACACCCCGCGCTCCACCTGTCAGTACCTCACCTAGGAAGGGAGCCAGGCACACCATGGATTTCGGACTCGTCCTGCAGACCGACCCGCCGGCCTCGCGCGTCATCAGCCTGATGAAACGGGCTGAGAGCAACGGCTTCACCCACGGCTGGACCTTCGACTCCGCCGTGCTGTGGCAGGAGCCGTTCGTGATCTACAGTCAGATCCTCTCGAACACCACCAGCTTGAAGGTCGGCCCGATGGTCACCAACCCGGGCACCCGAACCTGGGAGGTTACCGCCTCCACCTTCGCCACCCTCAACGACATGTTCGGCAACCGCACGGTGTGCGGCATCGGCCGCGGTGACTCGGCGATGCGCGTCGCGGGTCGCAAACCCAACACGCTCGCCCGCATCAGTGAGGCCATGAAGGTGATCCGCGCCCTCGGCCGTGGCGAGGAGGCCGACCTCGGCGGCACCAAGATCAGGTTCCCGTGGATCAAGCCGGGCGCCGAACTCCCCGTCTGGATGGCCGCGTACGGTCCCAAAGCACTCAAGATGACCGGCGAGGAGGCCGACGGCTTCATCCTCCAACTGTCCGACCTCTATCTCACCGAGTACATGGTGAAGGCCGTCAAGGACGCGGCTGCTGCCGCCGGACGCGACCCGTCGGAGGTCAGTATCTGCGTGGCGGCACCGGCCTACGTGACCGCGGACGACTCGCCCGAGGCTCTCGCGCACGCCCGTGAGCAGTGCCGCTGGTTCGGCGGCATGGTCGGCAACCACGTGGCCGACCTGGTCGCCAAGTACGGCGAGCACTCCTCCCGGGTTCCCGAGGAGCTCACCGACTACATCAGGGCACGCCAGGGCTACGACTACGCGCACCACGGGCGCAGCGGCAATCCGGACACCCAGTTCGTACCGGACGAGATCGTGGACCGGTTCTGCGTGATCGGCCCGGTCGCCAAGCACATCGAGAAGCTGAACGCGCTCCGCGCGCTGGGCGTCGACCAGTTCGCGGTGTACGACATGCACGACGCCCAGGAGGCCGTCATCGACGCCTACGGCACCCAGGTGATCCCGGCGGTCAACGCCCGAGCGACCTGAGCGCACACGCCGCCACCCTCCCTTCTCTCCGTCCCCCCGTCCCGTCCCCGTCCCGCTCCCCTCCACACCCCCCACCGCTTGGTCACCCCTCCCCGCCGTCCCGGGGAGGGGCCGGTGCCCGCACGGCCTCTCCCGACCCACCTCACCTGATTGGCCTGCCCATGACCGACACCGCTCCCACGGACATACCACCGTCCGCTCAAGTCACCCTCCCCGACGGCCGGGTGGAGATCGCCCCTGGCGCGCCGCAGCCCAGCGGCCCCTATGCCAACGAGGACCTGCTGCCGGTTCCGGTCGGCGGGCGCACCTGGACCACGTACAACTTCTCCGCGCTCTGGGTCGGCATGGCCCACAACACCGCCTCCTGGACACTGGCCTCCGGGCTGGTCGCGGTGGGCATGGACTGGAAACAGGCCGTGTTCACCATCGCCCTGGCCAACCTGATCGTGCTGGTGCCCATGCTCCTCACCGGGCACGCGGGCCCGAAGTACGGCATCCCCTTCCCGGTCTTCGCCCGCGCATCCTTCGGCGTACGCGGAGCGAACCTTCCGGCGGTCGTGCGGGCGTTGGTGGCTTGCGGCTGGTTCGGCATCCAGACCTGGATCGGCGGTGAGGCGATCTACTTCCTGGCCGGCAAACTGATCGGTGGCAGTTGGTCCGACGCCGCCCGCATCGGCGGTCACGCCTGGACCATGTGGCTGTCCTTCGCCGTCTTCTGGGCGCTCCAGGTGGCCATCATCCACCGCGGCATGGAGACCGTGCGCCGCTTCGAGAACTGGGCGGCGCCCTTCGTCCTTGTCGGTGCTTTCGTGATGCTGTGGTGGATGAGTAGCAAAGCCGGCGGCGTCGGCCCGCTGTTCGACCAGCCTTCCAGACTCGGCTGGGGAGGGGACTTCTGGAGACTGTTCTGGCCCTCCTTGATGGGCATGATCGGCTTCTGGTCCACGCTGTCGCTGAACATCCCGGACTTCACCCGCTACGGAAGGAGCCAGCGCGCACAGACCTGGGGGCAGGCCCTCGGCCTGCCGACCACCATGACGCTGTTCGCCTTCCTCTCCGTCCTCGTGACGTCCGGCTCCCAGGCGGTGTACGGCAAGCCGATCTGGGATCCGGTCCAACTCGCCGCCAAGACCGACAACGTGGCCGGGCTGCTCTACGCCCTGGTCACCGTACTGGTCGCGACGCTGTCCGTGAACATCGCGGCCAACCTGGTCTCCCCGGCCTTCGACTTCTCCAACCTGGCGCCGAGGAAGATCGGTTTCCGCACCGGAGCCCTGATCACCGCGGTGCTGGCCGTCATGATCCTTCCGTGGAAGCTCTACTCCGACCCGCAGGGCTACATCTTCACCTGGCTCGGCCTGGTCGGCGGTTTGCTCGGCACCGTCGCAGGCATCCTCGTCGCCGACTACTGGCTGCTGCGCCGCACCCGCCTGGACCTCGCCGACCTGTACCGTGCGGGCGGCCGATACTGGTACGCGGCCGGCTGGAACTGGCGGGCGGTCGTCGCCTTCCTCGCCGGGGGCACGCTCGCGATCGGCGGCGCCGACTTCCATCCGCTGATCGACGGCAGGCCCATCCCGGCCCTCGAACCTCTCGCCGACTACGGGTGGGCCGTGGGCCTCGGGGCCTCGATGGTGCTGTACGTGGCACTTACGTTCGCCTCGGGCCGGGACCGGTACCGGGTCTGACCGGCACTGGGGGAGCAGTGTCCGGCGGGCTCGGAGTCCGGCGAGTTCGGTGTTCGGCAGGACCGGCGTCCGTCCTGCTCCGGCTTGCGACCGTGCGGCGTCCGGCAGGTCGGGGACTGCACCGCGGCCGTCCCGGCGGGCGTGACCGAGGGCGTGGACGCCGGTTCCCGGCCGCTACGCGGGGCGGGCGGCCTGCCCACGGGTCAGCCCCGGCCGGCCTCCAGCGCACCGACCGCGGCCCGTGCCACCTTGATGGCGCCCTTGTTGATCTCGTCCGTGCTCGGGGCCTTCTTCGTCTCGAAGTTGCTGCCGCTGTAGGTGACGACCACCAGGGCGTTGGCGGTACGGACCATCACCACGCCCTCGCGGGTCTGCTGTTTGTCCTCCGTGGTGAGGTTCACGACCGAGTAGGCGGCGTCCCCTACCCCGGGAACGGCCCCGCCACCGCTCTTCTCGCCGACCCGCTGCTCGTACTCCTGCTTCGCCTCCTGGCCCGAGGCGCTGATCTCGAAGGAGACGTCGAGCCAGCGGTAGTCGTAGCCCTTGAGTGCGTTCCAGGAGCAGGTGCGGCGGAGTTTGGTGTCCGTGGACGGAATCTCCTTGCCCGCAGTCTTAGCCCCCGGCACCAGTGCCGTGATGGTGGCGGCGGGCACACTGGTGCAGGGGACGGGCGCGGTGGTGTACGCCTTTGGTGCCGCGGTGGGCGAAGGCGCGGAGGAGGGGGACCCGGCGGACGTCTTCTGCCCTGCCGGCCGGTGCCCGACCGCGGCCGGCGCGGCCGGGCCGGAGGTCAGCGCCCACCCGGCGCAGGCGAGGACCGCGACCGGCGACAGACGCGCGGTGAGGGCAAGCGGCAGAGGAAGAGAACGCACGGCGCACTTCTCGTGGGAGGGTGCGGAAGGGGTCCGCAGGGTGGACGGGGACGACAGTGTCACATGACTGCCTGTGAGTCGGAAGTGCCAACTCGCTGTGTGCCCGGCCGGTCACGGTGACGACCACTCGATGTACCGCTTCGCCCCATATGTGTTGGAGTCTGTCACCGGTCCGGTGGAGCGTTGCCCGGCGCGGCGGGCGGTCATCGCCGAGGCGTGAGGCCGGCGAGCCGGGCGACCGTCGCCGGACGGCCGGGCGGCCAGCGATCTGCCCGGGTGACGCCGGCGCGGGGAAGACGGCACGGGGGCGACGGCACGGAGAAGCCGCGCCTGAGAAGCAACACTCGGAAGAAGGCTGCGCCCGCCCGCGACCTGTTCGGTCCTGTCCCGGTCAGGCCCCCGTCACCGGTTCCGGTCTGGTCCCGGTTCTGGTCCCGTCCCGTACGACGTGCGAGGGACCGGTTCCGGTCTGGTCCCGTCCCGTACGACGCGCGAGGGCGTGACCGGCCCCCGTTCTTCACTCCGATTCCACCCGCAATACACCGGCGGGGCAGGGATTGTCAGCGGCGCGTGCTCTCATGGGGGCATGATCGAAGAGACGGAAACCATCGAGGAGTTTCTCACCCGCTGCTCGGCCGATGTGGAGGAAGCCGTACGCACGGCGGCTGCGGCCGAGATCCTTCCCCGCTTCCGGCGCCTCGCGGAGCACGAGGTGGCCCACAAGAGCGGCCCCCACGACCTGGTGACGGACGCCGACCGCCTCGCCGAGCTGCGCCTCACCGAGGCTCTCGGCGCCCTGCTGCCCGGCTCGGTGGTGGTCGGCGAGGAGGCGGTGCACGCCGACCCGACGACGTACGAGGCGATCCAGGGCGACGCACCGGTCTGGATCGTCGACCCGGTCGACGGCACCCGCCAGTTCGTGCACGGCGACGACGGCTTCTGCACCCTGATCGCGCTCGCTCACCGCGGTGTCGTCATGGCCTCCTGGACGTATGCCGCGGCACGCGGCCAACTCGCCACTGCCGTACGCGGCCGGGGAGCCTTCCTAGACGGGGAGCGGCTGATCGCGGGCCCGCCCTCGCCCGGTCGGGACCTCGTCGTCGCCACGTCCCACCCGGACTTCACCACCGATGAGCAGAAGCGGGTGCTGCGCGCCCTGTGCACCGACGGGGTAGCGCCCCGTCCCTGTGGTTCCGCGGGCCTTGAGTACCTCGCCGTCGCGCGGGGCGAGGCGGACGCCGTGGCGTTCTCCTGGGAGGCCGCCTGGGACCATGCGGCTGGGCTGCTTCTGGTCGAGGAGGCGGGCGGTGCACACCTCACCGGCGCCGGGGAGCCGTTCCGTGTGACCGGCGGCAACACGCTGCCGTTCACCGCCGCCCGTGACGCCGCCACCGCCCGCCGGCTGGCCGGCCTGCTGGGCGCGACGGCCTGAACCCACCACGCGTCGGCCGCCGTCCTGCGGTGGTCGGCCGTTCGCCCGGCGGCGTCCGCGCCCGACGGGACGGTGCGCGCATCACCCGGGGCCGGGCACAGCGGTCCTCCGGCATATCCTGAAACCGAGTGGCCATCGGCTGACGAAGGGGTCCGAAGGTGCCGTCGATGCTCGATGCGGTCGTGGTGGGTGCGGGACCGAACGGACTGACCGCTGCCGTGGAGCTCGCCCGCCGCGGTTTCTCCGTCGCCCTGTTCGAGGCGAGGTCCACCGTGGGCGGCGGCGCCCGCACCGCGGAACTGACCCTCCCTGGCTTCCGGCACGACCCCTGCTCGGCCGCCCACCCCCTCGGGATCAACTCGCCCGCGTTCCGTGCCCTGCCCCTCGACCGCTACGGCCTGCAGTGGCTGCACGCCGACCTGCCGATGGCGCACCCCTTCCCGGACGGCAGTGCGGCCGTGCTGTCCAGGTCGGTGGCCGAGACCGCAGCCTCCTTCGGGCCGCGCGACGCGGGTGCGTACCGCAGGCTGGTCAAGCCGTTCCTCGCCCACTGGGACACCCTCGTGCGGGACTTTATGTCCCTGCCGCTGACGGCGTTGCCGCGCGACCCCGTGACCCTGGCCCGGTTCGGTCTGGCCGGGCTGCCTCCGTCCACGTGGCTCATGCGCCGGTTCAAGGACGAGCGGGCCAAAGCACTCTTCGCTGGACTGGTCGCGCATGTCATGGCCCCGCTCAGCGGCCTGGCCACCTCGGCCGTCGGACTGGTCTTCGCCCTGGCCGCGCACGCCCGCGGCTGGCCGGTGCCCCGCGGCGGCTCCCAGGCGATCTCCGACGCGCTCGCGGCCTATCTGGCGGACCTCGGCGGTGGCGTGTACACCGACTTCGAGGTCAAGCGCCTGGATGACCTGCCGCCCGCGCGTGCGTACGTCTTCGACACCTCACCCACCGCGCTCGCCCGCATCGCCGGCTTCGGTGACTACTACGCCGGCTACCGTTACGGCCCCAGTGTCTTCAAGATCGACTACGCACTGGACGGACCGGTGCCCTGGACCGCCCCCGAGGCCCGTGCTGCCGGAACCGTGCAGATCGGTGCGAGCCGGGCCGAGATCGGCACTGCCCTGCGTGCCGCCTCCCGTGAGGGCCGCGCCCCCGACAGGCCGTTCATGATCACTGTGCAGCCCAGCGTGATCGACTCCAGCCGCGCCCCCGAGGGACAACACGTCTTCTGGGCGTACGGCCACGTCCCCAACAGCTGGTCCGGCGACCTCACTGACGCCATGGAACGCCAACTGGAGCGCTTCGCCCCCGGTTTCCGCGACCGCGTGCTCGCCCGCGCCGTCGCCGGCCCCGCCGAGATGGCGGCCCACAACGCCAACTACGTCGGTGGCGACATCGCCTGCGGCGCGACTTCCGGACTCCAGTTGCTGCTGCGGCCCAGGCCGTCCCTGTTCCCGTACCACACCCCCCATCCGGCCGTCTACCTCTGCTCCTCGGCCACCCCGCCGGGTCCCGGAGTGCACGGCATGTCGGGGCACAATGCGGCCAAGGCCGTGTGGCGCAGATTGAGGCAGGCATGACGACCATGACCCTGGTGCACGGCGACATCACCCGGCAGAGCGCCGACGTGATCGTCAACGCGGCCAACTCCTCCCTCCTCGGCGGCGGAGGCGTGGACGGTGCGATCCACCGTCGTGGCGGCCCCGCCATCCTGGAGGAGTGCCGCAGGCTGCGCGCTGCCAGACTCGGCCGGGGCCTGCCCACCGGCCAGGCGGTCGCCACCACGGCGGGGGAACTGGACGCCCGCTGGGTCATCCACACGGTGGGCGCCGTGTGGTCCGCGAAAGAAGACCGTTCGGACCTGCTGGCTTCCTGCTACCGGGAGTCCCTCCGGTTGGCCGACGAACTCGGCGCGCGCACCGTGGCCTTCCCCGCGATCTCCACCGGGGTGTACCGGTGGCCGATGGACGACGCGGCCCGGATCGCGGTGGAAACGGTGCGGAACACCCCGACAGCAGTCGAGGAGGTGCGCTTCGTCCTGTTCGACGACCGGGCGTACGAGGCGTTCGCCCGGCAACTCGACTGAAGGGGGCACCGCTGCGCCGGAGCACGGTCAGGCAGGCGCGAAAGAGTGGGCACCGCCCCCGGAGCGCCCCCGGACGTCCTGGGCGCGCTCCGGGGCCTGCGGTCGGAGTGCGCCTCATGCGGCTGACCTGAACGGCGGAGACGACCTGGTGCAGTGAGCGGGATCGGCCGGCCCCAACGGTCAGCGGTGCCCCGTCGGGCTGAAGGACTACGCGGGCCCGGAGTTGTGGGGAAGCACCAACGCCGTCCGTGTGGAGCGTGATGCACACGGGTACGAAGGTGGCGGCATCCACCGACGGCTGCCCGGTGGCTGGGTTGCGGGCGAAGCGCGGATGGGCACCCCGCTGATCTGCCACCGTATGCGGTGACGACGGCGAAGCGGTGGGCGGTGGAGCTCATCGGCACGGTGACCCGTGAGGGTGCGGGTCCGGTGGTCCGGAGCCGGCCCAACCCGTCACAGACGTTGACGGAGCGCCCTTGGGGGTCGACGTCACACAGGCGGGTGAAGACGTCGGCGTACCCGGTGTCCGTGGAGACGCTCAGTCGTGCGGAGACCGGGCCCAGGATCTCCACGGGCTCGGTCAGCGGAGGGCCGGTGAACGTCAGGACGTCGTCTCGGGCCTCCAGGCTGCCGTTGTCCCGGGGGCCGGCGGTGCGGGACAGCAGTGGGCCGCCGAGGGACGGGGTCGGATCGGCCGGGTCGTAACGGAACGTCGTCAGTGGTGCGGAGTCCGTGGGGCCTGCCGGGTGAGACGGCCGCCCGGGACGGGGTGCCACGGCGTGGCGGCGAAGGCCGGCGGCCAGTCGCCGAGGTCCCGCCATGCGTCCTCGCCGCCGACGTGCACGTGCACCGTACGGGGGCGCAGGCCGGAGGGGTCGGCACAGAGGTGGGCGCGCAGCCACACCAGGCTCTCGGCAAACACCTCGGGCCACCCCTGTTGCAGGGCAGAGGCGTGGGACCAGGGGCCGACGAGCAGAGCGGTCTCGCATCCGGCCCGGCGCAGCCGGCCGTACTGCTCGAATGTCTGGTCGGCCAGTGCGTCGTGCCATCCGGTGATCAGACTCGTGGGTACGTGGAGCCGCGTCGCTGGCTCCGCCAGCGACGCGCCGTGCCGGTAGGCGTCCGTGGCGTCAGGGTGCGTCATCACCTCGTCCAGCCAGGGCACTTCACCCCCGAGGGCCGACTCATGTGCCCCGCGCAGGGGTTGCGCGGTGGTGATGTCACGCAGGCGGCGCTGGAGGCGCAGCGTCGCTTTGACGAACGGTGCCGTGCCCCGGTGCTGGCCTTCCTGGAACGCGCCCTCGCCGCCCTGCGGCCCACCGGACTGGACGGTGCGGCAAGACTGGAGGTCTTCGCCCAGCTCACCGCCTTCGTCGCCGGCCACGTCAACTACGAGGTCGCCCAGACCTCAGCGGCACGGTCCCCCGACCGGCGTACTGCCGAAGCCCGCTACCTCGCCGTCGCCGCCGACGGCCGCCATCCGGAACTCGCCGAAGCCCTCTCTGCTCCTGGACGCCCCCTCACCCCCGAAGCCACCTTCACCCGGTTCCTCAGCCGCTTGATCGACGGCCTCGGCTCCGACTGATCCCGCGTACCGGTCGCGGCGTCCCGCCCGCAGCGCTCCGCAAGCCCCCGGCTCCTCCAAGAACCGGCTCCTCCCGAAGCAGGCCGTGGCGACGACGGGCAACGAGGGGATCTGATCCGAGGACGGGGCGGGTTGACCCGTACGGCGTAGATCCGCTCGTGCCGGCAGGCGTGCCGGGCGAGGGTGGCACTGGCCGGGTCCGCCGTGCCGCCGGTTTCCGGCCCAACGCCTGCGAGGGAGAACGAGGTGACCCAGAACACCGAAGCAAAACCCGCGGAGCCGTCGATCGTTCGGGCCAACGATGCCGTCCTGCGACGGTTCCCCTTCGACGACACCCGTGACCTCGCGGACGCGCGGCGCGGCTTCATGGGCACGGCCCGGGAGAGCGTCGTCAAGGACGCCGTGGGGCGTGCGGTATGGGACCTCGACGCCTACGGGTTCCTCGACCAGGAGTGCCCGGCCACCGCCAACCCGAGCCTGTGGAGGCAGAGCCGGCTCTGCTGCGACCACGGACTCTTCGAGGTGACCGAGGGCATCTACCAGGTGCGCGGATTCGACCTGTCCAACATGACGATCGTGGAGGGCGGGCGCGGCGTCCTCGTCATCGACCCGCTGCTGTGCGCCGAGACCGCGGCGGCCGGGCTCGCCCTGTACCGGAGCCATCGCGGTGACCGGCCCGTGACCGCAGTGCTCTACACGCACAGCCATGCCGACCACTTCGGCGGTGTGCGGGGTGTGGTGACCGACGAGGACGTGGCAGGGGGCGTTCCGGTCTTCGCCCCGCACGGCTTCCTGGCACACGCCGTCAGCGAGAACGTCTACGCCGGCACGGCGATGAACCGTCGTGCCGCCTACATGTACGGTGCCGCCCTGCCCAAGGGCGAACGGGGGCAGATCGGCGCCGGCCTCGGGCAGACGGTCTCCACCGGGTCGGTCGGCCTGATTCCACCGACGGCCTACATCACCCGCACCGGGCAGACGGAGGTGATCGACGGTATCCGCATGGTCTTCCAGCTCACCCCGGGCACCGAGGCGCCGGCGGAGCTGAACATCCACTTCCCCGACCACGCGGCACTGTGCACGGCCGAGAACGCCACCCACAACCTGCACAACCTGCTCACCCCGCGCGGTGCCCAGGTCCGCGACCCGCGGGTGTGGGCCCGCTACCTCACCGAGGCCATCGACCTCTTCGCCGACCTGTCCGACGTCGCCTTCGCCTCCCACCACTGGCCGGTGTGGGGCCGCGAGCGGGTGGTGGAGTTCCTGTCCCAGCAGCGAGACTTGTACGCCTACCTCCACGACCAGACCCTGCGCATGCTCAACCAAGGCCTCACCGCGCTGGAGATCGCCGAGCGGATCGAGCTGCCGCCGGCCCTGGAGCGAGCCTGGCACACCCACGGCTACTACGGCTCCGTCAGCCACAACACCAAGGCCGTCTACCAGCGCTACCTCGGCTGGTTCGACGGCAACCCCGCGCACCTGTGGGAGCACCCGCCGACCCAGGCGGCGAAGCGGTACGTGGAGTTCATGGGAGGCGCAGGCGAAGTACTGCGGCGAGCCCGCCAGTCGTTCGCCGACGGCGACTTCCGCTGGGTGGTCCAGGTCGTCAACCACGTGCTGTTCGCCGACCCGGACAACGCGCAGGCACGTGACCTCCAGGCCGACGCCCTGGAACAGCTCGGCTACGGCAGCGAGAACGGGACCTGGCGCAACTTCTTCCTCAGCGGAGCCCTCGAACTGCGCCACGGCCCGGTCGGCACACCCACCTCGACGGTCTCGCCCGACCTGCTGGCGGCCCTGACACTGGAACAGCTCTTCGACGCCCTCGCGATCCGGGTGGACGGACCGCGCAGCTGGGATGCGGACATCACCGTGCGCTTCAGCGTCACCGACGGGGAGCCAGTGACCATGCGCCTGCGTAACGGCGTCCTCACCCACGTCACCGGCACCGGGCGGGCCGCGGCCGTCCCGGACACCGGGATCACCCTCACCGAGGAGGAACTGCGCGCCCTGCTGCTCGGCACCATCACGCCGGCCGACCTGACGGCACGCGACGGCGTCGAGGTGACCGGTGACGCCGGAAAGCTGACCGAACTCCTCGGCCACCTCACCGAACCCGACCCGGACTTCGCCATCGTCACTCCGTGACGGGCGCAGCGGCGGCCGCCCATGTTCCACCCCGGCACCCTCGTTCTGATCATGACGGTCGCCGTGCTCGCGCCACTCCTCGCCGAGAGCACGGCGCGCTGGATCCGCATCCCGCTGGTCATCTTCGAGATCGCCCTCGGCATCGTCATCGGCCCCGGGGTGCTCGGCTGGGCGCAACCCGACAAGGTCGTCGACACACTGTCCGACCTGGGACTCGCCATGCTGATCTTTCTCGCCGGGTACGAGATCGAGTTCGAGGAAATCCCCGGCAGGACCCTGCGCCACGCGCTGGGCGCCTGGCTGCTGTCCCTCGCGGCGGGCATCGGCCTCGCCCTCGCGCTCAGCGGCGGGGAGACGTTCAAGGCGTTCGTCATCGGCACCTCGCTGACCAGCACCGCACTGGGCACCGTGCTGCCGATCCTGCGCGACCGGGGGGACCTGCACACGCCGTTCGGCAGGGTGATGTCGACATTCGGCGCTGTGGGGGAGTTCGGCCCGGTGGTGGCGATCGCCCTGCTGCTGAGCGGCCGCAAACCGGGCGAGTCGACTGCGCTGCTGATCGGCTTCGCGGCGGTCACCGCGGGCGCCGTCTGGTGGGCGATGCGCCCCCGGCAGCCCTGGTTCTCCCGCCTGATCGACACGACCCTGCACAGCAGCGGACAGTTCGCGGTCCGCCTCGTCATGCTGCTCCTGGCCGGGATGCTGGCTCTCGCCCAGGCCTTCGGCCTGGACATCCTGCTCGGTGCCTTCGCCGCCGGCGTACTCACGCGCCTTCTGCTGCACGGTGCCTCGCCCGAACACAGTGCGGAGGTCATCGGCAAGGTGGAGGCGCTGGGGTTCGGTTTCCTGGTTCCCCTGTTCTACGTGGTCACCGGCATCGACTTCGACCTGTACGCCCTGCTGCACGACTGGCGGGCCCTCGTGCTCGTACCGGTGTTCCTGGTGCTGTTCCTCCTCGTGCGCGGTGGGCCGGTGCACCTCCTGGCGCCACGTGGCCTCGCTCGCGCTGACCGCAGGGCGCTCACGCTCTTCGTGTCGACCTGTCTGCCCCTCGTCGTGGCGATCACGACCATCGGGGTCGACCAGAAGGTGCTCGGCACGGACGAGGCGGCGGCACTGGTCGGGGCCGCGATGCTCTCGGTGCTGCTCCTGCCGCTCCTGGCGATGAGGACACGTGCTGGACGGAGGCCGGAGAAGCCCCCGTCCGCGTCCTCGACGGAGTCGGAGGCCTGGTGACGGGCGACGGCGCCGGTCACCGAAGGCCGCCGGCGAGGCGGGGCCGACTGCCTGGACCGGTGACCCGAACGGCCCCGCTCTGCTCGCGCTGGCGCCCCGATGACGGTGCGCTGGCAAACAGAGCGGCCGGACCGACCAGGAGGCACGAGTGACAGACGGCCCAGCACCCGCGGACGATGGCGCCCACTCGTCCGGGGACCGGGAACTCCAGGAACTGCGTGCACGGGTGGCCGCCCTCGAAGGCGAACGGGCCCGGCCGCCCCGCCACCGCGTCACATCCTTCCTCGCCGCGGTCCTCATCGTTCTCGGCTGCGTCCTGGCCCCGCTCGCCGTGGTCGCCGCCTGGGCGGCCGACCAGGTGGACGACACCGACCGCTACGTGGCCACCGTGGCCCCACTCGCCTCGAACCCCGACGTGCAGGACGCCGTGGCCAACCGGATCACCGACGCGGTCATGACCCATCTCGACCTGCCCACCCTGCTCTCCGAGGCGGCACCTCAGGACCGGCCCCGTCTGGAGAAGGCGCTGGGCGGAAGACTCGGCGACGCGCTCGAAAGCGCCGTACGCAGCTTCGTCCACAGCGCAGCCCAGACCGTCGTCCGGTCGAACGCCTTCAAGACGGTCTGGACCGAGGCCAACCGCAAGATCCACAGTGCCTTGGACAAGGCCCTCACCGGCAGTGGCGGCGGCGCGGTGCAGCTGACGAACGACACCGTCAACCTCGACATCGGCCCCCTGGTGGACCAGCTCAAGCAGCGCCTCGTCGATTCGGGAATCACCGTCGCCGGGAACATCCCCACGGTGCACACGAACTTCACCCTCGTCAGATCTGATCAGATCGGCAAGATCAAGACATATGTGCGACTTCTGCAACTCGCCGGCAACTGGCTGCCGGTACTGGCGGTCCTGCTGGTGGCCGGCGGCGTGCTGCTCTCGGTACACCGGCGCCGGGCACTGGTCGCGGGCAGCCTCGGCGTCGTCGTCGCCACCGGGATCCTCGGCATCGGCCTGCGCGTGTTCCGGGTGATCTATCTCGACCGGCTGCCAGCCGACGTCTCCCAAGCCGCGGCCGGGGCCGTCTACGACACGTTGACCCGTTTCCTACAGACCACGGTCCGCATGGTCGTGGCCCTCGGCATCATCGTCGCCCTGGCCGCCTGGCTCACTGGCCCGGGCCGCCGCGCGGGACTCGTCAGACGGCTGTGGACCTCCGGTATCGGCGCGGTACGCGGCACCGCCGACCGAGCCGGGATGCGGACCGGCCCGGTCGGCCCCTTCGTGAGCCGCTACCGCACCTGGATCACCTGGGTGCTGGTGGCCGCCGTCCTGCTGGTCTACCTGCTGTGGTCCTACCCCACCGGCTGGGTGGTGGTCGGGCTCGCCCTGTGCCTGCTGTTCCTGTTGGCCGTCGTCGAGTTCTTGGCGGAACCGCCGGCCGGCAAGCCGCCCGCGACCGGGACGCCCGCCTGACCCGCGCCGCGGTCCGCCACCGCCATCACCGCCGCGGCCACCCGTGGACGGCGTTCCTCCCGGCCGCCGTCGCGCGGGCGTGCCGGAGGGGGCGGGCACACGCTCCGGTCGTCTCCCGGCCCGGCTCCCGGCACTCTGGTCGTCTCCCGGCGCCGAACCATGTCCGGGGAACAAGCACAGCCACGACAGACCTGTGGGGGAGCGGTCGCCGGGCCGCGGTGCGGGAGCGACCACAGCCGTCTTCCGGCCCGGACAGCGGCCGGAGACCGCCGGACGGCGCCGCATGTATCACCCGATCGGCTCAACCCACGTGGCCGGACGAGGGGTTGGGGGTGAAGTGTCGGAAGCAGGCCGGGCGGAAGACGCCCGGTACGGCCGCCCTGCCCGACGGGGCGCGACCCGGCTCCTCGCCTCACAGAAACGGAGCGCGATCATGACCGCACAGCCCCACTCCGGCGCGCCGTCCGGTGGCTACGGACCGCCCCCCACCGGGAACAGCTCCTGGGTCGCCGGCGGAATCGTCTTCGCGGGTGTCCTGATGGTCGTCAACGGTGTCCTTGCCATCCTGCAGGGAATCGCGGCGATCGCGAAGAACCAGGTCTACGCCCACATCGGCGACTACGTCTACAAGATCAACCTGACCGGCTGGGGCTGGATCCTGCTGATCCTGGGCGCCATCGCCGTCGTCGCCGGCTTCGGCATCCTCTCCGGCGCCGCGTGGGCCCGCCTGGTCGGTATCGCCCTTGCCTCGCTGAGCCTGGTGGCCCAGTTCATGTTCCTGCCGTACGCGCCGGTGTGGTCGGTGATCATGATGGCGATCGACGTGTTCATCATCTGGGCGCTCGCGGTGTACGAGCCCACGACCGCGTCCACCTGACGTCCCGGGCGCGGTGGACCATCTGCCGCGCCCGCCATCCGCCCGCAGACGAGCCCGGGGCGGGGGTCCCCGCCCGTCGGGGGTCCGGGGCGCCGGCTGCGCGCCCCCTCGGCGGCCCGAGGCCTCACCGCAGCGGCCGTGGTCCGATGGGGAGCAACCGTCCCGCTGCGATGCGCGGGGGCCGGACACCAGCGTCGGCGCCCCCTGCACCTTGCCCCTGCCCCCGGACGTCGGACGTTCGCGTGGCATCATCGGCCGGGGCCAGACCCCGAACCGTACGAGGAGCACGATGGACCCCGCTCGCACCGCCCCGCCCGACGGGGATTCCCCCCTTCCGACCGGAACCAGGGGACCGGAGCGGGCCGCTCAGCTGCTGGACGGCTTCTCGCTGGAGATGACCGGCAAGGACGTGCTTCGGCTGGAGGAGGCCCGGGACAGCATCCCGCCGGGCACCCGGATCAACATCACCTTCCTCGCCGGCGAGGACCTCGGCATGCGGCTGACGGCCGCCCGCGAGGTCAAACGGCTCGGATTCGTGCCCGTTGCGCACCTCGCCGCGCGCAGGCTGCCCTCCCGTTCCGCTCTGGAGGAGTTCCTCTCCGGGCTTGCGGCCGACGGCACCGCAGGGAACGTCTTCGTCGTCGGCGGTGACCCCGCCCGCCCCGAGGGCCCCTACCCGGACGCCCTCGCCGTCCTGCGCACCGGGCTGCTGCAGCGCCACGGAGTCCGCCACATCGGCATCAGCGGATACCCCGACGGCCACCCCGCGATAGCCGGCCCCGACCTGTGGACGGCGCTCGCGGACAAGGCGGCGGCCATCGCCGCGGAGGGGTTCACCGGCGACGTCATCACCCAGTTCGGCTTCGACGCCGTCCCGGTCCTCGACTGGCTGGAAGCCGTCCGTGCCCGGGGCGTCCAGCTGCCCGTCCGCATCGGTGTCCCGGGCCCGGCGGGTGCGCGCCGCCTGCTCGGCTACGCCACCCGCTTCGGCGTCGCCACCGGCGCATCCGTCGCCCGCAAGTACGGCTTCTCGTTGACCAACCTGATGGCGACGACCGGCCCGGACCGCTTCCTGCAGGCGCTGGCCGATCGGTACGACCCCGCGCGGCACGGCACGGTGAAGGTGCATTTCTACACGTTCGGCGGGCTGCGGACCACCGCCGAGTGGGCCACCCGCTTCCGGCGACAGGGCAGCATTCCGCAGACCCGGGCTGCGTGGCAGGAGGGGCTTCCGCAGCACAGCCGCGCCTAGTGCCGCAGCAGGCACCACGTTCGCCCCGTCGCGACGCCCGGCACGCAACGCCCCGTCCGAAAGCTCATGCACGTCCAGCACGAGGGCTTCCGGCCGGTACTGCCCCCCAGCCTCCGGCCGGTGGTCCCCAGAGCCGGCACCGGACGCGGCTCCTTGACGGGAAGGCGTTGCCCGCTGTGGCACTCGGACACCCTCGCAGTGCTTCGCCCGCCCCCCTGGTCATGCCCACGTACGTGTCGGATTCCCGCCAGCCACCCGGGCGTCAACTGGTCGATGCTGGACACATGCGAACAGGGACACAGCTCGACCGGGAGCACTGCGTGCGCGCCGCGCAGTCCAAGGACGCACGGTTCGACGGATGGTTCTTCACAGCCGTCCTGACCACTGGCATCTACTGCAGGCCCAGTTGCCCGGCGGTCCCGCCCAAGGCGGAGAACATGGCGTTCTACCCGAGCGCCGCCGCGTGCCAGCAGGCCGGATTCCGGGCCTGCAAGCGCTGCCGGCCCGACGCCAGTCCCGGCTCCCCGGAGTGGAACCGGCGCGCCGACCTGGTGGCCCGGGCCATGCGGCTGATCGCCGACGGCGTCGTGGACCGCGAGGGCGTGGCTGGACTAGCCACCCGGCTCGGGTACAGCACCCGGCAGGTGCAGCGGGAACTGCTGGCTGAACTGGGTGCCGGGCCCCTGGCGCTCGCCCGCGCCCAGCGCGCGCAGACCGCGCGGCTGCTCGTCGAGACCACCCAGCTGCCCATGACGGAGATCGCCTTCGCAGCCGGCTTCTCCTCCATCCGCACCTTCAACGACACCGTCCGTGAGGTCTTCGCCGTGTCCCCGAGCGGGCTGCGCGCCCGCACCCGCGTACCCGGGAACCCCGCGGGCGGCACCCCCGCAACCCCTGGAACCCTGTCCCTGCGCCTGCCGTTCCGCGCCCCGCTCAACCCGCACAACCTCTTCGGCCACCTCGCCGCCACCGCCGTACCCGGCGTGGAGGAATGGCACGACGGAGCCTACCGGCGCACCCTACGGCTGCCGTACGGGCACGCTATCGCCGCGCTCTCACCCCGCCCCGACCACATTGCCTGCCGCCTCACCCTCGGGGACCTGCGCGACCTGTCCGTGGCGATCAGCCGCTGCCGCCGCCTGCTCGACCTGGACGCCGACCCGGTCGCCGTCGACGCCCGGCTGCGTGCCGACCCGCTGCTCGCCCCCCTGGTCGACCGGGCCCCGGGCCGCCGCGTGCCGCGCACGGTCGACGAGGCGGAATTCGCCGTCCGTGCCGTCCTCGGACAGCAGGTGTCCACCGCGGCTGCCCGTACCCACGCAGCCCGCCTGGTCACCGCGCACGGCAAACCCCTGGACGACCCCGAGGGCGGCCTCACCCATCTCTTCCCGTCCCCCGAGGCACTGGCCGGAGCCGACCCCGGGACGCTGGCCATGCCCCGCGCCCGGCGCACCACCTTCACCACACTCGTGCGCGGGCTCGCCGAGGGGCAACTGCACCTGGGCATCGGGGCCGACTGGGCAGAGGCCCGGACCCGGCTGCTCGGCCTGCCCGGCTTCGGCCCCTGGACGGCAGGCGTCATCGCCATGCGCGCCCTGGGCGACCCCGACGCCTTCCTCCCCACCGACCTCGGGGTCCGGCGCGCGGCGAAGAAGCTGGGCCTGCCGGCCACCCCCGCCGCGCTCACCGCCCGCTCGGAAGGCTGGCGGCCCTGGCGGGCCTACGCGGTCCAGTACCTGTGGGCCACCGACAATCACCCGATCAACTTCCTCCCCACGTACGAAGGTTAAGAAGGTTCAGCAGTGAAGCGCCATACCGTGACCGACAGCCCGTACGGCCCGCTCACCCTCGTCGCCGACACGGACGGCGTTCTGTGCGGCCTCTACATGACCGACCAGCGGCACCGCCCACCTCAGGAGAGCTTCGGCCCGAACGACGATGACCTGCGCTGCTTCGCCCGGACACGGGAGCAACTGTCGGCTTACTTCGCGGGTGAACTGACCGAGTTCACCATCGAAGTCGCCCCGCAGGGAACGCCGTTCCAGCGCCGGGTGTGGGAGCAGCTCACCCGCATCCCCTACGGCGAGACCCGCACCTACGGTGAACTGGCTGAAGCCCTCGGCAGCCCCGGAGCCTCCCGTGCGGTCGGCCTCGCCAACGGCCGCAATCCCGTCGGCATCGTCGTCCCCTGCCATCGGGTGATCGGCGCGGACGGCAGCCTCACCGGCTACGGCGGCGGCCTGGAGCGCAAACGGCGCCTGCTGGAGTGCGAGCGTGCGGCGGCCCTCTGCCGAGGTGCGAGAGGCGAACGGCAGGCACGGTGATCGGCATCCGCACGCCGCCCCGTCCGGCAACACCCGGCTGCCGGACGGACCGCTCCTGCCGGTGACCGGCCCGCTGTGGGCCGTAGACCCCACGGCCGTGCCCCGGAGCCGTGCCCGGGGTGTGGCGGCCGGCCTGCGCCCGTGGCGGCGAGCGGGGTCCCGGCGCGCACTGCGGGACTATGCGCGGTCCACGCCGTTGTCGCGGCGGTGCGACACGTGTGACCGGACCGTGCGCCAGCGGGACCGTGTCTGCTCGACCACGCTTTCCCACTGTTGACGTACCTCGTGCTCGGAGGGGCGCCGGCCCTGACGGATCCGGACCAGCTCGTCCTGCACCTGTCGTCCCACCGCAGCCGATGCCACGAGGAGCAGCATGGCCGCGAAGAGGGCCGACAGCATCGCGAAGACGGCACCCACGACCCCGTAGCGGGCAGCGTAGGTGTTGAACAGGTGCGGCAGGTAGAGGGCCGCGCCCACGGAATAGACGGCCGCGAGGACGGCCGCGATGACGCCGAAGGGGACCAGGTCGGGCCAGGCGATCCGCCTGGCCGACAGGATCCAGCCGCTCCAGACCAGGAACACGGCGGTCAAGGGTGCCTCGCACGTCGAGGCGCCCAGACCCAGCCCGCGCCCACCGAGGACCGCGGAGATCCACCCGGTGATCAGGGTGTAGCCGCCGAGGGTGAGGATCCACCACAGACCGTTGCGCGTGTTGCGCACGCTGAGCGGCTTGAGTTCCCAGGTCTGCTCGAAGAGCCGCTGGGAGGCCCGCGCGAAGCTCAGCACCGAGATGGTCAGGAAGACCGCCCCGAAGACACCCACGCTCGCGCTCGTGTTCTCAGCAGGGGAGAAGAGGGAGTTGATGGCCTCGGCGCCGGCACCGGTGAGGTCGTAGCGCCTGATGATCTGCTCCGCGACGTCGTAGTGGACGAAGCTGCCCAGGACGGCGCTGGTGAGGATGGCCATGGGTACCAGCGCGGTGAGAGCGCTGGAAGCCAGAGCCATCGAGCGGTCGAAGCCGACGATCCTCTGAAACCGGTTGATGACGCGCAACGCGAAGGCAGGACGCAGCCAGAACGTCAGCAGGCCGACGAGGCGCTCACGATTGATCCTCGCCGTCGTACCTTCCTCGAAGACCGGAACCTGTGGGCGAGGCGAGCCTAACCGGCCGTTGCGGGTGCAGACGGCGGGCGACACGGCTCCTTCACCCACAGGGTTGTTCCCGGCGGGTCCTAGGAAGCGCCGTCGGCGCTGAACCGGTTCAGCAGTGCGGGCAGCGCGGTGCCGATCGGCTCCCGGACGACCTCGTCGGCGAGTTCGTCATACGGTGTCGGTTCGGCGTTGACGATGATCAGGTGAGCTCCGTGGTCGGCGGCCACGCCGACCAGCCCGGCGGCGGGCTGCACCTGCAGGCTGCTGCCGACGGCGAGGAATACGGTGCAGGCCTTGCTGATCGCCAGGGCCTGACCAAGGACGGCTGGATCCAGCCGCTCGCCGAACATCACCGTTGCCGACTTCAGGATGCCCCCGCACTCCAGGCAGGCCGGATCTACCTCGCCGGCCTCGACCCGGGTGAGGACGTCTTCCATCGACCCGCGCTTCCTGCACCCGGTGCACACGACACTGCGCGCGCTGCCGTGCAGTTCGAGCACCTTGCGTGCGGGCATCCCGGCCAGCTGGTGCAGACCGTCCACGTTCTGGGTGATCACCCGCACCGTCGTCCCGGACTTCTCCAGTTCGGCGACGGCCCGGTGCGCGGCGTTCGGTTCGGCGTGCAGCGCGCGGTTCCTGCGCCGCAGTTGCCAGGACCGTCGGCGGATCTCCGGGTCCCCCATGTAGTACTCGTACGTCACCAGCTTCTCGGCCTGCGGATCCTGCCGCCACAGCCCGTTGGGACCGCGATAGTCGGGGATTCCGGAGTCAGTGGAGATGCCGGCGCCGCTCAGCACGGCGACGAGTGGCTTGGTCATGCCACCGAGGGTAGGCCGGGTGCTGCGGCTCCCGCGAACAGTTTGAACGGCCGGCGGGCGGCCATATCCCCCCAGGCCCCCTGGCCCCGCCTTGCGCGCCGGGCCCCTGGACCTGGAAGGAGGTCTGCCGGTCCGTCCGCTGGCCGTTCTCCACCTCCGCCGTGCGCGTGCCGCGAGCGTGCCGTCCACGAGCACGTCCAGGGCCGACCGGCGCACCCGGCCGGCACAGCGGCTACGGCCCCGCCGTCGCCAGGCGCAGGGTGCGTTCGGCCAGCTCACTGATCCGTACCCCGTCGAAACCGGACACGGCGCTGCGCACCGTGTCGTGCAGCGGGTCCTTCCACCGGGCCGGGATCCCTTCCGCGCCGGCGCGGACACCTGCCACCGAACCGGCCGTCGCCCCGTTCGAGTCGGTGTCCAGGCCGCCGCGCACGGTGAGCGCGATGGTCCGGGTGAAGTCGCCATCTCCGTACAGCAGACCGGCGGTGAGCACGGCGGCGTTGGGCACGGTGTGGATCCAGCCGAGTCCGGCGGTCTCGGCGGACACCGTGGTCAGGGTCTCCTCCCAGGGCAGTCGTGCCTCGTGGAGGGTGACGACTCGCCTCACGGTCCGGGCGAGGCGGCTGCTCGCCGGGATCACCCCGAGCGCGGTCTCCAGAGCGTCCCGCACGGTGGCGGCGGTGAAGGCCGCCGAGATCAGCGCGGCCGCGAACATGGCGCCGTAGACGCCGTTGCCGGTGTGGGACAGCACCGCGTCCCGGCGGGCGAGCCCGGCCGCCCGGGAGGGGGCGCCGGGACAGGTCCAGCCGTAGACGTCGGCGCGGATGAGGGCGCCGATCCACTCTTGGCAGGGGTTGTCGTAGGTAGCCGTCAGCGGTGGTCTCAACCCGTTCACGAGGTTGCGGTACGCCGCCCGTTCCGCGGTGAAGATCTGCCGGTAGGGCAGTGTGAGCAGCCAGAGGTCGCCGACCTGTTCGGTGCTGAATCCGAAGCCGTGGGTCTCCAGCAGGTGCAGGCCGAGGATCGCGTAGTCCACGTCGTCGTCGCGGCAGCTGCCATGGACCCGGCCGCGGACGCAGGCGCGCCACTCCGGACGCAGCGCGGCGCGGTCGGCCGCGTCGGTGGGCTCGGGGAGGTAGTCGGTGAGCGGCAGGGCCGCCGCCCGGCGCAGATAGCGGTCGATGCGGGCGCGCGTCCACACCTCGCCCTGTTCGACCGGCTTGCCGAGCATGTTGCCGGCGACCCGCCCGAGCCAAGCGCCGTGGAGACGGTCGGCGAGAGGGGGCCCGGTGGGCCGGCCCGGGCCGGCCCGGTGGGCGGCGGCGGGCCCGGCGGGGACGGGACGAGGGCTCATGGTTGGGGTCTACCCGTTTTGCGCCGCTGCCTGTCAGGGACCTTCCGGGGGGCGGCCGGGGCATGACGCAGAGGTACTCGTGAGGTTAAGGTCGCAGCGGCGCGACTGGCCCTGACATGCGCGGGGCCCGGAGAGCAAGGGGAAAGCAAGGTGGCGGACGCTGCAGTGAACGAGACCCGTCGGGTGCTCATCGCCGCGGACAAGTTCAAGGGCTCGCTGACGGCCGTGCAGGTCGCCGAGCGGGTGACGGCCGGGCTGCGCCGGGTCGTGCCGGATCTTCACATCGAGGCGCTGCCCGTGGCCGACGGTGGTGACGGCACCGTGGAAGCGGCGGTCGCGGCCGGCTTCGCACGGCGGGAGATCCGGGTCGCCGGACCGCTCGGCCGGGACGTCACGGCCGCATTCGCGCTGCGCGGCGACACCGCGGTGGTGGAGATGGCCGAGGCGAGCGGGCTGCAGTGCCTGCCCGCCGGTGTCTTCGCCCCGCTGACCGGCTCGACGTACGGATCCGGGGAACTACTGCGAGCCGCGCTGGACGCGGGCGCGCGGACCATCGTGTTCGGCGTTGGGGGCAGCGCCACGACGGACGGTGGCGCGGGGATGCTGTCGGCCCTGGGCGCGCGGTTCCTGAATGCTCAGGGGGATCCGGTGCCGCCGGGGGGCGGCGGGCTGGCGGAGCTCGCGCGGGCGGATCTGTCCGGGCTGGACCCGCGGCTGTCGTCCGTTGAGCTGGTGCTGGCCAGCGATGTCGACAATCCGCTGACCGGGCCGAAGGGTGCACCTGCGGTGTACGGCCCGCAGAAGGGGGCCTCACCGGAAGACGTGCAGGCCCTGGACGCGGCCCTCGCACACTACGCGAAGGTGCTTGAGGCCGAGGTCGGGCCGCGGGCAGCAGAGTACGCGGCGTCCCCCGGCGCGGGGGCGGCGGGGGGCATCGGCTACGGTGCGCTGCTCCTGGGTGCCCGTTTCCGCCCGGGCATCGAAGTGATGCTGGACGTGCTGGGCTTCGCGCCGGCGCTGGAACGGGCCTCGCTGGTCATCACCGGTGAGGGTTCGCTGGACGAACAGACGCTGCACGGCAAGGCGCCTGCGGGTGTCGCCGCCGCCGCCCGGGCCGCCGGCAAGGAGGTCGTCGCGGTGTGCGGGCGGCTGACCCTGGCACCTCAGGAGCTGGAGCGGGCCGGCATCGGCCGGGCCTATCCGCTGACCTCGGCTGAGCCCGACGTCGCCCGGTGCATCGCGGATGCGGGCCCGATCCTGGAACGCATCGCGGTGCGGATCGCCGAGGACTTCCTGCGCTGAGCCCCCGGGGAACCCCGGGGAGGCACATCGGCGTGGGCGTGTGCACGGCGAAGGGCCCCGAACCCAAGCAACCGGGTTCGGGGCCCTTCGCACGGAGCGTCACGACTGCGCCGCGCGCGCCTCCCGGCGGTTGCCGCGAATGTTGTTCACCCGGCGAGCCGTGGCGAACAGCGGGATCACCGCGCCCATGACCAGTTGCAGGGCGCAGCCCGTCTGGAGCAGGAGCTGGCCGCTGGGCGCGTCGAAGGCCCAGGCGGCCAGCAGCCCCATCGAGAGGACGATCCACGACAGCATGGCGCCGGCCAGGCGTCCCCGCGGCTTCGGGTACTCCACACGGCTCACCATCAGCCAGGCGGTGCCCAGGATCGCCAGCAGGGTCGCCACGAAGGGCAGCTCCAACAGCACGATGGAGACCACCGTCAGCGCGCCGAACGGCGAGGGCATGCCCTGGAACACGCCGTCCTTCATGGTCACGCAGCTGAAGCGGGCGAGTCTGAGCACCACGGCCAGCAGCACCACGATCGCTCCCAGCGCCGCCACCCGTTGATGCGCGTCGTCCGCGACCATGCCGTAGACCAGTACGAAGTAGGCGGGGGCGAGGCCGAAGCTGATCAGGTCGGAGAGGTTGTCCAGCTCCGCACCCATCGGTGACGAACGCAGCTTCCTGGCCACGAGTCCGTCGAACAGATCGAACACGGCCGCGCACAGCATCAGGATGACCGCAGTGGCCGCGCTGTGGCGGGCCATGCCGGACTCCTGGCTGCCGGTGAGGTGCGGGATCAGGATGCCGGTGGTGGTGAAGTACACCGCCATGAAGCCGCACGTGGCGTTGCCCAGCGTGAGGGTGTCCGCTATCGACAGACGCAGCGAGAGGGGCATCTCCTCTTCTTCATCCGCATCATCGGCCTCGGGCACCCAGCCCGCCTGGGTCTCCGGATCAATCACGGTCAATGCGAGTCACCCCAGCCACGGTCTTCTGCCCGACCTCGACCGCGACCTCCACACCCTCGGGCAGATAGAGGTCGACACGCGAGCCGAAGCGGATCAGACCGATCCGGTCACCCTGCTCGACCTTTGTGCCCTGAGGGATGTAGGGAACGATGCGGCGGGCCACCGCGCCGGCGATCTGGATCATCTCGATGTCGCCGAGTTCGGTGTCGAAATGCCAGACTACGCGCTCGTTGTTCTCGCTCTCCTTGTTGAAGGCCGGAACGAAGCCGCCGGGGACGTGCTCGACCGACGTCACCGTGCCGGCGAGGGGCGCCCGGTTGACGTGGACGTTGAGCGGGCTCATGAAGATCGCGACGCGGGTGCGCCCGTCCTTCCACGGCATGATGCTCTGCACCACACCGTCGGCAGGCGAGATGACCCGGCCCTGGGTGATCTCGCGCTCGGGGTCGCGGAAGAACCACAGCATGCCCGCCGCGAGCGCGGTGGCGGGCACGGCGACGGCCCTGGCGGCACCCGAGCGGCGGGCGCGGGCCAGGCTGAGGGCTGCGGTGGCGACGGTCGGGAGAAGCCACGGCGATGCTCCGCGCGCGAGGCGTACGCCGGCTCGGCTGTCGCGAGGTGCAGAGGTTTGGCTGTGGGGCATGGATGACCTTCGTAGCGGATGATGCCGCGCTCTGACGGGGGACGGCGGCTTTTCCGGGATCGTACCGGTCGCAGGCCGTAACTGGGCAAGCCAGTCAGCCGAGTCGGCGTCCGAAGAGCGTCTACGGGGTGTGATCTTCTTCTCGGAGAAAACACCCCGTAACCGGACAATCAGCCCTGGAATCGATACTCTTCGAGCAGCCTGCGCCCGATGATCATTTTCTGGATCTCGGCGGTACCTTCACCGATCAGCAGCATCGGGGCCTCGCGGTAGAGGCGCTCGATCTCGTACTCCTTGGAGAAGCCGTAGCCGCCGTGGATCCGGAAGGCGTCCTCCACGACCTCCTTGCAGTACTCGGAGGCGAGGTACTTCGCCATGCCGGCCTCAAGGTCGTTTCGTTCCCCAGAATCCTTTTTGCGTGCTGCGTTGACCATCATTGCATGAGCGGCCTCGACCTTGGTGGCCATTTCCGCCAATTTGAACTGGATGGCCTGGTGCTGGGCGATCGGCTTGCCGAAGGTGTGTCGCTGCTGGGCGTACTGCACACCCAGCTCGAACGCACGCTGAGCGACACCACAGCCACGCGCCGCCACGTTGACGCGCCCGACCTCCACGCCATCCATCATTTGGTAAAAACCTCGGCCCGTGACACCGCCGAGCACCCGGTCGGCCGGAACCCGCAGGCCGTCCATGATCAGCTCGGTGGTATCGACACCCTTGTACCCCATCTTCTCGATCTTGCCGGGGATCGTGAGGCCCGGGCGGACCTCGCCGAAGCCGGGCTCCTTCTCCACCAGGAAGGTCGTCATCGACTTGTGGGGGGCAGCAGCCGATTCCGAAGGGGAGTGTCCTTCGTCACTTCGGACCAGGACGGCTACGAGGGACGACGTGCCGCCGTTCGTCAGCCACATCTTCTGGCCGTTCAGGACGTACTCGTCGCCGTCCTTCACCGCCTTCGACGTGATCGCCGAGACATCCGAGCCCAGGCCCGGCTCCGACATCGAGAAGGCGCCGCGGACGTCACCGGCCGCCATCCTCGGCAGGAAGTGGTCCTTCTGCTCCTGCGTGCCGTGCTGCTTGAGCATGTACGCCACGATGAAGTGCGTGTTGATGATGCCGGACACCGACATCCAGCCGCGGGCGATCTCCTCCACGCACAGCGCGTAGGTGAGCAGCGACTCGCCCAGGCCCCCGTACTCCTCGGGGATCATCAGGCCGAACAGGCCGAGTTCCTTCAGGCCGTCCACGATCGCCTGCGGGTACTCGTCGCGGTGCTCCAGTTCGGTCGCGACCGGGATGATCTCCTTGTCGACGAAGTCCCGGACGGTGGAGACGATCTCCTGCTGGACGTCGGTCAGACCGGCGGTCTGGGCGAGGCGCGCCATCACTTCTCCGTCTTTTCCGTAGGTGCGTTCAGCTCCGGGCGGCCCGGCTGCTCGCCGCCGCGTTCCTTGGTGTACGTCTCGGTGGGCACCATGACCTTGCGGCGGAACACGCACACCAGGGTGCCGTCCTGCTTGTACCCCTTGGTCTCGACGTAGACGATGCCGCGGTCGTTCTTCGACTTCGACGGCCACTTGTCGAGCACGGTCGTCTCGCCGTAGACCGTGTCGCCGTGGAAGGTTGGCGCCACGTGCCTGAGCGACTCGATCTCCAGGTTGGCGATCGCCTTGCCGGAGACGTCCGGGACGGACATGCCGAGCAGCAGCGAGTAGATGTAGTTGCCCACCACGACGTTCTTGCCGAAGTCGGTTGTCTTCTCGGCGTAGTTGACGTCCATGTGGAGCGGGTGGTGGTTCATGGTGAGGAGACAGAACAGGTGGTCGTCGTACTCCGTGACCGTCTTGCCCGGCCAGTGCTTGTACGTCGCCCCGACCTCGAACTCCTCGTAGGTGCGCCCGAACTGCATGCTCACGCCTCCGGAATCTCGAACGTGCTGGTGCGCTGCATGCCGGCGGCGCGTCCCTTGCCCGCGACGACCAGCGCCATCTTGCGGCTGGCCTCGTCGATCATCTCGTCACCGAGCATCGCGGAGCCCTTCTTGCCGCCCGCCTCGGACGTGTAGTACTCGTACGCGTCCAGGATCAGTTCGGCGTGGTCGTAGTCCTCCTGGGAGGGCGAGAAGACCTCGTTGGCGGCGTCGATCTGGCCCGGGTGCAGCACCCACTTGCCGTCGAATCCGAGCGCCGCGGCGCGACCAGCCACCTCACGGAAGCCGTCGACGTTGCGGATCTGCAGGTAGGGGCCGTCGATCGCCTGGAGGTCGTTGGCGCGGGCGGCCATCAGGATCTTCATCAGGATGTAGTGGTAAGCGTCCGCCGGGTAGCCCGGCGGCTGCTCGCCCACGACGAGGGACTTCATGTTGATCGACGCCATGAAGTCGGCCGGGCCGAAGATGATCGTCTCGATGCGCGGGGAGGCCTGAGCGATCTCGTTGACGTTGTTCAGGCCCTGTGCGTTCTCGATCTGCGCCTCGATGCCGATGCGGCCGACCTCGAAGCCCATCGTCTTCTCGATCTGGGTCAGCAGCAGGTCCAGCGCGACGATCTGCTGGGCGTTCTGCACCTTCGGCAGCATGATGCAGTCGAGGTTGGGGCCGGCGCCCTCCACCACCGTGACAACGTCCCGGTACGTCCACTCCGTCGTCCAGTCGTTGACGCGCACCACCCGGGTCTTGCCCGTCCAGTCGCCCTCGTTGAGGAACTTGACGATGGTGTGCCGAGCCTCGGGCTTGGCGAGCGGCGCGCAGGCGTCCTCCAGGTCCAGGAAGACCTGGTCGGCAGGGAGGCCCTGGGCCTTCTCCAGGAAGCGGGGGCTGCTTCCCGGGACCGCCAGGCACGAGCGGCGCGGTCGAAGGCGGTCGACGGGGTGTGCGGCGGAGCCGCCCGCCGCAAGGGCGGTGGCGGGCGACGGGTGGGCGGTCGTCATGCGGGGACCTCCAGGGGGTCGAGCTTGTTCGCTTTGCGGATCTCGCCGACGATGCGGCCGATGATCGCGGTGATGTCGAAGTCCTTCGGGGTGAACACCGCTGCCACTCCGGCGGCCCTGAGGTGTTCGGCGTCACCGTTCGGGATGATGCCACCTGCGATCACGGGTATATCTGTGGCACCGGCCACACGCAGCCGCTGGAGTACATCCGGAACCAGCTGGGCGTGCGAACCGGACAGGATCGACAGGCCCACGGCGTGCACGTCCTCCGCCAGGGCCGCGTCCACGATCTGCTCCGGAGTGAGCCGGATGCCCTGGTAGACCACCTCGAAGCCGGCGTCGCGTGCACGGACGGCGATCTGCTCCGCGCCGTTGGAGTGCCCGTCCAGACCCGGCTTGCCGACCAGGAAGCGCAGCTTGCCGACGCCCAGCTCGCGGGCTGTGGCGTCCACTCCGGCGCGGACCCCGGCGAGAGCCGAGCCCGCCTCGGCGGCGACCGCCACCGGCGCCGAGGAGACCCCGGTGGGTGCCCGGTACTCGCCGAACACCTCGCGCAGCGCCCCGGCCCATTCGCCGGTGGTGACACCGGCGCGGGCGCACTCCAGCGTGGCCTCCATGAGGTTCTCGGTCCCCTTGGCGGCCTCCTTCAACCGTTCCAGCGCCTTGCAGGGCCGCGGGTGGTTGAAGGGAGGCTGGTAGCGGGTGTCCCGCCAGTGCTGGAGCGACTCGGTGACCCGGGCCTCGACCGCAGGGTCGACCGTCATGATCGCGGTGTCCAGGTCGGCCGTGAGCGGGTTCGGCTCGGTGGCCTCGAAGAGGTTGACGCCGACGATCTTCTCTTCGCCGGACTCGATCCGCGCCCGGCGCTCGGCGTGCGAGGAGACCAGCTGCGCCTTGAGGTAGCCGGACTCGACGGCGGCCATCGCGCCGCCCATCTCCTGGATGCGACCGATCTCGGCGAGGGACTCCTCGACGAGGGCGTTCACCTTCGCCTCGATGACGTGTGAACCCTCGAAGATGTCGTCGTACTCCAGTAGGTCGCTCTCATACGCGAGGATCTGCTGGATGCGCAGCGACCACTGCTGGTCCCAGGGCCGGGGCAGGCCGAGCGCCTCGTTCCAGGCGGGCAGCTGCACGGCACGCGCACGGGCGTTCTTGGAGAGGGTGACGGCCAGCATCTCCAGGACGATCCGCTGGACGTTGTTCTCCGGCTGCGCCTCCGTCAGGCCGAGGGAGTTGACCTGGACGCCGTAGCGAAAACGGCGTTGCTTGGGGTTCTCGATGCCGTACCGCTCGCGCGTGATCTTGTCCCAGATGCGGCCGAACGCCTTCATCTTGCACATCTCCTCGATGAAGCGGACGCCCGCGTTCACGAAGAAGGAGATCCGGGCGACCACGTCGCCCATGCGTTCCGGGGGCACCTGACCGCCGTCCCGAACGGCGTCCAGGACGGCGATCGCGGTGGAGACCGCGTACGCGATCTCCTGTACGGGCGTGGCTCCGGCCTCCTGCAGGTGGTAGCTGCAGATGTTGATCGGGTTCCACTTCGGGATGTGGGAGACCGTGTACGCGATCATGTCCGTGGTCAGCCGGAGCGAGGGGCCGGGAGGGAAGACATGCGTCCCCCGGGACAGGTACTCCTTGACGATGTCGTTCTGGGTCGTGCCCTGGAGCTTGGTGATGTCCGCGCCCTGCTCCTCCGCGACGACCTGGTAGAGCGCCAGCAGCCACATGGCGGTGGCGTTGATCGTCATCGAGGTGTTCATCTGCTCCAGTGGGATGTCCTGGAACAGTCGGCGCATGTCACCGAGGTGTGCGACGGGCACGCCCACCCGGCCGACCTCGCCGCGGGCGAGGATGTGGTCGGGGTCGTAGCCGGTCTGGGTCGGCAGGTCGAACGCCACGGACAGACCGGTCTGACCCTTGGCTAGGTTGCGCCGGTACAGCTCGTTGGACGCCTCGGCCGTGGAGTGACCGGCGTACGTGCGCATGAGCCACGGCCGGTCCTTCTGACGCTCAGTCATCTATGACCTCGGGTGTCTCAGACGTTGCGGAAGCGGTTGATGGCGTCGGCGTGCTTGGCGCGCATCTCCTTGTCGCGCACGCCCAGGCCTTCTTCGGATGCCAGGCACAGCACGCCGACCTTGCCCTGGTGGAGGTTGCGGTGGACGTCGTAGGCGGCCTGGCCGGTGTCTTGCAGGGAGTAGACCCTCGACAGGGTGGGGTGGATCTTGCCCTTGGCGATGAGGCGGTTGGCCTCCCAGGCTTCGCGGTAGTTGGCGAAGTGCGAGCCGATGATCCGCTTCAGGGACATCCACAGGTAGCGGTTGTCGTACTCGTGGTGGTAGCCGGAGGTGGAGGCGCAGGTGACGATCGTGCCGCCCTTGCGGGTGACGTAGACCGAGGCGCCGAAGGTTTCCCGGCCGGGGTGTTCGAAGACGATGTCGACGTCCTCGCCGCCGGTGAGTTCGCGGATGCGCTTGCCGAAGCGCTTCCACTCCTTCGGGTCCTGGGTGTGTTCGTCCTTCCAGAACCTGTAGCCCTCGGCGCTGCGGTCGATGATCAGCTCGGCTCCCATTTTCCGGCAGATCTCCGCCTTCTGCTCGCTGGAGACGATGCAGATGGGTGTGGCGCCGCCGGCGAGGGCGAACTGGGTGGCGTAGGAGCCGAGGCCGCCGCTCGCGCCCCAGATGAGGACGTTGTCGCCTTGTTTCATCTGGGCGCCGTTGCGGGAGACCAGTTGCCGGTAGGCGGTGGAGTTGACCAGGCCGGGGGCCGCGGCCTCCTCCCAGGTCAGGTGGGCCGGCTTGGGCATCAGCTGGTTGGACTTGACGAGCGCGATCTCGGCGAGGCCGCCGAAGTTGGTCTCGAAGCCCCAGATGCGCTGCTCTGGGTCGAGCATGGTGTCGTTGTGGCCGTCGGAGGACTCCAGCTCGACGGACAGGCAGTGGGCGACGACCTCGTCGCCGGGTTTCCAGGCGTTCACCCCCGGGCCGGTGCGCAGGACGACGCCCGCGAGGTCCGAGCCGATGATGTGGTAGGGCAGGTCGTGGCGCTTCGTCAGCTCGCTGAGCCTGCCGTAGCGCTCAAGGAAGCCGAACGTCGGCAGCGGCTCGAAGATCGAGGTCCACACCGAGTTGTAGTTGACCGAGGAGGCCATCACGGCCACCAGGGCCTCGCCCGGTCCGAGTTCGGGCACGGGGACCTCGTCGAGGTGGATCGACTTGCGCGGGTCCTTGTCGCGGGTCTGCAGGCCCGCGAACATCTCCGTCTCGTCCTTGTGCACGGTGATCGCACGGTACGACTCGGGGAGTCGTAGCGCGGCGAAGTCGGCGGACGTGGCGTCCTGCGACTGGATCGCGTCCAGGATGTCCTTCACGGTCACGGTGTTGCCTCCGGCGGTGAGCGCCCTGAGGGAGGGGCGCTGAGGGTTCGTCGGTGCTGTGATGAGTGCTGCTGGGGTGTTGAGGGTGTGCCGTCGGTTCGGCCCGGTGGTGCTTCGGCAGCGCTTTGTGGCGCGAGAGGTTGCCTGTGACGCAGGCGTCCGGGCGTGCAGGCCATGAGGCTTGCTGGGACAGCCGGCGAGCGAATGATCTCTGCGCGCCGGCCGCCCGGACACCACCAACGTATGACACCGCGTGTCAGGCGGCAAGGCACTGAGTGCCAGAACTTGCTCTCAGATGAAATCTTTACGTAACAAATGAGCGATGATCGATCGAATGGGGTAGGGAAGCTGCCGGAAAATGCCCCCTGGCATGGCAAAACGGCCACCCCTCGGGGTGGCCGTCAGAACGCCGTCGTCAGAACGCCGTCGTCAGAACTGGGGAGCGGGCTCAGCGCTCCTTCAACGCCTCCTGGATGGTCCGCATGACCTCCTGAAGCGGTGCATCGGTGCGAGCGACCGTCACCAGCACCTCGTCGTGCGCGGACACCGCCGCCGGAGCCGATACGGGGCCCTCCGGCCTGGGTGTCGAACTGCGTCCGGCTCCGATCCCGCTGCCGAACGTCTTCCGCACGATCGCGAAGGCGTGGTCCAGCTGGGCCTCCACGTCTCCCTGGCCACCCGCCCGCAGCCAGCGCCTGAGCACGTGGTTGTGGGCGGTGACGACGGCGGAGGCGGCGACCTCGGCGAGCAGGGGGTCGTCGTTGGCGTCGTCGGCGTGGGCGTGCTCATCGAAGTGACCGAGTAGGTAGCGCGTGAACAGCCGCTCGTAGCGGGCCACCGAGGCGATCTCCGCCTCGCGCAGGGTGGGCACCTCGCGCGTGAGCTTGTAGCGGGCGACCGAGATCTCGGGCCGTGCCGCGTACATCCGCATGACTTCCTTGATGCCGCGGCACACGGTGTCGAGCGGGTGTTCGTGGGCGGGGGCGGCGTTGAGGACCGCCTCGGCGCGCACCAGCGTGTCGTCGTGGTCCGGGAAGATCGCCTCTTCCTTGGAACGGAAGTGGCGGAAGAAGGTGCGGCGGGCGACCCCGGCGGCGGCTGCGATCTCGTCGACTGTGGTCGCCTCGTACCCCTTGGTGGCGAACAGCTCCATGGCTGCGGCCGCCAGTTCCCGGCGCATCTTGAGCCGCTGGGCGGCGGCGCGAGTGCCTGCGGCACTTTCCGGCGCGTCGGGCGTAGCGGGTGTACGTGAGGACTTGGCGGGCTGGGACATGACCCGAACGTACTGCATGTGTGCAGCACGATGCGCAGGTGCGGGGTTTCCCCCGCCCGGGAAGGGCGGGGGGCCCTGGGCCGGGCCGAGCAGGCCGCCCCAGTCGCGCTCGTCGTCGTACCCGTCGCCGGCGCCGTCAGCGGCGGGCATGCTCGCGGAAGCCGCGACCGGTCTTGCGGCCGAGGCAGCCCGCGGCCACCAGGTGCTCCAACAGCGGCGCCGGGGCGAGGCCGGGGTCACGGAATTCGCGGTGCAGGACCTGCTCGATGGCCAGCGAGACATCCAGACCGACCACGTCCAGCAGCTCGAAGGGGCCCATCGGGTAGCCGCCGCCGAGTTTCATCGCCGCGTCGATGTCGTCCAGAGAGGCGTAGTGCTCCTGGACCATCTTGATCGCGTTGTTGAGGTACGGGAACAACAGCGCGTTCACGATGAAACCGGCCCGGTCGCCGCAGTCCACCGGGTGCTTCCCGATCCTGCCGCACAGTTCGCGGACAGTGGTGTGGACATCGTCGGCCGTCAGGACCGTGCGGACCACCTCGACCAGCTTCATGGCCGGTGCCGGGTTGAAGAAGTGCATGCCGATCACGTCCTGCGGGCGCGAGGTGGCGCGGGCGCAGGCGACAACGGGCAGGGAGGACGTGGTGGTGGCCAGGACGGCCCCCGGCTTGCAGACCTTGTCCAGCGTCGCGAACAGCTGCCGCTTGGCCTCCAGGTCCTCGGCGATGGCCTCGACGGCCAGGTCGACGCCGGCGAAGGCGTCGTAGGAGCCCGCCGCGGTGATCCGGTCCAGGATCTGTGCGGCGGCCTCGGCGGCCAGCCGGCCCTTGTCCACGGAGCGGGCGAGAGACGTGCCGATGCGGGCTTTGGCCGCCTGCGCCTTCTCCTCGCTGCGGGCGGCGAGGACGACCTGGTAGCCAGCCTTGGCGAACACCTCGGCGATGCCGGAGGCCATGGTGCCGGAGCCCGCGACACCGACCGAGTGGACCTCGCGGCCCGGGGTGGTCGGGCCGCCCTCCGCGGGAGTCAGCGCGTCCGGCACGACGGTGGCACTGCCCGGCGCCTCGTACGTGTAGAAGCCGCGCCCGGATTTGCGGCCGGTCAGACCCGCCTCGCTGAGCTGCCCCAGGATCGGGGCGGGCGCATGCAGCCGGTCTCGGGACTCGGCGTACATGGCTTCCAGGACCGTGCGGGCGGTGTCGATGCCGATCAGGTCCAGCAGAGCGAGCGGCCCCATCGGCAGGCCGCAGCCGAGCCGCATCGCCGCGTCGATGTCCTCCCGGGAGGCGTACTTGGCCTCGTACATCGCGGCCGCCTGGTTGAGGTAGCCGAAGAGCAGCCCATCGGCGACGAAACCGGGGCGGTCGCCGACCGCGACCGGCTCCTTGCCCAACTCGACCGCGAGATCGGTGACCGCTGCCACGGCCTGCGGCGCGGTCAGCACCGAGGAAACGACCTCGACCAGCTTCATCGCCGGCGCCGGGTTGAAGAAGTGCAGGCCGAGCACCCGCTCGGGGTGCGCGGAATCGGCAGCCAGCCGAGTCACCGACAGGGCGTTGGTGCCGGTCGCGAGGATCGTTCCGGGACGGACGATACCGTCCAGCTCACGGAAGATCTGCTGCTTGATCTCGTACGACTCCGGGGCCACCTCGATGACGAGATCGGCCTCGGCCGCCGCGTGCAGGTCGGTGGAGATGCGGACCCGGGCCAGTGCCTCGGAGCGCTCCGGGTCGGTCAGCTTGCCCCGTGCCACGGCACGGGCGGTGGAGGCCTCCAGCGCAGCGAGTGACTTCGTGGCCTGGGCCTCGCTGACGTCGATACCGATCACCTCGCGGCCGGCCTTCACAAGGACTTCGGTGATGCCGGTGCCCATCGTGCCGAGGCCGACGACGGCGACCGTCTTGAGCGGGGACAGAGGGGTGTCGGACAGGGGAGTGGCCATCGCGGGACTCCAGGGATGAGGGTGACGACGAGGAATGCCCCGGGTGCGCCCGGTGGCGCACCACGGTGCGGAAAGGAGTGCGGGTGTTGCCGGGCTGCAATCGCACACGCCCGGTGCCGCCGGCGCCACGGGCGTGCTCACGCCCGCGCGGAGGCGGATTCCGACCGGCTCTGTCCCGAAGCCGGGCCGTACCGCGGTACACACGGTGTACCGAACCGAACAGTTCCCCAACCGCCCTCTACAGGCGTGGGGTGATACCTCCAGCGGCGGCCGCGTCACCAAACCGTCGCCAGCGGAAGCGCGAGGGTTACTCGCTCGAATGAGCTTAACTCGCGGGTAACGAGCGCGCTAGATGTCGGCCCCGACTCGACTTTGTGATGTAGCTCCCTCATGCGCCGGGAACCCGCTTACGCTGATGGTCGTGGACGAAGAGTTGCGATCGCTCACGGACCGCTTACGGCAGGAGTCGCGCGGCCCGGCGGAATTCGACCGCCTGTCGGCGACCGAGGACCATGATGAACTGGCGGTGCTGCTCACCGCGCCCGGGCAGCCGCTGTGGGCCAGGGAACTGGCCGCCTTCCGCCTCGGTCTCGCGGGCGACCGGCGCGCCTTCGAGTCGCTGGTGCTGCTGCTCAACCACCGGGACCCCCCGCGCTGCGCCTCCGCCGCCCATGCCCTGGCCCGACTGGGCGACCCGCGTACGGCCCGGGCAGCCGCCGCCCTCGCCACCAATGAACTGCGCGTCGCCTACGCCCTGCACCCGGTACGGCTCCTGGTCGCCCTGCGCGCCCCGGAGTCAGTTCCCGCGCTGATCACCACGCTGGAGCGCCGACTGCGCCCGCACGACCCCTACCGGAGGGTCGCCCTTGCCTGCGTGGAGGGCCTGGGCGCGCTCGGCGACCCGCGTGCCCGACGGGTGCTGAACGAGGCCCTGGCGCACCCGGTGCTCGCGGAAGCGGCGGTGCACGCGCTGGCGCGGATACCGCCGCGGTAGACGGCCAGGTGATGCGCGGTCAGCCGCTCAGGCCCTGGACGTACCGGACTTCGAACACCGCAACGCCGCCCGCCTCGGCGGGTTCCGCGGTGCCGTGCGGCCGGGAAGCGGCCCGTTCACAGACCCCGGCGGGCGGGCGTGGTGCCTCTCCGCGGCCATCGGGCGCATGCGCGTGGGCCGGTCGCTCATGCCGGCCCCCGGGGAACGCCGGACGCGTCGCGCCCGCGGATTTCACCGCCGGCCGGGGGCGCCTACCGGCGGAAGCCCAGCAGCCGGTGCAGCACCGAGCCCCGGGACGAGGCCGACGCTGCCTTCGTCGTCAACGGTTCCGGATCGGGTGACTTCCCGCAGACCGCGTCGGCCACGCCTGCGCCGTGCGGCGCCTCGCCGCTGGCCAGATATGCGGAAAGGTACCCGTCCAAGCAGTCGTTGCCACTCAACGTGATGCCGTGGTTGCCGCCGCCCTCCTCGACCACGAGGCTGGAGCGGGCCAGCAGACGGTGGACCGTCACACCGCCCTGGTAGGGGGTGGCCGCGTCGTCGGTCGCCTGGAAGAGCAGCGCCGGCGGCAGCTTGGCGTTGGCGACGTTCACCGGCTCCAGTGCGTCGGTCGGCCAGAACGCGCAGGGCGCGTTATACCAGGCGTTGTTCCAGGCCATGAAAGGCGCCTTCTCGTACACCTGCCAGGTGTCCGCGCGCCACCGGTTCCAGCCCCGTGGCCAGGCGGCGTCACGGCACAGCACGGACGCGTAGATGCTGTAGCCGTTGCTGCCCTGTGCGTCCACGGCGGCGAAGTCCTCGTAGGCCTTGACGAGAGGAACGGTGTCCTTGCGGTGGACGTAGGCTGCGAACGCCTCGGCGAGGTAGGGCCAGTAGCCGTTGTAGTAACCGCCGGGGACGAAGGTGTCCTCCAACTCGGCGGCGCCGACCTCGCCCGCGGCCGGTTCCCGCGCCAGGGCCGCCCGCATCGCGTACCACTCGGCCTCGATCTTGGCGGGGTCCTTGCCGAGCCCGTACACGGTGTCGTGCGTGGCGATCCATGCGATCAGGGCACGGTGGCGGTCGTTGAAGGCGTAGTCCTGGCCGATGTTGTCCTGGTACCACACCCCGGTCGGGTCCACGATCGAGTCCAGCACCAGCCGGCGGACCCGCTCGGGGTACAGCTTCGCGTAGACCGCACCGAGGTAGGTGCCGTAGGAATAGCCGAAGTAGCTGATCTTCCGGGCGCCGAGGGCGTCCCGGATGGCGTCCATGTCCCGGGCGGCGCTGACGGTGTCGAGGTACGGCAGCAGGTCGGAGTACGTGCGGCGGCACGCGGCGGCGAAGGACCGCGCCCGCCGCAGGTTCGCCTGCTCCAGCGCGGGCGTGGTCGGCACCGTGTCCGGGCGCACCGGCCGGAAGTGTCCGGGTGAGCAGTCCAGGGCGGGGGTGCTCCTGCCGACCCCGCGCGGATCGAAGCCGATCACGTCGTACTGGGCCGCCACGCGCTCGGGCAGCGCCGAGGCGACGAAGCCGGCCAGCGCCAGCCCGCTGCCACCGGGGCCGCCGGGGTTGACCAGCAGCGGACCCTGGAAGACCGGCGCGGTGTGCGGGATGCGGGACAGCGCGAGCGTGATCTTACGGCCCGACGGGTCCGCATGGTCCAGTGGCACCTCCAGGGACGTGCACTGGAGCGTCGGGTACGCGCTGGTGCCGCACGTCTTCCAGACGGGTGCGGGCGCCGAAGCACGGGGGGTCGCCTGCGCCGGGGCGGCCGTGAGCGAGCCCGCCGTCATGACGGCGACCGCGCACAGCACGGCTGCGCGTGTTCCCATGGGTCCTCCCGGGACGGAGGTTTCGACGAGCCGTGAACGTCACGGTCCTCGCCGCATGGTCCCGGCAATGGGGACCTGAAGAACCCGTTCTGGCGATACGTGACCCGAATGGGCCGATGGATGCCCCCCAACGCCCCCGGGTGGTCTGTCATATGAGTGCCAGCTGGTCCTCAGCGGCGGCCGGGGACCGCGCCGGCGCTGCCGGGCGGATGCGGGACGGCCACGCCCGGGCCCGTGGTCCGACGCCGTACTCCTGCGCCAGCTCGCGCACCTGACGGGTGATCCTGCGCCGGTGCCACCTCGGCGCGTAGGCCCCCTTCGCGTACAGCTGCTCGCAGCGGCGCACCAGGTGCGGATGGTGCTGCCCGAGCCAGGCCGTGAACCACTCCCGGGCACCCGGCCGCAGGCCCCGATTTGAGGGCCCGGGCGCCGGAGTGGTTGGCTTGCCCCAACCCCGAGCAATTAGGTTCTGGAGGAACGCAATGGCGCAGGTCGAGGCCACTACGGAACGGGTCGTCGCGGCGGACGCGGAGAAGGTGTTCGACGCCCTCGCCGACTACCGCGGCACACGGCAGAAGGTGCTGCCCGAACACTTCAGCGAGTACGAGGTGCGCGAAGGCGGTGACGGTGAGGGAACCCTCGTCCACTGGAAGCTTCAGGCCACCAGCAAGCGCGTGCGCGACTGCCTCCTGGAGGTGAGCGAGCCTACCGACGGGGAACTGGTCGAGAAGGACCGCAACTCCTCCATGATCACCACCTGGCGTGTCACCCCGGCGGGCGAGGGCAAGTCCCGGGTCGTCGTGACCACCACCTGGAACGGTGCCGGCGGCATCGGCGGCTTCTTCGAGAAGACCTTCGCTCCCAAGGGGCTCGGCCGCATCTACGACGCCGTCCTCGCCAAGCTCGCTGCCGAGGTCGAGCAGTAGGACCCGGAACCCGCCGGTGAAGGGGAGGACGCGCTCCTTCACCGGTTCGGGTGGATCTCTGCCCCACCCCGGGCGGTTCCGTAACCCGCCGCAGTTGTTCGCAGTTGTCGCCTCGTGCGGGAAGTGTGACAGGTGTGACGAGGGGAGCGGCACGTGGGCGGGACGACACTGGTGAAGCACGAGCCGGCCGCGGTACCAGCCGCGACGGGCGAGACTGCCGCCACCTCCTGTGACGCCTCCGACCCCTCCGGCTCCGCACCCTCCGCCCAGCCGCGGGCATGCCGGGTACGGCTGGTGTTCTCCGGGCTGATGCTGGCGCTGCTCCTCGCGGCGCTGGACCAGATGATCGTCGCCACCGCGCTGCCGAAGATCGTCGGCGAACTGCACGGTCTGGACCGGATGTCCTGGGCCATCACCGCCTATCTGCTCACCTCCACCATCGGCCTGCCCCTGTACGGCAAGCTCGGCGACCTGTTCGGCCGTAAGGGCGTCTTCCAGTTCGCCATTGCCGTCTTCGTCGCCGGCTCCGCGCTGGCCGGCCGGGCCCAGTCCATGGACCAGCTGATCGCCTTCCGCGCACTCCAAGGCGTCGGCGCGGGCGGGCTCATGATCGGCGTGCAGGCGATCATCGCCGACATCGTGCCGCCCCGCGAACGAGGGCGCTACATGGGCCTGATCGGTGCCTCGTTCGGGCTCGCGTCCGTCGCGGGGCCGCTCCTTGGCGGTTACTTCACCGATCACCTCTCCTGGCGCTGGTGCTTCTACATCAACGTCCCTTTCGGCCTGCTCACCCTCGCTGTCGTCACCGTCGTCCTGAAACTCCCCAGGCCCCGCTCCCCCCGCCGTCTCGACCTGCCCGGTGCGCTGCTGCTGGCCACCGCTTCCACCTGTCTGGTCCTGCTGACCAGCTGGGGCGGCACCGAGTACCCCTGGCGCTCGCCGCAGATCCTCGGCCTCGGCGCGGGCGCGGTGGCCGCGGCCGTCCTCTTCCTCGTCGCCGAGCACTTCGCCGCCGAACCTCTCATCCCGCTCCGGCTGTTCCGCGACCCCGTCTTCAACGCCAGCGGCCTGATGGGCCTCGTGACCGGCGTCGCCCTCTTCGGCGCCGCCAGCTATCTGCCGACCTTCCTGCAGATGGTCGACGGGGCCAGCGCCACCAGCTCCGGACTGCTGATGCTGCCCATGATGGCCGGGGTCGTCGGCGCCTCGATCACCAGCGGACAGCTCATCAGCCGCACCGGCCGCTACAAGGTGTTCCCCGTGCTCGGCGGGGCCGTCGCCGCCCTCGGCATGTGGCTGCTCTCCCGCCTCGAAGCCGGTACCCCTCGGCTGCACTACAGCATGTGGATGGCCGTCCTCGGCACGGGCATCGGCATGGTGATGCCCGTGCTGGTCCTCGCCGTGCAGAACTCCGTACGACCCGCCGACATCGGCACCGCCACCAGCGCCAACAACTACTTCCGGCAGATCGGGGGCAGCGTCGGCGCCGCCGTGTTCGGCACTCTCTTCGCCGACCGGCTCGCCCGCTCCCTGTCCCGGGAACTGCCCCGGCACGCTGCCACCCGACTGCCCGACCCCGACTCGATCACCCCGCAGCTCGTCCACGCGCTGCCCCCGGTCCTGCGTGACGCCTACGTCCGCGCCTACGCCGACGCGATGCCCCGGATCTTCCTCTACCTCGTCCCGGTGCTCGTCCTCGGCCTGTTCATCGCCTTCTTCCTCAAGGAGAAACCCCTGGTGTCCCACCATGCCCCCGAGCAGGAGACCGTGCCGGTGAACACCCCGATCCCGCAGGCCCGTTCGTCGTACCCGGCCGGCATCCCCGTCTGCGGCACGGTGCAGCACCCCGACGGGACCGCGGTGCCGCGCGCGGCCCTCACCCTCATCGACGCCGCCGGACAACAGATCGGCCGGGGCGCGAGCGGTGAGGACGGGCGGTACGCGCTGAGCACGCCCGGCTCCGGGGCGTATGTGATGATCGCCGCGGCCGGCGGCCACCAGCCGCAGGCTGTCTCCGTCACCGTCGGTGAGCGGCCCGTCGACCTCGACGTCGTCCTCGGCGGCGCCGGACGCCTGGCCGGCAGTGTGCTCACCGCCGACGGCAGTCCCGTCCGGGACGCCACCGTCACCCTCACCAATGTGCACGGCGAGGTCGTGGCCGCCACCCGTAGCAGCCGCGAGGGCGGCTACGTCATCACCGAACTGGTCGCCGGTGAGTACACCCTCGCCGCCAGCGCCCCCGCCTTCCGGCCCGCGGCGCTCCCGGTCACGGTGCAGGCCTCCCGGGAGACCCGGCAGGACGTCGAACTCGCGGGCGGAGCCGTGCTCAAGGGCACTGTCCGGGCGAGCGGCGGACGGGCCGTGGAAGACGCGCGCGTCACCCTTCTCGACGCCGCCGGCAACGTGGTCGACACCCTCACCACCGGCGCCGACGGGACGTTCCGGTTCGTCGACCTCTCCTCCGGGGAGTACACGCTCATCGCCGCCGGCTACCCGCCGGTCGCCACCGTGCTGCAGGTCGCGGGCGGTGGCCGCACGGAACGGGACCTGCAGCTCGGCCACGAGGACTGACAAGGCCTCAGGCGGGAAGACCGCACCGTGGAAGGCCCAGGAGCGCCCGCGAAGGCGCGGGCCACGCGCCGGTGCGATCCGGTGAATCCAATTCCAGGATTGCCACACATCGCGACCTGCCGCCGCCGTACCGTAGTTGCGGGCGGCACAGATGATCTGCGAACAGCCGTGGGGAGAAAGGGCCTGGGCCATGGACCGTGGCAACAAGCGGGACACAGCTCCCGGGCGCGGTACCGGCAGCGCCACGGCGGGCCGGATCCCGCTGGCCGTGGTCGTCGTCGACCGTGACGGACTGGTGTCTCACTGGAGCACAGGTGCACGGCGCCTGTTCGGCGTGCCCAAACACGACGCCGTCGGGCGCCCTGCGACCGACTTGTTGCCGGTCTCCGGTGCCTTCCCTGACCACCTGCGCGGCGACTCGCTGCTCGACGCCTACGACGAGTACGGCGCGTTCGGACCCGATCTGGAAGCCTCCCTCGGCGGCCATACGGGCTACGCCACAGCCGGCCGTGCCCGCCTGAGCTCGCAGCGGCAGGAGCCGGACGGCGAGCGGCTCGACATGCTGTGGTGGGCCTACCCGCTCATCGGCCCCGGACCGTCGCTCCTCGTCCTCGCCGCCGACGCCACCCGCCTGTGTACCGAACGTGGCCACGACGACGAGACCGCCGAACGCATTTCGCCCGGCTTCGCCCGCCACACCGAACTACCCGCCTCCGATGAACTCGAACGACGGCTCCCCGAGGTCCTCCCCAGCATGGGTCCGGGCCTCAGTGGCCGGATCGTCTCCCAGATACTGGAACTCGGCTATCCCGTCCTGGAGTTCAGTCATTGCGACCGGGTCCCCGTGACCCCGTACTGGGGAGTGCCCCGCCGCCTCGGACGCACCCGGGCCGACACCGTCGCACCGCGGGAGCGGGCAGCCGCCACCGCGGTCGCGGCCGGCGTCGAACAGGACCTGGAGTACGCCGCCGTCCGCGAGCGGCTGGAGTTCCTGAACGAGGTCAGCTCCGGCATCGGCTCCTCACTCGACCTTGGTGAGACCATCCGCGAGGTCACCAGCGCCGCCGTCCCTCGTTTCGCGGACTTCGCCGGCACCCACCTGCGCGCCGCGGCCCTGGCGGGCGAGGGCTTCCCGGACGGCCCGCCGGACCCCAGCACGGTGATGTTCCGCGTCTGGGTGGAACACAACGACGAGCCGGGCCGCTGGGACGACACCGTCCCGGTCGGCGAAGCCTTCGCATTCCCCGAACACACCCCGTTCTACCAGTGCATGAACACCGGTGAACCGGTCCTCATCCCGCGCATCAGCGACGAACTGGGCGACCGCATCTCCGGGGAGTTCGAGAAACGCGACCTCAGGCCGCTCATCAACGGTCGCTCCCTGCTGATCGTCCCGCTCAAGGCGCGCAACGTCGTGCTCGGCTTCATGGTGCTGCTACGCCGCGCCGACCGGCCGCCGTTCGACGACATGGACCGCACCACCGGCGCCGAACTCGCCGCCCGCGCGGGCCTCGTCCTCGACAACGCCCGCATGTACACCTACCAGGAGAGCGTCGCCGACACCCTGCAGGACAGCATGCTGCCGAAGGTCGCGTCCCGGATGGCCGGATGCGACATCGCCACCCGCTACCTGCCCGGCACCCGGCTCGGCCGCATCGGCGGCGACTGGTTCGACAGCATCAAACTGCCCGGATCGCGCACCGCCCTCGTCGTCGGCGACGTCATGGGTCACGGACTCAACTCCGCCGCCATGATGGGACAGCTGCGTACCGCCGTCCAGACCATGGCCACGATGGAGACTCCGCCCGCCCAGCTCCTGCGCAACCTCGACGACCTGGCCCGACGGCTCGGCGACACCTACCTTGCCACGTGCCTCTACGCGGTGTACGACCCCATCCGCGGCGAACTCCAGCTCGCCAACGCCGGACACATCCCACCCGTGCTGGTCCGAGCCGAAGACGGACGAAGCGAACTCCTCGACCTGCCCACCGGCGCTCCCATAGGCGTTGGCGGCGTCCCCTTCGAAGTCACCCGCATCGAAGTCGCCCCCGGCGACCGTGGTGCTGTGCACCGACGGCCTGGTCGAGGTACGCGGCTCCGACATCGGCGACGGGCTGGCCGCCCTCTGTGAGTCCGCCGCGCACCCCGCCGCCTCGATGGACGCCGCCTGTGACACCATCATCCGCGCCCTGAACACCCGCGGCGGCCGCAAGGACGACGTGGCCCTGCTCATGGCCCGCCTGAACGGCATCCCCGACGACCACGTCGCCGAGTGGTACCTCGACAGCGACCCTCGCGAGGCGGCCCGGGCCCGCCGCCTGGTCCGCGAGCAACTGTTGAAGTGGCACCTGCCACAGGCGATGGACAGCGCCGAACTGCTGGTCAGCGAGGCAGTCACCAATGCCGTCCGGCATGCGGCCGGCAGCCGGATCGGGCTACGAGTGGTCCGTACCGACGCGCTACTCTTCGAGGTCACCGACGGCGAACCCGCCTTGCCCAGCCTGATCAACGCCGACCCCCTCGACGAGTCGGGCCGCGGACTGAACGTCATCAGCCGTCTGGCCACTGAATGGGGCGCCACCGCCACCGGGCACCGCAAGACCGTCTGGTTCGAGCAAGCCGTCTCAGCAGGCCTGTAGACGGTGGTTGCAGAAGGCCGGTGAACGGGGGCACCACAGGCCGGCGGACGGGACCGAGCCGGCCAGCGGACCCGAGGCCCCCTCGGCCTCGGAACGAGGGGGCGTGTAGAAGGAATTCTCACGCCCCGGTATGTCCCGGCTCCACACATTCGGTGAAGATGGGCCCCTCGCCCCTTGCCCCACGCCCCGCCAGCGCGATATCCCGATCACGGAACCGACCATGGGGAGATCGCATGAACGTCTCAAACAACTACCGGCATTCCTGGGAGAGTTACTGGAGTGAGACCTCCGGCACCAAGGGCGAGGCGATCTGGGACTCCGATCCCTCCCTGACCGCCGGCCCGCACAGTGAACTGCTCCTGCCCTACGCGGACCCGAACCGCACCATCGTCGACCTCGGCTGTGGAAACGGCACCCAAACCCGATACCTATCGGGCCGGTTCGCCCGCGCCGTCGGCGTCGATCTCTCGCACGCCGCCGTCGAGCACGCCCGTCGCGCCGCGCACGGCGACGCCGTCGAGTTCCAGCAACTCGACCTGACCGACACCGACGCCGTACGCACCTTGCACGACCGGCTCGGTGACAGCAACGTCTACATGCGGGCCGTCATCCACCAGAGCGAACCTGCCGCGCGCCCCGCCGTGGCCGCCGCTGTGGCCGAACTCATCGGCACCGAAGGACGCGCGTTCGTCGTCGAACTCACCTCCGGCTCCCGGGACGTCCTGCAGCGGGCCGCTGCCGGGCCGGCCGGACCGCCGCCCAAGCTCCAGCGCGTCTTCCGGCACGGGCTCAGGCCCGCCGACGCCGACGACCAGGAGATCCCGCGCCTGCTCGCCGAGTCCGGTCTCACGATCCTCGCCGACGGCGAGACCACCCTCGCGCAGACCGAGTACCTGGCGGACGGCACCCGCATCGAGCTGCCGGCACGTTGGTTCATTCTGGCCGGGAAGTGACCGGAGTCCTCCCAGGGAGCCGGGCGCACCGCGGAACACGGGCGGACCGGCCGGCCACGGCCTTCCGCTCCGCGCCCCGCCAGCGCGGGAGCGGAGCGGCACCTCCCGGCGGGCGTCAGGCACGTCGTGGCGTCCGGTGCACCTCCCTCCCGAGGTGTTCCTGACGACTGGCACCTCCACCGGCTTCCCGGAGGAGTTCCGCTCTGCCAGGCCGGTGGCGCCGGGCAGAGCCCCCGGATCCGGACCCTGCCGCCTGCCGACCGGCAGGCCGTGGGCTGCCGTGCCGAGGGTCGTAGCCTGTCCGCTTCCCGACGCGTAACGTGACACACCATGAAGATCCTCATCAGTGCCGACATGGAGGGAGCTACGGGCGTCACCTGGCCGGCCGACGTGCTGCCGGGGACACCGCAGTGGGAGCGGTGCCGGTCGATGTTCACCTCCGACGTCAACGCCGCCGCAGAAGGCTTCTTCGACGGCGGCGCTGACCAGGTGCTCGTCAACGAGGCCCACTGGACCATGCGCAACCTGCTCCTGGAACAGCTCGACGAACGGGTCGAAATGCTCACCGGGCGGCACAAGGCACTGTCCATGGTGGAGGGTGTGCAGTACGGCGACGTGGACGGCATCGCGTTCATCGGCTACCACGCGGGCGCCGGCATGGAAGGCGTCCTCGCCCACACCTACCTCGCCAACCAGATCACCGGGGTGTGGCTGAACGACGTCCGTGCCAGCGAGGGCCTGCTCAACGCACACGTGGCTGCCGAGTACGGCGTCCCCGTCGTGCTCGTCACCGGCGACGACCTGGCCTGTGAGGACGCGCTCGGGTACGCTCCCGGAGCACTGAAGGTTGCGGTCAAGGACCACGTGTCACGGTACGCGGCGGTATGCCGTACCCCGTCCCGCACCGCCGAGGCCATCCGCGCCGCCGCTGAAGAGGCGGCACAGCTGGCGGACCGTCAAGAACCGACATATGCTGGCCCGTTCGCCATTGCACTGGAGTTCGATGCCGCGCATCTGGCGATGGCCGCGACCGTCGTCCCCGGCGTCGCGCGGACCGGGGAGCGGAAGGTGGCGTACCGCAGCAGCACCATGTACGAGGGCATCCGCACGTTCAAGGCGGTCACCACGATCGTCTCCGCCGCCGTGGAGGAGCAGTATGGCTGACCAGCAGGCCCTTGACGAGGTCGTGGAGTTCACCTCTGGCCTGATCCGAATGGACACCACCAACCGGGGCGGTGGGGACTGTCGGGAGCGGCCCGCCGCCGAATACGCGGCCGAGCGGCTGGTCGGCGCCGGGCTGGAACCGCTGCTGCTGGAACGCACACCGGGCCGGACCAACGTCGTGGCCAGGGTCGCCGGAACCGATCCGTCCGCCGACGCACTGCTGGTGCACGGCCACCTCGACGTGGTGCCCGCCGAGCCCGCCGACTGGAGCGTGCACCCGTTCTCCGGCGAGATCCGCGACGGCATCGTGTGGGGTCGAGGTGCCGTGGACATGAAGAACATGGACGCGATGATCCTGGCGGTCCTCCGGTCCTGGTCGCGGCAGGGCGTACGGCCCCGCCGCGACCTCGTCGTCGCGTTCACCGCGGACGAGGAAGCCAGCGCCGAGGACGGGTCCGGATACCTCGCCGAACAGCACCCCGAACTGTTCGAAGGCTGCACCGAGGGCATCGGCGAATCGGGTGCCTTCACCTTCCACGACGGCACCGGCCGGGAGATCTACCCCATCGCCGCGGGAGAGAGGGGCACCGGCTGGCTGAAACTCACCGCCCACGGCAGGGCCGGTCACGGCTCCAAGGTGAACACGCAGAACGCGGTGACCCGGCTCGCCGCCGCCGTCACCCGCATCGGCGAGCACGTATGGCCGCTCAGGCTCACTCCGACCGTACGGGCCACACTGACCCAGCTAGCCGCCCTGTACGGCATGGACGCCGACTTCACCGACGTCGAACAGCTGCTGCAGAAGCTCGGCCCAGCCGCCGGACTGGTGGAGGATACCGTCCGCAACAGCGCCAACCCGACCATGCTGGAGGCCGGTTACAAACTGAACGTCATCCCCGGCGAAGCGGTGGCCTTCGTCGACGGGCGCTATCTGGCAGGCGCCGAGGACGAGTTCCGCAGCACCCTCGACCGGCTGATCGGACCGGACGTGACCTGGGAATTCGAACACCGCACGGAAGCCCTGCAGGCGCCGGTGGACGCACCCGTGTTCGCGAAGATGCGAGCGGCCGTCGAGGAGTTCGCCCCGGACGGGCATGTGGTGCCGTACTGCATGACCGGGGGCACGGACGCCAAGCAGTTCTCCAGGCTCGGTGTCACCGGCTACGGCTTCGCCCCGCTGAAGCTGCCGGAGGACCTCGACTACCAGGCACTGTTCCACGGCGTGGACGAGCGAGTACCCGTCGAGGCGTTGCACTTCGGCGTCCAGGTCCTCGATCGCTTCCTGCGCACCGCCTAGATTTGGGGGACGCGGTGCTCAAGGCGTCGTACGGATCATGGCCTTCGCCCATCGACGCGGCCCTCGCCGCTGCGCACGACGGGCGGCCGGACTGGGTGGGGACGGTGGGGGACGAAATCTGGTGGACCGAACCCCGTCCCGCCGATGGTGGACGCCGGGTCCTCGTCCGGCGGCGGACCGACGGGACCGAGGAACAGGTGCTGCCGGCCCCCTGGAACGTGCGCAGCCGAATCATCGAGTACGGCGGCCTGCCCTGGACCGGAGTCATGCGCCACGGCCAGCCAGTCGTCGTGTTCGTGCACTTCGCGGACCAGCGGCTGTACCGGTACGAACCCGACGGCGAGCCACGTCCTTTGACTCCGGTGGCATCCACTGGTCGCGGCTGGCGTTGGGCGGAGCCCCGCATCGACCTCGTCCGCGGCGAAGCATGGTGCGTAATGGAGGAGTTCACGGGAGAAGGACCCGACGACGTACGTCGCGCTCTCGTCGCCGTGCCGCTGGACGGCTCAGCCGCCGACGACCGCGACGCCATCCGCGAGCTCACTCCGGCCCGGCACCGGTTCGTGACCGGACCGCGGCTGTCCCCCGACGGGCGACGTGCCGCCTGGCTCGCCTGGGATCATCCGCGCATGCCGTGGGAGGGTACGGAGCTTCTCGTCGCCGAGGTCGGCGACGACGGTGAGCTGAGGGACGTGCGTACGGTCGCCGGCGGGCCGGATGAGGCCGTCGCTCAGGTCGACTGGTCTGCAGACGGCAGCATTCTGTATACAAGCGACCGCAGTGGCTGGTGGAACCTCTACCGCGACGGCATCCCGCTGTGCCCCCGACAGGAGGAGTTCGGTGGGCCCCTCTGGCAACTCGGGCTGCGTTGGTTCGCGCCGATGGACTCCGGGATGATCGCGGTCGTCCACGGCAGGGGGGCGACCGTACTCGGGATACTGGATCCCGAATCCGGCGAGACGGTCGACACCGACGGTCCGTGGACCGAGTTCGCTGGCACGCTCGCGACCTGCGGTGGGCGTGTGATCGGTGTCGGTGCCAGTCCTCGTACCGCATACGAAGTCGTGGAACTGGACACCACCACCGGCCACGCCCGTGCGGTCGGCGCCCAACACCAGGACACCGTCGACCCTGCCTATTACCCCGAGCCGCAGATCCGGGTGTTCGCCGGGCCCGACGGCCGCGCGGTGCACGCCCACGTCTACCCGCCGCACCATCCCGAACGAAGCCCCGCTGACGGCGAGTTGCCGCCCTACGTCATCTGGGCCCACGGCGGGCCCACCAGCCGGGTGCCGCTCGTGCTGGACCTGGGGATCGCCTACTTCACCTCGCGGGGCATCGGCGTCGCCGAGGTGAACTACGGCGGATCCACCGGATACGGGCGGGCCTACCGGGAGCGGCTGCGCGAGCAGTGGGGCGTGGTCGACGTCGAGGACTGCGCGGCTGTCGCCCGCGCCCTCGCCGACGAGGGGACCGCAGACCCCGACCGGCTCGCCATCCGGGGCGGCAGCGCGGGTGGCTGGACGGCCGCCTCCTCCCTGACCACGACCGGTCTCTACGCCTGTGGCACCATCATCTATCCCGTCTTGGACCTGACCACCTGGGGCCCCGGCGAGACCCACGACTTCGAGTCCCGTTACCTGGAGTCGCTGATCGGCCCGCGCGCGGACGTGCCAGCCCGCTACGCCGAGCGCTCACCGACCGCCCGCGCTGACCGGCTCACCGTACCCTTCCTGCTGCTCCAGGGCTTGGACGACGCCATCTGCCCGCCCGCGCAGTGCGAACGTTTCCTCGCCCGGATCGAGGGCCGCGGCGTACCCCACGCATATCTCACCTTCCCGGGGGAGGGGCACGGGTTCCGACGGGCCGAGACGATGGTCCGCGCCCTGGAAGCCGAACTGTCCCTATATGTGCAGGTGTTCGGGCTGAACCCGGCACCGCAGGTGCCGAAGACCGAGCTGATCACGTAAAGGAACCCGATCTGTGACGAGTCAGACACGTGAAGAGCCAGACACGTGAAGAGCCGGTCAAGTGACGGAGCTGGCCACGTGAAGGCACTGGTGCGGCCACCCCGGCTGGCCCCCGGGGCGCGGGTGGCTGTCGTCGCCACCAGCGGGCCGGTGCCCAAGGACAGGCTGCAGGCGGGCTTCAACGTACTGCGCGGCTGGGGCCTTGACACCGTACCCGGACGCCATGTCCTGGCCCAACACCGCGAGTTCGGCTACCTGGCGGGTACGGACGCGGATCGCGCCGCCGACCTCCAGAACGCCTGGTGCGACCCCACTGTGGATGCGGTCCTGTGCGCCCGCGGCGGTTACGGGGCGCAGCGCCTGGTCGACCTGCTCGACTGGGACGCGATGCGGGCGGCCGGGCCGAAAATCTTCGTCGGTTTCAGCGACGCCACCGTCCTGCACGAGGCCTTCGCCACCCGCCTGGGCCTCACCACACTCTACGGACCGATGGCGGCCGGCATCGACTTCATCGAGACCACCCGGGCCCAGCAGCATCTGCGAGCCACCCTCTTCACCCCGGAAACAGTCCGCACCATCGCCTCCGGCGGCACGCCCCTCGTGCCCGGCCGCGCCCGCGGCGTCACCCTCGGCGGCTGCCTGTGCCTGCTCGCCGCGGAACGCGGCACCCCGCACACCCGGCCTTCGGCCGGCGGCGGACTGCTGTGCCTGGAAGACGTGGGCGAGGAGACGTACCGGCTGGACCGGTACCTCACCCAACTCCTGCGTTCCGGATGGCTGGAAGGGGTACACGGAGTACTCCTCGGATCCTGGCAGGAGTGCGCCGACTACGCCGAGGTACGGCCCCTGTTGGCCGATCGGCTCGGCACGCTCGGTGTTCCGGTGGTGGAGGACTTCGGATTCGGCCACTGCGAAGGCGCCTTGACGATTCCCTTCGGAGTCGCTGCCGAACTCGACGCGGACGGTGCCACGTTGACGCTCGACTGGCCGGCCCTTCGGTGATCCGCGCCTCATCCGCGACCGGCCACCGGGAGAGCCACACAGCGGCCCACCGAGGATCCGGCCACCGGCACACCAGGCAGGCCCCAGCCGCAGGTGCCGCCACCGCTGCGCTCACCCTTTCCCGCCGGTGCCCCTGCACAGGATGTCCGACAACACAACACGGAGCCGCGCCGTAAGCTGGCCGGATGCTGCACATCTCTTCCGGATTCCTCTCCGAAGGCCCCCGTGTGGCCATCCGCCACTTCACCCTCGAAGACGGCCCGGAGTTCACCGCGCGGACCCGTGAGAGCAGGAACCTGCACCAGCCCTGGCTGTTCCCGCCGGACAGCGACGAGGCCTACGCGAACTACGTGGCCCGGCTGACCGGCGAGCACGGCAAGGCCGGCTTCCTGGTGTGCGAGAAGGACACCGGAGGCATCGCCGGATTCATCACCGTCAACAACATCGTCCGGGGCGGCTTCCAGTGCGGCGCCCTCGGCTACGGCGCCTTCTTCCACGCTGCTGGCCGCGGACTGATGCGCGAGGGCCTGGACCTGGTCATCGAGTACGCGTTCGGGCCGCTGGGACTGCACCGGCTGGAGATCAACGTACAGCCCGGGAACACCGCGTCCATCGCGCTCGCCCGTGGAGCCGGGTTCCGGCTGGAGGGCTTCTCACCCAGCATGATCCGCATCGATGGTGCCTGGCGCGACCATGAACGCTGGGCACTCACCGCAGAGATGCGGCCCCTGGGCTGACCCCCTGGAACGCCCGGCCTCGGTGGCCGGATCACCTCATTGCTCCACCTGCCCGCCGGACGTGAACTCCTCTGCCCCACCTCCGAGGTGCAGGCCGCCGGCCTCGCCCTCAACGGCGCCTGGTACTCCCGCGGCATTTCACGGAACATCGGCGCCGGCGGCCACGCCACTCTCTCTTGCTCCCCCCTGCACACCGCCCGGGTTCAGGCGCCCCACGGCGGCGACAAGCTGCGCCTGCGCCGCGGTCGGTCGCGGGACCCCCAAGGCGCTGCTTCGGATACGGCGGACGGCGCGGGCCCGGGCCGGGTGGGAACAGCCGCCGTCCGTCGGCGCGGCCGGTTCCGTTTACCGGAAGCCGAGTTGCTGCTCGCCGAGGGCAGGCGCACCGAGGCGCGGACCGTGTTCGGGAGGGGCCTCGGGTCGCCGACCTGGGACGAGGGGGCACGGACGTGATCATCCGGCTGAGGGCCCGCCTCACCGATGAGCCCCACCGGCCCCGCTACGACGTCCCTACGTGCTCCGCCCCGGCCCGACCGGCTCAGCCGCGTTGGTCGACGTACTCGAACACCGATCCGTCCGGGTGCACCGCGAGCAGGCTGCGGCCCGCGGGTGTGGACACCGGTCCCGCGACGATGCGGGCACCGAGGTCCATCAGCAGCTGGTGGGCCTCGTCCACGTCCTGCACCGCGATCGTCGCCGTCACTTTGCGCAGGAACTCCAGTTCCGCCTCCGGACCGCTCATCAGGAGAAAGGAGCCGACTGCGGCGACCTGGACCCCACCACGGTCAAAGCGCAGTGCTCTGCCACCCGCCAGACGCTCGTAGAAAGGGACCGCGGCTTCGATGTCGTCGACGCAGATACGCAGTGAGGCGCCCAGAATCTCCATGGGGACGAGCCTAGTTGGGGCGTCCGCCACGACGCAGGCCCCTGCCCCAGTCCGAGGGGCCGGGACGGCCCCCGCACCACCCACCACCGGCCGGCCCGTCCCCACCCCCCGCGTGTGCAGAAGGCATGCTCCCCGGCCGGGCCCGTCCCGCGGAGCGGTGCAACGGGACGTGCCGCAGGGGGAAATCCGGTAGGCGCGGGTTCCCCGTACCGCGTGAAGGAGAGGGGAGGGCAGGGGAAGAGGGGAAGGGAAGGAGGTGCGGCGGGGGCAGCCCCGGTGCGTGGCACCTCAGCGCGGACCCGGCCGGCCAGAGCGCGGTCCGCCAGACGCCGGGCAGCCGGGGCACGGCGACACACGGCCAGGGAGGCCGTCCAGGCGGCGCCGAGGGACGCCCGCTGCCCCAGCGGCCGGTCCCCCGGGGGAGCGGCGCCGACTTCGGCGTTCGGGTGCACCGACCGGCGTATGGGTGACCCGCCCGGGGTTTGGGTGCCCCGGCACCGGTTACGCGGAAGGCCTCGGACGAGCCACACCGCCGGAGGCGCATCGTGAGCCGACCTCGCGTCGTGATCGTCGGCGCCGGATTCGCCGGGTACCGGGCTGCCCGCACACTGGCCGGTCTCGCCCGGGACCGGGCCGACATCACGTTGCTGAACCCGACCGACTACTTCCCGTACCTACCCCTGCTGCCCCAGGTGGCCGCCGGCATCCTGGAGGCCCGCAGGGTCACCGTCTCGCTGCCCGACACACTGCGCGCAGTGGGACTGCCGCTCGGCGAGGCGGACCGGGTCGACCTGGCCGCCTTGCTGGGGCTCGGCCGACACCGGCGCCCGTACCGGCACCGTGATCTGGGCACCGCCGTCGACCTGGGAGGCAGCCGGGCCGTCGCCAACCCGTTCGGCATCCCGCTGTCCGGACCGGTCGTCGGCGCGGTCACCCGCGGCCACCACCTGGTCGCGCTGCCCGGCAACCGCCTCCGTGTCGCCGCCGACTGGTTGCCGGACGTCGTACTTCCGTGCCAGGGGGCCCAGTTGGGCCTCGCACGGGACCGGTCGGTGCCTCTGGAGACGGCTTCCCCGGGAGTGGCGCGGTTCCCGGGCGGGCTGCAACGTCCGGCCACCGGTCACCGGCCCCGCCCGACGCACCAGTCCCCTGACCCATCGCCCCGACCCGGTGTCTCTCATCCCCCGCCCCGCCCCCCGCCCCGTGCCCCGCGCACCGGCCGAACCCACCTCACCGACTGAGCGCAAGAACACCGAAGGAGACCGATGAACAGCGCCCGGAGGCCGATGAACACCACCGAACTCGCTGCATTGGGGCAGCAGTTGCGCGTGGACAGCGTACGGGCGTCCGCCGCCGCGGGGTCCGGGCACCCCACGTCCGCGATGTCCGCGGCCGATCTGATGGCCGTCCTGCTGGCGAACCATCTACGCTACGACTTCGAGCGCCCCGGACACCCCGCCAACGACCGCTTCGTGCTGTCCAAGGGACACGCCTCGCCGCTGCTCTACGCCGCCTACAAGGCGGCCGGTGCCATCGAAGACGGCGAGCTGCTCACTTTCCGCAGGCTGGGCAGCCGACTCGAAGGACACCCGACGCCCCGGCGCGTGCCCTGGGTGGAGACGGCCACCGGCTCACTCGGCCAGGGCCTGCCCATCGCGGCCGGTATCGCGCTCGCCGCGAAGCGCCTGGACCGCACCGGCTACCGTGTGTGGGTGCTGTGTGGCGACAGCGAGCTGGCGGAGGGCTCCGTCTGGGAAGCCGCCGAACATGCCGGGTACGAGAACCTCGACAACCTGATCGCGATCGTAGACGTCAACCGGCTCGGGCAGCGCGGCCCCACCCGGCACGGACACGACCTGGACGCCTACGCACGTCGTTTCCAGGCCTTCGGCTGGCACGCCATCGAGACCGACGGCCACGACGTCGACGCGATCGACCGGGCCTACGCACAGGCCCTGGCCACCACTGGGCAGCCCGCCGTGATCCTGGCCCGCACGCTCAAGGGCAAGGGTGTGGCTTCCGTCGAGGACCGCGAGGGACTCCACGGCAAACCGCTGCCCGAGGCCGAAGCGGCCATCGCCGAACTGGGCGGCCCCCGTACCACGCACGTCCGGGTCAGTGAGCCGCCGGCCGCCGCCGCGCCACGCCCGGTCACCACCGAGGCACTGCAGCTGCCCGCCTTCGACGTGGGGGAGGAGGTCGCCACCAGGGACGCCTTCGGCAAGGCGCTTGCCGCGCTCGGCGGCGCCCGCGGCGACGTCGTCGCCCTGGACGGCGAGGTCGGTGATTCCACCCGGACCGAGGAGTTCGCCAAGGCCCACCCCAACCGGTTCTTCGAGTGCTACATCGCCGAGCAACAGCTCGTCGCCTCCGCTGCGGGCATGGCCGTGCGCGGCTGGGTGCCGTACGCATCGACGTTCGCTGCGTTCCTCACCCGCGCCCACGACTTCATTCGCATGGCGTCCATCAGCGGCCTGGGCATCAACCTGGTCGGCTCGCACGCCGGGGTCGCGATCGGCCAGGACGGGCCCTCGCAGATGGGGCTGGAGGACCTGGCGATGTTCCGCGCCGTGCACGGCTCCACCGTGTTCTACCCGTGCGACGCCAACCAGACCGCGAAGCTGGTCGCGGCCATGGCCAGCCTCGACGGCATCCGCTATCTGCGCACCACGCGCGGCAGGACCCCGGTGGTCTACGGCCCCGGTGAGGAGTTCGGGGCTGGCGGCAGCAGGACGCTGCGCAGCAGCGAGGACGACCGGCTGACGGTCGTGGCGGCCGGGGTCACCGTGCACGAGGCGCTCGCCGCCGCCGACCGGCTCGCCGAGGACGGCATCCGGGTACGAGTCATCGACCTCTATTCCGTCAAGCCCGTCGACGCGGACACACTGCGCGGGGCCGCCGAGGAGACCGGCTGCCTCCTCACGGTCGAGGACCACCACGCCGAGGGCGGCCTCGGGGACGCCGTCGCAGAGGTGTTCGCCGACGGTCGACCCGGGCCCCGCACGGTGCGGCTCGCCGTGCGTACCATGCCCGGCTCGGCCGCTCCCGACGAACAGTTGCACGCGGCCGGCATCGACGCCGCGGGTATTTCGGCGGCGGTCAGGCTGCTGGTGGAGGAGACGGTGGCGCGATGAGCCGCGGTGGCACACGTACGGTACCCGCGCCCCGCCGCGGGGTGAGGACCGAACGGGCCCGGCACGGTGCCGTCCTCGCGTGGTGGGACCATCGCGCAGGAGACGGGGGGCCGTCCCGCCGACCACCCCGGCGAAGGGCCGTGCACCACCGGGGCTCGCCATCGCCTCGGTGGACAAGACCGGGGAGGTGGGCATCGACTGGGAGATGGGCGTCTACCGGAAGGGGAACGGCCCGGTGCACCCCGGTCCGGATCCGGCGGGGCGGTCCGGCCCTGGACGGAGCGGGCCGGGGCAACGCGCACTCCCTGGCTGGAGACGCCGGAGCCGGGGTCGGACGTCGAAGGGAGGCACCATGAGCGGTCTGCGCTACGTGTACGCCGTCTGTCGTCCCTTCGGGACTCCCCTGCAAACCCAGCTCACGGGCATCGGGGGCGCCCCACCTGCGTTGCTGCGTCATCGCGGGCTGGTCGCGGTCGTCAGTACGGTTCCGCGGTCCGACTTCGCCGGGGAAGCCCTCAGAGCCCACCTGGCCGACCCGGACTGGTTGACCGCGACCACACGCTCGCACCAGGGCGTGATCGACGCGCTCACCACGGTCACCACTCCGCTGCCGCTGCGGCTGGCGACCGTCTTTCCGGACGACAGCGGGGTGCGCACGATGATCGAGAACCGCGAGGACGACTTCCGGAACACCCTGAACCGCCTGGCCGGCCGGGTGGAGTGGGGCGTGAAGGTGTATCTGGAGCCCGAGCCTGGCGGGCCCGCCGGGCTCGCGGTGGAACCCACGGACGGGCGGGGTCGGCCGCACCGCCGGGAGGCAGGCACTCGCGCCCAGGAGGAGAGGCAGCAGCGGGCCGGTACGTTCGCGCAGGCCCTGCACGAGCGGCTTTCCCAGCACGCCTGTGACGTCCGGTTGCGCACCCCGCAGGAATCCCCGCCTTCCAGGGAGGAGTCCCCGCGAGCCGCGGAGCCGGGCCGGAACGTGCTGGATGCGGCCTATCTGGTGCCACGCACGCACTCCGAGGAATTCGTGGAACTGGTGGACCGCGCGAAGGGCGAGGCCCCCGGGGTCCGGGTCGTACTCACCGGTCCCTGGGCCGCCTACTCGTTCACGGGGGAAAGTACGGCTGAGGGCATCAAGGGATGACGCGGCGGTCCATCGGAGGGGCGAGGGGGAGCGGCGCTTTGAGAGGAGCCCGCCTCGCCCGTGAACCACTTGGACTAGCCCTTCGAGAACCGGACGGTGTGCACCGCTGCCGTCGGCCGGCGGACATCACCATCGGCGCCCGCGGTTCCTGTCGTCTGAACCGATCAAGCCCCGGACCAGGAATCCCAGCAGCCACACGATCAGCACCGCCAGGGCGATCCACCAGATCATCTTCACCACGAATCCGACACCGACGAGAATCAGGGCCACAAGCAGAACCAGCAGGATGGCAGTCATGACGTGAACCTCCTGCCCTGCGGGTTTCCCGAAACCCGTGGATCAGACTTCCACGCGGCACAGAATCTCCCCGTGCAGGACTGCGAACCAGCCGTCCTCCTGCCTTCCCCACTCCCGCCAGGCCTCCGCGACCGCCCGCAATTCCTCCGCTGTCGCGTGGCCCCCTGATGTGGCCCGCTCGGCATAGGCCGAGGAGACGGTGCGGTCCGCCCACAGGCCGCTCCACCAGGCCCGCTCGGCGTCGGTGGTGAACGTCCAAGTGCCGGTGGTGACGATGATGTCCCGGAACCCCGCGGCCAGCGCCCACGCCTTCAGTCGCCGCCCGGCGTCCGGCTCGCCGCCGCCCGCGCGGGCCACCCGCTCGTAGAGATCGAGCCACTGGTCCAGGCCTGGAACCGTCGGATACCACGTCATCGCCGCATAGTCCGCGTCGCGCACGGCGACGTACCCGCCCGGTTTCGTCACCCGGCGCATCTCCCGCAACGCCTGCACCGGATCGCCGACGTGCTGGAGCACCTGGTGGGCGTGGACCATGCAGAAGGTGTCGTCCGGGTAGTCCAGGGCGTGCACGTCGGCGACCGCGAAGCTGACGTTCGCCAGACCGCGTCCGGCAGCGGTGGCCCGGGCCCGTTCCAGGATTCCCGGTGCGATGTCGACCCCGGTGACCTGGCCCTCGGGAACCAGTTCCGCCAAGTCGGCGGTGATGGTCCCCGGGCCGCAGCCGATGTCCAGGACCGTCATGCCGGGCTTGAGCGAGCCCAGCAGATAGGCCGCGGAGTTGGCGGCAGTGCGCCAGGTGTGCGATCGCAGCACCGACTCGTGGTGCCCGTGCGTGTAGACGGCGGTCTCTCGCGCTTTCGGCATGGTCGTGTCCCTTCCGGTGGCATCACGCCAATATCCCGTCGCATTCGAATGCGTTCCTTGTGTCCCGTCCTGCCGACCCGGCAGTACCGAGCGATGGCCCCAGACCCCGTCCGGCCGCATGTCCCACGGTACGCCTCCTATCGAATGGTGAGACTCGCATATCGCATATTGGACTGATGCAACATCAGGGAGCTGTGGTGCGGGGGGCAGTGGAGCATCAGGTCCTCGGCCCCGCCCGCATGGATGGACCCGCCCGCGGCCGACTCGGTCCGCGACGGCCCCCGGCCCGCACCGGTCAGCGGTCACGGCCCCACGGGTCGCTTCGTGGATTTCTTCGCGGCAGCAGCGCGCGTCCGCCGGCGGTTTCGCGGTGACGCCGTTCGGCGCGCATGACCGGACGCCGTTCGGCCGCGCGAGATCCCTACCGTCGGTGGTGTGACGTGGTGTGACGTGGTGGGGTGTGACCGAGGCCGGGTCCGGGGGGCCGGGATCAAGGAGTGCGGATACCCTGAAGTGCCCGCTTCCCGTGCGTCCGGGCGCCGTACGCCCGGCTGGCGCGTAAGGAGATCCGCCGGATGCGCCTGCTTCTGGTCCGCCACGGCCAGACCCGGTCCAATGTGCGGCAACTGCTGGACACTGCCGCCCCGGGCCCCGGGCTGACCCCGCTCGGCGAGGCGCAAGCCGCCGCACTGCCCGAGGCCCTCGCCGACGAGGACATCGAAGCCCTGTACACGTCCACTCTCGTACGCACCCAGCTCACAGCCGCCCCACTGGCCGCCGCCCGCGGCCTGAACCAGATCATCCGCGACGGAATCCGCGAGCTGTCCGCCGGTGATCTGGAGATGCTTCCCGGCCACTCGCGCGGGGCCGAGCGGTATCTGCGAACCGTGTTTGCCTGGGCGGCCGGGGACACTGCACCGCGCATCCCTGGCGGGGAGAACGGCAAGGAGGCCCTCGCCCGGTACGACGCCGTGATCGCCGAGGCGGCCGTGAGCGGTGCCCGCACCGTGGCCATGATCAGCCACGGCGCCGCGATCCGTGTGTGGACCGCCGCCCGGGCAGTCAACCTTGACGTGACCTTCGCCGTCGCCCGCCCACTGCGGAACACCGGTGTGGTGATCCTCGAAGGCACCCCGGCCGACGGCTGGAAGGCCCTGCGCTGGGAGGGCGCCACCGTGGAACCGGCCGGCGAGAGCGGCCCGGCGGGGGAGCCGTTGGATCACACCCGATAAGCGTTTGCCCGGATCCGCCCGCCCCGGGAGAATCCCTGCGCATGGGACACCTGGAAGCCGCGCACCTCGAGTACCACCTGCCCGATGGAAGGGCCCTGCTCGGGGACGTGTCGTTCCGGGTGGGCGAAGGCACCTCCGTCGCCTTGGTCGGCCCCAACGGCGCCGGCAAGACGACCCTGCTGAAGCTGGTCTCCGGCGAGCTGAAGCCGCACGGAGGCACCGTCACCGTCAGTGGCGGGCTCGGCGTGATGCCCCAGTTCGTGGGTTCCGTACGGGACGAGACGACCGTACGCGACCTCCTCGTCTCGGTCGCCCCGCCGCGCATCCGAGCGGCGGCCGGAGCCGTTGACGAGGCCGAGCACGCCATCATGACCGTCGACGACGAGGCCGCCCAGCTGACGTACGCCCAGGCCCTCGCCGACTGGGCCGAGGCGCGCGGCTACGAGGCCGAAACGCTGTGGGACATGTGCACCACCGCCGCGCTCGGCGTGCCGTACGAGCGGGCACAGTGGCGACAGGTGCGCTCCCTGTCCGGCGGCGAACAGAAACGCCTCGTGCTGGAGGCGCTGCTGCGCGGCACCGATGAGGTGCTGCTCCTGGACGAGCCGGACAACTACCTCGACGTTCCCGGCAAGCGCTGGCTGGAGGAACAGCTCAAGGGGACCCGCAAGACCGTGCTGTTCGTCTCCCACGACCGCGAACTCCTCGCCCGCGCAGCCGAGAAGATCGTCTCCGTCGAGCCGGGGCCCGCCGGGGCCGACACCTGGGTGCACGGCGGCGGCTTTGCCACCTACCACGACGCCCGCCGTGAACGCTTCGCCCGCTTCGAGGAGTTGCGCCGCCGCTGGGACGAGAAACACGCCCAGTTGAGGAAACTGGTCCTGAACCTCCGTCAGGCCGCTGCCGTCAGTCACGAGATGGCATCCCGCTACCAGGCCGCACAGACCCGGCTGCGCAAGTTCGAGGAGGCCGGACCACCGCCCGAGCCGCCGCGCGAGCAGGACATCACCATGCGCCTGAAGGGCGGCCGTACCGGTGTGAGAGCCCTGACCTGTAACGGTCTTGAACTGACCGGCCTGATGCGGCCGTTCGACCTGGAGGTCTTCTACGGCGAACGGGTCGCCGTCCTCGGCTCCAACGGCTCCGGGAAATCACACTTCCTGCGCCTGCTGGCCGGCGGCGATGTGGCGCACACCGGCGCGTTCAGGTTGGGCGCACGGGTCCAGCCCGGCCATTTCGCGCAGACCCACGCCCACCCCGAACTCCAGGGCCGCACCCTTCTCGACATCCTCTGGAAGGATCACTCCCAGGACCGGGGCGCCGCCATGTCCCGGCTCCGCCGCTACGAGCTGACCCAACAGGCCGAACGTGCATTCGATCGCCTCTCCGGTGGTCAGCAGGCCCGCTTCCAGATCCTGCTGCTGGAACTGGCGGGAGCCACCGCACTCCTGCTGGACGAGCCGACCGACAACCTCGACCTGGAATCGGCCGAAGCCTTGCAGGAAGGCCTGGAATCGTTCGAGGGCACCGTCCTCGCGGTCACCCACGACCGCTGGTTCGCCCGCTCCTTCGACCGCTTCCTGGTCTTTGGCAGCGACGGCCGCGTCCGCGAGACCCCCGATCCGGTCTGGGACGAACGCAGGGTGCAACGCGCACGCTGACCCGGCCCCGCCCACCCGGCGAGACCACCAGCGCACCAGCGCACCGGAACGCCCGCGGACCGGAACGCCCGCGCACCCGGGCGCCGGTCCTGGACTGGACCGGCGCCCGGGTGGGACGACCGGCCACGTCCGTCACGACCTCAACCGCCCGGACCAGCACGTCGCCGGCGCGGTCCCGGAGACGCCGCCGCATGCGGAGGCCCGGAACCCCGGATGTTCGTACAGTGGACTCAGGAACGCGAGCTCGATGGATTTCTCCCGGAAACCGCTCGGGGGCAGTGCCTTCCGGGCGGGCATCCAAGCCACGGACACGGACACGACGAGCGGGGCATCACCATGACCGGAGTCGACGCCAGCCGGCTGGACGACCAGCAGCTCATGAAGGAGCTGGAGACGATCCACCGTACGCGCCACGACACCCTCCTCTACGGCTCGAACGACGCACTGCGGGCCCACAATGAGCGCATGGCCCAACTGGAGGGCGAGTACCTGCGCCGCAACCCGCGCCGCCTGGTGAGCGCGGGCCGCACCCGCGAGGGCGCCCGTGAGCGCGGCTGCGGCGAATCCACGACTCCGGACACGGCCGGCAACTGACCCGCCGCCCGGCGTCTGGGCCGAAACCCCCTCTGTTCCGGCACCCGGGCCCGGAACAGACCCCGCCCCGGCCCCTGCACGGAAGACTGGCTCAGTCAGGGCCGCCCCTCGTTCCCCCGTTCGCGCTTCACCCCCGTTCGCACGCCGCAGCCGGTCAGCCCTCCCACCCCGGTGAAGCACACCGGGTGTACCAGCCGTCACCGGACCATTCCTGCGCATCGTCCGGTGCACCCAGGCTCACTACTGCTCCCGGCAGGCCCCGGTTCACGCGCGGCCCACCAGCGCCTCCGCCAGCTGCTGCACGTTCTCATACCGTGTCCCGTACCGCTCCCGGCGCGGGAGATCCGCCACCGCGTCGATCAACGCACCGGGCGCATTGCCCCGGCGCAGCACCCGGGCCAGCTCGCCCGCCTTCGCCGGGAAGAGATGCCGGTTCAGATACCGGGCCAGAACCAGCCGGACCGCCCCCACCGACGCACCGGTCTGCCCGGGAGCCACCGGACCGCTCCAGACCTCCGGGTCGTCGTCCGCCGTCGGCTCCGGATCATGCCACTCCTCGACGCGCGTGGGATGCCCGGACCTGAGCAGGTCCTTGAGCTCGTGCTTCATCTCATCGTCCCGGTAGACGCTCAGCCGGTCACTGCCTCGCTGCATGGCTCCCTCCAGAGGATCGAAGTCCGCACCGGGCACCCGGCGAACCGGATCCCAGCGGTCGGCAGTTCCCCTCGAGTACCCGGCGGCCTTCGGCCGACACCGGATCCGCCCGCCGGAATCAGCCCGCTTCGCCACCTGCCCGCCCCAGCGCCCGGGCCACTTACCGCGGTGGGCTCCTGCCCACGGTGCTGTCGCCGGCCCACCGGGCACCGCGCGGCTGGCTCCGCGGCTGGCCCTTCCGGGCCGCCGCCGTCACCCGACCGGCCGGTCATGTCCCGCGAATGGGTCCGGCCGCGCGCGACGCGCCGCCACCCGGGCTGTCATGACAGCAAGGGCACGTACCCGTGTCCCGCCCCCGTGGCGCCGCATGCCGTGCCGCCGAACCCGGCACACCGCGCCCCCACCCGCCCCGATGTCGCCACCGAGGAGCCCGCCCCATGCGCCGCACCGCCCGTGCCCTGTTCGTCGCCTGCGTTGCCGGTGCCGTACTGGCCCTGGTCGGGCCTGCCGCATCGGCTGGCCCCGCCGCCCGGGTCGCCCCCCACGCCGTCCGCCCCGGTGGCACCGGCACCCTGGTCGTGCCCTGCGACACCGCCAACGGCGTGCTGCCCGACACCCCCGCCACCACCTCCCGGGCCTTCGACGACGGTGCGCCGCACCCGAGCCGCGTCGACGGCACCGGCACACACGCGTCCGTAACCTCCCACACAGCCACCGCCTCCCCCGTCACCACACTGCTCGTCGCGGACGCCAGAGCTGCGACGGCCAGAGCTGCGGACCGCCCCGCGAACGACCCCGTGGACCGCCCCGCGAACGACCCCGTGGACCGCCCCGCGAACGACCCCGCGGGCACGCGCCCGGATGCCGTCTGGAGCATCGACGGCAACTGCCCAAAAGTCCCCGGTGTACCGGACCAGGCACCGATGACCCCCGGTACCGGCGCGCGCGGCGACGACGGTGATCCGTGCGCCGAACCGGGACCGTGCGCAGACACCCCTGCCTGCGCGAGCGTCAAGCCCTGCGGGGACGGCGGCCAGTGCTGGGAAGAGCCCTGTGAGGACGGCACGCACTGCCACGAGGGCGACGCGTGCGCGTCCTCCCCTCCGTGCCGCGAGAACGAACAGTGCCACAACACCGGACCGGAGTGCACCGGAACCGGCCCCTGCTCCGACGGCGCCGACCGGTGCGCCGGGCTCCGCAGCGCGCCTTGCTCGGATGGACCCGGCTGCCCCGAGCCGTCCCCCGCCGCCCACGGGTGCGCCCCGGCCACCGTGCAACGCGGAGTGGAGGCCGGAGCCGGAGGCACCTTCAACGACTCGGTCCCGGCCCTTATCGCGGGCGGTGCGCTCATCGCCACCGCCTTCGGGGGGGCCGGCTACCGGGTGTACGGCCACCGCCGGACCGCGGGACGGCGGACCCCAGGCCTGTGATCCGGGCAACTCCCAGCAGCCTCATGGAGTTCCGCGTGGCGGGTACACACCATCCCGGGAACACAAACCAACGATCACCGTACGCATCACCTGCACCTTCGGCACGTACAGATCAGGACGACCAGGTCAGGCCGACGGCTGGACGGACCCCAGCGGAATGGACCCGGACCCCAACGGACCCCGATGCACCCCACTGGAAGGGACGGCAGAGAACGGGTCCCGGAAAGGCGACAGACAGCAGTCGATCGGCCCGGGCCGATCGACTCACGGCACCACGGACTGCACGGAGACGGAGATGCGTCTGACGGACCCCGAGGGCCACGGCCCCGTCCGCTACGGCCCACCACTGCCCGACGACGGTCTGCCCGTGCTACCCGACCTCACCGCCGTACTCGCCGCCGCTGCGGGCCGCGCCGACGCCCAGCCCATCGGAGGCGCCCCCGCCCTGCTGGAGGCGGCCTGCGGCTACTGGACACGGCGCGGGCTGCCCTGCGTACCCGACCACGTCGCGGCCGGCCCCGGCGCTCCCGCGTTGCTGCTCGCCGTCACCGCCGCGCTCGCCGGGGACGGTGCCGACGTCCTCGTACCCCGCCCCTGCGCCGCATGGTGGGCACCCTACGCCCGGCTGCTGGGCCGACCCGTCTTCCACGTACCCACACCCGCCGGGAGCGGCGGCGTCCCCGATCCCTACGCCCTGTTGGAAACCATCCGGCGCGTCCGCGTCGAAGGCGGCGACCCGCGGCTGCTGGTGCTATCCGTCGCCGACGATCCCACCGCCACCGTCGCCCCGCCCGAATTGCTGCACGAGACGGTTGAAGCCGCGACGGCTGAGGGACTCCACCTGGTCAGCGACGAGACCTGGCGCGACACGCTGCACGCTCCGCACGAGACCGTCCTGCTCAGCCCCGCGGAGATGCGCCCCGATCGGGTCACCGTGGTCACCGACCTCGCCGGCGCCCTGCTACCCCCTGCCTGGCCCGCCGCCGTCGCCCGCTTCCCGGCGACCGAACCCGGACAACACCTCCACGCACGCGTGCTCGACATCCTCACCGCGCTCGGCGCACGCATCGCCGCACCCGTCGCCGTGGCCGCCGGATACGCATTGGACGAACCCCCACCCGTCGCGGAGCGCCGCACGGCCACCGTACGACTCCACGCCCGTGTGGCCGCGGCTGCGCACGCCGCGATCGTGGCCGCGGGCGCCCTCACCCGGCCACCACAGGCCGGCCGCCACCTGTACGTCGACCTCGGACCGCTGCGCGAACCGCTCACTGCCCGGGGAGTCGGCGACGCACAGGAACTGGAAGACTTCCTCACCGCCCGGCTCGGTATGCCCGCCTCCGGCGGCCACCGCTTCGGCGACGACCTCGGGGCGCTGCGCGTACGACTCGCCACGGGCCCCCTGCTGGGCAGCACGGACGAGGAACGCACGGAAAGCCTCACGTCACCCGCGCCGTTGGAACTGCCACACGTGCAACGCTCGTTGATCTCCTTGAAGTCGGTCCTCGACGATCTCCGCGACGACGCCCAGCGAGGGGAGCCCCTTCGATGACGCAGCAGACGCACCGGTCCGGGGAGGCCGCGACAACCACGGGGGCGGCCGGCACCACCGCAACCGCGAAGCCCGCGGCGGACACGGCAACCGTGACGACCCCGGCGGGGACCAGGACCGCGACGCCCGCGGCACCCGACCGAGTCGACGCGCCGTCCCCCTTCGCCACACCGTTCCCCCCGCTGGCCGAGCCCCGCCCCCTTGGCGAACACCGGTTCTGGCCAAGGACGTTCCACGACCGGCTGACCGCCCCCCTGCCAGGCCTCAAGGCCCTCGCCCGCTTCGCCCGCGAAGGCTCCACACGCCCCGGCCAGGAGGGACTCGCCGGCGTTCCCCACGTCCCGTACGAACCCGCCCCGCTTCCTCGCGTCGGCAGCCAAGCCCTCGCCGTAACCTGGGCGGGACACGCCAGTTGGATCGTCCGGATCGGCGGGCTGACCGTCCTCACCGACCCGGTCTGGTCCCGACGCATCATCGGCACCCCGGCCCGCATCACTCCCGTCGGCGTCGCCTGGGACAGCCTGCCCCACATCGACGCCGTCGTCATCAGCCACAACCATTACGACCACCTCGACGCTCCCACCCTGCGCCGGCTCCCGCGCACCACCCCGGTACTCGTACCCGCGGGCCTCGGGCCCTGGTTCGGCCGGCGCCGGTTCACCTGCGTTACCGAACTGGACTGGTGGGAGGGGGCCGAACTCTGCGGCGTGCGCTTCGACTTCGTACCCGCCCACCACTGGTCCAAGCGCACCCTCGCCGACACCTGCCGCAGTCTCTGGGGCGGCTGGGTCCTCACCGCGTCCGGCGGACAGCGCCTCTACTTCGCCGGTGACACCGGTTACGGCCATTGGTTCTCCCGCATCGGCCGCCGTTACCCGGGCATTGACCTCGCCCTGATGCCCATCGGCGCCTACGACCCCCGCTGGTGGCTCAGCGACGTCCACTGCGATCCCGAGGAAGCCGTCCGGGCCACGATCGACCTCGGCGCGCGCCGCATGGCCCCCATGCACTGGGGCACGTTCATCCTCTCCGCCGAACCCGTTCTGGAACCGCTCACGAGAGTGCGGACGGCCTGGGACCAGGCAGGGCTGGACCGCGGCGACCTGTGGGACCTTCCCGTGGGCGCCTCCCGGGTGCTCGACCTCATCCCCTGACCGGCACGGTGTGCCACCGGGGCTCCGCGGCACCCGGCCACCTGTCGGCAACCCCCGACCCGCATGACACGTGGTCCCGGCGCCACCGGCCCGACCAGGCACATCGGACGGGCCCGCCCCTGAAAGCACTCGCACCACCCAGGACCACCGACCGTGCACACGCCCGTACCGCACACGCGCACCCCAACGACGCCCCGGTCACCGGTGCCGCTGCCGGAACTTCCGCACCAGCCCCGGCGCCGCACCGATCACCACGGTCAGCGCCACCGCCGCCACCACACCCTCCCACGGCTCTTCGAACAACGACCCACCCAGGATCCCGATCACCTGGTACGTCAGCGCCCATGCCAGGCACGCCGGCGCGTTGCCCCGCGCGAACCGCCGCAGTGGCCACCCGGCCAGCAGACAGGCCAACATCACCGGAATACGTCCCGCGGGCACCAGTCGTGACAACACCAGCACGGCAACCCCGTGCCCGGCCAGCCGCTCCCGCGCCAGCACCAACCGCTCCTCCGGCGCCCGCGCCTGGATCGCATCCAGCCACCGGGAGCCGTTCCTCGACAGCATGCCGCGCCGACCCAGCCAGTACAGCGTCACATCCCCCAAGAACGCGGCCAGCGACGCCGTGACGAACACCAGGGCCAACGCGAACGGCGCCGTCTCATGGAACGCCACCACCGCCGCCGAACTCACCAGTGCCCCCGTCGGCACCACCGGCACCAGCGCCCCGATCAGCACCAACAGGAACAATGACGGATAGCCGACCGCCCGCTGGGTCGACTCCGGCGGCACGGTGGACACCGACGCCACAGCGAGCCCCGCGGCGCAGGGCCACAGAGTCACCGGGCGACCTCCAGCCGGACGCTCTCCCCGTGCCCGAGCCGGTACACCGCGACCTGCGGCGCGGCCACAGCTGCCAGGCGCACGAATTCGTCACCCGGCGCGTGGAATTCGTGCGGGCGCACCGCATCCATGCCGATTGGCCAGTACGTGCCGTAGTGCACCGGCACCGCGACACGCGGTGCCAGCCGGGTCAGCGCCCGCGCCGCCCGCCCCGCGTCCAGATGCCCCTCACCCAGGTACGGTCCCCAGCCGCCCACCGGGAGCAGTGCCACGTCCACCGGCCCGACCTGCTCGGCCATGGCCTCGAACAGTCCGGTGTCCCCGGCGAAGTAGGTCCGTGCCTCGCCCTCCACGACATAGCCGAGCGCGGGGGAGTGGTGCGGGCCCACCGGCAGTCGCCGACCGTCATGGAGCGCAGGCACCGCCCTGACCAGCAGATTCCCGATCCGCACCTCGTCCCCGGGGACCACCTCGGTGATCCGCAACTGCCTCAGACGACGCAGACCCGGTACCGCACGCGGCGCGCCCCCCGGAACGAGCAACCGCGTGCCCGGAGCGAGTCCGGCCAGCGAGGGCAGGTGCAGATGATCGGCGTGCAGGTGGGAGACGAGCACCACGTCGGCGTGGCGGGCTCCCGCTGGCGGTACGCCACCACGCCGGCGCCGCAGATGCACCAGCCGGCGGGCGAACAGAGGATCGGTGAGCACCCGTGTGTTCGCATCCGTCACCGTACAGGTGGCATGACCCCACCACGTGATCTCCACGGGCACCTTCTCCACCTCCTTCAGACGACTCCCCGAAGCCTACGGGCAGGAGTAGGGTCGGCGGCGAAACCCGGAGGTGAGGGGGACGCCATGGGACAGCCGCGCGGCGCCTTCGACGCGATCACGCAGGTACGCGTCACCGCCATCGCGAGCCTGACACCCCTGGAGGAACTGGAAGCCGACCCCTTCCTGGTGGACTCCCGCAGCCAGCACGCGATGTGCGCCCACTGGGCTGCGGAACACGGATACGTGGTCGCCCGGGAACTCCTCGTCGGCGGGCTGCGCTTCGACCACAGCGCCCTGTGGGAGGGAGTACGACCCGGCGTGGACGTGTTCGTCACCCCCAGCCTGCGCGTGCTCCAGCGAGCCCTGTCCTCGGTGGAGGCGTTCACGGCCGAATGCACCCGCCGCGGCGTGCGCGTGGAAACCGTGGGACGAGCCGAACCGTCGTACGATGCGCACATGAAGGCACGGGTGCACCGACGGCTGTCGATGCCGACGGCAGGCTACGACGGACGGTGAGACCCCGATGACCCGCCCGGGCACACCCCAGCCCGTATGACAGGGTGGATCCAGGCCCCGATGTTCGAGCGGGCCAGGACGTGAGGTGTACGGGGCGTGCGAGACGTGCGGTGGCGTCGAGTCGCCAGCCAGATCGGGCGGAGCACCGCCGTATGGGCGGTCTCCACCATCACCATGCTGGTCCTCGCCGCACTCCTGCCCGACTTCCGACTCCAGTCCGCTGACGGCGACAGCGCCACCCGCATCGCCGTTACGGCCGCCTGCGGCGCCGGAGCCTTCGGCGTGCTCTCCGCCGTGGTGTGGCCGCTCCTCGTCCGGCTGCTGCTGCTCGTGCCCGCCCTCGTCCTGGGCCTGCTGGTCTTCTTCCTCAACGGTTCCCTGCTGCTGCTCGCCCTGCGCATCAACCCCTCCGGCCGAGGCGAGGCCGCCCCGGAGACGGCCGTCATCGTCGCCGCCGTGATGTCCGCGGTCGCCTCGGCCACCGGCGCCGCCCTCGCTGTGCGCGACGACGAGACCTACCGGCGTCGCCTGCACCGGCTCGCCACCCGCAGCCGCCGGTCCCACCCGCCCTGCCCGTCCACTCCCGGCCTGGTCTGCGTCCAACTGGACGGCGTCGGCCACGACGTCCTCGCGGACGCCGTCGGCAAGGGACTGATGCCGACCGTCGCCCGCTGGCTGTCGACCGGCGACGGTGGACAACCGACCCACCGGCTCACCTCATGGCGCACCGACTGGTCCAGCCAGACCGGCGCCAGCCAACTCGGCATCCTGCACGGCAGCACCTTCGACGTGCCGGCCTTCCGGTGGTACGAGAAAGACCGGGGGGAGGTGATGGTGTGCAACCGGCCGACCAGCGCCGCCGAACTCCAGCGCCGCGCCATACTGCATACGGGCGACGGTGGACTGCTCACCGCCGACGGCGCCAGCCGCGGCAACCTCTTCAGCGGCGGCGCCGGCGAACAGGCACTCGTCCTGTCGATCACCACCCGCCGCCGCGGCCGGGAATACCGATCCCGCGCAGGCTACTTCGCCTACTTCTCCGACCCCGCCAACGCCGTCCGCACCGCCCTCTCCTTCGTCGCCGAGGTGGCGCGCGAGATCGGCCAGTCCGCCCGGGCCCGGGTCAGGAACCAACGCCCGCGGGTCAGCCGCAGCGGCCTCTATCCCCTCGTCCGGGCCTTCGCCACCACCGTCGAACGGGACGTCGTCGTGACCGCGGTGATGGGCGACATGCTCGCCGGCCGCACCGCCGTCTACGCCGACCTCGTCGCCTACGACGAGGTCGCCCACCACTCCGGCCCGGGCTCCCACGACGCCGAGAAGGTCCTGCAGCGCCTCGACCGCTCCCTCGCACTCATCCAACGCGTCGCCGAACACGCTCCCCGCCCCTACCGGATCGTTGTCCTGTCCGACCACGGCCAGAGCCCCGGCGAAACCTTCCGCGCCCGTTACGGTCTCACCCTGGGCGACCTCGTCCGGGCCGGCTGCGGACTGCCCGTTCCACGCCGTGCCGAGCGCACCCACAGCGGCGCCGAGGCCCGCGCCGCCGTCCGGGCCGCACTGCGCCGGCCCGTAGAGGAGAACCACGGCCGCCACCGCACCGACAGCGGCTCCGAGCCGATGGTGCTCGCCTCCGGCAACCTCGCCCTGGTCTCCTTCCCGGACATCTCCCACCGCATGACCAAGGAGGAGATCGAAGCACGCCACCCCGCCCTGCTCACCACCCTCGCCAACCACCCCGGCATCGGCTTCCTACTAGTGCGCAGCAAGGAGCACGACGGTGTGGTGCTGGGCCCGCACGGCACCGAGACCCCGCTCGCCGCGCTCGACGACGAACCCGGGCCACTGACCAGCTTCGGGCCCGGTGCCACCGACGCGGTCCGCCGCACCCACTCCTTCCCACACACTGCGGACATCATGGTGAACTCCGTCCACGACCCCGCCGACGGCACAGTCCTCGCCTTCGAGGAGCAGATCGGCTCCCACGGCGGTCTCGGCGGAGCCCAGTCCTACCCGTTCCTGCTCTCCCCCGTGGACCTGTCCGCACCGACGGAGGACGGCCGGCAGCTGACCGGCGCCGAGCAACTGCACCGCGTGCTGCGCCGCTGGCTGGGCGAGCTGAACGGACCCCAGGTACCGCTCAGCGCTGCCGACGAGGAGGAGCGAGCCGCCTGAATCCAGGATCTTGTATGCGACCTTCCGCGTACAAGATCCTCGATTCGAGCTTGCGCACCCCCACACCTCGACCTGCTGTGTGCAGCCGAACGTATGCGGTCCGCTGCGGGCAGCCTGCCGTAGGCCGACGGCAGGAGCGTCGGCCGAGGAGGTCTACGACCGCATCGCCGGCACCCTGCGCCGCATGCGCCGTGGGGTGCACGGGCGCGGCGGCACGGTCCTGCATCGACCTGCTGCACCAGGCACAGGACTTCCTGCCCGCTGCGCCGGCGCTGGTCATTACCGGCGGCTGGTGCGACGTACTGCGGGCACGCCGGGAACAGGGCTAACTGATCCCCCCCAGGGGCGTCATCTCCCGTTCACTGCGCGTGGGCCGGTCTTCAGGGTGGGATGAGCACGGATGTGATCGGATAGGGACAGCGAATCCGGGAAACGGGACTCAGCGAAAGGAACCGTCCGTGGCCACCACGCGCACCGCACACACCGTCTGGCAAGGCAACCTGATCGAGGGTAGCGGAGTCGTCACCTTCGATTCCTCCGGCATCGGCCAGCAGCCGGTGTCGTGGCCGTCGCGCGCCGAGCAAGCGAACGGCAAGACCAGCCCGGAGGAGCTGATCGCCGCCGCCCACTCCAGCTGCTTCTCCATGGCCCTCTCGCATGCCCTGGCCGGCGCCGGCACCCCGCCCGTCCGGCTGGAGACCAAGGCCGACGTCACCTTCCAGCCAGGTGAGGGCATCACGGGCGTCCACCTCACCGTGCGGGGCGAGGTACCGGGCCTGGACGCCGGGGGCTTCGCCTCGGCCGCCGAGGACGCCAAGAAGAACTGCCCGGTCAGCCAGGCCCTGACTGGTACGACCATCACTCTGGCGGCTGAGCTGGCCTGACACCCCTACGTCTGCGATGCCGCGTCCCGCTGCGGGGCGCGGCATCGCCGTTTCCGGGGCCCGCGCATTGACAGCGCCGCAGCCACGTCCTGTGCTGGAAGTGCGGCAGGTACCCGGGCGGAAGGGGACGGACATGACACGCGCAGTCGGCATCGACCTCGGGACGACGAACTCGGTGGTGGCCGTCCTGGAGGGCGGCGAACCCACCGTCGTCGCCAACGCGGAAGGTGCGCGGACCACACCGTCGGTGGTGGCATTCGCGAAGAACGGTGACGTGCTGGTCGGTGAGGTCGCGAAACGGCAGGCCGTGACCAACGTGGACCGCACCGCCCGTTCCGTGAAGCGCCACATGGGAGATCCGGGCTGGCGCTTTCCCGAGCACGGCTCCGTGGACGGCACCCGCTTTCGCGCGCAGGAGTTGTCGGCCCGGGTGCTGCAGAAACTCAAGCGGGACGCGGAGTCCTACCTCGGCGAGGACGTCACAGATGCGGTGATCACCGTGCCCGCCTACTTCGACGACACCCAGCGGCAGGCGACCAAGGAGGCCGGAGACATCGCCGGTCTCAGGGTGCTGCGGATCATCAACGAACCGACCGCCGCCGCACTCGCCTACGGCCTGGACCGCGGCGAGGAGCAGACCGTGCTCGTCTTCGACCTCGGTGGCGGTACCTTCGACGTGTCCCTGCTGGAAATCGGCGATGGTGTCATCGAGGTGAAAGCCACCAACGGCGACACCCGTCTAGGTGGCGACGACTGGGACCAGCGGATCGTCGAGCATCTGGTGAAGCGCTTCAAAGGGCAGTACGGCATCGACCTCGCGGCCGACAAGATGGCCGTGCAACGGCTCAGGGAAGCCGCAGAGAGGGCCAAGATCGAGCTGTCGTCCTCCTCGGAGACGTCGATCAACCTGCCCTACATCACCGCCTCCGCCGAAGGCCCGCTGCACCTGGAGGAGAAATTGACGCGGGCTCAGTTCCAGGAACTCACCGCCGATTTGCTGGACCGCTGCAAGGAACCCTTCCACCAGGCCGTCCGGGACGCGGGAGTGGACCTGTCCGCGATCGACCACGTCATCTTGGTCGGCGGTTCCACCCGGATGCCCGCGGTCACTGACCTGGTCAAGGAACTCACCGGCAAGGACCCGCACAAGGGCGTCAACCCCGACGAGGTGGTTGCCGTCGGTGCCGCCCTCCAGGCAGGCGTCATCCGCGGCGACGTCAAGGACGTACTGCTGCTCGACGTCACCCCGCTGTCCCTGGGCATCGAGACCAAGGGCGGCATCATGACCAAGCTGATCGAACGCAACACCACGATCCCCACGCGCCGTTCGGAGATCTTCACCACCGCCGCCGATAACCAGCCCTCCGTCGGCATCCAGGTCTACCAGGGCGAACGTGAGATCGCCGCCTACAACAAGAAGCTCGGCGTCTTCGATCTCACCGGGCTGCCGCCAGCACCGCGCGGTGTCCCGCAGATCGAGGTCGCCTTCGATATCGATGCCAACGGGATCATGCACGTCTCCGCCAAGGACCTGGCGACCGGCCGCGAACAGAAGATGACCGTCACTGGCGGCTCCGCCCTGCCCAAGGAGGACATTGACCGCATGATGCGGGAGGCCGAGAAGTACGCGGAGGAGGACCGCGAACGCCGCGAAGCGGCCGAGACACGCAACCAGGCCGAACAACTTGCCTATCAGACCGAGAAGTTCCTCCGCGACAATCACGACCGGGTCCCCGCCGCGACTCGCGGCGAAGTCGAGGAGGCGATCGCCGAGCTGAAGGGCTTGCTCGACCAGAACGCGGACACCGCAGTACTGCGCACTGGTGTCGAGAAGCTCGCTGCCGTCAGCCAGCGGATGGGTCAGGCCATGTACGCCGAGGCCGGCGGTGGCACGGCCGGGGAACAGAGCGCCGCTCCCGACGAAGAAGGAGTGGTGGACGCGGAGATCGTTGACGAAGACCGGGACACGAAGGGAGGCGCGGCCTGACCCTCCCGCCGCCCGGCAGCTCCGCATCCAGCCTCAACCGGTACCGCACCGGGACGGGGGGCGGTGAACGTGTCCGCCCGGGACGGCGGGGCCCGCTGGGCGCCCCCCGGAGGGTGGTTATGGGCGCGGACGGCTGCATACAGTCGGCAGTATGGCGGATACCGCATCCAGGACGCAGGCATACGGGGTGCCGTAGCCCGTCAACCGCGCACGCAGTCCCTCCAGAGCGCCGCGGTACTCCGTCAGCAGTCTGGTGTCGCCGGTCCGCGAGGTGAGCTCCAGGACCGCGGGCAGGAAGTCAGGCAGTTCGTCCCTGCTGCACTCCAGACCGTGCTCCCGGTAGACATCCTCGATGTGGACCAGCAACAGGTGGCGCCGTCGCAGGTCGCCTTCGTACCACCGGCTCAGATACAGGCTGTGTCGGTTCCCGGCACGGAAGACCTCCACATAGTGTGCGGCCAGATCCTGAGATGAGGTGATGGCCGCGTAATCCGTGAACGTACGTAGCTGTGGGGCGGCTTCGCGCAGCAACGGCAGCCGGGCGATGAGGTCGTCGTCGGGATAGGTCAGGCACAGTGCAGCTGCCTGGTACAACACCGCGTCCGAGGGCATCGGGCCTCCTTCGCGTCGTCGGACGTCCGCCGCCCGCGCGGCGGGCGGAGGTTCTGCATGGACCGCGGCGGCAGGAACCCGTCGCCGGAGTCCCGGCCGAACGGCCCGTCGCACGCCCACACCGGGTGGGCCGGCCGGAGGCGCCGCTTCGCCGGCCAGCTCCGTAGCAGCCTTCTCCAGCAGGTGGACCCGTGGTGGCGGCGGCCGGTGGCTGGCAGGGCCGCGCCGGGTCCCGTCGGCGTCCGTCCGCCTGTCACGCACGCTCCCTCGGTTCACCCCGTTCTTCGAACCTAGGGGCGGGTACCGGGGTGCACCTGTTCACAGACCCGTACGGGTCATCCGCGAAGGCCGGAAGGCCGGAAGTTCCCCAGGCGTCGACCGGACGGGACCGCCCCGAGGCCATCGTCCGACGGTCCCGGGGCATCAGCAGGACACGCCGTGTTCGCGAGGCATCACGCTTGACGCCCGGTGTCATGCGCCCGTTCGGTATCAGGCGTTCGCCAGGTGTTCCCGCAGGATCTTCTTCGTGCGCTGCGCGGAAGCCGCCCGGGCCGTCATGTGGTCCAGCACCTCCAGGTGCGCGGCAACCTCCCGGCGCGAGTCCAGATACAGCGCGCCGGTCAGATACTCGGTGAACACCATGTCGGGTAGCTCTGGCTCGGCGAACCGGAACAGTGTGAACGGCGCGTACGTCCCCGGATGAGGGCCCGCAGAGAACTCGGCGATCTGCAGTGTGACCCGGTCCCGTTCGGCGTACTCCAGCAGCCGGTCCAACTGGTTCCGCATGACCTCGGCACGTGCGCTCACCGGACGGCTGACCACCGTCTCATCCATGATCACCCATAGATGGGGCGGGTCGTCGCACTCCAGCAGCCGCTGCCGTTCCATACGCAGCGACACATGCCGTTCGATCGTCTCCGGCTCGGTCTGCCCGATCGTTCCGGACTCCAACACTGCCCGTGCGTACTCCTCGGTCTGCAGCAGACCGGGCACGAAGTGCGGCTCGTAGGAGCGGATGACCCGGGCGGCGCCCTCCAGACTCACGTAAAGGCTGAACCAGTCCGGCAGTACGTCGTGGAACCGTTGCCACCAGCCCGGCTGGTTCGCCTCCTCGGCCAGCCGCACGAACGCGGCCGCCTCCTCGTCGGCCACCCCGTAGGTGGACAGGAGCACCTGCACGTACGGGATCTTCAGTGCGACCTCGGCCATCTCCATACGCCGTACGGTCGCCGACGCCACCCGAAGCACCTGGGCGGCCTCATCGCGGCCGAGGCCCGCCGCTTCGCGTAGCTCCTGCAACCGCTTGCCGAGCACCACCTGGCCCACAGTGGGCGCAGCCCGCCGCTCACTCACGCCACGCCCTCCCCTACGCGCCGAAGTACCGGTGCAGTCTGTCACGTGACGCCGTCTCGCACACCGGGTCCGGCTCGGACACCGGGCCCAGGCACCCGGCCCCTTGGTGGGCCCCCATGATCGGGCTGTGCGGGCCCCCGGTCGGTAGGCCACCCGGCGGCCAGCCGACCCGGGAGCCTTCCGGCAGCAGCGGTCCGTCGGGCGGAGCCGGCCATCAGCCAGCCAGAGCATGCAGGTATGCGGCGGTCGCAGGATCCGCCGGTAGGAATGTCTCGATCGCGAGTTCGGCGACCGTGACGTCCATCGGCGTGTTGAAAGTGGATATCGACGACACGAACGACAGGAGCCGGCCACCGTGCTCGATCCGCATCGGCAGCGCAAAATACGGTACGGGCTCGGCTGGTTCCTCACCCCCGCCCTCCCCGGGTACCGGGTAGGCCGACACCTCCTCGTACAGGGCCCGCAGCCGGCCGGAGCGGTACAGGGCGATCTCCCGCTCCATCTGGGCCAGCAGATGTCCGCGCCACTCCCTGAGATTGCGGATACGCGGTGCCAGCCCCAGCGGATGCAGGGTCAATCGCATCGCGTTCGGCGCCGGTGTCATCAGCTCCGCTGACACCCCCTCCAGCAGCATCGCGATGCCCCGGTTCGCGGCCACGACGGTGTAACCGGCGTCGACCACCAGCGCGGGGTAGGGCTCATAGCCCTGGATGAGGCGCTGCATGCCGTCGCGCAGGGCGTCCAGCGCCGGGTCGTCCAGCGGGGTCTCCGCAAAGCGTGGGGCGTAACCGGCCGCCATGAGGAGGGTGTTGCGCTCGCGCACCGGCACATCCAGATGCTCGGCGAGCCGCAGCAGCAACTTCTCGCTCGGCCGGGACCGGCCGGTTTCGACGAAGCTGATGTGCCGGGCCGATGACTCGGCGCGCAGCGCCAGCTCCAACTGCGAGATCCGGCGCCGCTCCCGCCAGGCGCGCAGGAGCGGACCGGCGCCCTTGTCGGTGACGGTGGCGGACGAGGTGGGCCCGGGCGCGGCAATGGTCATGGCGACGACCCTAATCGCCCCGCCCGTGATCGTGGAGTGAGCGGCGCAGCCCCGTGGCAACCCGCCGCCGCGCCGGGGGAGTGGGCACGTCCCGGACGTGGCAGGCTGAACGCGTGCCCGCGCGCCACCTACGAAGGGAGACACGGCCATGGCCGTCGAACCGCTGTCGCAAAAGGAGATCGAGGACCGGTTGGCCGAGCTTCCCGGCTGGTCGGTGGAGGGCGACCGGCTCGCCCGCTCCTACCGGCTCGGCTCGCACTTCGCGGCGGCGGCACTGGTCGTACACATCGCCGCGGTCCAGGACGAGCTTGACCACCATTCCGACCTCACCCTCGGCTACAACACCGTGTCCCTCAGCATGAACACCCACAGCGCGGGTGGGGCCGTCACCGACAAGGACTTCGACCTCGCCCGCAGGGTGGAGGACATCGCCCCGGGCCACGGCGCACACTGAGCGGCGTGCTGGACTACAACAAGGAAGCCGACGGCTACGACGTCTCCCGCGGCGGGGAGGCCCGCGCCGAAGCGGCCACGCGGACCCTTCTCGATCTGATACCCGACACTGTGGGCCGGCTCCTGGACGTCGCCTGCGGCACCGGGATCGTCACCCGGCGGCTCGCTGCCGCCCGCCCCGGCCTGAGGGTAACCGGCGCGGATCTCACCCCGGCAATGGTCCGTAGGGCGACGGCCCGGCTGCCCGGCGCGATCGTCCGGGCCGACAGCCGCCGCCTGCCCTTTCGCGGCGGGGCCTTCGGCGCCGTCACCACCGTCTGGCTGCTGCACCTGCTGGACGACGCCGACGACGTCCGTGCCATCGTCGCCGAGTGCGCCCGTGTGCTGCGGCCCGGCGGGGTCTACATCACCACCGTTGACAAGGCAGCCGCACACGACGTCGGCAGTGACATCGACGTCGTCCTCGCCCCCCGTCCTCGCCGCCCTGCCGCGGACGCCGCCGGCACCGTCACCGGCCACGCCACCCGGTGCGGGCTCCAGCCTGTCGGCCGGTCCGTGTTCCGCGGTGCCGGACAAGGTCGCAGCCCCCGGGAGACCATCGCCGACCTGCACCGTGGCTGGTTCACCATGCTGCCGCCGGGGGATCCGCGCACCGAGGAGTTCGCCGCGCGCCTCGCCCGCCTCCCGGACCAGAACCGTCCGCGGCCGGATCCGACCTTCAGCGTGCGCGCCTACCGGAAGCCGGCCGCCGGCTGACGCTCCAGCCCGGTGCCCCCCGGCTGTTGGCCGGCGCGGCACTCGGCCCCGGCCTTCTCAGCTGTCTCAGCTACTCCGATCATTCCGGCTGTTGCAGCCACCCCGGCCGGGGCGGCCGGGGTGGCTGCTCCGGACCGCGGGTGACCCGTTCGAACAGGAGGCCACGAGCGAGGGCGCACCGGTCGACCCCAGCGGTCGACGACCCGGCCGGGTCCATCACGACTCCGGCGACCTGCGGAGTGTCTGCCGGGGCAAGCCCCCACCCAGAGAAAGACCCTGGCGGATCGCGTATTCCACCACCGAGTAGTCTCCGTCTGGCCGCTCCAACTCGTACGGCACGGCCGGATGCAGCGGCGGCTGCGCCATGAAACGGGGCCGTGTGCCGTGGTGCGACTGGGCCGCGTGCACCAGGAACGGGCGGCAGAGGTAGACGTCACCGGGGCGTCCCGTGGCCCGAACCGTCACCCTTTGCCGTATCAGCAACAGGAATGGCCCCGGTTCGGTGCGTCGTCGCATCCTGGCCGTACTCGGACGAGAGGCTGCCCCACATGGCGCACGACGCACACCACGACACCGAACACCGCCACGAGCAGGCCAACGGCCGCCCCCACGGGCCTGGGCACGGGCACGACACGGACATGGATTGGAACGAGCTGGGCCCCCTGCTGGAGACCCAGGCGGAACTGTTCACCCCGGTGTACGAGCGGGCCATGGCATGGCTTGCGAAGGAGGTGACCGAGCCGGGGCTGATCGTCGACGCGGGCAGTGGCCCCGGAGTCGTCTCGTGTTTGTTCGCCGAGGCGTTCCCCGCAGCCCGGATCGTCGCCGTCGACAGCTCCGGGCCGCTGCTGGAACGCGCCCGAGCCCGGGCCGCCCGGCATGGCGTCGCCGACCGGTTCGGCACCCTTCTCGGTGAACTTCCAGGCATCCTTGGGGAGTTGGACTATCCGGCCGATTTGCTCTGGGCAAGTCAGAGCCTGCACCACCTCGGCGACCAGCGGGCCGCCCTCGCTGCGTTCGCCGAGCGGCTGGCCCCCGGCGGTACCCTCGCTCTCCTCGAAGGCGGCTTGCCCTTGCGCTTCCTGCCGCGGGACATCGGCATCGGCCGCCCCGGGCTGCAGGCCCGCCTCGGCGCCCTGCAGGAGGACTGGTTCACCCGGATGCGGGCCGAACTGCCCGGTTCCGTCGCAGCGGTCGAGGACTGGCCGGTGCTGCTGACCGCCGCCGGCCTCACACACACCCGGACCCGTAGCTTCCTCCTCGACCTACCTGCCCCGGCCACCGACCGGGCCCGTGCCTACGTCGCTGCCGCTCTGTCCCGCCTGCGTGAGGCGTGCGGCGACGAACTCGACCCCGATGACCGGACCACGCTCGACCGCCTGCTGGACCCTTCCGACCGGGCGAGCGTGCACCACAGGTCGGACACATTCGTTCTGGGTGCGTACACGGTGCACACGGCGGTGCGGCCGGGCTAGTTGGACGGCCCTGTGGGGTTGGGGACGCGGTTGGCGGGTGGTTTGCCTTTGAGTGCTCTCCAAGTGATGGACTTGTCCGCGTTTACGCAACGCACACGAATCGCAGGGGGACCTCATGAACGACGACTCTCCGGTCGCGCTCGTCACTGGTGGTGGTAGTGGGATAGGTGCCGCCGTGGCACGTCAGCTCCTGGCTGCAGGGCATCGGGTCACCGTCACCGGACGCTCGCAACAGCGGCTGCGCGACTTCGCTGACGGGCTCGGCAACCCGGAGGAACTGCAGACGGTCGTCGGTGACGCGTCCGCCTTCGACGAAATACAGAATGCTGTCGACCGTACACTCACGGCATACGGTCGACTGGATATCGTTGTCGCCAACGCCGGTATCGCCACCCACGATTCCGTCGCTGATGGCGACCCGGCCGGCTGGACCGAGATGGTGCTCACCAATGTCCTCGGACCTGCCCTGCTCATCAGGGCTTCCGTGCAGGCCCTGAAGGAGACTCGCGGCCGGATCGTCCTCATCGGCAGCGTCGCCGGTTTCGTGAATTCGCCCGGCAACATCTACGGGGCGACCAAGTGGGCGGTCACTGGGCTCGCCGAGAACACCCGGCGCCAGGTGACGGACTTCGGTATCGGGGTGACACTCGTTGCCCCCGGCCGGGTGGAGACCCCCTTCTGGGACGGCCGGGGCAGCCTGCCCCCCGGGCACCTCCTCACCGCGGACCAGGTCGCCGACTCGATCGTCTGGGCCATCCGTCAGCCTGCCGGGGTCGACGTCAACACCGTGGTCGTACGTCCGCTGGGACAGCCCAACTGACCTGGCGTCCGGCCGGGAACACTGGATCGGCGGGACGGCCCGTGAGCGGGCCGGCCCCGCGCATTGCGGCGAGGGTCGGCGCCTGAAGGCGGACTGAAGGTCTCTATTAGGAATATTTCCTTACCTGGTGGGACAAGGTGGAGCAGCCGTCGTGTCCCGGCACCTCGCCGCTCTGAGTTCTCGAAGTCTGTGCGGATTGCGATGATTTGCAACCATGGTGAGACTGGAGGAGGCGACTGTTCCCGACAGGCCCGCCTCTGAGACGGGCACGGAGGCGGTCACCGCTCCGGGAGGCGAGACGCATGTTCGTACGTGCGGTGTACGCGACCGGCGATCCGGCGCAGCTCGGCACGGCTGTCCGGGCTTTGAACACCCAAGGACACGATCTCCTCGAAGAACGGCCCGGCTATCGGGGCGCGGGCGTCTTCGTCGACCACGACCTCGGCAAGCTGCTCACGGTGAGCTGGTGGGAGTCGGAGGAGGCGCGGCACAACAGCGACGAAGTGATGCGTGAACGCAGGCCGACGCTGCTGGAGCCCTTCGCGGGGACGATGTCGGTGGAGAACTACGAGGTCGCGGTCTTCCAGCCCGGGCGCCGGCCCCTCACGGGTGGCGGACTGCGGGTGTCCCGGCTGCAATTCGAGCCGGCCGGTGCGGAGCAGGTCGCCAAGACCTTCCAGACAGGCGCACTGCCCCGGCTGGAGATCCTGCCCGGATTCGCGGGTACGGCCCTGTTCCTGGACCGTGGGCGCGGCCGTGGTATGGCCGGCACCCTCTTCGCCGACCACCGGTCACTCGTCGCGTCCCGCGCCGGGCAGGCGGTGGTGCGGCACGAGAGCGCGGTCAAGGCGCATGTGACGGTGGTCTGTCTGGAGGAGTTCGAGATCCTGCACGCGGAGGTACGCGGCGGCTGAGAGGGAGTGCCGAGCAGCCCGACACGCGCGCGGGCTGTCCGCGCGTGTCGCTCCTGCCCATCGTGCCGTACACGGCCCTCGCCGCGCACGCTCCATCCTCGCGCCGCCGACCGCCCGCATTTCGCGCGGCGCAGAAGCGTTCACCGCCGCCCCTGCGCCCCCGCCGCTCACGGCAGCGCGCGGCTGCTCCCCACCCCTACGGCGCACGGACATCTTTGCTGCCGGTACGGCGCACGGGTGGGGGAGCCGCATGAGCCGGTGGCATGTTCCCGTCCCCCTCGTCGAGCGGCGTACCGGCCTCCAGCCGACCCGCCAGCACGTCGTCCGAGGGCCCGCGCGGGTCCGTGGGTGCGCGGGCCGCCCAGCCGTCGTGCGGAGGGAGTGGAGGGGAGTGGAGTGGAGGGGAGGGGAGGGGAGGGGAGGGGAGGGGAGGGGAGGGGAGGCCTTCGTCGGTGTGTCGCTCGATCGAGGGGGCCGGTTCGCTCGTGGGTGGCCGTCAGCCCATGTCGAAGGTCGCCGGATCGGGTCCCAGGCGCCGGTCCTCGTTGAGCGCACTGACGGCCGCGAGGTCCTCGTCGTCCAGGCTGAAGTCGAAGACCTCGATGTTCTCCTTGATCCGGGATGGCGTCACGGACTTCGGGATCACGATGTTGCCGAGCTGGACGTGCCAGCGCAGCACGATCTGGGCCGGGGTGCGGTTGTGCTTCTGCGCGATCGCGATGAGGGCCGGCACCTCCAGCAGACCCCTTCCCTGGCCGAGCGGAGACCAGGCCTCGGTGGCGATGCCCTGCTCCGCGTGGAACGCGCGGGCTGCGTGCTGCTGCAGGTACGGGTGCAGCTCGATCTGGTTGACCGTCGGGATGACGGAAGTCTCGGAAGCCAGCCTCCGCAGGTGCTCGGGGAGGAAGTTGGACACGCCGAGGGCGCGGACACGGCCGTCGGCGTGCAGCTTCTCAAGCGCCTTGTAGGTGTCGATGTAGTTGCCCCGGGATGGCACCGGCCAGTGGATCAGGTAAAGGTCGAGGTAGTCGAGACCCAGCTTCTCCAACGACGTGTCGAAGGCGCGCAGCGTGGAGTCGTACCCTTGGTCGCTGTTCCAGAGCTTGGTGGTGACGAAGATGTCCTCGCGGGGCAGACCGGAGACGGCGATGGCCTTGCCGGTGCCTTCTTCGTTGCCGTAGATCGCGGCTGTGTCGATGCTGCGGTACCCGGACTCCAGCGCCGTGGTGACGACTCGCTCGGCCTCGGCGTCCGGCACCTGCCAGACACCGAAACCCAGCTGGGGCATCTCGACGCCGTTGTTGAGGATGATCGGGGGGACCTTGCTGCTCACGAGCTTTTTGATCCTTAGGGTCGACAGGGTGGTACTCCGTGTTACTCCCTATGCTCAACGATCATGCGCCGCGTTGCATTCCTGACCGCGGAAATCCGCTCCGGCTGACCGGCGAGTCAGCCCCGGGGCGCGCACGGCAGGGTATAGGGACCGAGGAGGGCGGCCGTGAAGCACCAGGCGTCTTCCCCGGAATCTCGCGCCAGATCCGGGGCCGCGATGGTGTGGCTGCCGCCGGGCTTGGTCCGTCCGGCCGACGGAGTTGCGCCCGTTTCCGCCTGCGTGAAAGGTCGGTACGGGACTGGGCCACGTGCGATACGGGTCACGTGCGGTACAGGGCCTCGACCTCGTTCGTGTACGCCAGTTCGATCGCCTTCCGCTTCAGCTTCAACGACGGTGTCAGCAGGCCGTTCTCCTCGGTGAACGGCCGGGCGAGGATCCGGAAGGTGCGGATCGACTCGGCCTGTGAGACGAGGGTGTTGGCGGCGACGACCGCCCGCCGCACTTCCGCTTCCAGGCCCGGATCGCGTACCAGCTGGGCGGGAGTCATCCCGGGCTTTCCACGCAGTTGCTGCCAGTGCTCGACCGCCTCCTGGTCGAGGGTGACCAGGGCGGCGATGTAGGGGCGGTCGTTGCCGACGACGATGCACTGGTTGACCAGCGGGTGCTCGCGGACCCGTTCCTCCAGCACGCCCGGGGAGACGCTCTTGCCGCCCGAGGTCACCAGGATCTCTTTCTTCCTGCCGGTGATGGTCAGGTAACCGTCTTCGTCCAGGGAACCCAGGTCGCCGGTGGCCAGCCAGCCGTCGTGCAGCGTCTCGTCGGTGGCCTTCTGGTTGTTGAGGTAGCCCTGGAAGACATTGCCGCCGTGCAGCCAGACCTCCCCGTCGCCGGCGATGTGCACCGTGACGCCCGGGATTGCCTGACCGACCGTCCCGTACCGGGTGCGTTCGGGCGGGTTGGCGGTCGCCGCGGCCGTCGACTCGGTGAGGCCGTACCCCTCGTAGACCTGCACTCCGGCGCCCGCGAAGAACAGCCCGAGCCGGCGGTCCATCGCCGAACCGCCGGACATCGCATTCTGTATACGGCCGCCCATCGCTGCCCGCACTTTTGCGTACACCAGTTTGTCGTACAGCTGGTGCTGCATGCGCAGGCCCGCCGACGGGCCGGGCCCGATGCCCCAGGCCTTCGCCTCTGTGGCCTCCGCGTACTTCACCGCGACGTCGACTGCCTTCTCGAACGGGCCGGACTTTCCCTCCTTCTCCGCTTTTCGACGAGCGGCGCCCAACACCTTCTCGAAGATGTAGGGCACCGCGAGGATGAACGTCGGCCGAAAGGTCGCCAGATCGGGCAGCAGTGCAGTTGCGTGCAGCTCGGGCTGGTGTCCGAAGCGGACTCGGCCGCGGATCGCGGCGACCTCCACCATGCGTCCGAAGACGTGCGCCAGTGGCAGGAACAGCAGTGTGGAGGCCTCGTCGCCCTTCCCGGAACGGAACACCGGCTCCCACCGCTGGAGCACGGTGTCCGCCTCGAACATGAAGTTGCCGTGCGACAGCACACAGCCCTTGGGGCGGCCGGTGGTTCCCGAGGTGTAGATGATCGTGGCGGCCGAGTCCGGGGTGACCGCCTCCCGATACCGGTGCGCCACCTCGTCGTCCAGATGGGCCCCGGCGTCGTAGAGCTCCTGCACACAGCCCGCGTCCAGCTGCCACAGCCGCCGCAGACGCGGTAGTCGGTCGATGACGGTGGCGATGGTCATGGCGTGGTCCTCGTGCTCCACGATCGCCGCCGACACCTCGGCGTCGTAGCACATCCAGAAACACTGCTCGGCCGAGGAGGTGGGGTACACGGGCACGACCTGGGCGCCGATGGTCCACAACGCGAAGTCGAACAGGGTCCACTCGTAGCGGGTGCGGGACATGATGGCGACGCGGTCCCCGAAGCGGACGCCGTGGGCGAGAAGTCCCTTGGCGAGCGAGAGGACCTCGTCGCGGAACTCCGCGGCGGTCACGTCCCGCCATTGTCCGGAACTGTCCTTGCGGCCGAGGGCGATGTGCAGCGGGTCCGTCAGCGCATGCTCGAAGACCACGTCGGCCAGACCGCCCACCGGCGGCACCGACGCCAACGGCGGGTTGGTGAACTCCTGCAAACCTCGCTCCCGCTCCTCGCTGCTTGGTCACGCCCGTCATGCTCGGCACGGCGCCGTGAAAGCTACCCCACCCGGTCGACGTGCGGGAGGGGCCGGAAATCGAGCAAACCTCACGTTTTCACTGGCCAGCGGCCGGGAAATGCCCGCATATAGGGAAGATGCGGACGCAATGTTGGCGGGTCAGTAGGCTTCGGGGCCGTTATCTCCACCGAATCTGTACGGGCCGATTACGGCCCCGAGTCGCCCCTGCACGCCCCCACCGCCCGGCGGCCCCGGAGCGCGTGGTGTCGCCTGGAACCGCGGTCGCCGCCCTGGCTACCCCACGGAGGGCCCCGAGGGATCGTGATCACCAGGCGTTCCGCCGGCGGTGCGGGTGTGCCGGAGGTTACGGGGGCGCGTAGACCGGGACCGGGCCGGCGGTCGAGTGGCGCCGGGCCCGTGTGGGGCGGCCGGGCCGTCCCTGGCGGGTGTTTCCAGGTGGTGCGGGCGGGGCCCGGCGGCAGGTGGTGACCTGGGCCGACGGGTGACCTGGGTGTGCGGTGGCCTGGACGTGCGGTCCTGGCGCCCCGCGCACCCGTGGGTCGGCGGCTGCCCACAGTGACCGGTCGGTCCGCTCAGCCGCTTTGCCGCCGCAGCTGCTCCCCGCCGGCCAGGATCGCTGACGCCAGCGCGTTCGCGGCGCCCTCCGCGGGGGCCCGGCGCCGGCCGTGGACGAGGACGAAGTCGACCTTGCCCAGTTCGGGCAGGCCGGTTCGGTCCGGCAATCGGACCAGTCCGGGCGGAATCAGTCGCTGGGAATGGGCCATCACTCCGAGCCCGGCGCGTGCGGCCGCGGTCAACCCGTTGAGGCTGCCGCTCGTGCACACGATGCGCCAGTCCCGACCCTGCCGCTCCAGCGCCTCCAGCGCGCGGGCCCGGGTGATGCCGGGTGGCGGATACACGATCAGCGGGACGGGCCGGTCGGCGTCCAGGCGCAGCCGCTCGGCGCCGATCCACACCAGGTCGTCGCGCCAGACCAGTGCGCCGCGGGGATCCTCCGGGCGTCGCTTGGCCAGCACCAGGTCGAGCTTCCCCGCGGCCAAGTGTTCGTGCAGGGTGCCCGACAGCTCCACCGTCAGCTCCAGGTCGACCTCGGGGTGATCGTGGCGGAAGCCCTCAAGGATCTCCGGCAGCCGGGTGAGGACGAAGTCCTCGGAGGCCCCGAACCGCAGCCGGCCGCGCACGCGCGTGCCGGTGAAGAACGCTGTCGCTTGCTCGTGCACCTCCAGGATCCGGCGGGCGAAGCCCTGCATCGCCTCGCCGTCCTCGGTCAACTCCACCGAGTGGGTGTCCCGGGAGAACAGCTGCCGGCCGACAGCGTCCTCCAGACGGCGTACGTGCTGGCTGACCGTGGACTGCTGCAGCTCCAGACGGCGGGCAGCCTGAGTGAAGCTGAGCAGCTGAGCCACGGCCAAGAAGGTGCGCAGCTGAGTCGGGTCGTACACGACTCCGGAGCCTACACGCGTCATCATGAAACATGATGACAGTCAGAGCGGTAAATGGGATTCCCGATCAGCGGGGGAAGGGGACCATGAAGGCAGTTCCGCAAGACCGGGATCAGCAACACCTGCCCGCACCCGCACGGAACCACACGGAGTCAACGAGGCCGTGCGGACCCGCGCGGACCTGAAAGTGCCCACACGGAGACATACAGCAATCGGAGCACCGTGAAACGCCTGCGCTGGCCGAGTTGGATACCGATCGACCCGTACATCGTGCTGCTGCTCGGGACGGTGGGCATCGCCACGCTCCTCCCTGCCCGGGGCCCGGCCGCCGACGTGGCTTCGGGTGCCTCCACGGCCGCCATCGCCTTCCTCTTCTTCCTCTACGGCGCCCGGCTGTCCACCCGGGAGGCAGTGAACGGACTCCGCCACTGGCGGCTTCACGTCACCGTGCTCACCTGTACGTTCGTCATCTTCCCGATACTCGGGCTGGCCGCGCGCGGGCTGGTGCCGGCACTGCTGACCCAGCCTCTGTACCAGGGCCTGCTGTTCCTGACGCTGGTGCCGTCCACGATCCAGTCGTCCATCGCCTTCACCTCGATCGCCCGCGGAAACGTGCCCGCAGCGATCTGTGCGGGCTCCTTCTCCTCCCTCGCAGGCATCGTCGTGACCCCGCTGCTCGCGGCGGCCCTGCTCGGCAGCAGCGGCGGCGGCTTCTCCGCCGGATCGCTGGTGAAGATCGTGCTCCAGCTGCTGGTGCCGTTCCTGGCCGGGCAACTGCTGCGGCACTGGCTCGGCGGGTTCGTCGCCCGGCACAAGAGGGTCCTCGGACTGGTCGACCGCGGCTCGATCCTCCTGGTCGTCTACACCGCCTTCAGCGAGGGCGTGACCCAGGGCATCTGGCACCAGGTCGGCCTTGAACGGCTGGCCGCGCTCCTCGTCGTCGAGGCCGTCCTGCTCGCCGTGATGCTCATGCTGACCTGGTACGGGAGCAAGGCGCTCGGCTTCGGCAGAGAGGACCGGATCGCCATCCAATTCGCCGGTTCGAAGAAGTCCCTCGCCTCCGGACTTCCCATGGCGAGTGTCTTGTTCGGCGCCCATGCCTCCCTGGCCGTGCTGCCGCTGATGCTCTTCCACCAGATGCAGCTGATGGTGTGTGCGGTCATCGCCAAGCGCAGGGCCCACGATCCTGAGGAGGCGCCGGACGGACTGCGTGAGTCAGCAGCCGCCCCGCTCCGGGGACGGGCGTCGGACCGCGCCCTTCGGTGATCGTCCCGCCTACGGGCCCACCTGTTCCCGGCCGGGCTCACCGTCGGTCGTACGGGAGACTCGCGGCGAGCGGCCGGAACGGATCCAGGCCTGTCCACGGCGGTCGCGCCGTCCGGCAGGGGCGAAGCCATGGTCTCGAGCAGCAGGGCGAAGTCCGCGTACCCGTGCCCGAAGCAGAGCCCGGTCACCCGGTCGCCTGCGCGGAAACGGTTCGGAAACGGTTCACTCCCTCACCGGCCGAGACGACCTCGCCGTCGATCTCGACGCCCCGCTGGACCGGTTCGGCACCTCGTTGACCTTGCGGACCACCGGCAGGGGGAGTCCGACAGCTTCGCGGCGCACCAGCACCTCGCCTCGACCGGGTGTCGGGACGGGAGTCTCTTCCAGGAACAGCGGGCCGCAGGTCCCGTGCGGGAGCGGCCGGTCCCAGGAACCCCGTCAGCCCCGGGCAGCCGCCTCCCGCAGGGAGAGACGGTCCTCGCCGGCGTACACGTTCATCGAGCCGCCCCGCAGGAAGCCCACCAGCGTCAGCCCGGACTCCGCAGCCAGGTCCACCGCCAGCGATGATGGCGCAGACACCGCCGCCAGTACCGGGATGCCCGCCATCACTGCCTTCTGCGCCAGCTCGAACGAGGCCCGGCCGGAGACCAAGAGGATCGTCCGGGACAGCGGCAGGCTGCCGTTGCGCAGCGCTCGGCCGATCAGCTTGTCGACCGCGTTGTGCCGCCCCACGTCCTCCCTTGAGTCCAGCAGCTGCCCGCCCTCGGTGAACAGGGCCGCCGCGTGCAGGCCACCGGTGCGGTCGAACACCCGCTGGGCCGCTCGGAGCTGCTCAGGAAGGTCGGCCAACAACTCGGGAGTGACCCGGACCGGCGGGCTGTCGGCGATCGGCCAGCGTGCGGTCGTGCGCACAGCGTCCAGGCTGGCCTTGCCGCACAGTCCGCACGAGGAGGAGGTGTAGACGTTCCGCTCCAGACCGAAGGTCGGCAGGGTGACGTGTGGTGCGGTCTTCACGTCGACCACGTTGTAGGTGTTGGAACCGTCCGCGGTCGCTCCCGCACAGTAGACAATATTCTGCAGATCGGATGCCGTAGCCAGTACGCCCTCGCTCACCAGGAATCCCGCTGCCAGCGCGAAGTCATCGCCCGGTGTGCGCATGGTGATCGCGAGGGGTTTGCCGTTCAGCCGGATCTCCAGGGGCTCTTCGGCGACGAGGGTGTCCGGGCGGGTGGAGACGGCTCCGTCGCGGATGCGAAGGATCTTGCGTCGTTCCGTGACTCGTCCCATGTTCTCTTCAGTCCCGGTTCTGTACGTGCTGTCGGCCGGAAAGGCCCTTGATGCAAAGGCTGCCCTGGGCCGCCTCAGCATCAGGTCGCCCTGGGCCGCCAGGCCGTCGTGCGGTGAGGTGTGACCTCGACGATCTCATTGTCCTGCACACAGGCAGCGCGCGGGCCGACCCGTTCTGTGTGACGTGGGGCGGGATCCGGCGACGACCTGCGCGAACGGAGACTGCGGAACTTGGCCACTTGGCCACTCGGACGCCCGTGGACCCGGGTGTCCAGAGGCCCGGCGCGCCGCCGGTCGACGACCGGATCTCCGGCGGTCTGACGGGAGCCGACAATCTCTGCCCGCGTTTCCTGTGACTTCAGGTGCCGCCGTACCCGTGAGTCACTGATCAGACTGGTGGATCCCGCTACCAACGGCAACGAGGGGGACATCCGACATGCACGGCACGCGCATCGCCGCCATCGGTCACTACCAGCCCGCCAAGGTGCTCACCAACAGCGATCTCGCGGTCCTGGTCGAGACCAGCGACGAATGGATCCGCAGCCGGGTGGGCATCCGGACCCGGCATATCGCCGGCCCCGACGAGCCGGTCGACGAGTTGGCCGCGCACGCTGCGGCCAAGGCCCTCGCCGCCGCCGGTCTCACCCCCGACGACATCGACCTGGTCCTCGTGGCCACATCCACCGCCATCGACCGCTCCCCGAACACAGCGGCCCGGGTCGCGGCCCGGCTCGGTGTCCCGCAGCCGGCGGCGATGGACGTCAACGTGGTGTGCGCCGGGTTCACCCACGCGCTGGCCACTGCGGATCACACCGTTCGTGCCGGTGCGGCCACCCGCGCACTGGTCATCGGCGCCGACAAGATGTCCGACGTCACCGACTGGACCGACCGAACGACCTGTGTCCTCGTCGGTGACGGGGCTGGCGCCGCCGTGGTCGAGGCGTGCCCGCCGGAGCACGGGGCCGGGATCGGCCCGGTGCTGTGGGGATCGGTGCCGGAGATGAAACACGCCGTGCGAATCGAGGGCACGCCGCCGCGGTTCGCGCAGGAGGGGCAGAGCGTCTACCGGTGGGCCACCACCCAATTGCCCGCCATCGCGCGCCGTGCTTGCGCGAAGGCCGGCGTCGCCCCCGAGGACCTGGCCGGGGTTGTCCTGCACCAGGCCAACCTGCGCATCATCGAACCACTGGCCGAGAAACTGGGTGCCGTCAACGCGGTGGTTGCCCGCGATGTCACCGAATCCGGCAACACCTCGGCCGCCAGCATTCCCCTCGCCTTCTCCAAGCTCGTCGAACGGGGAGCGCTTTCCAGCGGTGATCCGGTGCTGCTGTTCGGCTTCGGAGGCAACCTCTCGTACGCCGGGCAGGTCGTACGCTGCCCGTGAGGGTCTGGAGGCGGTTCGCCCGTCCGGGTGGCCGCACCGCGCTCTGCCTCTGGACCTCGTGCACAGCAGTGCCTGGACGAGGGCGGTCGACCACGAGCGTCCAGCGTCCGCACGCCACACCTACCTGCCCACGAGGGGGAGCGTGATGTTGTCCACCGAACTGCCGCAGGGGGCGGTACCGAAGCTCGAACGCCCCGGGCCGTTGCGTGAACGGGTGTACGAGGCGCTGCTGGAGCTCATCACCACCCGCGTCCTGGCGCCCGGACAGCACCTGGTGGAGAGCGAACTCGCCGGACACCTCGGAGTGTCCCGGCAGCCGGTCCGTGAGGCACTGCAGCGGCTCAACTCCGAAGGGTGGGTCGACCTGCGGCCCGCCCAGGGCGCCTTCGTGCACGAGCCCACGGAGGCGGAGGCCGACCAACTACTCACCGTCCGTGCCCTGCTGGAAGCGGAGGCGGCCCGGTTGGCGGCCCGCAACGCCGACCAGGCAGGCGTCGACGCCCTCTTCAGGGTCGTGGAGCAAGGGAGGCTCGCCGTCGCCGCCGATGACGTGGCCCGCGCCATGGCGTTGAACGCGGCTTTCCACACCAAGGTCATGGAATTGGCCCGCAACGCGGTACTGGCGGAACTCGCGGCCCACGTTGACCGGCGGGTCCGTTGGTACTACACCCCTGTGGCCCGTATGCGCGGCGGCACTTCCTGGAGCGAGCACGCGGACCTGGTGTTTGCGATCAGGGACCACGACGAGCAACTGGCCAGCCGTCTAATGAGGGAACACACCGAGCGAACCCGCCACTCCTCTTCCTACCGGAGCGCTTCCTGACCCGCCGCGGCCACGTCTCGTCCTCCCCGGGGCCGGCGAGTCACACCTAGCCGCTACCTGCAGTAGGCAGGATCCTGCCGACCGTATGCAGTCGCCCGGTGGTTCCGGGTGCCCCCTCCCGTCCGTGCGGACGGATACGCAGGTGAAACGCACTCCGAAACCTTGGTATTGTTGTCTCGTCGCCGCGGGGAAGACCCGGTGGACGGCAGACACCTAGTCCGGGTGGCGGAATGGCAGACGCGCTAGCTTGAGGTGCTAGTGCCCTTTATCGGGCGTGGGGGTTCAAGTCCCCCCTCGGACACCAGCTACAACGATTGACGACACGGCGATGAGGACCTCGATCTTACGGTCGAGGTCCTCATCGCTATTCGTGGCTGATGGTGATGCCCAGGGCTTCGTAGGGCGGGCCTTTCTTCTCGGCGGTGGCCGTCTGAATGCGGTGTGCAATAGCTCCAAGACCCTCAGTGGCCTTATCGGATCTATCGCGCGTCGAGCTTCTTCTGTGCCGCGTCTTTGCCCCGCTGGGTGGCGACGATGGGCTCGGCTCCGGCTTGGGGGGCTGCCTGGGAGCGGGCGAGCCGCCGCTCGCAGTCCTTGATCACCTGGCGTGCTTGAGTCTGCTCGGGGGTCTGGCGGGCTGCGTCTTCCGCCCACAGAGGCTGCACCGGACACGACCGTGCAGAGCGCAGGGGCGCCCGCTCCGCTTCCCGGCATGCTCCTACCGCTCCTGGTTACGGGCGCGCTGTGTGCGCACTGCGCGGTCGGTCGAACATATGAGGGTGCTTCGCCGCCCGTGCACAGGGGGCTCGCTCGGCGCACGTTGCCGGGAACCGGTGCGGGCTCGGAGCTTCGGGTGAGTTCGGCTCAACTCGCGTGCAGCAGTGCAGTACGGATCGCGAGATCGCGCGCTGCCATCTCCTCCTCGGAGGCTCGGGCGCTTGTCGAGGGTGACACGGTGGGCTTTGAGTTGCGGGAACGGTGGGGCGCACAGCCGTTATGGGCGAGATGGGTTCTCGCGGTGTACTCGATTAGTTTCACTGAGGGCACGGGTTCTCATATCGCAGATCTGGTCCGTGGCGGCATCCACGCCTATGCGTCGTTTCCGCAGGTCTCTCTGCAGGTCTTCTTCGTCAGCCTGGTGATCCTCGATCCGTTGGCTGCCGTGCTGGTGGGGCTTGTGCGGCGGGAAGGGATCTGGCTGGCAAGTGCCGTGATGGTGTGGGACGTCAGCGCGAACTGGTGGGGTAACCGGCACTGGCTGTGGGACGACCCTGCGCAGTTGCTCTGGCTGTTGCCGATCACTGTCTTCGGCTTGTTTGTCGTCGCGCTTGCGGTCCCCTTGCACTGTGCGGTTGCCGGGCCGGCGAGCAGGTCGCCGACGGCCCGGCCGTCAGCCTGACGGCTCAGGATGCTCAACCGCTGCTGCCGGCCTCAGGGCCGCAAGGACGGTGGCGGCCTGCCTCACCTTCGGGTCCTGGGACTGGCGGCCCATGAGGCGTTTGACCGTGGCGATCCCCCGTGAGGCATCCCGCTCCAGTCGGTTCAGCGCGCGGCGGACACCTGTTCCGTCAGGCTCGCCAGCGGCGCGGTAGCGTGATGCGGCACCGTGGAGTGTTGGCGTGCCGACCAGTGCAGGGACTCCGCGAGCGCATCGTCGACGTCGAGCAGGCCGGTGAGCAGGCGGCGGAGCGACGCCATGTCCTTGCGCTCGTCGGGCGTCCATGGGTGCCTGGAGCGCCGCACCAGTTGCCGCCAGTACGAGGCGGAGGGCAGAACCATTGTCCGGCAGGCCATGGCCTGCCGGGCGGACGCCAGCCGCCTCCGGCAGTCCGCCACGCCATGGGGGCGCTGGCTGATGAGTATCGCGCCCTGCCGGTGGCCGGTTCTCTGGTATTACGAATGCATGGGAATCGATCGGTTCATAGGCATCGACCTTGCCTGGGCGCAGAGCGGAGCTCGCACCAAGCCGAATGAATCAGGTGTGGCCGCCATCGACGGGCACGGCGTCGTGATCGAATGCGGGTGGACCCGTGGCCTCGACGAGACGATGTCATGGCTGGCCAAGACAGCCGTCGACGGATCGACCCTGGCATTCGTCGACGCGCCGCTGGTCGTCGACAACCCGGTCGGCCAGCGGCCGTGCGAAAGGGAGGTCGGCCAGCGGTACGGCCGTTGGAAGGTGAGTGCGAACAGCACCAACCAGAGCTCTCCCCGGCAGGCCGGAGTGCTGCTGCGGGAACGGTTGCAGGAGTCGGGCTGGGCCTACGACGACGGCAGGGGCGGGCCGCCGACCGGCGGTCTGGTCTTCTCCGAGTGCTATCCGTACACGACCCTGGTCGGAGCCGCCGAGCTGGGCTACGACCAGGAACGCCCCACGTACAAGCGCCGACCGGCACGAGTTCCGACGGCACGGTGGCGAGCGGTGCGGGCGGCGGAGTGCGCCAGGATGATCGGGCGCATGGAGGGCCTGACCACCGCCGACCCGCCCCTCCTGCTCTCCTCCCACCCCGGCTCCCGTCAACTGGTCTCCGAGCCCTCACCTCAGAAGGCGGCTGACTACAAGCATCTGGAGGACCTCATCGACGCGCTGCTCTGTGCGTGGACGGCCGCCCTGTGGTCCCGGCACGGACTGGCGCGTTGCCAAGTACTCGGAGCGGACAGCTCCCTGCCCCCAGGGCAGGCTCCTACCATCATCGCGCCTGCCCGCCCTGAGCAGCGGCGCGACCGTGGAGCGAGGTGAACGGAGGGAACTCAGCCGCTCGACGGGCCGTCGCCGGTGGCATCACGGCGTAGATCGCTTTCCTTCCCCGTCACGGGTCGAGTGTGAACAATCGACTGACCAACTCCGGGTAGGGGAGGCCTGTTTTGGAGAGAATCTTCCTGAGAGCTTCCGGTGGGCCCTTCGGCAGCGGGGTCGGAGAACCGACGCGGCCGGGTACCGCGGAAAGGTCGCCGCCGCTGAACCGTGATTCCGGTGTGGCAGGGAGTCGTACCTGATAGGTGCGCCAGACGCGTGCCGGGGGATTCAGCAGGACCAGGTAGGGGTCCGCCCACGCCATGAAGGCCCAGCGGTTCTTGCTGCGGGCCCGTACGAGCACGCCGTCGCTGTGGTGCCGCCCCAGTCGTTCGGCGGCCTTGGCCACCACCGGAAGCGGATTGCCGAAGGAGCCCGTTATCTCCCAGAGGCCGTCCTCGCACGTGACCGACCAGCCGGCCGCGGTGAGCCCCTCGACCACCTCCACGTAGGGGTCGTTTTCCTGCGCCAGAGCGATGAGTCTGTCCACCTCGCTCCAGGACGCGACGCGGGCGAGCGCCCGCTCCGGCGGGATCATCAGGTCCTCCGCCTCGGCGGGCTCGGCGCGCGCGATCATCGCCTTGCTGCCGTGCCAGGCACGGGCCGCCAGGACGTCGTGCTCGCCGCCGCCGGAGAACGTGGCGTCCTGGACGAGCAGTGTCATCACCACGGCCGCCACCGTGTCCAGCCGTCGCCGGGTCTCGGGCGGAGCATCGTGTTCTGCCTCACCCTCCAGGTCTTCGGAACGGAGTGCTTCGAGGAGGCGGCTGAGCCCGTCGCGCCAGCTCTGGTCCTGCTCGTCCCAGACTCCCGCGGCCAGGAGCTGGACGTACAGGTTGGCCACGAGCAGCCGGACCGGAACCGGTGCTGCGGCTGAACTGGCAGGGCCCGCGAGACTGGCAGGGCCCGTGAGCGCCCCGACCCAGCGCTGGGCCCAGGCGCGGCAACGGGCACGCTGCTCCGGCGCGACGTAGGGGGCGAGCGGCTCGCTCGTGGTGGGGAGGTCCACCTCCTCCGTCTCGTCCTCGTGTTCTTCGTCGTCCTCCTCCCGCACGCCAACGGTGACCGCCGACACGATCCACCGCGACGAGGGTGCCTGCGGCAGGTCGAGCTGCGAGGTGCCGAACGCCAGATCCGTCAACGGTGCCCCGATCATCCGGCGGCAGTCGGCCAGGTAGGCGTCCCAGCGGTCGACGCCGCTCGATGTCACCGAGCCCGCTGTCGCCTCTCCCACCGGGCTCACCCGCGGAGCGGCCGTTCCGGCGGTGAGCTCGCGAAGGCGCAGCAGATCGGTTTCGAAACGGCGTGCGGCACGCTCGTCGGCGAACAGGGTCTGCGCCGTGTAGTCGTATCTCAGCCGGGGACCGCTGTCGGCGCTGTGGCGTCGTGCGCAGTGCACGGGGCTGTAGACGAAGACGACGGCGGATGCGGCGGTGGTGCCGTCAGGACGGGCGCATGTGGCGCGAACCGCCGCACCAGGAACCTCGGGCAGCGGGAAGGAACAGGCCGACGCCCCGGCCGGAATGGTTCCGGTCTGCGTCCAGGAACCCGGTGAACCGTCCGGAGACGTGCTGATCACCACGGGCAGGGGCTGGGGGTGCGCCAGCGAGACGTGCAGGCCTTCGCTGTCCGTCTTCGCACCCAGCAGGACGAGCGTGTGACCGGTGGACTCGAAGGGCCGGATGGTGCGGCCCGTCAGGCTCGCGAGTGAGGTGGGGCGCCCCTGTTCGGGAAGCAGCGGCGCGGTGTCGGCGGCGAGTACGGCGAGCTCGCAGTTGCCGCCGTCCCGGGTGCTGGTGCACAGCGCGGCGCGGGTGAGGTTCGGGCTCCCGGTGAGAGCGTAACGGCGTCCGCCGGCCTGCCATTCGACGAACTTGCCGTGCCGCATCCGAGTCTCCTCGAGAAAACGGATCTGCGCGTCGAAGCCGCCGAGTGCCCTCTTGATCGCTCCGGCGTCGTAGCTGGACCAGCGAGGCTGGAGCCCGAGGATGGTGCGGCGGGGTGTCAGACGGCCGACCAGCCCGCTGAGGGCATGACCGGCCTCGTCGACGAACGGGGCGTACGCGTGGAGTTCGTCGACAGGACCGAGCGGCAGTTGGTCCAGCAGACTCTCCTGGAGGTTGTGCAGAAGCCGGGCACCGGGTTCCGGTCCGGCCGGGGCGTTGACATGCCGTTCGGTCAGAAGAGCGGCCAGTTCCGTCAGATGACTCGCCGACCAGGGAGCCAGTTCCACGGCTGAGGGCAGTGCGTCCAACCAGTCGGCGAGGTCGGCCAGGAGTGCGTGGGAGTCGTCGTCCTCGGTCTCCACCACCGTCCATAGTTCGTCGTTGGCACCCCAGCCGGACAGCGTCGGGTTCCCCGACCCCACTGCGAGTCGGCAGGCGTGTTCCCCGATCAGAAGGACGACCTTGGGATGGAACGCACGCCGGCAGGAGGCGAGGCCGTGCAGATAACTGCGGCCGGCCATGCGCACATCGACCGGGTCGTACAGCCCTTGGGTCGCGTCACCGATCACCGCGGTGCGAGCACCCAGGCCACGGGCGACGGGTATGGCGACCTTCTCCAGAAAGGGAAGATCAACTGTGAAACCCAGGAAGAGCGCTTCGTGCAGCGCCTGCTGATCGCGGCGTTCGCTCCACTCCCTCAGCAGCGTGACGGGGGATGCGAAACGGGTGTGCTGTGCCGCGCTCATGGGTTTGTCTCCAGGATTCGCTGTCCCTGCGCGGTGACGGTGTGGCAGTTGTCGCGGACGGCGAAAAGCCCCAGCTGCGCTGCCAAGGAGCCCAGTTGGGGGATGCGGGTGCCGATGTCGGAGTCTCCTTCGTCACCGGTCTTGAAATAGCGCTCGTTGCGCAGGTGCAGACGGGAGAAGATCTTCAGCCCGCCGGTCGCAGGGTCGGTGCGCAGCTTCGCCAGGGCGACTCTGCGGGACTGGGCGAGCATGTCGTCCACCAGCCGGGCGGCCAGGTCGCGGAACGGACGGTCGGCGTAGTCATCGATGAGGCCGTCGACCCACGTCGGGTCGAGGAACTCGGCCCAGCGCCGCTGACGGCCCAGGAAGACGGCTCGAACGTCGCCGGGCAGATGACCCTCTCGGGAACGCAGCGCACCCACCATCAGGAGCAGCACATGGGTCATGGCATCGGCACCCCGCGCCAGGAGCTGCCGTTCGACCGGCAGCAACTGACCTGCCGCGTTCTTGAGTGGAGGCAGGTCGTCCAGGACCCGCCCTACAACCGCGTCCGGGGCCTGTTGCGCCAGCCAGTCGCGCAGTTCCTCGGCCGACCGGTCGGCCTCGCCGTCCTTGGAGCCGACATCGGCCACCAGCGCAGCCCACAGCCGACGCCAGGCGCCGACGGAATAGTGGCGCAGCAGCACCCCTCGCCAACCGGCCGTTTCGGGAATCGCCGCCAGAACGGGATCCGTTGTCGCCTCCGCACCGAAGGCCACCGCGGAACGCATCGTCTCCTGATACCCGTCGCCCTCATGACCGTGGAGATCGATCGCCCGGCCGAGGATACGGAGGGTCGCACGCCGAGTGCGATCGGACGCCTCCCAGTCTCCCTGCGCGTGGGTTCCTCCACCGCGAGTTGCGGTCAGCACGTCCGTCAGCCATTCCTGCTCGGCCGCACACGGGATACCAAGAGCCGCCTGCCCCGCTGTCTCCAGGTCGGCGAAGGACACGACGTCCCGGGCCGCGAGAGACAGCAGAGGGGCGAAGAGTTCCTTAACCACGGGAGGGCACGCGTGCCGGCCGGGCCTGAGTATCCCATCCCGGACGTCCACGGTGCCGAGCACCGTGGCGGGTCCGCCGTACTGGTCCCAAAAGCCCCAGCGGCGGGGCGAGTACGACTGGCTCAGCTGCTCCTCGTCGGCGGCTCGCGCCAGTTCCAGTTCCGCTGCGCAAAAACGTCGCACCCGGTCGGTCCCGTGGGCAAGCCACGCCGGATCCGTGTCCGCGTGGTGCTGGAGCGCTGCCAGCAGGACCTCGCTGCGGCGGACCACCCGGCGGCACGCGGCGATGTCCCAACCGTTCTGTTCTGCGTGCGCCGCGATCGCCGCGTACAGCGAGTGATAGCGGATGTAGCGGGTCACGGTGGACACTCCGGGAACCAACCGGTCCACCGCCCGCATCACCGGGCCCTCCACCGCGAGGGGATACCGCCCGGACCGCACACCCAGCCCTTCCCGCGCCCACGCTGGCCCGTGGACCTGAGCTGTCACTCCGTCATCTCCCCCTCCTACCGACCCGATGGAGCGGCGTATCGGCAGCCGTTCGACGATCCGCTCCCAGAGTAGGTGCCGAGTTCCGGTGGGAGGGCGGCATTGCCGGACCCGTGGCTGAGTCGTGGCCGAGCTGGAGCCAGTGGCGAGTGACCTGTGAGTCAGTGCCGAGCCACTCCCCACGAGCTGCGCCATGAGGTGGAGTCGATCGTCCCGTACGGGTTCTGCTTCACGAGGGTGTGGCCGTGTGGCCGTGTCTGCTGAGCGTCTCTCGGCATCCTTCGCAGCTGTCGGGGGCCAGTCCTGTCCTGAACGGCCCGGAAGCCGCGTTCGGCTTCACCCAACCGTGGGTCACGGTGACCGTCTTGCCGCAGGTCGGACACGTTGGCGTCTGTTCAGCTGTTCAGCCGTGATCGCCCGTCCCTTCGTGTTCGCCGGCCGTGATTCACAGTAGATCGCACCGACAACAAAGTCCTCCCGGAGTGGAACAGTTGCTGCTGTTCGCCGCCGAAATCGCTGACGACGAACCCACCGGTGCTACTTCGGCATCCGGTTGCTGCGTTCGGCCCCTCGCGACCGGGGCACGGTAGTACCGTGGCCTACGACGGCTCAGCAGGGGAGGGACAGTGATGTTCAGGCGGAAGTGTCGGGCCGAGCCTAGAGGGCATGGAAAAGCCGGGTTCTGACCCTCGGCATCCGAGTGGTCTGGACAGGGTGGTTCTCTTTTCAGACCTTGTGAGATGGTCGAGCCGGCCTATGCGGCCGTTTCACGGGATTTCAGGGAAGCTGGAATGTTTGTGACCGACTTGTTTTCGAGCGGACAGCCTACCTGGTTCTGACTACGGGCAACCCCGACGAGCGGTGTTGATAGGTATAGTAGCCAACGATAACCATCGCGCTGTCATGAACAGCAACGGGCTCCAGCTGGGCAGGCCACTTTGTCGTGAAAGCTCATTGAGCCGGTGGAAACGCCAGTCGGCTTGAAGTTGCTCGACACCACTCAGTCAGTCCACTGATTTGAAGCGCACTCCCATTCTTTGACGACGACACAGCCTTCGGTGGGGTCTATTTGCAATGCTTGCCTGACTGTTGAGTCTGGGTGCTGCTCGTTTGGTTCGTTGTGTCGTTTTGTTGCTTGTGCTGGGTTGTTTTGTGTATGCGCCAACCAAGAAGTCGAGGATGGCTGCGGTGGCAGTCGCCAAGATAATGCTGACTATTCCGAATCCGGCGTCTTTGTTCTTCCGTGCCCGTGATTGCCAAGAATTCATGGGCGTAAACATTAAGAAAAGAAACAGGGAGAGAAGGAAACGTTGCCTCGCCGTCTTTACGATCGTCGCCGAGCGCTACAAATAGGCCTGGCTGCAGTTACGGGAAGTGTCGGATCTGCAGTGCTCGGCCTCGCACCACAAGCGTGGGCTGAAACGGGTGGGTATCCGTACGCTGACTACAACGGCCCAGGGGCCAGCGCACCTGATTCGTGGTGGACGGACGCCAGTGGCAATGGTTGGTCACCCTACGGATATGCATTCCGCAACTGCACCGACTACGTTGCGTGGAAAATGCAGAGCCTCGGAGTGCCCGACAGCTTGACGCGCGGCCTTGGCGATGGCGGGAGCTGGTACGACAACGCCGCTAGCAAGACAGGCTTGAACCGCGGCACATCACCAAAGGTGGGCGCAGCCGCCGTCAGCACAAGTGGTAGCAGGGGACACGTGGCCTACGTGGAAGCCGTCAACGACGACGGATCCATCGTGACGACAGAGTACAACTGGCCTACCAGCGGCGGGTCGTACGATGGAGCATTCCATCAGCGATCAGGCAAGCCGTCAGACATGGGCTTCACTGAGTTTGTGTACTTCGGTGAGCACATGACCAACCCCCCGGACAATTCAGGGGGTAGTACCTCCGACTCCACCTCCAACTACATCATCGCCGTCAAGAAAAGGTCATTCGGGACCACGCAACAGGTCTGGACAGCCACGAAAAGCGGTGTCTATCTGGATCAATGGTGGCCGGGGAGCGGGGGAATCTCGCACACCAAGGTGTACACCGCCGGGGCAGGGCAAGAGGTTGTTCATTTCGACAAGATCACCCAGCCGGACGGCAACACCCAAAACCTGTACATCGCCACCCAAGACACGGCTGGAGGCACAACCGGCGGTATCTACGAAGTATGGTGGGACGGCCATGGGTTCAGTGCGCCAGCCCAGATCATCAAGCGCAACGACGTGCTCAAGGTGGTAGCAGATCTCAAGGTGTCGGGCAGTACTCTCACGCACCGGCTGTACGTACTTGCCCAAGACGGGCCGTATGAATACTGGTGGCGAGACGGCACCGGTGTGAGTAACGGCTATCTGCTGTGGAACATCACCAACGGGCTGGACATCGTCAAGAGCGTCGCACCGAATGGCGCCGACGAGGTGTACGTGGCCGTAAAGGATCACGTGTACCGTATGCGGTGGCCGGTGAACGGAGGCGTACAGAAAACACAAGTGACCGCTTTGGCGGACACCGTGGGCGTCGACGCCCAGACGATCGGGAACACTGTGCTGGTGTATACCGTCACTAAGACGGGTGTCCATGAGACCTGGCAGAAGTACTATCCCGATACGAGTTCATGGTCAGGGCTGAGCAATCCGGCGAAGATTGTCACGGTGCCCAGTGGTGAAATGGTCATCGCCGGGATCAAACGCATGGACGGCACAACACACCAGGTGTACGTGGCCACCGAGCATAACGTCTACCAATACTGGTGGAACTCCACCAGCGGTGGCGTCCAGAGAAGTTCGGCGCTCATTTCCATGGCATCGAGTGACTTCATCACGGGCATCGACGAGTCGGTTGATCCAACCGACAGCGCCATCGAACAGTTGTACACGGTGCATGCGTCATTCGTGAATGAAACGTGGTGGGGCGACGGCAGCCTACATAACGGCAACGCCATCGTGGCGATGTCGCCAGATGAGTAGACGGCACCGCGCGCGCGGGTAGTGGGCAGGGCGCCGTCGAGGTTCGGCTCGCACACTTCACCCCGGACTGCCCGATGACTCTGCCCGACACCCCCTTGAGCCCAGCCGGCGCCGACCGCACCTTCCAGGTGGATCTGCGTGGCCTCGTCGATCTCCTCTCCCACCACCTCTACTCCAGCCCTCGCGTCTACCTGCGCGAACTCTTTCGTACGCGCAGCTTCCCCTACTGCGCACCGGCCGCACCGACCAAGCCCGCGCACTGCACCTCACCGGCTACCGCGCCTGCCGCCGCAACCCCTCGATGTTCGGCGAGGTCGGCCGGCACCTGGAGTTCTGCGCGCTGACCGGCAACGAGGCACGCGGCCTGGAGCTGCTCGCCGAAAACCGGAGCCTGTTCGACGACGTCGACTCGCCGCTGGACCTGCTGAGCTTTCTCACCGGCGTGGAGGTCCTCCTCCGGTGTGTCGAATCCCTCGGCCACGGAGACCTGCCTGCTGCCGGATACGCGGGCCGCATCTGGACGGTGGCCGGTCTGCGCGCCGAGGTGCGTGGCCGTGCCGACGACCTCGCCACCCGCTTCGACGCCCGCAACGGAACCACGGCCCACACCGATCGGCGTAGGGCCCGGCTGGACCGTGCCCCCCTGCTGGACGCACTGGAACTGACCCTGCGCACCCGCGGCCTCGACGACATGGCCCCGGCGGATGCGCCCGCCGCCCGCACAGCTTCCACCGTCCCCGAATCGTTGCCCGAACTCGTCACCCGAGCAAGGGCGTTGGATGAGCAGGGGCATCCGGACGCGGTGGCCTGCTGGGCACGGCTGCGCACGCTCGTTGCCGCCCCCGACTACGCCCCCCTGACGACCCGGCCGTGGGGCCGCTCGAACACCTGCGTGCGGACCTGCTGGCCGACGAGGCGAACCGGGCGAGCGAGAAGGACGAGTTCGACGAATCCGCCGCCCTGCACGAGGAGGCCGCGCGCCTGTACGACGAGGCCGGAGCGCCAGGTCATGCGGTGCTCGCCCGCGCCTGCGCCCTGCTCCCCGCAGGGGAGAGCTCCGCAGAGCGCGCGGACGGAGCCGAGGCGAAGGTCGCCGCGTCGACCGTCGCCCACGCGGCCCTCGTCCGTCTGCACGAGGAGACGCCCGACCTCGCCCCGTACCAGGAGGTCCGCATGCTGCGGCTGCGGGCGACCGCGCTCGGCCTGCGTCTGCAGACGTCGAGGAACGAGGAGCACATCGCACCGGTCCTTGCCGAGGCGGACCTGCTGCTCGCCTTCGCCACCCGGCACGACATCGCCGAACAGGCCTCCGGCGCCCTCATGCTGCGGGCCAGCGCCTACACCCTCTCCGGCGATCTGGCCGCCGCGGTCACGGAGACCGACGACCTCCTCGACCGGCTGACGGCGTACGGCCCCGCCTGGCAACTGCCGCGCACGCTCAGCCTCCGTGGCCGGATCCAGCTCGGCCGGGGGGATGCGCAGGCCGCGCACGAGGACCTGGTCGAGAGCTTGAGACTGGCCGCCGACTGGCCGCCCGGCACCATCGACACCGCCCGCCTCCACGGTGATCTGGCCGAGACCTGCATGCGCCTGGGCCGCCCCGACGAGGCGCTGCGGCACCTTACGCGCTCCGCGGAGCTGGACCTGCGCCACGGCAGCCGGACGGACGCGTTCTGCACCTACATCAATGCGGCCCAGCTCAGCCTCGACCTGGGCCGCGTCGAGGACTGCATCGCTCTGCTCGACTCCCTCCTGGCCGAACCGGACATCGCCGGCGGAGAGCTGGACGACCGGCTCGTCGCCCAACTGCGCCTGACCCGCGCCCGCGCACTGCGCGCAGGGGAGGACCTCAAGGCCGCCACAGCGGAGTTCGCCGCCCTCGCGCCCGAGTCGGCTGGCTGGGACGACGACCCCGGGAGCCACACCGTGATCGCCGCGGAGACTTCCGTACTCCTCGCCGAGTCCGGCGAGTTCGGCCGAGCCCGCGAGGCCGCGAACCAGGCCCTCGCCACCCACGTCCGGGCCCCGCGCTACGAGCAGCTCAGCAGCTGTCTGCGTGAACTCGCCCGCTTCCAGGCCCAACGGCAGGGCTCCGAGGGCCTGGCCGACGCCCTGGCCTTCCTCGCCGACGCGGGCAGGATCGCCGACGAGGCCCGTGCTGCGGGGTACGAGGCCCGCGGTCGTTCCCTGGACAGTGCCCTCGCCTACGAACACGGGCGGGTCAACGCCTACGGCGGTGAGTACGAGACCGCACTGGCCGCTCTGGACAAGGCTCTCACCCTGCTCGGCGAACCGGGACCCGACGAGGACCAAGCCGGAGAGTGGGCCGAGTGCGTCCGTCTTGCGGCTGCCGTGGAGGGCATCTACCTGGAACGCCCCGACCCCGCCCTCACCCGTCTCGGCGGGGCGGTCTCCCGCCTGACCGCACTGGGCCACAGTGAGGAGACCGAGTCGCTGACCTCCCTGGCGGCCAGGCTGCGTGTCGAGGGGTGATGCGGCGGAAGCGGTGCCGGGGCGGCAGCCCGCTCCGGCACCGCGGCGCAGCCTTCCCCGGCCACACGCGTGCCGGTCGGGACCGGGCAGTTGACCCGTCTCGCAGGCGCGCAGGGACGACCCCGCGGTCACTCCCGCGGGCAAGGCAGCCGGAGCCCTGCGTCCGTGACCGCCTCCGCCGTGGCCTTGCCGGCAGGCTGCTGCACCGTGCGCCTCGGCCGCTCCTCGGCGGGCGTGTTCCGCACCCACGCGCGCGGGGCTTCGGTGCCGTGCCGGAAACACATGCGCCGGCCGTGTGTTGAGCTTCCGCGTCTGGCCCCTTGCCGTCCTCAGCTCAGCGCGCTGCCAGTTCCTGGAGCTTCGGTTCGGCCGGAGCCCCGGCCCGCGTACGGGAGTTCCGCCACAGCCACACCACATCCCGGCCGAAGGACCACACCAGCGAGCTGAGCGCGAGCAGTACGACGGCGAGGTTCACCGGATGCGGGAACAGTCCCGCGCCCGCCAGCAGCAGGCACACGCCCTGGACCGCGGCCACGGTCTTGCGGGCGAACGACGGCGGCAGTGGGGCGTTCAGCCAGGGAGCGACGTGGGCGGCGGCGACGAAGGCGTACCGCATCCCGCCGATCAGCAGTACCCACGGGCCCAGCTGCGTGGCCACGTACACGCTCAACACCAGGATCAGGAACGCGTCGACCTCCATGTCGAAGCGGGCGCCCAGCGGGGTCGCGGTTCCCGTGTGGCGGGCCACCTTGCCGTCCACCCCGTCCAACAGCAGGGCTACGGCAGTGAGGGCGACCAGCAGCGTGACCGGCGGTGCGCTTTCGAAGGAGTCCGCGACCAGCGCGGCGACCCCGCCGACCAGGGTGGCCCGGCCGAGCGTGACCCGGTTCGCCGGCCCGAAGGAACTGGGCCGCGAACGGTGCAGGGCACGGGAGAGAACCGCCCAGGTGGCGAACGCGAACGCGAGCCCCGTCAGCCAGCCGGCCGGTCCCATGCCGATCGCCGTACCGAGCAGGGCCAGCAGCAGGATCTGGACACCCGCTCCCACAGCGGTCTCCTGCTGGGGCTTCGCGTCATACGTGTTGTTCAGGGCCACCGCGCATCCTCCGGCCGAGTGACAGAGTCGATCAACGCCGCGTACTGTGCGCGGCCCGTGCACTTCTCGGTACGTGAACAACTTCCCGATCGTTCAGGAGGAAGCAGATGAACCGTCCGGCACGCGCGTTCTGGGTCCACTCGCCCGGCCACGGCGAGTTGCGCGACGTCAGCCTCCGGGAGCCCGCCGAGGGCGAGGTCCTGGTGCGCGCACTGTACTCCGGGGTCAGCCGGGGCACGGAGACGCTCGTCTTCCGCGGCGGGGTCCCCGGCACCCAGCACGCGGCGATGCGTGCGCCGTTCCAAGAGGGCGACTTCCCGGGGCCGGTGAAGTACGGCTACCTGAACGTCGGTGTGGTGGAGGAAGGCCCGGCCGCACTGACCGGCCGCACCGTCTTCTGCCTGTACCCCCACCAGAGCCGGTACGTCGTTCCGGTGACCGCCGTGACCGTGGTGCCGGACCGGGTGCCCGCCGGACGGGCCGTACTCGCGGGAACGGTGGAAACCGCGGTGAACGCCCTGTGGGACGCGGCGCCACTGCTCGGCGACCGGATCGCGGTGGTCGGCGGCGGCATGGTCGGCTGCTCGGTGGCCGCGCTGCTCGCCCGCTTCCCGGGCGTCCGGCTGCAACTCGTCGACACCGACCCGGCCCGCGCGAAGACCGCCGATGCCCTCGGCGTCGACTTCGCCGCCCCCGCCGATGCCCTCGGCGACTGCGATCTCGTCGTGCACGCCAGCGCCACCGAGGCCGGCCTCGCCCGCGCACTCCAGCTCCTCGCACCCGAGGGCACGGTCGTGGAACTGAGCTGGTACGGCGACCGGCATGTCGCCCTGCCCTTGGGCGAGGCCTTCCACTCCCGCCGGCTCACGGTGCGCAGCAGCCAGGTCGGCACCGTCTCCCCGGCCGCCCGCCCCGGCCGCAGCTACGGCGACCGGATGGCGCTCGCCCTGGACCTGCTCGCCGACCCTGCACTGGACGCGCTCATCACCGGTGAGAGCACCTTCGAGGAACTACCGGACGTCATGCCGAAACTCGCCTCCGGAGAGATCCCCGCGCTGTGCCACCGGATCCGGTACGCCGAGCCCAGCGCGACCCGATGAGACCCGATGAGACCCGATGAGAGTGGACCGGGACCGTGTGCGGGAAACCGCCCTCGACCTGGGGGAACCGGGCGCGGTCTGGGGAAGGCGAGACAGGCCTGACCTGAGAAAGGACTGAAAGAGGGCTGAACGCGGGAATGCGAAGAGCCGTACTACACGACATCCCCCGGCAGGCGAGGGCCAGGCAAGGGCCAGGGGGACCAGACGCGCCGCACCTGGAGGGTCGTCCGTTGTTCAGCATCACCGTCCGCGATCACATCATGATCGCCCACAGCTTCCGCGGCGAGGTGTTCGGGCCCGCCCGGCGATTGCACGGCGCCACGTTCCTCGTCGATGCGACGTTCCGCCGCGAACAGCTGGACGAGAACAACATCGTGGTCGACATCGGTCTGGCCACGCGGGAACTGGGCGCGGTCGCAGCCGAGCTGAACTACCGCAACCTCGACGACGAACCCGAGTTCGCCGGCACCAACACCTCCACCGAGTTCCTGGCCAAGGTCATCGCCGACCGGCTCGCCGCACGCATCCACAAGGGTGCCCTGGGTGAGGGCGCCAAGGGTCTGACCGGGATCACGGTCACCTTGCACGAGTCACACATCGCCTGGGCGAGTTACGAGCGTGGCCTGTGACCGACCTGACGCTGACGAAGACGGAGCGGACCGGGCATCCGGAACAGGCCGTCCGGAAGGCCACGGCGATGGGCAACGGCGATCCGGCGGGGACGATGCGGCTCCCCGGCGTGCCCGCCCAGCCCACCGCCACCGAGGACCCCGGAATCATCCCCATGTCCCTGCGAACCGTGCACTTCGTCATGCCGGGCGGTGTCGACGACCCGGCCGCGCCCAGCGGCGGTAACGCCTACGACCGTCGGGTCTGCTTGGACCTGCCCGGCTTCGGCTGGCAGGTCACCCGGCACGCCGTGCCCGGCACCTGGCCACGTCCGGACGCGGCCGACCGGGAACGCCTCGCCCGTACGCTGCGAGACCTGCCCGACGACGCGGTCGTCCTGCTCGACGGGCTGGTCGCCTGCGGCGTCCCGGAGACCGTCGTACCCGAGGCCGAACGTCTGCGTCTGGCGGTCCTGGTGCACCTGCCGCTCGGTGACGAGACGGGTCTCACCCCGGCGCTCGCCGCTGATCTCGACGCCCGCGAACGCGCCGTGCTCCGTACGGTACCCGCGGTGGTCGCCACCAGTGAGTGGGCCGTGCGCCGTCTCGTCTCCCACCACGGTCTCACCCCCGGCCGGGTGCACGTCGCCGCACCGGGGGCCGACATCGCGCCCCTCGCGCCCGGCTCCGACGGCGTCTCCCGGCTGCTGTGCGTGGCCGCGGTGACCCCGCGCAAGGGCCAGCACCGGTTGGTGGAGGCGCTCGCGACGGTACGGGACCTGCCGTGGACCTGCGCGTGCGTCGGCGGCCTCGGCCACGATCCCGGGTACGTCGCCGACCTGCGCGACCTCATCGACCGGTACGGTCTCTCCGACCGCCTGCACCTGACCGGCCCGCGTTCCGGAGCTGACCTCGACGCCGCCTACGCCGCCGCCGACCTGATGGTCCTCACCTCCTACGCCGAGACCTACGGCATGGCGGTCACCGAGGCCCTCGCCCGCGGCATCCCGGTCCTCGCCACCGATGTCGGCGGCCTACCCGAGGCAGTCGGCCGGGCCCCCGACGGCGGAGTTCCGGGCATCCTCGTTCCGCCCGAGGACCCCGCCGCACTCGCCGCCGAACTGCGCGGCTGGTTCGGCGAGCCCGACGTGCGCCGTCGGCTCAAGGCGGCCGCCCGTGGCCGTCGCGCGGCACTCGACGGCTGGGCGGCCACCGCCCGCAGCCTGGCCGGAGTCCTGCAGCGGCTCCCCGAAGCACCGAGGAGAGCGGCATGAGGGGCGCACGAAGCGCGGCGAACGGTTCGGTCCCGGCCCAGCCGGAGCCGACAGGGCCCGGAAGGATCGGAGTGACGGATGGAGGGACCGGGCCCGTCCGGTGGGCCAGCCGCCCGGAAAAACCGGCCGGGACACCCGGCGCCACCGACGGAAGAGCCACCCCCGCCGCCGGAGCCGAACCCTCCGCATCTGCCGCCGGCACCACGTCCGCCGCCGAAAGCCCTGGTGCCGTCACCGTCATCCCCGGTGCCGGCCCCGTCACCCGCCCGGGCGAGCGGGCCACCGTACGGCTGCGCGACGGCGGCCCGAAGGAGCCTCCGCGGTACGCGCCCGAATGGCTTGAGCTGCGGGAGCGTGCCGACGCGGCCGCGCGGGCACAGGACCTGCTGGACCCGCTGCGGATCCGGTGGGCCGCCGGGCCGCGCCGGGCGGGCGGACTGGTCGTGCACGACCTCGGTTGTGGCACTGGATCAATGGGCCGCTGGCTGGCGCCCCGCCTGGACGGTGCCCAGCACTGGGTCCTGCACGACCGCGACCCCTACCTGCTGCACTTCGCCGCCGTGGCCTGCCCACGCACGGCCGCCGACGGCAGCCCCGTCACGGTCGAGACGCGCCGCGGCGACGTGGCCCGGCTCACCCCGGACGCGCTGTCCGGGGCCTCGTTGGTGACCGCGTCCGCACTGCTCGATGTCCTCACCCGTGAAGAGGTCGAAGCCCTCGCTGGCGCCTGCGCGGGCGCCGGTTGCCCGGCCCTGCTCACCCTCTCCGTCGCGGGCCGTGTCGAACTCACGCCGGCCGACCCGCTGGACGCCGCGATGACCGAGGCGTTCAACGCACATCAGCGTCGCTCGGGACTTCTGGGGCCGGACGCGGTCACCGTGACGTGCGAGGCCTTCGCCCAGCGCGGCGCGACGGTACGGGTACAGCCCAGCCTGTGGCGGCTCGGCCCCGAGGAGCCGGAGCTCACCGAGCAGTGGCTGCGCGGCTGGGTGGGCGCGGCCACCGAACAGCGTCCGGAACTACGCGAACACGCCGAACGCTACCTGCATGAACGGTTGGCTGCCTGCGCGGCCGGTGAGCTGCGGGCCGTGGTTCACCACAGCGACCTGCTGGCCCTGCCCCAGCCGATGGACGGCGCGTCATGAGCGCGGGTGCGGCGGCCGGGCCGGGAGCCTGCGCGTACCCGCGTGCGACGCCACCGGACGTGACACCCGCCCGCCTGCAGTCCGCTGACACCGCACGTGCGCGCGGGCAGTCCGCGCACACGGCATGTGCGCGCGGACAGTTCCCCAGGGCGATACACGCACCAGTCCAGGTCGCCGACATGGCCCACGTACGTGCGCGGCACGCCGGCGGCGGGCGCGTCCCTGACGCCACGACGGCGCTCGCAGAACCTGATTCGCCCGAGGGCACGCCAGCGTCCGCACCCGGGCCGAACCGCCCGGTTCCATGCCGCCGCTTCGGAGCCCGGGCCCTGCGCACCCACCTCGGCACCCTCGCCGGTGCGGTCATTCTCGTGGCCCTCCTGTGGCGGCTCGGCACCGGAGTCCTGCTCGACGGGCTCCAGCGGATCGACACTCCGACCGTGTTGGCTGCGCTGGGCATCGGCGGGGTCACCACCGTGTTGAGTGCATGGCGCTGGCAGTTGGTGGCCCGGGGGCTGCACATCCGACTGCCCCTGGGGACGGCCATCGCCGACTATTACCGTGCGCTGTTCCTGAACGCAGCCCTGCCCGGCGGAGTCCTGGGCGACGTGCACCGGGCGGTACGGCACGGACAAGGCGCCGGTGACATCAAACGCGGGGTCAAGACGGTCGTGCTGGAGCGGGCCGCCGGACAGATCGCGCTGGCCGTGGCCGGCGCGACGGTGCTGCTCACCTTGCCGTCCCCGGTCCGCGCGGACGTCCGCAGCTTCGCCGCACCAGCGGCCTACGCCACCGCCGGTGTGCTCGCCGTCGTTCTCGCCGTCCGGATGAACCGGGCACCCGCACGCCGCGGCGGCCGTCTGCGCGCGGTCGTCGGTGAGGTCCGGCACGGGCTGTTGTCCCGGCAGAACGGGCCGGGCATCGCGTTCTCCTCCGCCGTCATCCTCGCCGGCCACCTGGCGATGTTCGCCGTGGCCGCCCGGGTCGCCGGCTCCGCCGTGTCGGTCGTGGCGCTGACTCCGCTCGCCGTCCTCGCCCTGGCCGCCATGGGCCTGCCGCTGAACGTAGGCGGTTTCGGCCCCCGCGAGGGCGTCACCGCCTGGGCGTTCGCCGCCGCGGGCCTGGGCGCGGACACCGGGGTCGCTGTCGCCGTCGTCTACGGGGTGCTCAGCTTCGTGGCGAGCCTGCCCGGTGCCGCCGTCCTCGCTGCGCGCTGGTACACGGGCGCGCGGGCCGGGGCCACCGCGGCGGCTCCCGGGCCCACCGGGGGAACGGACTACCCGCGTCCCTCGGTGGCGGTGAGCAACGCGGCATACGGTCCGAAGGAATCGGCGAGGCTCGCCAGGAGCGCCTTCCCCTTTTCCGCCGACCCCAGGGAAGGACAGCCTATGACACCCGATTCGGTATAGGCGGACATTCCCGTGGTGAGCAGATGACGGCGATCATCGGCCGTGAAATCGGCGGACTCGTAACCAGGGCGGACACATTCGGGATGAGCGTGCAGCAGAATGGAGGTCTCGATTTCCCCCGCGTGCATGTCGGTCAGCAGCGAGGTGTGCACCCCCGCCCGCTCGCGTGCCGCCTCCCAGTCCTCGGCGGCCGGGAACAGCGCCACCTTCTCGCCGCGCGCGGAGGCTTCCTGTACGACGTTGCCCAGCACGTAGTTGCCGCCGTGGCCGTTGACCACGACGAGCGCGCCGATGCCGGAGCGGCGCAGCGACGCCGCGATGTCTTTGACCACCGCATGCAGAGTCGTGGCCGAGATGCTGACCGTCCCCGGCCAGGCCGCGTGCTCATGGGAGCAGGAAACCGTCACCGGAGGAAGGAGGTGTACCGGGTACGCTGCGGCGATCTCCCGCGCCAGGGCGCAGGCGACCAGTGTGTCGGTCGCCAGCGGAAGGAACGGGCCGTGCTGTTCGAAACTCCCGACGGGCAGGACGGCGACCTGTACTGAAACGTCCGCCCCCCGCATCCGTACGTCTTCCGTAGTGTCCGTCGGCACCACCCCGAATGCCGCCGTACGCGCGTCCGAACCACTCATCTCTTCACGGCCTTTCGTCTCTGCTTAGGAATCAGATCATGACAGAAAACATCGGTGTCCTCGGCAAGAAGTCCCCGCGGCGTTCGGGTGCGGAGCGCGTCGTGAATGCCCCGCTGCCCACCGTGTACGGAAAATTCCAGGCGATCGGCTACCTGGACCACGACCGCGGTGATGAACAAGTCGCCCTGGTATACGGTGACATCGGTGCCGAGAACGTGCTGACGAGGCTGCACTCCGAGTGCCTGACCGGAGACGCCTTCGGCTCCCGCCACTGCGAGTGCGGTGACCAACTGGCGGCCGCACTGCGCGCGGTGGCCACCGAGGGCAGCGGAATCGTCGTCTACCTGAGGGGCCACGAGGGTCGCGGCATCGGGCTCCTCGCCAAACTGCGCGCGATGGCCCTGCAGGCGGAGGGGTTGGACACCGTGGAAGCGAACCTCGCGCTCGGGCTGCCGGTCGACGCCCGCGACTACCGCGTGGCGGCCGACATCCTGCACGACCTCAACGTCCGTTCAGTGCGGCTGATGTCCAACAACCCGCGCAAGCGAGAGGCCCTGGTCCGACACGGCATCCAGGTCGCCGAGCAGGTGCCGCTGTTGATCGAGCCCTGCGAGAGCAACATCACCTACCTGCGGACCAAGCGGGAGCGGATGGACCACCACCTGCCCCATCTGGACGCCGTGGCCCAGGGCTCCTGACACCGCCCGGCACCCCCTGTCGGGCCGTCCTCCGGCACACACGGCGCACACCGGGGAAACTGTCGCGGCTGTGCCACGTCCCCCGCGCGTACGCTGCCCAGCGCTCCGCTGCCCGCCGGAGGTGCTCGTTCCTCATCGTCGCGCGGTGACCCCGCCGGTGCCCCGTGCACCGGCGACGTACGTGCCCGGCACGACAGAATCGGACCCAGGTAGAGCGCAGGCCAGGGGTATACCGAGCGTGGCCACGGCCGCCAGCACGAGCAGCGCCGGCCCGGTGCCCGCGTCCAGCAACGTGGTCGCCGCCGCTACCCCCACGGCCGGGCCCACGTTGAGCGCGGTCTGCTGCAGCCCACCGGCAACCCCGGCCACACCTGGGTCCGCCCGTCGTACGATCACATGGGTGGCGGCCATCATCACCGTGCCGAACCCAGCCCCCAGCAGCGCGAAGGCGCACGCAAGGGCCGGAACAGCGGTGGCCCGGGACAGCGGTGGCCCGGGACAGCACGGCACCACCTAGCGCCACAACCGCCGCCGCAGCTCTCGTAGCGGCCCGCACTCCGAACCGGCGCAGCACCACGGGGCACAGGGCCGCGGACAACACCATCAGCACCGCCAGCGGCAGGCTGCGCAGCGCACTGCGGAACGGGTCCAGGCCGAGGCGGCGCTGCAGCAGATACGTGGCGACGAACAGGGTGCCGAACAGGGACGCGGACACGGCGACCAGGATGCCGAAGGCCGCCCCGGCCGCTCGCGAGCCAATCACTTCCGGCGGCGGTAGCGGGCTCGCCGCCCGTCGCTCGCGCCGCACGAGAGCGGCAGCCGCGAGTAGCGCCAGGACACCGCTCACCGGCACGGCGGGCCGGGTGGCCAGCGTGTGCACCAGGCAACCCAGTGACACGGCGAGCAGCACGGCACCCGGCAGGTCCAGGGGCGTCCGCCGGCCCGCCGGGCGCGGGTCCGCCGGGCGCGGGTCCGGCCGGAACAGGGCCGGCAGCCCGAACGCGAGCGCCGGCAGCACGTTGACGAAGAACACTGCCCGCCAGCCCAGGTCCGTCACCAGTGCCCCGCCCACCAGCGGTCCCGCAGCCGTGGCCAACCCGATCGCGCCGGTTCGCACTGCGAGGGGCCGCGCGAGCCGGTCCGCCGGGTACGCGGCCCGCAGCATCCCGAGCGTGGCAGGTTGCAGCAACGCCCCGAACACGCCTTGCAGCGCCCGCAACCCAGTCACCCAGCCCACTTCGGGCGCGAAGCCGATGCCTGCCGAGGCTGCACCGAACCCCAGCATGCCGAGCGCGAACGTTCGCTGCTGTCCGTACCGGTCGCTGAGTCTCCCCCCGAACACCAGCAGGCCCGCCACCACGACCAGATACGCCGTACTGGTCCACTGCACCTGGCCGAACGTAGTGTGTCCGCGAGGTGCGGTATGCGGATAGTGGATACGGCATACGAGCGACTGCATACCGGCTACCGGCTACCGGCTACCGGCTACCGGCAATCGGCTGCCGGATGCGGGCCCTCCTGTTCGCGGTCCCGGCGGCGCCAGCCCCTGTGCAGTGTCAGGCCTTGAGACCATCTGCCCCCGGGTCCGGCCTGGGAACATCCGGTCTTGGGAACGTCCGGTCTGGGAAGCGACCTCTGAGGGTGCCAAGATTCCGGGGCTATGGACGGGGTCAGCCGGGACGGGCCGGTTGGTCCACCCGGGGGTCCGGCGAAGCTGCAGTCGCGGTCGCTCCGTCCTCGACCCATGTCTGCAGCAGGTCCACGAACTCGGTTGCTTGGGTCTGCCAGTTGAGCTCCGACAGGGCGGCTGCACGGCCCTGTCGGGCGGTGCTCAGACGCAGCGCGGCGTCACCGGCGAGGCGACGGACCGCATCCGCCGCCGCCCGTGGATCCTCATAGGGGACCACGAGACCACATCGGTGCTGTTCGACCAGCTGTGCGGCCAGCGGGGTCGGGGTGGTGACGACGGGAACGCCGTGGGCCATGTACTCGACGACCTTCGTGGGTCTGGAATGGCGGTAGTTGGGCTGGTCATGGAGGAGGGACAGACCTGCCAGCGCACCAGGGAGCAGGGCGAGCGCCCGGTCGTTGGGCAGGAAACCGTGCCAGTGCAGCACTCCGTCCCGGCCTGCTGCCGCGAGTGCGTCCCGGATATCGGGGTCCGCCGCGCCGATCGCCTCGACCCGGACCTCCGGGGCCAGCAGCCGTGCCGTGGCGATGAGGTCCAGGGCGCCGCGTGCGCGAGACAGGTGGCCGAGGTAGACGATCCGTCCGGTGCCGGGTGGCGGGGGCGGGCCGACCGGCGGGGTGGCGAGGTTGGGGATGACGGGGTGGGGCCGGCGGAATCGGGTCTGGTAGGCGTCCTCGGCGAGGAGCAGTCGCAGGTGGCGTTCGGCCAGTCGTTCCAACGCCCGCACTGCGGCCCGTAGTAGTGGGCGCAGTGCACCGGGCACCCAGTTCTTCATGGCCAGTGCTGCCGCCGTGTCCTCGTGGACGTCCCACACGGTGACGGGGGCTGGACCGGACCGCCGCCAGCGGCGCAGTGTGCCGCGCAGGGCCAGCAGTAGCTCGGGATCGTGCAGCAGCACCACGTCGGCCGCCGGTCCGCGTTGGGCCAGCAGGTTCCGGGCCGCACGCAGTGCGGTACGGCGGTCCCGGCCGGCCGCGCGGGGCAGGTCGACTCCCTCGACGTAGGGCCGTGGAGTCGTCTCGAGGGCGGCGAACGGAGCTGCGTACACCACGTGGTGGCCACGCTCGCGCAGAGCGGCTATCTCCCGGTGCAGTATGCGTGCGTCCTCGGGGTGGTGGACGACGGTGACGACCAGTATCCGCATGGAAGTGCCTTTCGGGTCGGCTCGATTCCGCGGGCGGGCCAGGCGATCGGCATCGGGGCCGGAGGTCTAGAGAACCTCAACGCCGGGTTGGAAGATCCGGCCGCGGGTGTCGAACAGCAGCCGCGCGGTATCGGCGATGGCCCGCAAGTCGTAGGCGGAGTGGTCCTGGAGCAGGATCGTCAGGTCCTGTTCGCGCAGTGCGGCCGTCAGATCGCCGGCGCGGGGGACGGCGACCCCGTCGACGGACCACAGCGGGACGTGCGGATCGTGGAAGGCGACCTCGGCTTTCCGTTCCTTCAGCAGCCGTGCCACGGGCACTGCCGGGGTCTCCCGCCGGTCGGCGACGTCCGGCTTGTAGGTGATGCCGAGCAGCAAGACCCGTGAACCGTGCAGCGGGCGTCCCGCGGAATTGAGCAGGTCCTGGGCCCGACGGACCACGTACTCCGGCATGCGTCGGTTGATCTCCTGGGCCAGCTCAATGAACCGGAACTCGTGCCCCAGGGACGAACGTACCTTGTAGGAGAGGTAGTTGGGGTCAATGGGTATGCAGTGGCCGCCCACTCCGGGGCTGGGGCGGAAGGCCTGGAAGCCGAAGGGCTTGGTTCCCGCGCAGCGGATCGCGTCCCACACGTCGACGTGCAGTTCGCGGCTGATGATGGCCAGTTCGTTGACCAGGGCGATGTTGACGTGCCGGTAGGTGTTCTCCAGGAGTTTGGCCATCTCGGCCTCGCGGGTGCCCCTGGCCTGTACGACCGTGTCCACGATCTTGCCGTAGAAGGCCACCGCACGCACCGCGCAGGACGGGGTGCATCCGCCGACCACCTTCGGCGTCTCACGCAGCCCGTGCTGGGTGTTGCCGGGGTCGATCCGCTCGGGAGAGAAGGCGAGCGCGAAGTCCTCGCCGGCGCGCAGCCCGGTCTCCTCCAATAGGGGGCGTACGACCTCCTCGGTGGTGCCCGGATAGGTCGTCGACTCCAGCACTACCAACTGGCCGCGCTGCAGGTGGCCGGCCACCGCGCGGGCAGCCGAGACGACCGCGCCCAGGTCCGGTCCCCCGTCCTCACCGAGCGGTGTCGGCACACAGATCACCACGGTCTGAGCCCGGGCCAGACAGGCACCATCGGTGGAAGCGGTGAAACCGGCGTCCCGCATCCTGCGCACGTCGCGGTCGGACACGTCATCGATGTGCGAACGGCCGGAGTTCAGCCGTGTGACGACCCGTGGGTCGCGATCCAGGCCCACGACACGCAGGCCCACCGAGGCCGCCTCCCGGGCCAGGGGCAGTCCGACGTAACCGAGTCCGATCACTGCGAGCTCGACGGCGTCGGGCCGTCCTTCCTGCCGCTCGTCCCCGAGCGGTTCACTGCTGTCCCCGAGGTGTTGGTTCCGTTCGACCTGCATAAGGAATCACCCGGCCTTCACGGCTGGACTGGTGGTGGAGGGTGCAGGACTTCAGACGCATCCGAGAGAGCGATACGCCTCGCGGGTCGTCGTGGCGACCCGGGCCCAGGTGCGTTCCCGCGTGACCATCGCGCGAGCGGCCGCTCCCCATTCGAGTCGTCGCTTATGACTGTAAAGCACCGTTTCGAGGGCATCTGCCCAAGCCCGGGGTGATTCAGGGGGAATTAGCTGCCCGTTAACCTCTGGTTTGACCAATTCCCTGATGGCGGTGAGATCACTTGCCAGTACGGGGATACCGCTCGCCATCGCTTCGACCGGTTTGAGAGGGGTCACCAGATGACACACCTGCTCGTCGGTGCGCGGCACCGCGAACACGTCCAACACAGCATGGAAATAAGGCACTTGGGTGTGCGGCACTCGTCCGGTGAACATGGCCGTGCCATCGTCCAGGCCCAGCCGTGCGGCCATCCGCCGCAGGGGCACGCGCTCAGGGCCGTCGCCCACGATCAGCAACCGCAGCCGAATTCCGCGCCGCCTGAGCTCAGCACCCGAACGGAGCAGTGTGCCAATCCCCTCGTGCGGGGTGAGACTGCTGACGGTGCCGACCACGAACTCGTCCGGGGCGATACCGAGGCGAGCACGCAGCCCCGCCCCGTCCGGCTGCGGAGCCAGGAAGGTGTCGTCCACGGCGTTCGGGACGATCAGCACCCGCTCGGCGGGGACACCGCGCGCCACGATCTCGGTCTTCATCGCGGCACCGAGGGTCAGGACCAGGTCGGCTTCCCGCATGCAGTGCGTCTCCAGCTCGCGTCGCATGCGGTAGACGGGATCCTGTCGACTGCGTGTCGGATCCTGCGTCAACCAGGTCTCCTCCAGAAAGCCCCGTACTTCGTATACCGCCGGCAGCCCGAAGGTTTCCCGCAGGGCGAGGGCTACCCGTCCGTTGCCGTGGTCGCTGGCCGCGTGCAGCACCGCGGGCCGGAGCCGTGCCACGAGTCGCGCGGCGAGTTCGGCGTTGCGGGCCAGTGCCGGACCCTGCCCGTAGGGCAGCCACACGGGCAGCAGCCGGTGCTGCGGCACACCGCATACGGTCTGCAGTGGGCTGGCGTCCACCACCCCCTGCGTCACCGGAAACCCGATCCGGGTCACGACGTGCGGGTCGAGCCCCGCGGCCCGCTGCGCCTCGGCGAGCTTCTGAGTACGCACGGTGTACCCGGCGTGGACGAACGGCAGCGAGTTGGTCACCACGTGCAGCACCCGTCCGGGCACGGGGCACACCGGCCGACCCGTGGGGGCGCTCACCCGGACGGCGGACGGAGCCGCGCCCGGCCCCGTCGTACGGGCCCGGGAGGACAGCCAGCGTTCCACCGGCCGTGTCCGGCGTCGCACGGGTTCCGGCAGCAGCCGTACACCGAGGAGCGCGGCCCTGGCGGGATCGTGGCGCAACTCGCCCCAGGCGACGGATGCGGCCAGACTGACAGCGCGGGGGACACGGCGGGACATGTCGCCACGGTAGGCCGAAGACCGCAGCACCGCCGCCCGCGCCGCCGCGGGAGCACACCCGTGCCGTGCACGCGCCTACGGCCCGGCTCACCCACCCCCCGCAGAGTCCCTTGACCACCCCTGATCCCGTGAGCCTCCGGTTGCCCTGGTCGTCCCTGACGGCCCCTGGCCGCCCCGGATTCCTCTGGTCCCCCTCCTGATCTCCCCGCGGACCGCCGACGAAAGGCGAGGACAATGAACGGCCGAGTACTCCATGTGGTCGGCACCCGGCCCAACTTCGTGAAGGCGGCACCAGTCGTCGCCGCGCTCGGGATGGCCGGGTGCGACCAGGTCCTGGTCCACACCGGGCAGCACTACGACACCCGGATGTCGGACGTGTTCTTCCGCCAGCTGGGACTTCCCCGACCGGACACCGATCTGGGCGTCGGTTCCGGCAGCCACGCTCGGCAGACCGCCGATCTGCTGGTGGCACTCGACGCCGAGCTGGCCGTCCGCGCACCAGCCCTGGTCGTGGTGTACGGCGACGTCAACTCGACGCTCGCCGCCGCCTTGGCCGCCGCCAAGCGGGATATCCCGGTCGCCCATGTGGAAGCGGGCCTGCGCAGCTTCGACATGACGATGCCCGAGGAGGTCAACCGCCGCCTGGTCGACCAGCTGGCCGAGCTGCTGTTCGCCACCAGCCCCGAGGCCATCGGCCATCTCGCCCGCGAAGGCGCCGACCCGGCCCGGACGTACCTCGTCGGCAACCCGATGATCGACACCCTGCTCACCCACCTGGACCTCTTCGACCCGGCCGCCGCGCGGACCACGTACGAACTGCCCGAACGCTACGGCGTGGTCACCCTGCACCGTCCCGCCAACGTCGATGATCCCCAGGCCGCCCGCGCCGCCGCGAGGACGCTCACCGAGGCAGCCCGCGCGCTCGACCTCGTCGTCCCCCTGCATCCCCGCGGCCGCGAGACGCTGCACGCGGCCGGCCTGGCTGCCGCGCCCGGTGTGCACCTCATCGAACCCCTCGGATACATCGAGTTCATGAGCCTCGTGCGCGGCGCGGCGGCCGTGATCACCGACTCGGGCGGGGTGCAGGAGGAGACCACAGTGCTCGGCGTACCCTGCCTGACGCTGCGCACCACCACCGAACGCCCGGTCACTGTCACTCACGGCACCAACCGGCTCGTCACGCACACCGAACTCGTGCCCGCCCTGTGCAAAACACTCGACGCGGGGCCGTCCGCACCCGCCGAAGGGCCGCCCCTGTGGGACGGCAGGGCCGGCGTCCGGATCGCCCGCGTCGTCACCCGCTGGTTGGAGCACCATGACTGACGCGACCCTCGGCTACGGGGACACCCGCGACCGCGAGCAGCACGAGCTCGCCCCCGATGGCCACCCCGGCCTCGACCGGGCCGGCAACGAGCTGTACCACGCGCTGCGGCTGGGCACGCTGCTCTCACTCGTCGGAGACCTCAGCAGCCCGGCAGCTCCCCTGTTCGTGCTCGACGCGGGTTGTGGCGAGGGCTCCTTCGCGCGGGCCTTGGCCCGCTGTGGACATCAGGTGGATGCCTTCGATGCCAGCGAGGAGGCCGTCGAACGGGCTCGCGCCGCCGGCGGAGGTCCGCACTACGCCCGGGCCCGGCTGGACGCATGGCGCAGCCCGTGGCCGTACGACGTCGTCCTGTGCATCGACGTCCTCTTCCATCTCCTCGACGACCCCGAGTGGTCGGCGGCGCTGCGCAACCTGGCCTCCCTGGTCCGACTCACCGGACAGCTGATCCTCACCGACGAGGACCGGACCGGGCCCCGCAAGCGCGACGACCACACGCTGCACCGGCCGACGGCCGCCTACCGCGCTGAACTTGAACCCCTCGGCCTGCGGCACACCGAGTTCCGGCCATACGGTTTCAGGGAGTCCGAGGTCGGCTTCCACGTCTTCACGAGGACCCGATGATGCGCCTGACCGATCTGCTCCACCCGCACCTGGACGGCGTCACCACGGTCATCGACGCGGCCCCTCACAGCCTGCGTCTCGCGCCCTACCTGCACCTCCCGGACGGTGTCGTCCTGCTCGACGACGATGGCGAACGACACATGGGGGAAGGCGAAATGGTACTCGTCCCGTACGGCCCGGACCCTGCTCTGTACGGCACCGAAGCCGACTGCCTCGCCGTACTGGAACGCCTCCGGCCCGGAGGGCGAGGCTTGCTCCTCTTCGGTCACCCCGGGCCGGAGCCGCCCTATCACCGGCTCCTGGACAGTCTGGTGGCTCACCGCTGCCAGGTGCTGCGCGCTGCCCCGCTCGACTACGCACACCTACACGCCGGTGCGGTTTTCGTGTGCCTCGGTACGGACGAACTCCTGCCGACGCACGACTGGTTCGGTCGCCCGGTGCCGCCGGACGGCTTCGCTGCCACGTTGCGCCTGGCCGGCGAGTACGTTCTCGCCGACCTCGTCTCCCGCTCGCTGCGGGCCCGCCACCTCGATCTTCAGCGCCGGGCGCAGGAGGCGGAACACCTGCGGGACGCCGCCCGTGAGGAGAGGCTCACCGACCGCCTGGCCGCCGCCGTCCAGGAGAAGGAACAACTGGCCGCCGCGCTGCGTGCGGCACGCGAGCGGGCCGGGGCGCTGGAGGCGCGGGTGGCCATGCTGGAGGGCTCGACCTCACTGAAGGTGGGCAAGGCGCTGGTTTCGGCGGCGCGCCGCCCGCGGCGTGCCGCGGTGACTCTGCCCAGGGAACTGTTCGGACTGTGGCGCGGGCGCACCGCGCACAAGCCGGTGCCGGCATCCCGCCCCGCCGGGGACGGCTCCACGGCCGTGGCCGCCGACGGGCGCCTCCACCTCGTTCACCGTGCCTTCTCCTGTGTGCCCCGCGACCGTCTGGTGATCGCCGGTGTGTTGACCGACCGCACCGCCGGGGACTTCGCGGCGGACGCCATCGTGAACCGGATGCTTCCGCACGACGCCGTCCTCCTGCTGCAACGCACCGACCCCGACGCGGTCGTGGTGCAGCTGAGCGCCTGCACGGGTGACGGACCCTGGTCGCTCCTGGGCACCGGCCTGGCTCCCGACCTGGACCGGAAGCTGGCCGAACTCCTCTCCCAGGCACGGGCTCTGGGCCGTCCGGCTGTCCTGTGGCGGGACGCCCCGGGGGCTGCAGCGCCGGGCCTCGCCCGGCTGACCTGGGACGCCGTGCTCGACGCCGGCACCGGCGTGTGTCTCTCCCGGCTCGACCCGGCCGAACACGGCAGGGAACGGCTGCGTGAGGTGTTCCAGCGGGACAGCACCCGGGTGCGGCTGGCGGAACTGGCCCGATTGGTGGGCGCCCCGGACCCGCTCGACCAGCGCCGGGTCGCCGTACTGGCTGAGCCGCGTGACCGGCACGACGTGGCCCGGCTGGTCGCACAGGTACTCGGCCAGCGGCACCGTCCGGCCGAAGTGGTCGTCGCGGACCCAGCGGGTCTGGAGGAACTCACCGGTGCGGGCGTTGCCGTCCGTACCGGGCTGCCCACCGCGCCCTGGACGGCGTACTGGACCGATCCGGCCGGAGAACGCCCGGACACCTTGCTGCTGGACCTGATGTGCGCTCAGGAACACTCAGGGGCGGACGCTTTGGGGCGTGCCGGAGCGGCAGCCGACTACACCTTCGTACCGGAACTGCGGTGGCCACTCCTCGTGCGCTCGTCCCTTCACACCGCGGGTACACCGCCGGAGACCTGGTGCGGCCAGGGATACCGTCTCTTCGCCGTATGCGGGAAGGAGCCGTCATGAGCCGGGTGGTACGGGCCCTGGTCTACGGCGATGTGGACCTCAACCTCATCGACGGCTCCGCCGTCTGGGCCCAGTCGACCGTGCAGGCGCTGTCGTTGGCGGGATGCGAGACCCGGCTGGTGCTCAAGGCCCCCGTGCGCACGGGACGGCTCACCGACCCGCTGGCCGGGCTGCCCGGGGTGACGGTGGTGCGGCCGGCCGAGGAACGGCTTGTCGACGGGCAGCGGGGCCGACCGCTGTCACCGGTGCAGGCCTCCCGGCTGCTCGCCCGGCTGGACCGCGAGGAGGCCTGTGACCTGCTGGTGCTACGCGGGCGCAGGCTCGTCGGTCAGGTCGTCGCCGACGGTCACTTCGGCGGGCGGATCTGGGCCTACCTCACCGACATCCCGCAGTCCGCCGCCACGATGACCGAGCAGGCCCGCGCGGAACTCGCCTCGATCGCCGTGGCGTCCCGGCGGCTCCTCTGCCAGACCGAGGAATTGCGCTGCCTGCTGGAAACCTGGGTGCCCGAGGCCTGCGGCCGGAGTGTGCTCTGCCCGCCGGCCGTGCCGGAACCCAGCTTTGAGGTCCCGTGCCGCGACCAGCCGCACGATCCGCTGCGGCTCGTCTATACCGGGAAGTTCGCACCGCTGTGGAACACCCTTCCCATGACCCAACTGCCCTCCTTGCTGGCCCGCCGGGGTGTGCATGTCGAACTGCACACCGTCGGCGACAAGATTCACGACGATCCCGCACAGCCCGGTTTCCGGGACGCGATGTTCCGGTCTCTGCACGGGGGGACCCCCGGCGTCCGGCACCACGGCGGGCAGCCTCGCGAGGAGGCGATGCGCATTGCCGCGGCCTGTGACCTCGGCCTCGGCTGGCGGGACCCGCTGCTCGACTCCAGCCTGGAACTGTCCACCAAAGTACTGGAGTTCGGCTCGCTCGGTCTGCCCGTCGTGCTGAACCGCACCCCCGCGCACGAGGCGCTGCTGGGAGTCGGCTACCCGCTCTACGTCGACGGCCGGGCCGGACCCGAGGACGCCGCCGCGGCCATTGCCCGTGCCGCCCGCGACCCCGGGGCCCGACGGCTCGCGGTCGACCGCTGCCGGGACGCCGCCGGACGGTACACCCTTGAGGCCGCCGCCGCCCGCTGGCGCACCCACCTCGATCAGGCCTTCCCACCCGCGCCTGCCGCCGTGACCGGGCGCACCCGCCCGCTGAGGGTTGGTGTGGCGGGCCATGACCTGAAGTTCTTCACCCGGATCCTCGATCACTTGCGTGCCCTGCCCGGACTCGACGTGCGCGTCGACGCCTGGCCCGCGCTTGCCGGGCACGACCCGGCTGCCAGCCGTGAACTGGCCGATTGGGCCGACGTGGTGATCGTCGAATGGTGTGGGCCGGCCGCCGTCTGGTACAGCCGCCACAAGCGGCGCGGCAGCCGGCTCGTGATCCGGCTCCACCGGTTCGAACTGGACGCCGTCTGGCCGCGACAGGTGGACATCGGTGCCGTCGACCAGGTGGTGTGCGTCAGCCCGTACTACGCCCGCCGCACCCTGGAACACACCGGTTGGCCGGCCGCCAAGGTCACGGTGGTACCCAACTGGGTGGATGCCGACCAACTCGATCGGCCGAAGACGCCCGGAGCCCAGTTCCGTCTCGGCATGATCGGGATCGCGCCCAGCCGCAAGCGCCTCGACCTCGGTCTGGACGTCCTCCAGACGCTGCGCGCCCGGGACCGGCGCTGGCACCTGTCGGTCAAGTCCCAACCGCCGTGGCAGTACTGGTGGATCTGGAACAAGGCCGAGGAGCGGGCGCACTACGACGCGATCCTGCGCCGAGTTCAGACCTCCCCGCTGCTACGAGGAGCGGTCGTCTTCGACGAGTTCGGCGCGGACGTGGCGGGTTGGCTGCGCCGGGTGGGGCACGTGCTGTCCACCAGCGACGACGAGAGCTTCCACCTTGCTCCGGCCGAGGGGATGGCCTCCGGTGCCGTACCGGCGCTGCTGCCGTGGCCCGGGGCGGACGAGATCTACGACCGGCGCTGGATCCATGACGGGCCGGCGGCGATGGCGGAGGCGATCGCCGCGCTGGGCGATCCGGCGACCTGGCGGGCAGCCGCTGGTCTGGCCCGGGCCCAGGTGCGGGAGTCCTATGCGCTGGACCGTGTGACGGCGGCTTGGACGGACCTCGTGACCGGCTGAGCCCGGCCCCGTGGAGCCGGGCACGGGTGCGCCCGTGCTCGGGTGGGCGACTGCGGGCGTTCGACCGGGGACGGGCGACCAACGGATCAGCCGGCCTCGCCGTACCCCGGTGCACCGGTCTCGGCGCGGTCCGCCGTCAGATAGGCGATCACCATGTCCCCGAGCATGGCGCGCAAGCGTTCCCGCCGCACCGGGTCCACCAGGTCCCGGCCGAACAGCGTGCCGAAGGTGTGCCGGTTGGCGACCCGGAAGAAGCAGAACGAGCTGATCACCGCGTGCAGGTCGACGGCGTCCACATCGGCCTTGAAGAGACCGGACTCCCGCCCAGCGGCCAGGATGCGGCGGATCACCTCCAGCGCCGGGGAAGCGATCCTGCCGAGCTTCTCGGAGCCCGCGATGTGGACGGCGCCGTGCATGTTCTCGATGCTGACCAGGCGGATGAAGTCCGGGTGCGCCTCGTGGTGGTCGAAGGTTACCTCGGCCAGCCGCCTGATCGCCGCCACCGGCTCCAGATGTTCGACGTCCAGCTGCTGCTCGGCCTGCCGGATCACCTCGTAGGCACGTTCCAGCGCGGCCGTGAACAGCTGCTCCTTGCCGCCGAAGTAGTAGTAGATCATCCGCTTGGTGGTGCGGGTGCGGGCCGCGATCTCGTCGACCCGGGCGCCGTCGTAGCCGGCCCGCGCGAACTCCTGCGTGGCCACATCGAGGATCTCGGCCTTGGTGCGGGCCGCGTCGCGCACCCTTCCCTCAGGGCGTGCCGGCTCATCGACGCTGGTCATCGGATTCCTTCGGGCCTTGGAACACCTGGGGCGCGCGTTTGCGTGCCGGTGATTGTAGAAGCAGGGGCTGTCCTTCCTCGCTCCACCTCGCTCCGAGGGGGCCACCGGACCGGTCCGGTGGCCCCCTCGGAGCGGACCGGTGCGCCACATCGACGGGGTCCGTCCCCCTCAACGCGGCGCACCGGCGGTGGGCTGCCCGGGCCGGTCAGTCCGTCTTCTCGACGGCGTGGCCGCCGAACTGGTTGCGCAGCGCGGCGATCATCTTCATCTGCGGCGAGTCCTCCTGCCGGGAGGCGAACCGGGCGAACAGGGACGCGGTGATCGCGGGCAGCGGCACCGCGTTGTCGATCGCGGCCTCCACGGTCCAGCGTCCCTCACCGGAGTCCTCGGCGTAACCGCGCAGGCCTTCCAGGTGCTGGTCCTCGTCCAGGGCGTTGACCGCCAGGTCCAGCAGCCAGGAACGGATGACGGTGCCCTCCTGCCAGGAACGGAACACCTCCCGGACGTTCTCCACCGAGTCGACCTTCTCCAGCAGCTCCCAGCCCTCGGCGTAGGCCTGCATCATCGCGTACTCGATGCCGTTGTGGACCATCTTCGAGAAGTGCCCGGCACCGACCCGGCCCGCGTGGACGAAGCCGTACGGGCCTTCCGGCTTGAGCGCGTCGAACACCGGCCGCAGCCGTTCCACCCGCTCCTTGTCGCCACCGACCATGAGGGCGTAACCGTGCTCTAGGCCCCACACGCCACCGGAGACACCGGCATCGACGAAGCCGATACCCCTGACCCCGAGTTCGGCGGCGTGCTTCTCGTCGTCCGTCCAGCGGGAGTTTCCGCCGTCGATCACCGTGTCGCCGGGGGACAGCAGGTCCCGCAGCTCATCGATGACGGTCTGGGTGGCGGTGCCTGCGGGCACCATCACCCACACGTGGCGGGGTGCGTCCAACTGCCCGACCAGTTCGGCAAGGCTCTTGACGTCGCTGAGTTCGGGGGTGCGGTCGTAGCCGACGACGGTGTGGCCTGCGCGGCGGATCCGCTCGCGCATGTTGCTGCCCATCTTGCCGAGACCCACGATGCCCAACTGCATGGCTGTCATGACCGGATTCACTTTCTGAGAGAACGGTAGGCAGCGACCAGGGCCGTGGTGGACGGGTCGAGGCCGGGTACGGCGGTGCCCTCGGTCAGGGCGGGTGCCACACGCTTGGCGAGGACCTTGCCGAGTTCCACGCCCCATTGGTCGAAGGAGTCGATGTTCCAGATGGCGCCCTGCACGAACACCTTGTGCTCGTAGAGCGCGATCAGCTGGCCGAGGACCGAGGGGGTCAGCTCGGTGGCGAGGACTGTGGTGGTGGGGTGATTGCCGCGGAAGGTGCGGTGCGCCACCTGCCCGTCGGGCACGCCCTCGGCGCGGACCTCGTCGGCGGTCTTGCCGAAGGCGAGGGCCTGGGTCTGGGCGAAGAAGTTGGCCATCAGCAGGTCGTGCTGGGCCCTGACCTCCCCGCTCAGTTCGGCGACCGGCTCGGCGAAGCCGATGAAGTCCGCCGGGATCAGCTTGGTGCCCTGGTGGATCAACTGGTAGTAGGCGTGCTGCCCGTTGGTTCCCGGGGTGCCCCAGACGACCGGACCCGTCTGCCACTCGACCCGGTGACCGTCCCGGTCGACCGACTTGCCGTTGGACTCCATGTCCAGTTGCTGCAGGTACGCGGTGAACCTGGACAGATAGTGGCTGTACGGCAGGACAGCGTGCGACTGGGCGTCGAAGAAGTTGCCGTACCAGATGCCGAGCAAGCCCATCAGCAGCGGGGCGTTGGCCTCGGCGGGGGCGGTGCGGAAGTGGTCGTCGATCAGGCGGAAGCCGTCGAGCATCTCCCGGAACCGGTCCGGGCCGATGGCGATCATCAGGGAGAGGCCGATCGCGGAGTCGTACGAGTACCGACCGCCCACCCAGTCCCAGAACTCGAACATGTTGGCCGTGTCGATGCCGAAACCGGCCACCTTCTCGGCGTTGGTGGACAGCGCGACGAAGTGCTTGGCCACCGCGGACGCGTCACCGAGCGCGTCCAACAGCCACGTCCGCGCGGAGGTCGCGTTGGTGATCGTCTCGATCGTGGTGAACGTCTTGGAGGCGATGATGAACAGAGTCTCGGCCGGGTCCAGGTCGCGGGTGGCCTCGTGCAGGTCGGCACCGTCCACGTTCGACACGAAACGGACGGTCAAGGTGCGGTCGGTGAAGCTGCGCAGTGCCTCGTACGCCATCGCGGGCCCCAGGTCCGAGCCGCCGATGCCGATGTTGATCACGTTCTTGATGCGCTTGCCGGTGTGACCGGTCCAGGCGCCGGAACGGACCTGTTCGGCGAAGCCGGCCATCTTGTCCAGCACGGCGTGCACCTTCGGGACGACGTTCTCTCCGTCGACCTCGATCACCGCGTCGCGGGGAGCGCGCAGCGCGGTGTGCAGCACGGCCCGGTTCTCGGTGATGTTGATCTTCTCGCCGCGGAACATCGCGTCCCGCAGCGCGAACACCCCCGTGGCGGTGGCGAGTTCCCGGAGCATGACCAGGGTCTCGTCGGTGATCAGGTGCTTGCTGTAGTCGATGTGCAGGTCGCCGGCTTTGACGACGTATCGTTCGGCGCGGCCGGGATCCGTCGCGAACAGCTCGCGCAGGTTCGGCTGTCCCCCCGCGCGGTGGTCGGCCAGTGCCGTCCACTCGGGCCGCCGGGTGGGCTTCGGTGTGATGGACGGGGCGTCGGGCATGTCAGGCGTTCTCCTTGCCGGCCTCGCCCTTGAGGGCGATGGCGTACATCTCGTCGGCGTCGAGGCGGCGTAGCTCCTCGGCGATGAGTTCAGAGGTGGGGCGAACCTTCAGGGCGAGGGTGCGCGACGGCTGCCCCGGCAGGGTCAGGGTCGCGAGCGGGCCCTCGGGGCGGTCGATGACGATCTCGCCGGAGCCGGTGCCGAGGCGCACGGCGGTGACGACCGGTCCGGCGGTGACCACGCGGTCCACGGGCACCCCCAGGCGGGCCTCCAGCCAGCGGGCCAGTAGTTCGGCGCTGGGGTTCTCCGCTTCGGCCTCGACGGCCGCCGACGTCACCCGCACGCGGGCCTGGTCCAGGGCGGCGGCCAGCATCGAACGCCACGGCGTGAGCCGGGTCCAGGCCAGGTCGGTGTCGCCGGGCGCGTAGTTCAGCATCCGCGTCTGCAGGACCTCCAACGGCCGGTCGACGGCGTACAGGTCGGTGATCCGGCGCTGGGCCAGGGCGCCGAGCGGGTCCTGTGACGGCGTGTCCGGCGCGTCCACCGGCCACCACACGACCACCGGGGCGTCCGGCAGCAGCAGCGGAAGCACGACCGAGCCTGCGTGGTCGGACACCTCGCCGTAGGTGCGCAGCACGACCGTCTCACCGGTGCCGGCCTCGGAGCCGACCCGGACTTCGGCGTCCAGCCTTGAGTGCGTGCGGTCGCGCAGGGTGCGAGCGTGCCGCTTGATCACTACCAGGGTGCGCGAGGGATGCTCGTGCGAGGCCTGTTCGGCCGCTCGGATGGAGTCGTAGGCGTTCTCCTCGTCCGTGACGATGACCATCGTCAGGACCATGCCGACGGCGGGGGTGCCGATGGCACGGCGGCCCCGCACCAGCGCCTTGTTGATCTTGCTTGCCGTGGTGTCGGTCAGGTCGATCTTCATGGCCTGCGCCAGCTCCGTCCGTCGTGTGCGAGCATCTCGTCGGCTTCCCTCGGTCCCCAGCTGCCCGACGCGTACTGTGCCGGTCTGTCGTGCGCCGTCCAGTACTCCTCGATCGGGTCGAGGATCTTCCAGGACTCTTCCACTTCCTGGTGACGGGGGAACAGATTGGCGTCGCCGAGCAGTACGTCCAGGATGAGCCGCTCGTACGCCTCCGGGCTCGACTCGGTGAACGACTCGCCGTAGGCGAAGTCCATGGAGACGTCCCGGATCTCCATCGAGGTGCCCGGCACCTTGGAGCCGAACCGTACGGTCATGCCCTCGTCCGGTTGGACGCGGATGACGATCGCGTTCTGCCCCAGCTCCTCGGTGGCGGTGTGGTCGAAGGGGGAGTGCGGGGCCCGCTGGAAGACAACCGCGATCTCGGTCACGCGGCGCCCGAGCCGTTTGCCGGCGCGCAGGTAGAAGGGGACGCCCGCCCAGCGGCGGTTGTCGATCCCCAGCTTGATCGCCGCGTACGTGTCGGTCTTCGACCGGGGGTCGATGCCCTCCTCCTGGAGGTAGCCGACGACCTTCTCGCCGCCCTGCCAGCCGTCCGCGTACTGGGCCCGCACGGTGTACCGGCCGAGGTCCTTCGGTAGCCGCACCGATGTGAGCACCTTCAGCTTCTCGGTGAGCAGCGCCTCCGCGTCGAACGCGATCGGTTCCTCCATGGCGGTCAGGGCCATCAGTTGCAGCAGGTGGTTCTGGATGACGTCCCGGGCGGCGCCGATGCCGTCGTAGTAGCCGGCCCGGCCGCCGATACCGATGTCCTCGGCCATGGTGATCTGCACGTGATCGACGTAGGACCGGTTCCACACCGGCTCGTACATCTGGTTGGCGAAGCGGAGCGCCAGGATGTTCTGAACGGTCTCCTTGCCCAGGTAGTGGTCGATGCGGAAGACCTGGTCCGGCTCGAAAACGTCGTGCACGATGGTGTTCAGCTCACGGGCACTGGCCAGGTCGTGGCCGAACGGCTTCTCGATGACCGCGCGCCGCCATGCACCTTGGGGCGGGTTCGCCAGTCCGTGCTTCTTCAACTGCTGGACGACCTTGGGGAAGAACCTCGGCGGCACCGAGAGGTAGAAGGCGAAGTTGCCGCCGGTGCCTCGGGAGGAGTCCAGGTCCTCCACGGCGTCCTTGAGCTGCTTGAAGGCGTCGTCGTCGCCGAAGTCGCCGGGAACGAACCGCATGCCCTCGGAGAGCTGCTGCCACACCTCCTCACGGAAGGGGGTGCGGGAGTGCTCACGCACCGCGTCGTGTACGACCTGCGCGAAGTCCTGGTCCTCCCAGTCCCGTCGGGCGAATCCGACCAGGGAGAAGCCCGGCGGCAGCAGCCCGCGGTTGGCCAGGTCGTACACGGCCGGCATCAGCTTCTTGCGGGACAGGTCACCGGTCACGCCGAAGATGACCAGACCGGACGGGCCCGCGATCCGGGGGAGGCGGCGGTCTCGGGCGTCCCGCAGCGGGTTCACCCAGTCGGGGGCCGAGGCTGCCGGGACGCGCACCTCTTGGGGTGCCTGGGCGGAGGCATCGTCGGTCATCGGGGGTCGACTCCCTTGTTGTCCAGCGACTCGGCGACGGCGCCCAGCAGGTCCTGCCAGGCTGCCTCGAACGTGGTGCTGCCCCGTTCCTCCACCTGCCGGGCGTCGTCGGAGGAGATCCCGAGCTGCTCGACGGCGGCCAGGCGGGCCCGGGCCCGTGCGTAGCCGCCGGGCGAAAGTCCGTCCAGCCGGACGGAGGCCCCCTCGTCCGACAGCCGCTTGAGGGCTCCGGCGGTCGTGCATGTTTCGGTCACGGTCACGTTAGTCATCTCTCTCGTCGCGTTCGTCGTCGGACTTCTCGTGGACTTCTCGTCGCTGTTCGTGCCGTGCTCGCCGCCACGGCGGGTCGGTTTCGGGGCGGGCGCTAGGTAGCGGCTCGCGGGCACCCGTGTGCCGATTCCCGCGCTCCGTGGCCGCTCCTGCGCGGCCATGGCCGCTGCTTCCCGGAGTCCCCCGCCGTGGTGATCACCTCCGGGACGTTCGTCGAGACTCGCGCAACTCGTAGCCGCCCCCGGCCGAGTCCTCGTTCGGCGTGTGGACCGGCACGCCCTGGTGGATGAGCGCGAGCCCGCGTGAGGCGGGGTTCGTGGCGTGCCTTTTCAGGATCTCGGCCCAGGTGACGGCGGTCTCGTTGACGTCCGCTGGGCGGACGACGTTCAGCCCGGGGATCCCGTGTGAACGCGGTCGCGGTGTCGCGCACACCGATCTCGGCCGACCCAATCCAGGTCAGCTGGGGCATGGAGCATCACCTTCTGAAAGATTGCATACGCCACGGGAGCCAGGCCGATCGCGGTACCCGGGCGGCTGTGCCGGCCTTCTCCACGGCATCAGCCGCCAGCAGATGGGCGGTGTCCACGGCACGCCGATCGAGGCCGGTCCACTCCAAGCCGACGGAGGTCTGAGTCGCCATCTTCAGGAAATCCTTGTTTGATGCATGGATGCTGGCCGCACATGTTCAAGACTAAAAGTCTGACTTTTTTGAGGGTAGGTCGGGGTGCGTCAACCTGTGGAGCGTCATGAGTCTGGGACGGTGAACGCACGACAGGGGTGGTGGCGCGAAAAGGGCATGGCCGACAAAGAGCCCCGAGCCGCGGGTGGTGGCACCGCGGATGGTGGCACCGCGGGTGGTGGCACCGCGGGTGGTGGCACGGCTGGTGGCAGGGACGAAGACGGGGTCGGGGGAGGGCACGCAGGCCCCCGCACCGGTCCGTGAAGTTTCCGATGTTCGCTAGGCCTACCGTCAGCATCACTCGACGACTGGGACGCCACCGCCGGCGCCAACCGCGCCTACCAGTTCTCCGGTGAGCTCACACTGGCCATCGTCCCGGTCGACGGCGAGACGCTGCTGGGCGCGGTCACCGCTCTGCGCCTCCGTCTCGTTGACGAACCCACGGAGGAGCCGGTCCTCGGACGGCTGGGCGGCGAGCCTTACTGGCTCCAAAGCGACGAGACTCCCGACTGCCCATCGTGCGTCACCCGCATGACGTTCACCTCTTCAACTGCCGGCCCTGCAGCGAGGCCGCGTTCCTCTGGCAGCGCCGAGGCCATCCCAAGGATCACGCTGCGTGCGTAGCTCAGAGAAGTCTGCATCCGCTGTCCCGCCCTGCGACCCGATCCCCAGCGGATGCCCCGATTGGAGGAGATCCACGCGCACCTGCTTGATCGGCTCCTGAAGGTCAAGGGACAGGGGCGGCTCGGCGAGGTCGCCGCGGTCGAGGCCGGCCTCGCCGCCGCCGAGCAGAAACTCACCGTCATGCGCGACCTCGCGGCCAGGCACGCCACCGTCCACGTCGGCATGCCCGACTTCCGTAGGAGAGCCGGACGTCTCATCAGCGGCGTCGTCATCGTTCCTGCCGCCTTCTTCTTCGTGGCCCTCGGCCCGTAATCGGCGCAGGTGGTCTTCGCTCACGGAGCAGCCGATCCGGCGTCCACCGTGCCGCTGGGCCAGATGCTCCAGGCTCTCGGGCTCGGCCTGATCTCCTTCTCTGCGCAGTACATGCTGCTGCGCGGCTTCGCTGCCTTCGAGGACACCCGGTCCCCGTTCTGGATGGCCGTGTGGATCAGCACGGCGAACACCGCCTTGGCCAGCGCCTGCCACCCGCTGATGCCACCCGCGTTGCGGCCACGGCCGAGCGGACACACGGGCCGCGCACGCGGCGGTCCTGAGCAGCCCGTGCGAGCGGAGGTGGGACGGGCCGGAAGCGCGTGCGTCCGGACGCGTCACGCCGGTTGGGGGATGACCGTGCTCGGGCCGTCGGGAGGGGGCCGCTACGGGGTCGACCCACCGGTGAGAGCTCCCTGGCGACGCTGCCGTGTCCGAGCCCTTCGTATCAGTGCCCGAAGCCGAACCAGTTCACGTTCACGAAGTCGGCCGGCTGGCCGCTGGTGAAGGTGAGGTACACGTCGTGGGTGCCGGTCACCGCGCTGATGTTGGCCGGGATCGTCTGCCAGGACTGCCAGCCGCCCGTGCCGGCGACGGCGAAACTGCCGACGGGGGCGTTGCTCCGGCTGTCCAGGCGTACCTCGACCAGGCCGCTGATGCCGCTCGCGGCACCGCTCGCGACCCGCGCGTAGAGCTGTTTCGCCGCCATCGAGCCGAAGTGAACGCCCTGGTAGAGGGCCCAGTCGCCGTTGGCGATGTACCCGACGTCCTGACCGCCACCGGTGTCCGTGGTGCTCTCGGTGCTGATGCCGGATTGGCTGTCGTAGGACTCCGCCTGTATGACCCCGTAGGCGTCCCGGTTGCCGGAGGGCGGGGGAGTGGTGTTGCTTCCGCCGCCCGAGGACCGCAGGACCTGCACGTAGTCGACGACCATGGGGCGGCCCGACGCAGTCCCGCTGTCCGGGCCGCCGCCGAACGCGGCGGGGAAACCGCCGCCCATGGCCACGTCGAGGATGAGGAAGAAGCCGTGATCGGTGGCGTCGGCCCACGTCGTTGCGTCGACCTGGTTCGCCTTCACTGTATGGAAGTTGACGCCATCGAGAGAGAAGCGGATCTCCTCGGGGCTGGTGGAGCGGTCCCACTCCATCGCGTAGGTGTGGAAGCCGGACTGGCAGGTGACACCGGCGCAGGAGGTGGAGTCGCCGATGCCGGAGGTCTCGTTGCACGGGCCGCCCGGGCTGGTGCCGCAGTGCATGGTCGCCCAGTCGGTGTTCAGTCCCTGGACGTTCTCCATGATGTCCAGTTCGCCGATGTCCGGCCAGTTCCAGTAGTTACCGCGGAATGGCGTTCCCAGCATCCAGAATGCGGGCCAGTAGCCCTTGGCGGCGGTGCCGGTGACGTTGGGCATCTGGATCCGTGCCTGCACCCGCAGCTTGCCGCCGGCCGGCGGTTGGAAGTCGGTGCGCGTCGTCTCGATCCGGCCGGACGTCCAGTTGCCGGCGGCATCGCGGAGCGGGGTGATGCGCAGGTTGCCGTTGCCGTCCAGTGCCACGTTACTGGTGCTCGATGTCATCGTCTCGACCTCGCCCGTGCCCCAGGCGGCGGCTCCGCCCGGGTACGAAGTCCCGGTGTCGTACAGCCAGTTTGTCGTGTCGACGGCAGAGCCTGCCGGGCCGTTGAAGTCGTCCGCGAAGACCTGCGTCCAGCCCGGAGGGGGCGAGGGCGCGGATGCGTCCGCAGGCGTGGTGGCGGTCGTAGCGACTGCCGCGGCTAGACCGATCGTGGTGATGACGGCGACGATGGCGCGCCGGAAGGGCCGGGGCCTGGGCGTACCGGAGGATGCGCTCATGGGGAGCCTCTCGGATGCGGAGGTGTGCGTGCGGGAATTAGTGAGAGCGCTCCCATGGAGCGTCTGAGAGCGCTCTCACAATGCTGCCAATGTGCTCTCCGCCCCAGCAGTCGTCAAGACTTGAAGCGAGTAAAGTGCTTGTTCCGCATGGGAGTTCACGGGGTGAAGTCGTGGCGCAGGTGGCGTTCCGCGGTGGGGTTCGGATCATCGGAGTCGCAAGACAAGCCGGACGTTCTGCGCCCCACGCCGGCGGCGGAGCGTCCGTACGGGCCCGACCGACTTGCGGCCGTCGGCGGAGGCGGGCACGTGGCCGGCACCCCCACCGGGTGCCGGTTTGGGCCTCGACTCTGGATTGGGCTTCGGGAACAGGCTCGTCACCGTGAGACCTGATCGGGACCGACGGCGGGTTGGTCTCCCACACTGACCATCCGCGGCACTTGGCTCGCTGGGCATGCGGCGGTGTGAGCTTTGGTGATCCCGCGCGGTGAAAGTGATCCGCGAGGTGAGCGACGGTGGCGAGTAGTGTTCGCCGAAGCCGAAGCCGAAGCCGAAGCCGAAGCCGAAGCCGAAGCCGAAGCCGAAGCCGAAGCCGAAGCCGAAGCCGAAGCCGAAGCCGAAGCCGAAGCCGAAGCCGAAGCCGAAGCCGAAGCCGAAGCCGAAGCCGAAGCCGAAGCCGAAGCGGTCGTGACGGGAGCGGCGGGAAGGATGCAGTCGTGAAACTGTCGATTCTGGGCGGCGGCGGATTCAGGGTGCCGCTGGTATACGGCGCACTGCTGACCGACCACGACGAGGGGCGGATCACCGAGGTGGTGCTGCATGATGTGGACGACCGTCGACTGTATGCAGTAACCCGTGTACTGGCTGAACAGGCCGCGGGTATCCCGTATGCACCCGCGGTGAGTGCCACCACCAACCTTGATGAGGCTCTGGGCGGAGCCGATTTCGTTTTCTCTGCGATCCGAGTCGGCGGCCTGGAGGGCCGGGCAAACGACGAGCGGGTGGCCCTCGCCGAAGGCGTGCTCGGGCAGGAGACGGTCGGCGCGGGAGGCATCGCCTACGGTCTGCGCACCGTCCCCGTCGCCGCCGACATCGCCCGGCGCGTGGCCCGCCTCGCCCCGGACGCCTGGGTCATCAACTTCACCAATCCTGCCGGCCTGGTCACCGAGGCGATGTCTCGCCATCTCGGTGACCGCGTCATCGGCATCTGCGACTCACCGGTCGGCCTCGGCCGTCGTATCACCCGTGTCCTCGGGACCGACCCGAAGCACGCCTTCGTCGACTACGTCGGCCTGAACCACCTCGGATGGGTGCGTGCCCTGCGGGTCGCCGGCCGTGACGAACTGCCCCGCCTGCTCGGTGATCCGGTGCTGCTCGGCTCCTTCGAGGAGGGCAGGCTCTTCGGAGCCGACTGGCTGCAGTCGCTCGGCGCGATCCCCAACGAGTACCTGCACTACTACTACTTCAACCGGGAGACCGTGCGCGCCTACCAGGAGGTGGAGAGGACCCGGGGTGCCTTCTTGCGCGACCAGCAGGCCCGGTTCTACACGGAGGCGTGTGCCCCCGGCGTCTCCGCGCTGCGAGCCTGGGACCGCACCCGCGCCGAGCGTGAGGCGACGTACATGGCAGAGAACCGGGAGAGCTCCGGCGCGGGCGAACGTGAGCCCGTTGATCTGTCCGGCGGGTACGAGAAAGTCGCCCTCGCCCTGATGCGGGCCATCGCCCGCGATGAACGCGTCACCTTGATCCTCAACGTGCGCAACCGCTACACCCTGCCCGTCCTCGATGCCGACGCGGTCATCGAGGTGCCCTGTCTGGTCGACGCGAGCGGCGCCCATCCCTTGGCCGTCGACCCGCTGCCCGGTCATGCCACCGGCCTGGTCTGCGCGGTCAAGGCCGTCGAACGCGAGGTGCTCGCCGCCGCGGAGTCCGGTTCCCGTGCGACGGCGGTGAAGGCGTTCGCGCTGCATCCACTGGTCGACTCGGTCTCCGTGGCCCGCAGGCTGGTCGAGGGCTACGCCGAAGTTCATCCCGGCCTGTCATATCTTGAATGAGCGCCTGTGCCCAGGCTTTCCTGGGTGACCTCCACGCGTGGCGAACCCAACCGGAAAGACACAGTCGGAAGCCGCCCCCCGCTCCAGCGGCAGGCTGAAACAGGTCTTGTGCCCGGTCGTCTCCAGCTCTGCTACGAAGGAGAGGAGTTGGAGACGACCGGACTTCGCTACCAGGGAGGTACGGCGCGCCCACCGACCTGACCGCCTCGTAGGCGGTCGCCCTGTCCTCGACCACGGCCACTGCAGCCACTGCCTGCCGCGCGGTCGTGGGGATTTCGCCGCAGCTGGTCCACGAAGAACACGTTCTCCGCGTAGGGGGGAGCCGGACGCGTATGCGAGAGGGCATGCAGGCCGCCCTTCGGAGCGTGCGGGCAGGTGGAAGCGGCTCGTCCCGGGCAGGAGGGAGGCAGGGACACCGGACGGCCTCTGTGTACGAGATATGCGAGGCGGCCCTGGTGTCGGGAGACCATGGGGCTTGCGGGAGCCGTGGGTGCAACACGCGTGTGGCGGATCGGTGTGGACCGGTCGATGGGCCCGCGGGGACAGCCGCTGGCCGAGGCAGCGCGGCCGGGGCGTCTCTTGTCCCCTGCCCGGAAGTGTGTTCTGGTGGTGCCGGCGGGCTGATCATCGGGAGGGGCACGGGGTGGAGTCGACGGCGGGGCCGGGGCAGCTGCTGGCCATCAGCGACCTGCACATCAGCTATCCGGAGAACCGTGCCTTGGTGGAACAGATGCGCCCTAGTAGCGGCGACGACTGGCTGATCGTGGCCGGTGACATCGCGGAGACCGTCGCAGACATCCGCTGGGCCCTGACCGTCTTCGCGGGCCGGTTCCGCAAAGTGCTGTGGGCGCCAGGCAACCACGAGTTGTGGACTCACCCGCGTGACTCCGTCAAACTGCGCGGCGTCGCCCGCTACGAACATCTGGTCGAGCTGTGCCGGGAACTGGGGGTGGTGACGCCAGAGGACCCCTACCCGGTGTGGCAGGGACCCGGCGGTCCGGTTGCCGTCGCCCCGCTGTTCCTTCTGTACGACTACTCGTTCTTGCCGGCTGGCTGTGCCACGAAGGCGGAGGGCTTGGCCTACGCCGAGAGCACGGGCATCGTCTGCAGTGACGAGTATCTGTTGCACCCGGACCCGTACCCGACCCGGGAGGACTGGTGCCGGGCGCGGGTCGCCGAGACGGAGCGCAGACTTGCCGCGCTGCCCGAGGACCTGCCGACCGTGCTGGCGGGCCACTACCCGCTGGATCGGCATCCCACCCAAGTCCTGTGGCACCCCGAGTTCGCGATGTGGTGCGGTACGGAGCTGACCGCGGACTGGCACCGCCGGTTCCGCGTCGCCACCATGGTCTACGGCCATCTACACATCCCCCGCACCACCTGGCACGACGGAGTCCGCTTCGAAGAGGTCTCCGTGGGCTATCCCCGCGAGTGGCGCAAACGTCCCGGATCCCCGGGAAGATTGCGTCGCGTCCTGCCGATGGAGGTTGAAACCGGTGATCGAGGAGTTGCTCCCGGAGCCGGTCGTGGCCGTGGAAGCGCACGGTGACGACCCGCTGTGGGACGCCCCGCTCTACCCGGAGGAAGAGGCGCTCGTCGCACGGGCCGTGGCCAAGCGCCGCCGCGAGTTCGCGGGCGTGCGCGGGTGCGCACGACGCGCCATGGAGAAGCTCGGTGTGCCACCGCAGCCCGTGGTCAGCGGCGAGCGGGGCGCACCCTGCTGGCCAGCCGGCCTGGTCGGCAGCATGACCCATTGCGACGGCTACTGCGCCGCCGCTCTGGTCCGTGCCGTGGACCTGGCCTCTCTGGGCATCGACGCCGAACCGCACGGGCCGCTTCCCGAGGGTGTCGGCGCCAGCGTCTTCTTGCCCGCCGAGGCCGAGCGGCTCGCCCGGCTCACCGGCTGGCGGGCCGACGTGCACTGGGACCGGATCCTGTTCAGCGCCAAGGAGTCCGTCTACAAGGCGTGGTACCCCCTCACCCGAAAGTGGCTGGACTTCTCCGAGGCCGACATCACCTTGCACACGGAGGTGAGCGGTGGGCTGGGAGGCGTCCTCCACGCCGAACTTCTGGTCCCCGGCCCCCTGGTCGGCGCCCACCAGCTGCAGGCCTTCAACGGCCGGTGGACGGTACGCGACGGAGTGGTGGCCACGACCGTCGCAGTACCGTGGCCCTGACGGGACTGGCGTCCGGCCCCAGGGCCCGCGGTGTTCCTCCGCGGCCCGGGGCGTCCGGAAGGCGTCGGTAGAACCGTCGTCGTCACTGCGGCTGGTGCCTGTCTGGTTCCCAGCACCCGCCCCGCATCGCCGTAGTCATCGCACGGCGTGCGTCACGGCAGCGGCGGTCTTCCGGCGGCCGGTGCGGGCGGGCACCACCCCCTGAGCAGCCGGAAGAAGACTTCCTCGTTGCCCGCGAGGCCCGTGCATGCGAGGGCCTGTTCTGCCTCAGCGAGTACGGCGGGCGGGACGACGGCTGGCCGGTCGTCGTCCGGTGAGTCGTCGAAGGCGGCGCGCACCGTATGGAGCAGCCGCAGATAGGCCTGTACGGCGGTGCGCTCACGGTCGGTCAGTACGGTGGTGGGCATCGGTCGGCTCTCCCCGAGCGGGCGTCACGATCACGCGCCTTGCGGCGCCGTGCGCCGCGCTGTACGGCGCACGTACCCAGCTTGCCGCTCGCCACTGACAACGTCGCCCGGCTTCGCCCCGTTTCGCCCGCTCGGCGGAGGCGAACCGCTCGGACTCCCGACGGCGTCCGGCCTGCCGTGCGGTGCCGCTTCCCCTCCGCGCCGAACGGGCCCGGACGGGCTCGCATCGCGGCGCACCCGCTGCGGTGCCTCCGAGTCAGCCCTGCGGCCCCGGATAGCCCAAGGACGCCTCGATGCGCCCGGCCACGTCGTCGCGCTGCACCGGTCCGCGTAGCGCCGAACCCGCGAGCCACGTACGGCACTTGCTGGCCAGCAGCAGGCCGAAGGCCTCGGCCTCCCGTTCCTCGGCGAGGTCGAACCGGCTACGGGCCGCGACCCGGTGCACCGTTGCCTGCAGCGCGGCCTGGTCGGTGTAGTCCTGCAACAGTCGTGTGGCGACTTTGACTCCGTCCGCGTGATGACCGGAGTGGTCGGCCTGCATGTGCCACAACTCGTGGCCCAGGATCACTAACTGGTGGTCCGGTGCAGTGCGTTCCTCCACGACGACGACATCGCGATCGGTCAGGTCCAGCCACAATCCACTCGCCGTGCCCGGTGGGAAGACAGCTGTCCGGAAATTCACCGGGCGGCCGCGGCGCCGGCTCATCGCCTCGCACAGCGTCCGGTACAGCTCCTGCGGTGGTACGGGAACCGGTAGGGTCAGTCCGCCCACCAGTTCGCTGCACAGCCGGCGCATGTCCCTGCCGATGCCCACAGTCCTCCCCCGGCTCACAACTCGGGCCGCTTGACGCTCTCCAGGAGCATGTCGAGCCACTCCGCGACCTTGTCCCGGTGCTGGTCGGTGGGCAGCTGTGCAGCCCGCCAGGCGATTCCGCGCACCCCATGGTCCTGCAGCAGGCGCTCCAGTGGATCCTCGACGGCTCTGGCCCCGGCCCTGGTCCCGGCCGCGGTCCCGGCCGCGGCTCGCTCGCGGTCGGCGAGTTTCTGCAGCAGCTCCTGCTCGGCACGCTGCAACGTGCCCGCCAGCGCCTCCGGGTCCTCCGCGGTGAGGAAGCCGGCGTGCACCCGGAAGAACCGCTGCAGCGCGTCGCAGTGCTCCATGGTGGGCCGCCGGTCCCCGTTGATGAGGGCGCCGGCCTGTTGCCGGGACATACCCGCCCCGTCGGCGATCTCCTGCTGGGTGTATTTGCGGCCATTGGACTTCAGCCGGGTGCGACGCAAGAGGTCCAGGCGCTGCAGAAAGCGTGCCTGGACGTCCGGTTCCCCCGCCGACCGCCCGCTGAGGAGGGCTTTGACCACCGGCTCGGGAACCCCGCAGGCGATGGAGAGCCGCGCGACGTCGAAGACCTCGGCGTGCGGGACGCCGAGGCGATCGGCGAGCGTGCTGACGCGGGCGACGACGGCCGGCAGCTGGGCGGTCGCCGTGGCGCCCGGATCCTCGTAGCCATCCGTCACCGACAGAACTCCTACGTCTCTTGAGGGCCTCAGACGCGTGCCTGCTTGCCGCAAGCGGTCGCCGTGAACTTCCCGGAGAGTAGCCGGTGCCTCGAACTCACATCCAGGTGTCGCCACAACTGTGGCGAATTTCAGCCGTCAACCGTCGTGAAATGCCACGATAGTTGACACCGCTCGGGGTGGGGCAGCAGGATCGCATCGCCGCGTGAAGGCCGCAGAGGCAAGAGGGGTGACCTCCCGATGGCATATCAGGCAGGAGGGCAAGGGCCGGCGCCGCGGCCCGTCCCCGAGACCCGCGAGACACAGGAGTACCTCCAGGACTACGCCGCTCTGCTGGAGTCCCTTCCCTTCCCGTCCCTGGTCGTGGACCACCGTTGGGACGTGGTTTTGGCCAACGGCTCCTTCGAGACACTCTTCCGTGGGGTGCGCCCCCACCCGACGGCCATGCCCGGGAACAACTTCTTGCGGTTCGTCCTGTTCCATCCCGACGCGGCTGACATCCTCGGCGAGCATGAACCGGGCTGGTGCCTGCCGATGCTGGCTCACCTCAGGATGGCGCTCGACATGTACGCTCACGACCATGAACTGCAGTCCGTCCGCCGGGATATAGCCCAGGATCCGATCATGGAGGCTGCTTACCGGCAGGGACTGCCGCACTGGCTCCGGGCCGTGGGCGAGGGCGCGAGTCGACTCGACGGGGCCGTCCGGTTGCTCCTCCACCCCGATCCGCGCCGGGGCACCACCGAGTGCCGCCTCGTCGAGGAGACACCGCAGACCCTGCGGGGCCTCGGCTACCGGCGCCTGACCATGGTCCTGCGCGATGCCCGCCGGGCGGCTGCGCCGGCGCGTCGCGCGCGTCGCCGGCCGCGCGGCACCGGCGCGCACCTCGCGGTCGTCCCGGTCGCCGAAGGCTGACCCGGTACCGCCGGTGTTCAGGTCACCGACGGTACCGGGCAGGCCGTGCCGGCGCCGCCGCGCGCCCAGGACGGGGCAGGCTGCCCCGGGGCCGGGGGAGCACCCGCGGACTGTCCGCACCAGCGGCGCACCGTGGTGCCCGTGCCTGACCTACGGCACCGGAGCGGACCCTCCCGACAGCGGTCCGCAGGCACGGGAGCCCATCCGGCCCGGTCCGGAATGACCCGGCCGTGCCCGCCCCCCCCTGGGCCGGAGCACGGGGCTGCCCATCCGGAGGGTCAACAGGCGGGCACGTCCGCCAGCCAGGCCGGACCTTTGAGGTAGATGTTGGTGATCCACGAGCCGTCGGTCAGCTTGGACCAGGCGTCGTTGGTGTAGCCGTCGGCGGTGACTTGCTGCGCATGCTTCTGGCAGACCACGTTGACCGTCGTCGGCTGCGCAAAGTAGTCCACGACGGCCGCGTTGACGTAGGGCTGGCTGTGCGTACGCACCCCGGTGCCCCAGGTCTGGTGCGCCTTGCTGCCCCCGCTGGGCGGCGCCGGGCTGCTGCCGCCGCAGTCCGGGACGCCGGGCAGCCAGGCCGGACCTTTGAGGTAGATGTTGGTGATCCACGAGCCGTCGGTCAGCTTGGACCAGGCGTCGTTGGTGTAGCCGTCGGCGGTCACCGTCTCAGCGTGCTGCTGGCACTGCACCGACACCTGCGTGGGACCGGGGAAGGTGTCCACGACCGACCCCCGCACACTCGGCGAGGAGTGCGTGCGCACACCGGTGCCCCAGGTCTCGAAGACGGTACCGCCGTTCGCGGGCGGGGGAGTCGGCGCCCCCGACGGGTTGATGCGGACGGCGCCCGCGTAGTCCCCGCCGGTGCGCACGGGAGTGACCCGGATGTGGGTGCCGGACTCGTACGCCTCGACCATCTGTCCGGCGCCCAGGTACATGGCGACGTGATGGACGTGGCCGTTGCCCCAGAACATCAGGTCGCCGGGGAGCAGAGGGCCCGTGCCCTGGCCGGCCGAGAAGCGGGCAGCGGCGTGTGAGGTGTGGAACTGGTCGTTGGCGGTGCCGTTGAGTAGATCCTTGCCCGTGGCCCGGTAGTAGGCGTAGCGCATCAGACCCGAGCAGTCGAAGCCGAGGCGCTCGTCGTCATGCAGGCTGTCCGGATCGGACCCGTCGTAGTACCCGTAGGTGGCGCCGGGCGTGGCGCCGTGTCCGCCACCCCACGTGTACCAGACGCCGACCTGGGAACAGGCCGCCCGCACGGCGGCCTCGGCGGTGGCCGAGGCACCGGAGGCGAGGACACCGCAATTCGCCCCCGCCGAAGCGACCTCGGAGGAGTGGGCGGTGGAGTCCGCCACCGTGGGCACGGAGGCGTCCGCCCGCGCAGGTGCGAGCGTGGCCGGGGCCGCGGCGGCCCCGGTGGTGCCAGCGAGACAGGCGGTGAGGGCCGCCGCGAGGGGGGTAGCGAGGGACCGGGCGAGGAGCCCGCCGGAGGTTCTGGTCTTCAAGGAGCCCATCCTTCGTTCGTCGACTGTCCGTCACCGGGTCGACGGGTGACGGCAGACAGGGGGAAGCACGCCGCGGCAACGCGCGCCGCCGTGGCGCGAGCCGGTGCCGTGCCCCGCCCCGCAGGGGCGCGGTACCGGGGTCTAGACGGCGGTGAGCGCGGCCCGCATCTTGGCCAGCGCCCGCATCCGGTTGCGCTGCACGGTGCCGCGATGGGCACCTAGGCGCTCGCCGGCCGAGTCGTGGCTGAGGCCCTCCAGGTCCACCAGGATCACTGCCGCCGCTTCCTTCGGGGAGAGCGTGCCGAGCAATGCCAGAACGGCGGCGTTCGCCTCGTAACGGCCCAGCCCACCGTCCCAGCCGATCTCCGGCAGACGGTCCGTGGCGTGTTCCCGCCGTGCGGGGTGCTGCCAGGTGTCGCGGAGCAGGTTGAGCGCCACGGCGCAGGTGTAGGCGTACGGGTGCCGCTGGTGGGCGAGAGAGCGGGCACGTGCCCGGCCGGACAGACGCAGATACGTCTCCTGCAACAGGTCGTCGGCATCGTGCGGGTTGCCGGTGAGCGCCAACAGCCGTTTGCGTAGTCGCGGCATTCCGGCGGTGAAGAGAGCGTCGAACTCCCCAGGCCCGAGGGAACCGTCCTCGTGCGGTGCTGGCGTGCGGTCGTCGCTGTTGGTGTCCATGTGTGTCCCCCGTTCGCTGGTCGCGGTGTGACTGCGGGGCCCCCGGTGCCTGGGCGAGGCGCTCCCGCTGGCCGGGCCGCAAGCGTCCGTGGACCCCAGGTCGCACGGTCGTCGAGGCCCGTGGTCGTGTGGTGGGTGGGTTGGGCCGGTGGTCGTCGGGTCGGTGGTCATGTGGTGGGTCAGGCGGCCTGGCGACCGTGGGCCAGTAGCCGCGTGGTCCGTCAGTCCGGTGGCCGCGCGCGCTGGTCCGGCCCGCGGTTTTCGGGCGGCTGCTGTGCCGGGGCAATTTTCGTGCGGAGTGCGGGCGGCGGTGCCGCCCACGCTCGGAACGTCTCTCACCCGGCCCGGTGCGGGTGCGCCGCCGAGTCGTACCGTGCGGCACCGGGACCCGGCGTCGCAGTGCTCAGTACCGGTCGACGGATGACCAGCAGCGCCGCCCTGTGACGCTCGAAGCACCGCTGGTGCAAGCCAGCCGGCCGGTATCCCTCCACCACCAGGAACCGGTTGCCGGCCAACGCCGGGCGCTGCGCCCGCAACAGGCGCCGCAGAGTACCGGACCTGAAGGCGGCGTGGGCCCCAGTGCCGCCGGCCTGCCGCGGCTCGGTCCGCGGCCCGGGCGTCCGACGCAGGTCGCTCAGCCGTTCACCGCGCTCGGCGACCTGGGCGACCCGCGAACCGGAGAGTGGGATGGTGTCCGTCACGGAACAGAGCCTGCCGCGAGCCCCTGCAAATGCACTGCACGTTCTCTGCAGGCATCTGCGGGCAGTGGAGCAGGCGATCTGCAGGGTCTGCCCGGCCCGGGCCACCCGGTGCCGCCGGGCCGTCCCCGCTCCGCGGCGAGGTGACCCCGGGGCTGCCCCTTGCCTGCCCGGGGACGCCGATCCCCCGGGCCACCGTCTCGCTGGTGTCCCGGGAACCACGGGCTCTCGCTCCGCTGTCCGCAGGGTTCGTGCCCGTGGTGCGGCCCAAGCCCGTGGGCCAGCCTGTGCCGGCGGACTGGCCCACGGGACGGATCGCGCCCTGTGGGCGGTGACTCAACCAGGGCCGGCAGTACGCTCCCAGGCCTCCCGGCAGCCCAGCGACCGGAACACCCCGTGCGCTTCGTCGCGAGCCGCTCGGGCTGCCGACTCCTCGCCGTGCGCCGCCCACAGCGCAGCCAGATCCCACTGCGTCCGCGCCCGCCACAGCGGAAGCCGCAACTCCTCCCAGATCGCGAACGCCCGCTCCAGAGGCTCGCGGGCGCCGTCGGTGTCGCCGGTCGCCAGGTGCGCCTCGCCCAGTGTGCGCAGCACCAGCGCTTCCCCGAACCTGTCCCGCCGGTCGCGGGCCACCGCCAGGCAGTGCCCGAGCCGTTCCACCGCCCGTCCCGTACGGCCGGTGCGCAGCTCGACCTTGGCCAGCGACTGCTCGGTGTACATCATGCCGAAGGTGTCGTGCAGCTCGGTGAAGATCCGCAGCGCTTGTCTCAACAGCCTCTCGGCGGCGGTGTGCTCGCCCTCCGCGCGATGGCACAGGGCGAGCGAACGCAGGGTCAGGCCCGTGCCCTGCCGGTCGGCGTTCGTACGGTACAGCTCCAGGGCCTCGGTGAGTGCCTGCCGTGCCTCGGTGTCCTCGCCCCGCTCGCGGTGCACGTACCCGATGCCGTACAGCACCCGTGCCCGGGCGTCCGGGCCGTCCAGGCGACGGTACCTCTTCAGCGCGCCGTGCAGCAGCTTCAACGCCTCGCCATAACGTGCCTGTTCCCGCCGAACCGTGCCCATCCCGGCCAGGGCAAGGGCCGCGCCGTGCGGCACGTCACCCCGCACCTCGAACAGCCGTAGGGCGTCGGCGAAGTAGCCGTACGAGGCCTCGAAGTCGTCCTGTTCGTACCGCAGCTGACCAAGTCCGGACAGCAGCCAGGCCTCGCCCTCCGTATCGCCGCCGCGGCGCACGGCCTCCATGGCCGCCGTGTGGGACCGGGACCAAGCCTCGAACTGGTTGTAGAGAGCGACCGATCCGGCCATCAGCGCGCCGGCCAGGTCCCGGGCCGCGCGGGGGAGTTCGTGGTCGGCGCAGTACACGGCGGCGGTGAGCAACCCGGCCTGCTCGGCGGCGAACCAGGCCGCGGGCCGCCGCAACAGTGACGCCTCGGTCGCCCCGTCCAGGGCGCGCACGGCGGCCGGTTCGGGGAAGTGACGGGCTGCGCCGCCGGGCCCGCGCGCCGCAGCTTTTCGCGCCAGGTCCAGCCAGCACTCCACCAGCCGCAGTACGGCTGCTGCCCGCTCTTCCTCGCCATCCTCCAGGAGGCAGCGCTCCCGGGCGTGCTCGCGGGCCAGATCGTGAATGCGGTAGCGGGTCCGGCCGGTCTCGTCGACCCCTACGACATCGATGAAGTGGCAGTCCACCAGCCGCTCCACGGCCTCCTCAGCCTCCTCGGTTCCGATGTCCAGCAGCGGTGCGGCGATCCAGGACGCGAAGTCGGGCAGGCCCAGCAGCGCCAGCCGGCGCAGTGCCCGCCGCTCGGGGAGATCCAGGTCGGTGTACCCGAGCTCCAGAGTGGTACGCAACTCCAGGTCACCCGCGCTGAGTTCACTCAACCGACGTCGTTCGTCACGGAGCCGGCAGGCGAGCCGGCCCGGAGCCCAGTGCGGCCGGGCTGCCAGCCGTGCCCCGGCGATGCGCACCGCGAGCGGCAGCCGCCCGCACAGCGTGACGATCTCCACGGCCCGTTCGGGCTCCGCGTCCGTGCGTTCCGCACCGGCCACCCGCCGCAATAGTTCCAGCGCGTCCTGCTCCCCGGGTACGGCCAGGTCCAGATGGGCCGCCCCCTCCAGTGCCACCAGCCGGCGGTGGCTCGTGATCAGTACGGCCGAGCCGGGGCCGGTCGGCAGCAGAGGCCGCACGTGGGCCTCGCCGGCCGCATTGTCGAGGATGAGCAGCATCCGCCGGTGCCCGACATGGGTGCGATAGAGGCCGATCAGCTCCTCCGGGCTGTCGGGCAGACCGCCTGGGTCGGCGCCCATGACCCGCAGCAGTCGCGTGAGCGCGTCGGCCGGCTGCAACGGGGTGGTGTCCGCGGCCCGCAGGTCTATGAACAGCCTGCCGTCCGGGAAGAGTGCGGCGGTGCGATGGCCGACGTGGACGGCGAGCGCGGTCTTGCCCGTGCCCGGACGGCCGGAGATCACGCCGATCGGTGGGGCCGTCCGCCCGGTGCTCCCGGCCCCCTCCAGCAACCGGGTCGCCCAGGTGATCTCTGCCCCGCGACCCACGAAGTCGGCGATGTCCGGTGGCAGGTGGGAGGGAGCGGGTGTGGAGGCGGTGAAGGACGAGGCGACTGCGGCGGGCGCGGCGCTGGGGCGGGTGGGGGCGGGCCTGGCTTCGGCCCTGCGGTCGCCGGCCGTGGGCGGAGGCACGGGGGAGGACGGCCCGGGCGGGGATGGCGCGGAGTGCCACCGCCGGACGGTGGCCGTGCCGAGCACACGGGTGTCGCTGGTGAGCACCGCCTGATGCAGCGCGCGCAGTCCGGGACTGGGGTCAACCCCGAGTTCCTCGCGCAGACGCCTGCGGCCCTCCTGATAGGTGCGCAACGCGTCGGGGGCCCGGCCGGTACGGAACAGCGCGGTCATGAGCTGGCCGCGTGGCCGTTCACGCAGCGGATGGGCCGCGACGTGTGCGAGCAACGCAGCGATCGTTTCGTCCTCGCGCCCCAGCTCCAGCCGCAACCCGAACGACTCCTCTTGGGCCACCAGCCGGAGCTCCGCCAGTCGGGCGGACTCGATCCGCGCGAACGTCTGGTCGAGGCCTTCCAGGGCTTCCCGCCCCCGCCACAGCCCCAGTGCCTCGTCGAGTCCGTCCACCGCCTCCTGGGGGCGTCCTGCCCCGGCCGCGGCACGGCCTGCCGCGAGGACCTCCTCGAACCGGCGAGCGTCCACCTGGGCCGAGCCGAGGTCCGCGAGGTAACCAGGGGGACGCGTCCGGATGACCCCCACCGCACCGATCCGGGCCAGCGCCCGCCGCACGGCGGAGACGTGGGAGGCGACCAGCGCGCCAGCCGTTGCCGGCGCCTGCTCGTCCCATACGTAGTCCACGAGCCGCTCTGTGGACAGCACCTCCCCGAGGTGCACGACCAGGGCGGCGAGGACGGCGAGGGGCTTCGATCCGCCGAGCGGTGCCCGCCGCCCGCTCTCGCACGCCTCGACCGGACCGAGCAGACGTACCTCGAACATCGAACCCCGATCGCCGCGCCCGTCCGCCCTCGCGGACAGCTGACAACGATATCTGTGTCCCGGTTCCGGACATGCCGACAGCCGGGCCGCCCTGACGGAAACCCGACCCTTGCGGCTCGGGGTCCGCAACCGCTTCCGGGCGCGCATTGACCGCTGCCCGGGCGTCGGTCACCCGGTATCCCGCCTCCCTCGGCGGTTGTCCGAATCCGGCCGGTCGGCGCAGAGCCACCCGTACGGAAGACGGCCCCGCGGCGGCGTTCGTATGACCACGGGCGGCCATCGGCCGGGACATCCGTCCTACACCCGGCCGCCGGGGAATCCGGCCGCCGGATGTCATACGGATGGGCTTGCGGATCCGTCAACGGTACGCAGCCACCGAGCCGTTGTGGGATCGGTAACCGGCCTTGGCGGCCAAGGTCTTGCCCGGGAGGCGGGGTTCGGGGCCGCGCGCGGCCCGTTGCCAACGTTCTGCAGTCAGCCAGTCAGCCAGTCAGCCAGTCAGCCAGTCAGTCAGTCAGTCAGTCAGCCAGTCAGTCAGTTCCTCTATCGCCCCTGTCGCCCTCGGGTCACCTCGGTTGGACCCCCGGTCCTTCCCCACCAACCCCGCTCAGCGGTTGCCGCTTGGGACCCAGCCTATTCCCCCGTCCATGGCCCGCCCCTGCCCCCACCGATGCCCCGGCCCCTGCCCTCACCGATGCCCCGGCCGACAGGTCGGGGACCGGGACCAGCACTCAGGAGTCTTCCAATGAATCGCACCGCCGTCCTCCGCGGTACGGCCGCGCGCACGGCCGTCGTCGTCGCGGCGACGGCCCTCGTCCTGACCAGTTGTGCCCGGGATGACGGATCTGGTACGCCGGCCGTACCCACCGCGCGGTCCCACGCACGTGCCCTCACCCCCACAGAGGACCTGCGGATCACCGACGCCGAACAACGTCTGATCCGGCGGTGCATGGCACGGCACGGCTTTCGCTACTGGGAGGACCGGACGCTCACCGCGCGGGAGAGCCGACCCCTTGGTTACGTCCAGGACGATCTCGCCTGGGCCCGCGTCCACGGCTACGGCAGCCGCATTCGGGCGAAGGAGGACCGAGCGCGCCTGCACAACCCCAACATCGCCTACCGCGCCGCCCTCCCGGCCACCCGTAAGGCGGCCTACGACACCGCGATGGACGGCGGGCACGACGCCGAACCGCTGCGCACCAGGACGCCTGGCGGGGGTACGGTCGCCAAACGGTCCGGCGGTTGCACCGGCGCGGCCGAGGAGACGCTCTACGGCGACCCTGCGACCTGGTTCCGGCTGGACACGACCGCGAGCAACCTGCGCCCACTGTACGTCGGCAGACTGCTGAAGGACCGGCGGTTCACCGCGGCCGTGGACGCCTGGTCACGGTGCATGGCACGGGCCGGCCACCCCTATCCGGACCCGCAGGCCGCCCGTCAGGCGACCCGTGACCACCCGGCCGAGCAGACCCAGGCCGAGGAAGCGAGGTCCTACGCCGCAGAGACACGCATCGCGGTCGCCGACGCCACCTGCGCCCGCAGCGTCCTCCTCGGTCCCATCGGCCGGGAGCGCGAGGCGTACTACCTGAACAGGCTCCCCCGGGCGTACGTCGCCACTCTCGACGCCTACCGGCAGCTCAGACTGACGGCCCTGCGCCGGGCCGAACACATCACTCCCGCCCGTGCCTGACGTCCCCCGACGGGCCCCGGCTGCTTGCCGCCCCACCGACTCCGCGCCGTCGCGTGCGGACACCACAACCGCCCTCAATCACCTCGGAAAGAGGAAGACAAGGAGCCATCATGCGCAAACTGGTCGTCTCTGTGGCCACCCTGGGCCTGGCAGCTCTCGGCATCGCCGTCCCGGCATCCGCCCACGCTGTCACCGGCTGCAACGCCAAGTGGCCGGGCTACGACGGCAACGTACGGGCCTGGCGGGACATCGACTGCCAGGGGGAACTCCTCGGCGTCACGCCCGGCAACGACTCCAACTGGAACGACGGCTACGGCCCCTTCCAGGGCTCCGACGCCAACGCCGCATCATCCGTGATGAACAGCGGCTACATCGGCGGCAAGGACGTCGTGGCCTTCTACTACCTCCCCAACTACGATGACTCGGCCTACGGCTGCCTCAAGCCGGGCGAGTTGTACGTGGACGACCTGACCCGCAACCATTTCACCAACGGCGCGAACATGAACGACAACATCATGTCCCATGCCTGGGTCACGGCCAGTGCCTGTGCCCCCGGCTCCTTCATCAGTTGAGAGTCCTCTCGCGGTAGACGAAAGTCCCTCGCCGGCCAGATGTGCCCACGGCCGTGGCCGGCGGGGGCCGTTCGCGGCACCGCACGGACCGCCGAGTTTCACACGGGTGCCACCAGAGGCTTCCCCGGCGTTTTCTGCTCCTGGAACACTCGCTCCGAGCAGATTCCGTCACCTGACGGCGTCGCAGTACGTCAGGACGAGAGGATCCTCATCCATGCCCGAAGTCAACCGGCGGCGTTTCCTTCAGATCGCCGGCGCCACCACGGCGTTCACGGCGTTGTCCGGCAGCATCCAGCGTGCGGCGGCCCTGCCCGCCCACCACCGCACCGGGTCGGTCCGGGACGTCGAACACATCGTCGTCCTCATGCAGGAGAACCGCTCCTTCGACCACTACTTCGGCTCACTCCGAGGAGTCCGGGGCTTCGGCGACCCGCGTTCCGTGACGCAGAACGGTAGGTCGGTCTGGAAGCAGTCCGACGGGCTGAAGGACGTCCTTCCCTTCCACCCGGACGCCGACGACTTGGGCCTGGCCTTCATCCAGGACCTGCCGCACGGCTGGAACGACGGACACCTCGCGTTCAACCGCGGCAGGTACGACAAGTGGGTGCCCGCCAAATCTGCGACGACGATGGCGTACCTGAACCGCCACGACATCCCGTTCCACTATGCGCTCGCGGACGCATTCACCATCTGTGACGCCTACCACTGCTCACTCATAGGCTCCACCGATCCCAACCGCTACTACATGTGGACCGGTCACACCGGCAACGACGGCACGGGCGGGGGTCCGGTCCTCGGCAACGACGAGGCGGGCTACGGCTGGACGACCTATCCGGAGCGCTTGGAGCAGGCCGGCATCTCCTGGAAGATCTACCAGGACGTCGGCAACGGCCTAGACGCGGACGGCAGCTGGGGTTGGATCGCAGACGCCTACCGCGGCAACTACGGAGACAACTCCCTGCTCTACTTCGACCAGTACCGCAACGCCGAGCCCGGCGACCCGCTGTTCGACAAGGCCCGCACCGGAACCGATGTCCGCACGGGCGAGGGCTTCTTCGACCAACTCAGGGCGGACGTTAGCGCCGGCAACCTGCCACAGGTGTCCTGGATCGTCGCCCCCGAGGCCTTCACCGAGCATCCCAACTGGCCCGCCAACTACGGAGCCTGGTACATCTCCCAGGTCCTGGACGCGCTCACCGCCCACCCCGACGTGTGGGCGAAGACCGCGCTGTTCATCACCTACGACGAGAACGACGGCTTCTTCGACCACGTCGTCCCGCCCTTTCCGCCGGCCTCCGCCGCCCAGGGCAGGTCGACGGTGGATCCCTCGCTCGACCTGTTCGAGGGCGACCGCAGCCACGTCCCCGGCCCCTACGGGCTCGGCCAGCGCGTACCGATGCTGGTCGTCTCCCCGTGGAGCACGGGCGGTTACGTTTGTTCCGAGACCTTCGACCACACCTCGATCATCAGGTTCATCGAGCGCCGCTTCGGCGTGCACGAGCCGAACATCTCGCCCTGGCGGCGCGCCATCTGCGGCGACCTGACCAGTGCGTTCGACTTCTCCCGGCGGACCGCCGAGACGGTTGTGCTGCCGTCCACGGCCGGCTACCGGCCGCCGGACCGCAACCGCCACCCCGACTACGTGCCCAGCCCGCCCGCCAACCCCTCCCTGCCCCGGCAGGAATGCGGCAGCCGTCCCACCCGTCCTCTCAAGTACGCGCCATCGGTTGATGGTTCGGCCGAAACGACGACAGGGACGTACACGCTCACCTTCGCCTCGGGAGCGCGGGCGGGCGCAGCTTTCCTCGTCACCTCCAACACCCGCACCGATGGTCCCTGGAGCTACACCACAGAAGCCGGCCAGTCGGTCTCCGACACCTGGAACTCGGCCTACTCCGAGAGTTCCTACGACCTGGCGGTGTACGGCCCGAACGGATTTCTCCGGGTCTTCAAGGGGCGGAACCGGGACGCCGGACCGGAAGTCACCGCCCGGCACTCTGGCGACCGACTGAAGCTCACCTTCACGAACAACGGTTCCGGCACGGTGCGGCTGAAGGTCACGAACGGTTACGGTGGTCGACCTTTCGTGGTGAGTGTGCGGTCGGGTGCCACCGTGAAGCGCACCGTCCACCTCGCGGCGAGCAAGCACTGGTACGATCTCAAGATCACCAGTGAGGGAGACCCGGCGTTCCTGCGCGGCCTCGCCGGTCACGTCGAGAACGGACTGCCCGGTATCAGCGACCCGGCGATCGCCACGGAGTGAGTACACGGTGAGTGCCGCCCCGGGCGAACTGGTCAGGTACTGGTCAGGTCAAGGTAGTGTGCCCCGGTGACCACGCAATCGAACACACCTGCAGGCTGGTACCCGGATCCGCACGGGGCGGCTCAGACGCTCCGCTACTGGGACGGCGCGCAGTGGACCGAGCACACCAACCCAGCCCAGCAGCCCACCGGCCAGGTGCCGCAGCAGCAGGCCGCTCCCCAGCAGTCCGCCGATGCCAAGGTTCAGCGGCAGGTGCAGCAGCAGGCCGGTGTCGCGGCCGGCGGTACCGGCGGTGGGACTCTGTTCACCGAACCCGTCCTGGTCGTGAACCAGAAGGCCAAGCTGATCGAGGTGACCAACGAGTACAAGGTCATGGATCAGAACGGCCGCGAGATCGGTTCGGTCACCGAGGTCGGGCAGAGCGCGCTGAAGAAGATCCTGCGCTTCGTCTCCAGCTGGGACCAGTTCCTGACCCACAAACTGGAGATCCGCGACGCCCACGGTCAGCCGCAACTTTTGCTCACCCGGCCCGCGAAGATCTTCAAGTCCCGGGTGATCGTGACCCGCCCGGACGGATCGCTGGTCGGTGAGATCGTCCAGCAGAACATGATCGGGAAGATCAACTTTGCCATGAACGCGAACGGCCAACAGGTCGGCGCCATCAAGGCGGAGAACTGGCGCGCCTGGAACTTCGCGATCGTCGACCATGCGGACAACGAGGTCGCCCGGATCACCAAGACCTGGGAGGGCCTCGCCAAGACCCTGTTCACGACCGCGGACAACTACGTCCTGCAGGTGCACTACCAGCTGCCCGAGCCTCTGCTGAGCCTCGTGGTCGCGACGGCCCTGACGGTCGACACCGCTCTCAAGCAGGACTCGAGAGGCCTGGGCTGAGCCGTCGCGCGTACGCCGTGCAGCGCATCGCCTCCTGAACGGGGCGTGCGGCCATGGAGGAGTTGCATGCGGCACACCGCATGCAGTGTGGTCCTTACGGCATACGGCATACGGCATACGGCATACGGCATACGGCATACGGCATACGGCGGTCGGCGTGCCCAGTCGGGTAGTTGACCGCCGTCGTGTATGCGACCCCGTGTGCTGATGCGTACGTGATTTCCGGTCGCTCGACCACGCTCGGTCTGCGTCGACTGGCTATAGCGGACTGAGGTGTCCCGGCCCCGGCTGTTGCGGAACGTACACCGGTTCGACGGTGACCGTGCCTGGTTTCAGGGCCAGTACCACCGCAACCGGGTGTTCGACGTGCCCTCCCGATTCGTCGTGGGCATCGTGCTCGTCAGGTACATCAGGTACATCAGGTACATCAGGTACGTCGTGCACAGTGGGCGTAGGGCAGTGGTCGTCGGTGTCCTGCGGTCCGTGCGTGTTGGTCCGGATGGCGTGTCCGGGTCCGGGGGTGGCGCGTGTGAGCAGGACCACGCCCCGCGAAGCCAGTCCCGCCCCGGCCAGAGCCAGGAGCGCACCGGTACCGCCACCTCGCAGGCCTTGCCCGAGCAGGGTGATTCCGATCACCGCGGCGGCCACCGGGTTGGTGAGGGTGACCACGGCCAGTGGGGCCCCGAGGCCGCCGCGGTAGGCCGTCTGTGACAACAGCAGCCCGCCGGCGGCGAACGCGGCGACGAGTGTGGCGACCACGATCACCTCAGTGTTCAGGGCCGGGTCGGAGCGGTCCGTGGCGGCCACGGTCACCGTCTGGGTGAGCGCGGAGGCGACACCGGAGGCGAAACCCGATGCAGTCGCGTGCCTCAGGCCCGGCCGCGCGCCGGGTCGGGACAGCGTGCCGATTGCCGCAGCGGTCGTACCGGCAACCGCCAGTGCCTCGGGGAGTGACAACACCCGGGAGGGGGCCGGCCCCGCGGCCGTGACCAGTACGGCGGAGAGGCCCAGCAGCGTCAGCGCCGTACCACGCCACTCCGTGCTGCTCACGCGCCGTCCGGCTGCCCGCGCTCCCAGTGGTACGGCCGCGACCAGGGTGAGCGCGCCCAGTGGCTGGACGACGGTCAGCGGTCCGTACTTGAGGGCGACGACGTGCAACAGAGCGGCTGCCGCGTTCAGGCCGACCGCCGCCCACCAGGCGCCGGTGTTCAACAGTCGCAGGGGGCCGGTGCCCGAGGCGCGGGAGGCGAGACGCTCCTGGGTGACTGCGGCCAGCGCGTAGGCGACGGCCGAGACCAGGGAGAGGCTCAGGGCGACCAGCACTGCGGCGCTCATCGGCCCGCTCCTGCCAGGGCAGGCCGTTCCGGCGTGGGCTGCTCCGTGCCGCATGCCTCCGTGCGGTGAATCGTGGTGCCGTGAGTCTTCGTGTCGGACTGGTCCTCGGCGGCGGTCCGCGTCGGCGGGTGGATGACCGCGAGGGCTGTGGCGAGCATGGCCGCCGCGACCATGGCGTCGGCCCAGTAGTGGTTCGCCGTACCGACGATCACCAGCAGGGTGATCAGTGGGTGCAACAGCCACAGCGGGCGCCATCTGGACCGAGTGGCTGTGATCAGGCCTATCGCCACCATCAGTGCCCAGCCGAAGTGCAGTGACGGCATTGCTGCGAATTGGTTGGACAGGTGGTCGCTGGACGGTGGGCCGTACACGGAGGGGCCGTAGACCCTGGCAGTGTCGACGAGGCCCGTCCCGGGCAGCATCCGGGGCGGGGCCAGCGGGAAGACGAAGGGCAGTACCAGTGCGGCTGCAGTGACCACCGCCAGGATCCGGCGGGCCCACACGTAATGTGCGGGCCGTCTGAGGTACAGCCAGATCAGGAAGGCCAGCGTGGCCGGGAAGTGGACGGCCGCGTAGTAGGTGTTCGCCAGGTGGACGAGTGTGTTCCCGTGCAGCAGTGCGGACTGCACGGAGGTCTCGTGCGGTAGGTGCGCCGTTCGTTCGACGTCCCATATGCGGTGGGCGTTGTGGAAGGCGTCCCCGGTGTGGCCGGTGGCCAGTTGCCGTCCGAGCTTGTAGACGAGGAAGAGCCCTGCGACGAGCAGGAACTCGCGCAGGAGCGGTGGGCGCGCTGTGGCCGCCGGTTCCGTTTCTGCCTCTGCAGGCTCGGTTCGGGCGTTCATCCCCCGGCCCCTTCGCTGACGGTGGTGCGTGTGGTCGTGTGTCTGGCGGTGCGCGTGTGTGGTGGCGGTCGTGTCACTGCGGGCGAGCCCAAGGCCGAGGACCGGAACTCATCGATACGCTTCCGTACCGATACGCCAGTGTACCGATACGCTTGAGTACCGGTACACTGGCGTATCGGTTGATGTGCGACACACTGGGGACAGGGTCGCCGCCGGGCCGGGTCATACTTCAGGTCGTCATGGGGAGAGCGACTGGCCGCACGCCAGGGAAACCGGCCGCACACGAGTGAAGGAAGGCTGCACATGACGTCGCAGGCCGCGGATGGACCGGAGACGGTCGCCGCTTCGCGCCGCTCCAAGATCACGCCTGAGCGTGAGCGGGAGTTCTTCGACGCCGTGCTGGAACAGATCCGCGAGTGCGGCTACGACTCGGTCACGATGGAGGGCGTCGCTGCCAGCACCCGGTGCAGCAAGTCGACGCTGTACCGGCAGTGGAAGACCAAACCCCAGTTCGTGGCGGCCGCGCTGCGCGCCAACCGGCGGGTTCGTTTCGCCGGCATCGACACCGGATCGCTCGCCGAGGACCTGCGCCAGGCGGCGCGTGCCGCGGGTGACTGGTCCGGTAAGGACACCAGGCTGCTGCAGGCGCTGGGGCACGCGGTGACCGCTGACCAGGACCTGGCCCGGGCCCTGCGCGAGGCCCTGGTGTATCCGGAGATCGCCGCGTTGCAGGAGATGCTCGACCGGGGGGTGGCAAGGGGCGAGGTTCCTGCTGGTCACCTTGCGCTGGAGTACGTGCCCGCCATGATGTTCGGTGTTCTGCGCGTCCGGCCCGTGCTCACCGGCCAGTACGCGGACGGTGACTACCTCGTCCGGTTCGTGGAGGCCGTCGTGCTTCCCGCGCTCGGACTCACCTGAGACCCAGGCCGCCGTTCACGGGATGACTGAACGGCGACCTGCCCGCGCCGCACCGTGGGGACGGGGGCGGCGCGCACCTCCCGGCCGGGTGGGGCTCCTCTTGAGCGGAGGGGCGCCCCGCCCGGCCGGCCTTGTGGCTCCCCGACCGTCCGGTCAGATGCTCTGGCCGTTCCCGCCGCCGGAGGACAGCCTGATCCCCTTGAGGGTCTGGTCGATGACCGACACGTTCTGTCCGACGTCCACACCGAAGCGCACCACCACGATCCGTTTGGCGTCGTTGGGTGAGGGGAACGCGACCGACTCGACGTAGCCGTCGGAGCCCTTGCTGGTAACGGCCTTCCAGCGCACCAGGTAGCCCTTCTGCCCCGCCACGGTCACCGCCTCGGACGCGAGCAGCTCGTGCGAGGTGATGCTGCCGTAGGTGGTGCCGCCGTACGACTGCTTGGCGTTGGCCGCGATGTCCGCCTTGGCGGCCTTCTCGGCCGTGTCGGCGTCGATCCCCAGCACCCGTGCGGGAGCCGTGTAGAAACCGCCTGCGGTGCACGTCTGGGCCGAGTTGCCCGGGCACTTGTAGGAGTCGTCGGAGGTCACCTCCGCGCCGACGCTGATCGGCTGACCCGTCCACCCCTTGGGCACCGGCAGACTGAGGCCGTTGACGGTGTCCTGTACCCTGCCACCGCCCTCGACCCTGGGCGCCTCGGACGGGTTCGGCGAGGGGCGGGCACTGCCGCCTGGGCCCCCGGAGCCGCCGCCGGGCCCACCGAACGGCCCGCGCCGACCGCCGTCCTGCCTGCTTCCCGGCCCCTGCTGTGCTCCGGCGCGATCGCCGTCGGCCCCATGGTGGTGGGCGAGGGCGTACACGCCGAATCCGATGCTGGCCAGTACGGTGGCCGCCACCACCACAGCTATCCCGGTGCGCAGGCGGCTGCGGGACCCGGCCGGTGGCTGGTCGGGATACGCGGGATACCCCGGGTGGGCGCCGTACCCTACGGGATCCGACGGTACGGGGCCGGTCGGCCGGGCCGGCTGCGGGCCGCCGGGCGGCGGCTGCATCGGGGGACCCCATGCGGCGGCCGTCCCTGCGGGGCGGGTCTGGTCGGTCCAGGCCGTGCCGTCCCACCAGCGCTCGGTGGGCGGACCGTCATTCGTCTGCCCGGGGTCGGGATACCACCCGGGAGGAGTCACCTGCGTCATGGTCCCACCGTATGAGGCGACCGTGAAAGCTGAATGAGAGGACCTACCACACATCGGGCGGACGGGAACATTTCTCAACCGGTCTTCTCCGTCACGCCACTCCTCCGTCGTCAGGTGTCTCGTCGGATCGCTCCCGCCCCCGCACCCACGGGTGGGCCGGACTTCTTGAGGGGTCCTCGCGAACGGTCCGGGGCGGAGCGCCGTTGACGCTGCGTCCGTTGCCCAACAGCTGGTGGGGCGGCCGGTGCGTCGCCCCGCCTATAGCGTCTTTCACCCGGCGGGGCAACAGGTGCTCCGACCGGCCACCACACAGGGCACCGGACGGCTAGGCTCGTGCTCTGTACGTCATTCGGGCGACCTGGGGAGGCAACGGGATGACGGAGAGACGGCCGCCGTCGGCCGGCTCGGCTCCCCTGTGGGAGCGGGACGCGGAGATCGCCACCGTCGCACAGACACTTGACGTGCTCTGTGCCGACCAGTCGTCCGCGGGCAGCGTGCTCGTCTTCCGCGGTGAGGCAGGGCTCGGCAAGACTGCTCTGCTGAGCGAGACCCGCCGCATCGCCGAACGCCGGGGCTGCACGGTCTGGTCCGCCCGCGGCGCGGAGACCCTGAGATCCGTCCCGTTCAACGTGGTGCGGCAGTTACTGCATCCCGTACTGTTGTCGATCCTGCCCGAGGAGGCCCGCGAGTACCTCGGCGACTGGTACGACATCGCGGGCCCCGCCCTCGGCATAGCCGACCCCCAGGAGGACAGGCCCGATCCGCAGTACGTCTGTGACGGACTCGTTGCGGCGGTGCGCCGGCTCTCCCGTCGGGAATGGCCCCTCGTCCTGCTCGTCGACGACGCGCACTGGGCCGACCAGGAATCCCTGCGTTGGCTCGCCGCGTTCGTCGAACGCCTGGAAGACCTGTCCGTCCTCGTCGTGGTCGGTCGCAGGCCGGGCGAGGTCAGTGGCAAGAGCGCCCGCCACCTGGAGGCGGTGGCCGCCGCCGCGGTCCACCCCGTCCGCAACCTGAGCGAGCTCACTCCGGACGCCACCGCAGAGTTCACCCGTGCCGCGCTCGGTCGGCAAGCCGACGACGCGTTCTGCCGCGAGGTCTGGGCCGTCACCGCCGGCAACCCCTACGAGACCGTCGAACTCCTCGCCAAGGTACGGGACAGTGAACTCCAACCGGTCGAGGCCCGGGCCGGAGAACTCCGCGCCCTCAACCGGGCCGCGCGTGGCGGCGGACTGGTCGACCGGCTCAAGGGCCTCGGCCTGGAGGCCACCCAGTTCGCCTGGGCGGCTGCCATTCTCGGTACCGGCATCACCGTCGACATGGTCGCCCGCCTGGCCACCATGGACGCCGACATCGCCCGCCACTGCGCTGATCTCCTGTGCAACGCCCGTATCCTCACCGAGACAGAGCGGCCGAATGGAACCGAACGCGAGCCGGGCGAGCTGGAGTTCGTCCACCCGTTGATCGCCTCCGACGTCTACAACTCCATTCCGGCGGGTGTGTGCACCGCCATGCACGGCGTCGCCGCCCAGATCATCACCGAGCTGAACCGCGGAGCCGCCGAGGCAGCACGGCACCTGCTGAAGGTGCATCCGGACGACGACGAAGAACTCGTGGAGCAGCTACGCGAGGCCGCCCGCGAGCACCTTGCCGTCGGTGCGCCCGACGCCGCTCGCCGCTGCCTGGAACGCGCTCTTGAGGAGCCACCCCGCCCCGAGGTCCACGCGCACGTCCTGTACGAGCTGGGGTGCGCCACGCTGTTGACCGCACCTGCTGTCACCATCGAACAACTGCAGAGCGCACTGAGCATGCCGGGGCTGGACGGGAACGACCGCGTCGACGCCGTCGTCCGGCTTTCCCAGGCCCTGCTGCACAACGACCAACTGGAGGAGGCCGTCCGCACGGTCGAGGCCGAGGCCGCCCGGCACGCCGCGGGCTCCCAGCGGATGCGGCTGCAGGCCTTCCAGTTCATGTGGGAGGGAATCCACAGCGAGACCGTCTCCCCGGCCCGCTCCCGGCGGCTCGCCGAACTCGCGGGCACCTGCACGGGCCGCGACAACGCCGAACGCGCCCTGCTGATCCTGCGCGGTTTCGACGCGATGGCGCACGGAGAGAGCGCATCGGAGGTACTCGAACTGTGCGACCGGGCCCTCGTCAACGGCCGCCTCGCGCCGGGCCTTGGCTGGACCGACCGGGAATGGGGCATCGAACTGCTGATGATGCTCGGCAGTGCCTACGCCTACGCCGACCAACTCGACCGCGCCGAAAGCCTCTTCTCCCAGGCCCTGCGCGTCTACACCAGTGCCGGCTGGCGCGGCGGCCACCTCTCCCTGGCCAATGCCTTCCTCGGTCTCGCCTACCGCAGACAGGGCCGGCTGAAGGACGCTGAAACCACGTTGCGCGACGCCCTGGCCCTCGCCGAACGCGTAGGCCGTGGTCTGCCGCTGTACTGGTCGGCCACGTGTGGGCTGGTCGACACCCTGCTGGCCCGCGGCCGAGTCGACGAGGCCTGGTCGATCGCCGGAAAGTACGGTTTCGCGCCGCCCTACCCGTCCACGATCGTGTTGCCCGACATCCGTTCCGTGCGCGGTCGGTTGCTGCTCGCAGTCGGTCGCACCGAGGAGGGCATCAACGAACTCGAAGCCGCCGAGAAGACGGCGACCTCGCGCGGCGGGCACAATCCCGTCCTGGCTCCCTGGTCCATTGACCTCGCCAAGGCCCTCGCCGTGTCGGACCCGGCCCGTGCCGCCCGGCTCGCGGCCGATGCCCGCCGGCAGGCCGAGCGGTTCGGTACGGACACGGCCATCGGCGAAGCCTTGCGCTGCGCCGCTGCACTGGAGACGGGCCGGCCGGCGGTCCAGCTCCTGGCCAGGGCCGTCACCTACCTGGAGGCGTCACCCTGTCAGTACGAGCATGCGGCGGCCCGGGTGGAGTACGGTATCGCCGCCGACTCGGTCGCAGAACTCAACCGGGGCCTGGACCTTGCGCGGGCCTGCGGGGCGGACGGGCTGGTGGCGCAGGCACGTCAGACGCTGGGGACGGGGCGGGCGCGGTAGTCGGGGCGCGTGCCGCGGCAAGCCCGAGTCGCCGGTCTTCCCGCCCGCCCCGCTGGACTCCCGGCCGGTGGTCATGTGCTGCGGCAGGCCCCGGCAACGTCGGCGAGCCGCTGGGCGCGGGCCGGACGATGGGCCGTCTGGTGCCGGCGGGCGCGGGTACGCCCCGTCAGGAAGCGGCCGGCGCGAACACCACCCACACCTGGCCGTCGGCGAAGTTCAGTGGGCCGCCGTCCGCCGCCCGGAACGTCGTGCCGTCCGTCGCGGCTGGTCGTGACCAGGTGGCGGCGAAGGACCGGCCGTCGCGCAGCACCTCCGCCTTCCCCGAGCCGACGGTCTCGGTGTACGGCGTGTGGTTGCCGAGCATGTCGTGGTAGGTGGACATGTGCATCTTCACGTACTGCACGACGACGGTCGTCGGTGCCAGCCGGGTGCCGTCCGTCGTCACCGACGGGGTGCCGTCCATGGCGACCAGCCAGCCGTTTCGATCGGCGGACCAGGTGAAGGTGAATCGGGCGGCGGGATAGCGGACGGTACGGGAGGTCGTGGGGGTGCCGCCGGCGGGCGCTGGACCGTAGCGGAACCCCGTCGTCAGCGCCTTCTCTCCGGGGGCGGCGGGCAGCAGCCGGGAGGGGTGCAGATAGAGGTTGTGTGGCGCGGCCCTGTCGGTGTCCCGGTAGAAGGCGTTTGGGGCCTTGTCAGGTGACTCGGCCCGCAGCGGTGCCCGGTCGATCAGGGGCAGCAGCTTGTGCTGGGCACCGGAGAAGGCGAGGGCGGGCCGGCTGAACTGACGGAGCAGGTCCAGGTCGGACTCGCGGGCGCTGCGTACCGGTCCCACGGTCTGCGGGAGCCGGGTCGCGTACACCGCCAGCAGGCGGCTCAGCCCGCCTTCCACCTGCTCGGCGTAGATCACGTCGGCCGCGTCGAGACCGGTCTGGGGGCGTGCTGCGGGCACGTTGTCGATCTTCACGGCGAGCGGTGAGCCGGGCGCTACGACAGTATGGCCGGGCGTCGGCGACACCGACGGAGCCTGGGATGCGCCCGGCGTCCGGGGGTGGTGCGGGGCGCGGTGGTCGTCGTGGCCCCTGCTGGTGCAGCCCGCGGTGAGGGAGGCCGTCAGTGTGGCCGCCAGCGCTGCCGCCGACAGTGCGGCGCGTCGCATGCGCACTCCGTGTCTCATATCCACTGTTGCCACCCGTCCATGTTGTCCGATTGTGCGCCCATAAGGTCACGGATGGCCATACCCGATCATTTTCGATCACGCGGGTTGGGTGGGCCGATCGGGCCAATCGCATGACCCGCACGGTGCCACTGTGGATCGCGGGCCGGCACCACATCGTGCTCCGGCCGCGGGTGTCACTTTGTCCGCCTTCCAGACTTTGAGGCCGCCGTCGAATCCGGCCACTGCTGGCGACCGCATCGTTACCTTCGGCTACCGCATGTCGCCGGTGGCCCCGACCGTCACCGGTGGTCCGGCGTGCCGAGGATCTCCCCCAGGTCGTAGCGCACGGGCTCCTCCAGCTGGGAGTAGGTGCAGCTGCGCGGTGCACGGTCCGGGCGCCAGCGGCGGAAGCGGGCCGTGTGCCGGAAACGCCGACCGTTCTCCATGTGGTCGTAGGCGACCTCGGCCACCCGTTCCGGTCTGAGTGGCACCCAGGACAGGTCCTTCTTTCCCGACCAGCGGCTCGGCGCGCCCGGCAGCCGAGCTGTCTCGTGCGCGGGCCCGTCTGCCCACGCCGCCCACGGATGCCCGGTCACGTCGTCCATCCGCAGCGGCTCCAGCTCCTCGACCAGCTCGGCCCGCCGCTTCATGGGGAAGGCGGCCGATACGCCCACGTGTTGGAGCCTGCCCTGATCGTCGTACAGCCCGAGCAACAGCGAGCCCAGCACCCGACCGCTCTTGTGGAAGCGGTAGCCGGCCACTACGACGTCCGCCGTCCGCTCGTGCTTGATCTTGAACATGGCGCGCTTGTCCTGCAGGTAGCGCAGCGTGAGCGGTTTGGCGACAACTCCGTCGAGACCGGCGCCCTCGAACTGTTCGAACCACTGTCGGGCCACGTCGATGTCGGTCGTCGCGGGCGCCCTGTGTACCGGCGGAGCCGCGTCGGCGAGAGCGCGCTCCAGCAGTGCCCGGCGGTCGGTCAACGGAGCATCGAGCAGGGAGCGGTCATCCAGCGCCAGCAGGTCGAAGGCGACGAAGGAGGCCGGGGTCTTCCCAGCCAGCATCCGTACCCGGGATTCGGCCGGGTGGATCCGTTCGGTCAACGCGTCGAAGTCCAGCCGTCCGTTGCGCGCGATCACGATTTCCCCGTCGAGCACGCACCGCTCGGGCACCTGCTTCCTCAGCTCCGCGACCAGCTCGGGGAAGTACCTGGTCAGCGGTTTGCTGGTGCGGCTGCCCAACTCGACCTCGGACCGGTCCCGGAACACGATCGCGCGGAAGCCGTCCCACTTCGCCTCGTACTGCATTCCCGGCGGGATCTTCGCCACCGACTTGGCGAGCATCGGTTTCACAGGCGGCATCACCGGCAGGTCCATGGCATCGATTCTGCTCGCACACGTCCGCTGCTGCCCGGTGTGCGCGCAGCGCTGGGTGCCCCTACGGTGGCCGCATGGCTGATGCGGTGGAGCTGGAGGTGGCCGGCCGGAGCGTGCGGTTGTCCAGCCCGGACAAGGTCTTCTTCCCGGAGCGGGGTTACACCAAGCTGGACCTCGCCCGGTACTACGCCGTCGTCGGCCCCGGCATCCTCCGTGCCCTGCGCAACCGCCCCACTACCCTGGAGCGCTACCCGGACGGTGTGGGCGGAGAGTGGTTCTACCAGAAGCGGGCACCCAAGAGCATGCCCGGCTGGATCCCGACCGCCCGCATCACCTTCCCCAGTGGACGCAGCGCCGACGAAATGTGCCCCACCGAGGAGGCGGCGGTGGTGTGGGCCGCCCAGTACGGCACCCTCACCTTCCATCCCTGGCCGGTACGCGCCGCGGACCTCGACCACCCCGATGAACTCCGCATCGACCTCGACCCGCAGCCAGGCACCGACTATGACGACGCCGTCCGTGCCGCCAGTGAACTCCGCGCCGTGCTGGATGAGTTCGGTGGCCTGCGTGGCTGGCCCAAGACCTCCGGTGGCCGGGGTCTGCACATTTTCGTCCCCATCGAACCGCGCTGGACCTTCACCCAGGTGCGTCGTGCGGCGATCGCGGTCGGCAGGGAGATGGAACGGCGGATGCCGGATCGGGTGACCATCAAGTGGTGGAAGGAGGAACGGGGGGAGCGCATCTTCCTCGACTACAACCAGACCGCCCGGGACCGCACCATCGCTTCCGCCTACTCCGTACGCCCCCACTCGCACGCCCCCGTATCGGCACCCTTGCGCTGGGAGGAGGTCACCGTCGCCCGCCCTCGTGATTTCGACCTGGCCACCATGCCGGCCCGCTTCGCCGAACGCGGCGACGTGCACGCTGACATGGACGACCACGCCTACTCCCTGGACGCGCTGCTGGAGCTGGCCCGCCGGGACGAGCACGACCACGGCCTCGGCGACCTGCCGTACCCGCCGGAACACCCGAAGATGCCCGGCGAACCGAAACGTGTCCAGCCCAGCAGGGCCCGGGGTGAGCAGGCGCCCTGACATGGGTGGAGCCGAGCACGCGTCGCTGACGCCGGTGCGGACGGGACCGGCGGTTCGCCGGGGGATCATGTGGGGGTGACCCGTGTGCTGACCCGAAGCGACCTTCACGCCGTGCTGGAGCCGCAGGCCTGTCTCGCCGCCCTGCGTGACGGATTCCGAACGGCCGACCTCGTGCCCGTCCCCGGCCAACGGGTGCGGACCGACCTGCCGTTCCCCGGCACGGCCACCGCACTCCTGCCCGGGCTGTTGCCCAGCGCGGAAGCGTACACAGTGAAGGCGAACACCAAGTTTCCCGCCGCCCGGCCTGCCCTGCGCGGGGTGATCTGCCTGCACAGCGGTGTGGACGGGGAGCTTCTCGCCCTACTGGACTCGGCGACCGTCACGGCCTGGCGGACGGGCCTGGCCGCGGCTCTCGGGACCGCACTGTTGGCCCCGCCGGCGTACGAGGTCCTCGGGGTGATCGGAGCTGGTGCCCAGGCGGAGCTGGCGGTGCGCGGCCTGTACGGTGACGGCCGACCACGGGAACTCGTCGTGCACGACACGGACTCCGGGCGGGCCGCTGAGTTCGCCGCCCGGCATGGGGGGAAGGTGCTGGCCTCCGCCCGGGCGGTGGCCAGGGCGGCCGATGTCGTTCTGCTCGCGACCTGGTCCCGCACCCCGCTGCTGGCCCTGGCAGACACATGCGCCGGCCAGCACTTCACGAGCCTCGGCACCGATGAGCCCGGCAAACGGGAACTCGGCCCCGAGCTGTTGGATGCGGCGCTTCTCGTCGTCGACGACCGGGAGTTGGCGGCCCGAACCGGCGTACTGTCGGCACCAGGGCTCATCCGAACGACCGCGGACGCCACCCTGACGGAGGTGCTGCGCGGCACGCACCCCGGGCGGTCCTCGGCCGGGCAGCGTTCCGTGTACGCCCCCGTCGGACTCCCTTGGCAGGACCTCGCCCTCAGCCTGTTCGCCTGGCAAGAGGCGGAACGCCAGGGCGTGGGGGCGGTGATCGATCTGTTGGGTTGAGCTCCTCGCAGGCCGGGGCGTTGGCGGAAGCAGCCAGGTCGGGAGGGGGGACGGGGGCGGAAAGCCAGACGGTCAAGTCCGATGTCCGTTCGGGCTCGACCAGTACGAGGGCCGGTCCTTCGAAGGCGTCGCCGTCCGGGTCGCCTCCCTATCCTGACCCGTAGCAGCCGATGAGGAGTCCCGAAGTGACCGAGGCAGTGTCCCGTCCCACGCTGGAGGCGGTGGCCGCGCGGGCCGGCGTGTCCCGGGCCACCGTGTCACGGGTGGTCAATGGCGCGGGCGGAGTGCGCGAGCCCCTGGCCGAGCGGGTCAGGCAGGCCGTGGCCGAACTGGGATACGTCCCCAACCAGGCAGCCCGCAGCCTCGTCACCAAGCGGCACCAAGCCGTCGCGGTGGTCATCGCCGAACCGGAGACCCGGGTCTTCGCCGACCCCTTCTTCGCCCTCCAGTTGCGCGGTATCAGCAAGGAACTGACGGCACAGGACAACCAGCTCGTCCTGCTGCTCATCGAGGGCCGTGACGACCACGCGCGCGTGGCCCGCTACCTCGCCGGAGGCCACGTCGACGGGGCGCTCGTCTTCTCGCTGCATCTCGACGACCCGCTGCCCGGGCTCATCCAGGGCGCCAGTGTGCCCACGGTGTTCGGCGGGCGGCCCGGCTGGGGCGCCGGCACGGGGCGCACTCGAGCACAGGGCCCGGGAGTGGTGTACGTCGACTGCGACAACCGGGGCGGGGCCCGTGCGGCCGTACGCCATCTCGTGGGTCTCGGTCGCGGACGCGTCGCGCACATCACCGGTGCCCTGGACCAGACCTCGGCGGTGGACAGGCTCGACGGCTACCGGGACGTCATGGGTGAGGTCCCGGGCGGATACGATTCCCGGCTACTCGCGGAGAGCGACTTCACTCCGGCCGGCGGCGAACGCGCCATGCGCGAACTCCTCGACCGCTGCCCGGACCTGGACGCCGTGTTCGCCGCCAATGACCTCACTGCGCTCGGTGCCTTGCGGGTGCTGCGAGAGCGGGGCCGACGTGTTCCCGTGGACGTGGCCCTGATCGGCTTCGACGACATGCTGTCCGTCGCCGAGCAGACCGACCCGCCGCTGACGACGGTCCGTCAGGACATCGAGGAGATGGGCCGGCTGATGGCCCGCCTTTTGTTGCAGGTCCTGTCCGGCGGTCGGGCGCAGGACACCCCAGAGGCGCCGGCTGGGTCGACCGCTCCGGCCGCCCCGGACGCGGGTCTGATCCTTCCGACGAAGCTGGTACGCCGCGCATCCGCCTGATGTCCGGAGCCGCCGGTGGCCGGGTCCGCCGTGGACTCGGAGACGGACGACGACGGGGTCACGTGCCTGCGGGCCCGGTCAGCTCTGCGGTCGGGCGCTTTCGATGACCGCGAAACGCACCCCGTGCGGGTCGTCGAGCCGGGCCATGCGGCCGACGCCCTCCACGGTCGTCGGGGGCATGCGTACCGTCCCACCGAGCCGCTGGGCCTTCTCGACCACACCGTCGGTGTCCTCGATCTGGAAGTACGAAAGCCAGTGCGGGCCGCCTTCTGCCTCGCCAGGAGCATCGGCCAACGGTACGATCCCGCCGAACATCGCGTCCTCTCCTCTGCCTGCCGGGTTGACGCAGGTGTACGTCCCGCCGGGGAAGGGCGCGGCCGAGGTTTCCAGGCCGAGCACCTGGTGGTAGAACGCGGCGGCCGCCGCGATGTCCGGCGTGTACAGCTCGACCCAGTACAGCGCGCCGGGCTCGTTCGCCACGTCCACGCCCTTGGTCCGCCCTGGCTGCCAGATGCCGAACGGCGCACCCGCTTGGTCGGTGAGGACCGCCACGTGTCCCTGGCCCATCACATCCACAGGCTGGACCCGCACGCTGCCGTGGGCCCCTTCGGCCGCCTTGGCGGTGGCCTGTGCGTCCTCGCTCTGGAAGTACACCGTCCAGGCCGGCTGCCCCTGCTCGGGGCCGCTCTGCATGCCGCCGGCGACGGTTCTGCCGTCCAACTGGAAGAAGCCGTAGCCACCGGCGTCGGGCCCCGCCGACTGGAACCGCCAGCCGAAGAGGGCGCCGTAGAAGGAGACGGCTCCGTCGATGTCGGGGGTGCTGAGGTCGATCCAGTTGGGGGCACCGTTGACGAAATGGGTGGTGAGCATCTTCGCCCTCCTCGAGGGGAGTGCCGTCCTGTGCACTGCCGAGTCTGGCACCGCCCGCGGGCCACCGCCGCCCGAGTAGCTGGACGGCCCTGCTCCGCACCCCGGGCCCCAGGCCCTGCCGGGCCCCAGGCCCTGCCGGGCCCCAGGCCCTGCCGGGCCCCAGGCCCTGCCGGGCTCCGCGCGCCGCCGTGCGACGCCGGGGCCGAGGAAGGATCATCTCAGTGGCCGGCCGGACGAAAGGCTCACTGCACTGGAACCGCCTGCCGCAGGAAGAACCGTCGGGCCGGCCCAGGACCGGACGGCAGCTCTGAGCGTGGCCCGGGACCCTGGCAGCGGCATTGAGCCGGCGTTGAACCGGCGTTGATCGAACGTTTTTCATCGCCCGGCACGATGCTGACCATGCACTTCGAAACGATCAACCCGGCCGACGCAACCCGGCCGGCCCAGGCGCTGTGCGCGCAGACGGGGCCGGACTTCTTCTTCCCCGAGCCAGGGAGCTCGGTGCGTGAGGCGAAGCGTATCTGTGCCCTGTGCGAGTTGCGTCGGGCCTGCCTGGACTACGCGCTGACCAACGACGAGCGCTTCGGCGTGTGGGGCGGGCTGTCCGAGAAGGAGCGCCTTGCTCTCAGGCGCGTCTCTGGCTGACAGCCCGGCGCCACCGTTGCGGTCATCCGGAGGCGCGCGCCGCCATGCGGGCCTTGCGGGCAGCCAGCTTCTCGTCGAACTTCGATGCCTCTGTGTCCAGTCCGCCCAGGAACAGGCCCAGTTCCTCCTGGGCCTTGCGGCCTTCGGTGCCCAGTCCGTCGATCTCCATGATCTTCAGGAAGCGCAGCACCGGCTGCAGCACGTCGTCGAGGTGGATGCGCAGGTTGTAGACCTCGCCGATCGCCATCTGTGCGGCGGCCCGCTCGAAGCCGGGGATACCGTGGCCGGGCATGCGGAAGTTCACCACGACGTCCCGGACCGCCTGCATGGTGAGGTCGGGGGCGAGCTCGAAGGCGGCCTTGAGCAGGTTGCGGTAGAAGACCATGTGGAGGTTCTCGTCGGTGGCGATGCGGGCCAGCATGCGATCGCACACCGGGTCGCCGGACTGGTGGCCGGTGTTGCGGTGGGAGATGCGGGTGGCCAACTCCTGGAAGGCGACGTAGGCGATCGAGTGCAGCATCGAGTGCCGGTTGTCCGACTCGAAGCCCGAGCTCATATGGGCCATACGGAAACGTTCCAGCTTGTCCGGGTCCACAGCGCGCGAGGTCAGTAGGTAGTCACGCATCACGATGCCGTGGCGGCCCTCCTCGGCCGTCCAGCGGTGCACCCAGGTGCCCCAGGCTCCGTCGCGGCCGAAGAGCGTGGCGATCTCATGGTGGTAGCTCGGCAGGTTGTCCTCGGTCAACAGGTTGACCACGAGGGCGATGCGGCCGACCTCCGTCACCTTGGACTGGTCCTTTTCCCACGCCTCCCCGTCCTCGAACAGGCCCGGGAAGTTGCGTCCGTCGCTGAAGGGTACGTACTCGTGCGGCATCCAGTCCTTGGCGACCTTCAGATGCCGGTTCAGCTCCTTCTCGACCGCCTCTTCCAGCGCGCACAGCAGCCGCGCATCGGTCCAGACGGACGGGCTGCCGAGGTGAGAGGAGGTGATCGTCACGAGAACTCCAGGGGACGCCGATGGTGCGGGAGGCAAAGGAAAAAAAGGGAGGGCACCGGCGAGCGGCGCCGGAACCTACGTGATCGTAAGCTACGAATCCGTAGGTTACGTAGCCGTAGGTTAAGGGCGTCGTAAAGAGTGCTGATCACAGTGGTCCGGCGGGGCCGCAAGGGCGCGTCGGACAGCCCCGGGGCCCGCAGGTCCCCAGGCTGTCCGAGCGATGTGATCACCCGGTCAGGCGTACAGCTCCCGCAGCCGAACCGAGAGACAGGTCACACAGCCCTCCAGCTTCTCGAACTCGCTGATGTCCACCGTGACCACCTCGTGGCCGAGGTCGGTCAGCAGTTCCGCGGTCTTCGGCGCACTCGCCGCCATCAACAGTTTGCTGCCACCGAGCAGCACCACGTGCGAGCCGGACTCCTCGGGCACCGAGAGGAAGCCCGGGAAGAGCGAGGGCCGGTCCACCAGCGGGATGTGCCCGATCACCGTGCCGTCCGGCAGTGCGGTGACTGCCGACTTCAGATGCAGCACCTTGCTCACCGGTACGGCCACCACGCGCGCGCCCAGGGGTTCGAAGGCCGCCCGCAGCTGCTGCACACCGGCTGCATTGGTCCGTCCGCCCCGGCCGACGTAGATCGTGTCACCCACTTTCAGGACGTCGCCGCCGTCCAGGGTGCCCGGATCCCAGATCCAGTTCACGGAGCAGCCGAGGCGCGCCACCGCCTCCTCGGTGCCCGCCGTCTCCTCCCGTCGGGACTCGGCGCCGGGCCGGGTGATCAGGGCCACGTTCTTGTACAGGACGACGGTGTCCTCGACGAACACCGAGTCCGGGCAGCCGTCGGCCGGTTCGACCTCGATCGTCTCCCAGCCGTGCGCCCGCAGCGTTTCGACGTAGGCCTCCCACTGCTCGACGGCGAGTGTGACATCGGCCTGCTCCCGCTCGATGTGCGTCACCAGGCCTTCGGCGAGGCGGGGGCTGGGGCGGCGGACGAGGGCCTTCTTGCTGGGCACGAGGGGCCTTTCGGACGGGTCGGGTCGGGCAGCGGGCCGCCTGGTGCGGCTCCGGCGCCGATGCGGCACCGGTCCGCCATCATGCAGGGATCTCCGCCCGCGGCAAAACCCCCGGCGCCGGGCTGTGCCCCTCCTGAGACGGTCCCGTAGGGGCTTGTCCCCGGGCCGGGACCTGTCGTGCGGCGGTGTTCTCGAAGGCCGCGCTGCCGTCGGGTCCGTACGGTCTCAGCCTGGCCGGGCCGGTGACCGCCTGTGCCGCCGGCTTCGGGTCGTCAGAGATCGGACCGGTCAGGGAGTCCGGCGTCGTCCGGGGTGGTTTCCCTCAGCTCTCCGTCCTGCATCAGCAGCCAGCGGGTGATGCCGATCGATGTGAGGAACGGCAGGTCGTGGCTGGCGACGAGCAGCGCACCCTCGTACGACTCCAGGGCCGAGACCAGCTGCCGGACGCTGGCCATGTCGAGGTTGTTGGTCGGCTCGTCGAGCAGCAGTAGTTGGGGTGCCGGTTCGGCGAGCATCAGCGCGGCCAGGGCCGCCCGGAAGCGCTCACCGCCGGACAGCGTGGCCGCGCTCTGGTCGGCTCGCGCCCCCCGGAACAAGAAGCGGGCCAACCGCGCCCGCACCCGGTTGGCGGTGGCACCCAGTGCGAACCGGGCGACGTTCTCGGCGACGGTCAGCTCGTCGTCCAGGATGTCCAGCCGCTGCGGCAGGAAGCGCAGCGGCACGTGCGCCCTCACCTCTCCGGCCACCGGCTCCAGTTCCCCTGCGACGGTCCGCAGCAGGGTCGTCTTCCCGGCGCCGTTGCGGCCGACCAGTGCGACCCGCTCCGGCCCGCGCAGATCGAGGGTGCCCGGCACGCGTGTGCCGTGGGCCATCGTCAGGTGCTCCACGGTGAGCACCTGCCTGCCCGGTGGTACCGCCGTGTGCGGCAGGTCGACGCGGATCTCGTCGTCGACGCGTACGGCGTCCACTGCCTGCTCCAGGCGCTCCCTGGCTCCGGCGAGCCGTTCCTCGTGCATGGTGCGGTGCTTGCCCGCGGACTCCTGGGCGGCGCGTTTCCGTGCCCCCATCACGATCTTCGGTTCGCGCTTGGAGTCCCACATTCTCTGCCCGTACCGCTTGCGGCGGGCCAGTTTGACCCGTGCATCGGCCAGTTCGCGCCGCTGCTTGCGCACATCGGCCTCGGCGACGCGCACCATGCGCTCGGCGGCCTCCTGCTCGACGGCGAGGGCCTCTTCGTAGGCCGAGTAGTTGCCGCCGTACCAGGAGACCTCCCCGGAACGCAGCTCCGCGATCTGGTCGACCAGGTCGAGCAGTTCCCGGTCGTGGCTGACCACGACCAGTACGCCCGGCCACGCCGTGACGGCTTGGTACAGCCGCCGACGCGCGTACAGGTCCAGGTTGTTGGTGGGCTCGTCCAGCAGTAGGACATCCGGGCGGCGCAGCAGTAGTGCGGCGAGGCGCAGCAGCACCGATTCGCCGCCGGACACCTCGCCGACGGTCCGGTCCAGGTCGATGTGGCCGAGCCCGAGTTCGCCGAGGGCGACCCGGGCGCGTTCTTCGATGTCCCAGTCGTCGCCGACCGTCTCGAAGTGTTCCTCGGCGGCGTCACCGGCCTCGATGGCGTGCAGCGCGGCTCGCCGGTCGGTGATGCCGAGGACTTGGTCGACGCGGAGAGCGGTGTCGAGGGTGACGTTCTGCGGCAGGTAGCCAATCTCACCGATCGCCTTGACCGTGCCGTCGGCCGGGATGAGCTCGCCGCATAGAAGCTTCAGCAAGGTTGACTTTCCCGACCCGTTGACGCCGATGAGCCCGGTCCTGCCGGGACCGAAGGCGACGTCGAGGCCGTCGAAGACGGCGGTGCCGTCGGGCCAGGCGAAGGACAGGGAGACACAGGTGAGAGCAGGTGACATGAGGGCCTCGCGAGAATGGGTGCGGTGGGATGAGCGCGTGTTGAGACACCGCGAGGCGGAAACCGAAGGGGCCTGGGCACGGAGGAGGCCGGGAAGGCCTGTGCCGGAGGACGGCTCGGACGCCGAGGTCGTACGCCGCGCACACCTCACTGGTGCGACACGGTGCCTCAGGACCTCAGACGAGCAACGTCCTTCTCCTATCGACGGCAACAGAACCGATGTGCAAGGTAGTAAGGGGGCGTGTCGGGCGTCAACGCAATTGATGATGGGCCCGGTGCGCTTGTCTCACTCGGGCGCGGTTCTGGCGGCGGCGCGCTGACGACGCCGTTTGCGCGCAGCGGGCGGGGCCGGTTCGCGGGTGCTCAGCAGATGTCCCGCATCAGTTCGGCCAGGTCGTGGTCGAGGTCGAGCTGGAGGTGTTCGAGGCCGGCGGGCACCAGTTCGTCAGTCGCCGCCAGGAAGCGTCGTACCGTCTGCGAGTGCACGTGCACGACCGCGGTGCCTTCGGGGGCGTGGAACTCCAGCACGGTGCGGCCATACCCGTATGGCCGCACCCGGACGTCTCCGTGGCCCTCGGGGCCCAGCAGCCCGGCCGCGAGGAGTTCCCGGGAGAAGGTCCAGCACGCCTCGACACCTTCCAGGGTTGCCGGGGCCGGGAAGGCCATGCGCACGGCGAACGGGTCGCGCCGGTCGTAGCGCAGTGTGGCGGGAATGCTCGGCATGCGCGGTGCGGCGGCGACGAGACGGGCCTCTACGGGCTGCTCGATGACGGTGGACAACGCCTTGCTCCCTTGACGGCTGGACTGCGCCCGGCTGGATGTGTGACGCCCGGCACCGGAAGAGACGACGGAATCGGCCACGGCGTGCACACCCGGTTCGCGTGACCTCGGTCACCGCGTTCGGGTGCGACGGAGGGCGACAGGGACGGCAGGAACGAGCAAGTCGCGACAATTCCCGTCAACATGCGGCAAGGAAGAGTGAAGGAGTGAAAGGGGGCGCAAAAGGAGATGCGAAAGCATGTGCGACACAGATGCAAGGAGTCGCACGGAACGACGGCCGCGCGGGGTTCAGCCCAGTGTCTGCCGGTGGCGTGCCAGCTCCGGGGCCGTCTTCGTGGCGATGAATTCCGTGACCCGGTAGGTGCACACCCCGGCGGCGGCGAACGGGTCGCTCGCGATGGCCTCCTCGATCCGGGTACGGTCCTCCGCGACGGCCACCATCACCCCGCCGTCGCGGGGCTTCTTGCGCCCGGACGCCAGGATCAGGCCCTTCTCGTACTGCTCGTCCAGCCACGCCACGTGGTCGGGCAACAGGGCGTCCACGACATCGAGGGGGGCGGTGTAGACCAGCTCAAGGATGAACATGATCGCGAGCGTACCCGCTGGCTCCGGTAGCCGGGCTCTGGCCGTACAGTCGTGGCCACCATGACTACCGTAGGCGTACCCGCGGGCTGGCCCGCGACCGAGGAAGAGGCTCGTGCCGTGCAGGACGAGCTGCGCGGGCTGGTGGTGCTCGACGAGCCCGGACCGCCTCCGGGAGAGGGCCGTGTCACGGGGGTCGACGTCGCCTACGACGACGACCTGGACCTCGTCGCCGCGGCGGCCGTGGTCCTCGACGCCGCCACGCTGGAGCCCGTGGCCGAGGCGACGGCGGTCGGCCGGGTCTCTTTCCCGTACGTGCCCGGGCTCCTCGCCTTCCGTGAGATCCCCACCGTCAGGGCCGCGCTGGACGCCCTGCCGTGCCCGCCGGGGGTGGTGGTGTGCGACGGCTATGGCCTTGCCCACCCGCGCCGCTTCGGGCTCGCGAGTCATCTGGGCGTGCTCACCGGCCTGCCGGCCATCGGCGTCGCCAAGAACCCCTTCACGTTCACCTACGCCGCACCGGGCCCGGTGCGGGGCAGCTGCGCACCGTTGCTCGCCGGCGCCGAGGAGGTGGGGCGCGCGCTGCGCACCCAGGACGGTGTCAAACCGGTCTTCGTCTCCGTCGGTCACCGGATGAGTTTGGACGGTGCCGTGGCACACACCCTCGCTCTGACCCCGCGGTACCGTCTGCCGGAGACGACGCGCAGGGCCGACGCCCTGTGCCGCCGGGCCCTGCGGGAGGCGGCACAGGACGTGTCGGGTCGCCGAGGTCAGGACGGGACGATCCGCCAGGCGCCGACCTCCTGATACGCCGAGTCGTAGACGGCCGAACCGTCGCCGGGTTCGAGGGCGTAATGGCGGACGTTGCCGCCCCAGTACCGCAGGATGCGCCCGAGCTCGCCCGCCCGGTCCTGCGTCGACGCGCTTTCGTCCACGGTCACTTCGAGCACGAACTTCACGCCTGTTCCGCCTCCTTGGGCTTCCCCTGTGCCGTTTCGGCCTTGGCCTCCATCGTCTCATTCACCTGCGGGTTGACACCCGCGAGGCGATGGCAGCAGGTCGTGCGGTGTCCTTGTGGCGGGAAGCCTCACCTCGGGGAGAGGGCTCGGGGCGCCGGGTCAGGACACGGCGGTCACCGCCGTGCCGTGACCCGGAAGGTAATCCCGGCGGCGCGCAGCCGTTCGGTCAGGGCGTCGCCCATCGCCTGCGCCGTGGTGACTTGCCCGGCCGTCGGCGGGAGGTCGTCGAAGGCCAGGCACAGGGCGGCCTCGGCGAGCATCTTCGCCGTCTCGCCGTACCCGGGATCGCCGCCCGCGACCTCCGTGTACACGCGCTGTCCGCCTCCCTCGCCGGCGAAGCGCACCGCGAACCAGCTCTTCGCCCGCTTCTGCGCGTTGGGTCCGTCCCCTGGCTTGAGCCGGTCCGACAGCCATCGGCGGGCCGGCGGGAGCTGGGCGGCTGCTGCCACCGTGCCCACGGCGGCGACTGCGCCGAGTGCCACCGGCAGACGCCGCACCGCGGCGTAGTGCCGGTAGCGGAAGTCGGGTCCGTAGCGCTCCAGCGCCCTTGCCGAACGGCCCACGATCTGCGGGTCGATGGTGGGCAACGGCAGCGCCCACGCGCCGGCCTCCCCGGAGAACCTCGGCAGGCCCGCAGGCGTGGCCACCCGGCGGGTCGTCAGCCGCGGCTCGTGCCGTGACCGCGCACGTGCCGCGGCCAGCATCCGCCGGCCCCGGGCGGCCTGGTTCAGCGCCGAGGCGAGCGTGCCGCCGGAGAAGGCGGCGTCGGCGGTCACGTAGCCGTCCACGGTCAGCGGCACGCCCTCCGGCAGCTGTCGCACGGTGAAGTACACCCCCAGATCGTGGGGGACGGAGTCGAAGCCACAGGCGTGCACCAGGCGTGCGCCCGTTTCCCGCGCGCGTGCGTCGTACCGGACATACATCAGGTCCACGAACTCTGGTTCACCAGTGATGTCCAGGTAGTCGGTACCGGCGTCCGCGCAGGCCGCGACCAGATCCTCACCGTGCTGTACGTACGGCCCCACGGTCGAGGCCACCACGCGAGCCCGCCCGGCCAGAGCACGCAGCGCGACCGGGTCGCCGGCGTCGGCCCGCAGGACGTCGACGTCCCTCGCGCCGGGCAGCCGTTCCCGCAGCCGTGCCAGCTTCCCCTCGTCGCGGCCGGCCACTGCCCAGCGCAGATTCTCGGGCGCGTGTGCGGCGAGGTACTCCGCGGTCAGCGCACCGACGAAGCCGGTGGCTCCGAACAGCACGAGGTCGTAGTCACGGTCCGTCCTGTTTGGTCCGTTCATGACATCACACTCCTTGGTCGTGCAGCACGCGCCGCTGTCGGTGGCCGAGGCTAGCGTGAGGAGTGCGCAGTCCGACGAGTAGCCCGGAGGCAGTGGTGGCCGTAGCGAGGAACGCGCTGAGGAAGCGGGAGAAACTGCGCGAGTTCGCGCTCTCCCTGCCCGGCGCGGCCGAGGAGTTCCCGTGGGGCGAGTCCGTCGCCAAGGTCAACGGAAAGGTGTTCGCCTTCCTCGGGGTGGGCGACGGTAGTCACCCGCCGGGCGTCACCGTCAAACTCAGGGACCAGTCCGCCCATGCGCATGCGTTGGCCACGCCTGGCGTCGCGCCCGCCGGGTACGGCCTCGGCAGAGCCGGCTGGGTGCGGATACGGCTGGAGGGCGTGGGCGCCCCCGTGGTGGAACTGCTGTGCGACTGGGTGGAGGAGAGCTACCGGTCGATCGCCCCCAAGCGCCTCGTGGCGGAACTCGACGTTCGCGGCTCGTAGCAGGACCCGGTCCGCGGTTCATGGCGGAGCCGGTGCCCGGCCCGGCGGGATCCGACCGCCCCTCACCTCCCGGGTGATGTGCCTCACGGCGGGCATTTGGCTAAGCGCTTGCTCGTTGAGGTCTTGTGTCCGGTGGAACACGTTCCTAGCATCACTGGTGTTACATCAGTTGTGTCATACGCATTTGGGGGTTGGACGCATGACGACGGCGCAGACGCCCACCACACCGGGCACCGGTCCGCTGTCCGGCGTGCGCGTGGTGGAGCTGGCGGGGATCGGCCCCGGCCCGTTCGCCGCCATGCTGCTGGCCGATCTGGGTGCCGACGTGGTCCGGGTGGACCGTCCGGGTGGTCCGGGACTTGCGATCGACCCCGCCCACGACGTCACCAACCGCAACAAGCGCTCGATCGTGCTCGACCTGAAGACACCGGAGGGCCCCGCACGCGTCCTCGATCTCGCCGAACGGGCCGACATCCTCATCGAGGGCTACCGCCCGGGCGTCGCCGAGCGCCTCGGCGTCGGCCCCGGGGACTGTCACACCCGCAACCCCCGCCTGGTCTACGGCCGCATGACAGGCTGGGGCCAGGACGGGCCCCTCGCCCACCGGGCCGGCCATGACGTGGCCTACATCGCGCTCACCGGCACCCTCGGTATGATCGGCCGCCCGGACGAGCCCCCGGCCGTCCCCGCCAACCTGCTCGGCGACTACGCGGGCGGCTCCCTGTACCTGGTCGTAGGTGTCCTCGCCGCACTGCACCACGCGCGCGCGACCGGCGTCGGCCAGGTCGTCGACGCCGCCATCGTCGACGGCACCGCCCATCTGTCGACGATGATCCACGGCATGCTCGCCGCCGGCAGTTGGCAGGACCGGCGCGCGGCCAACCTCCTCGACGGCGGCTGTCCCTACTACGGCACCTACGAGACCTCCGACGGCAGGTACATGGCGGTCGGCGCCCTGGAGGTGCAGTTCTACGAGGAATTTCTGCGCCTGCTCGGTCTGGACGACCTGTCAGCGGCCTGGATGGACCGGACCCGGTGGGGCGAACTGCGCGAACGGATCGCCGACCGCTTCCGCTCCCGCACCCGCGACGAGTGGGCGGCCGTCTTCGAGGGGTCCGACGCCTGCGTGGCGCCCGTGCGGTCCCTGAGCGAGGCGCCCCACGACCCGCACCTGACGGCCCGCGGAACCTTCACCGATCACGACGGCATCACCCAGCCCGCTCCCGCCCCGCGTTTCTCCGTGACCCCCACCACCCTCCGTACCGGCCCGGCCCGGCCCGGCGCGGACACCCGGGCGGTGGCGCGGGACTGGGGGATACCAGACCTCGCGCCCGCCGCCCCCGTCGCCGACCGCGACTGACCCGGCCCACCCTCCTGGGCCCACCTTCCCGAAAGGCACACCAGTGAGCACCGAAGCGTACGTGTACGACGCGATCCGCACCCCGCGCGGCCGCGGCAAGGCGAACGGCGCCCTGCACGGCACGAAGCCCATCGACCTGGTCGTCGGTCTCATCCACGAGGTCCGCGACCGTTTCCCCGACCTCGACCCAGCAGCCGTCGACGACATCGTGCTCGGGGTCGTCAGTCCGGTCGGCGACCAGGGCTCGGACATCGCACGGATCGCCGCCGTCGCCGCGGGGCTGCCGGACACGGTCGCCGGCGTACAAGAGAACCGCTTCTGTGCGTCTGGTCTGGAAGCCGTCAACCTGGCCGCCGCCAAGGTCCGCTCGGGCTGGGAGGACTTGGTCCTCGCCGGCGGCGTCGAGTCCATGTCCCGTGTCCCGATGGCCTCCGACGGCGGTGCCTGGTTCAACGATCCCATGACCAACCTCGACGTCAGCTTCGTTCCGCAGGGCATCGGCGCCGACCTCATCGCCACCATCGAGGGCTTTTCCCGCCGGGACGTGGACGAGTACGCGGCCCTGTCGCAGGAACGTGCCGCGACCGCCTGGAAGGAGGGCCGCTTCGACCGCTCGGTCGTTCCCGTCAAGGACCGCAGCGGCCTGGTCGTCCTCGACCACGACGAGCATCCGCGCCCCGGTACCACCGCCGACTCCCTCGGCAAGCTGAAGCCGTCCTTCGCGGACATCGGCGAGTTGGGCGGCTTCGACGCGGTCGCGCTGCAGCGGTACCACTGGGTGGAGAAGATCGACCACGTCCATCACGCGGGCAATTCCTCAGGCATCGTCGACGGCGCTTCGCTCGCCGCGATCGGCTCCCGGGCGGTCGGTGAGCGCTACGGCCTCACCCCCCGCGCGCGGATCGTCTCCGCGGCCGTCTCCGGCTCCGAGCCCACCATCATGCTCACTGGGCCCGCCCCCGCCACCCGCAAGGCCCTGGCGAAGGCCGGCTTGACCATCGACGACATCGACCTGGTCGAGATCAACGAGGCGTTCGCCGCAGTGGTCCTACGGTTCGTCAAGGACATGGGCCTGCCATTGGACAAGGTCAACGTCAACGGCGGTGCCATCGCCCTGGGCCACCCGCTCGGGGCGACCGGCGCGATGATCCTCGGCACGCTCATCGACGAACTGGAGCGCCAGGACAAGCGCTACGGACTCGCCACGCTGTGCGTGGGTGGCGGCATGGGTATCGCCACCATCGTCGAGCGCATCTGAACTCCCCGCGGAACCAAGAGACTTCAACGGAGACCACTGCCATGACCGAAAGCACCACCATCCGCTGGGAGCAGGACGACACCGGTGTCGTCACCCTCGTCCTGGACGACCCCGATCAGTCCGCCAACACCATGAACCAGGCCTTCCGGGCCTCCATCTCGGCGATCGCCACGCGCGCGGAGGCCGAGAAGGACTCCATCCGCGGCATCATCTTCACCTCGGCCAAGAAGACCTTCTTCGCGGGCGGCGACCTCAAGGACATGATCCAGGCCCGCCCCGAGGACGCCCAACATGTCTTCGACACCGCGACCGAGATCAAGAATGCGCTGCGCCGCCTGGAGACCCTCGGCAAGCCGGTGGTCGCCGCCATCAACGGCGCGGCCCTGGGCGGCGGTTACGAGATCGCGCTCGCCTCCCACCACCGCATCGCCCTGGACGCTCCCGGCTCCAGGATCGGCCTGCCCGAGGTCACCCTCGGCCTGCTGCCCGCGGGCGGCGGCGTCACCCGCACCGTCCGCCTGATGGGCATCACGGACGCGCTGCTGAAGGTGCTGCTGCAGGGCACCCAGTACCCGCCCCGGCGCGCCCTGGAGAACGGCCTGGTCCACGAGGTCGCCAACACCCCCGAGGAGATGCTCGCCCAGGCCCGCGCCTTCATCGACGCGCACCCCGAGTCCCACCAGCCCTGGGACGTCCCCGGCTACCGGATCCCCGGGGGAACCCCGGCCCAGCCGAAGTTTGCCGCCAACCTGCCCGCCTTCCCGGCCAACCTCCGCAAGCAACTGGGCGGCGCCCCCTACCCGGCGCCGCGCAACATCATGGCGGCGGCCGTCGAGGGCTCGCAGGTCGACTTCGACACCGCCATCACCATCGAGACCCGCTACTTCACCGAACTGGTCACCGGGCAGACCGCCAAGAACATGATCCAGGCGTTCTTCTTCGACCTCCAGGCGGTCAACTCCGGTGCCAGTCGACCCCAGGGGGTCGAGCCCCGCCAGGTCCGCAGGGTCGCCGTCCTCGGCGCCGGCATGATGGGCGCCGGCATCGCCTACGCGTGCGCCCGCGCCGGCATCGATGTCGTCCTCAAGGACGTCTCCCCGGATGCGGCTGCCAAGGGCAAGGGTTATTCCGAGAAGCTGTGCGCCAAGGCCGTGGCCAAGGGCCGTACCAGCCAGGAGAAGGCCGACGCGCTGCTCGCCCGGATCACACCCACCGCCGAGGTGGCCGACCTCGCGGGCTGCGACGCGGTGATCGAGGCCGTCTTCGAGGACACCGCCCTCAAACACAAGGTGTTCCAGGAGATCCAGTCCGTCGTCGCCCCCGACGCGCTACTGTGCTCCAACACCTCCACCCTGCCCATCACCGCGCTCGCCGAGGGCGTGGAGCGGCAGGCCGACTTCATCGGGCTGCACTTCTTCTCCCCGGTCGACAAGATGCCGCTGGTCGAGATCATCAAGGGCGAGCGGACCGGTGACCAGGCCCTCGCGCGCGCGTTCGACCTGGTCCGGCAGATCAACAAGACGCCGATCGTGGTGAACGACTCGCGCGGCTTCTTCACCTCCCGGGTGATCGGCCACTTCATCAACGAGGGCGTCGCCATGGTGGGTGAGGGCATCGAGCCCGCCTCCGTGGAGCAGGCCGCTGCCCAGGCCGGCTACCCCGCCAGGGTGCTCTCGCTCATGGACGAGCTGACCCTCACCCTCCCGCGCAAGATCCGGGCCGAGACGAAGCAGGCCGTCGAGGAGGCGGGGGGCACCTGGTCGGCGCATCCGGCAGACACGGTGATCGACCGCATGGTCGACGAGTTCGGTCGTACCGGCCGCAGCGGCGGCGCCGGCTTCTACGACTACACCGAGGACGGCAAGCGGGCGGGGCTCTGGCCGGGCCTGCGCGAGCACTTCACCAAGCCCGGATACGAGATCCCGTTCCGGGACATGCAGGAGCGGATGCTCTTCGCCGAGGCGCTCGACACCGTACGCCTGCTCGAAGAGGGTGTCCTGACATCCGTCGCCGACGCGAACATCGGCTCTCTCCTCGGCATCGGCTTCCCCGGTTGGACCGGCGGTGTCCTCCAGTACATCAACGGCTATGCAGGCGGCCTGCCCGGTTTCGTAGCCCGCGCCCGTGAGCTGGCCGAGCGCTACGGCGACCGGTTCAACCCGCCCGCACTGCTGGTGCGGAAGGCCGAGGAGAAGCAGACGTTCACCGACGCGCGCTGACGCCGCTCACCCGGACGGTGTGCCCCGGGGGCCGGTCTCCGGGGCCGCCGCACCGTCCAGCCATTGGCGCAACTCCTCCTTCAGCGAACGCTGGAAGGTGGTGAGCAGGGCCTGCACCACCAGCGGGTGCATATGGGCGGACAGCGATTTCACGTCCCGTGCGTCGCGCTCAGCCACCGCCTGCCGCAGCAGTCCCGACAACTCGTGCGCGGCGGCGCGCGCGTGCTCGCTCAGCACGGTCCGGGCGGCGAGGATCGTTTCCTGCGACAGCGGCACGTCCAGCAGCTGCACCGCGAGTCGGAGTAGACCGCAGTCCACGCGCCAGGACTCCCCGTCCCGGGTGACCACGTTCATGGCGGCCAGCCGGTCCACCTCCTGCTCCTCCAGTGCTCGTCCCGCGCGCCGGTCAAGTTCCCGCCGGGACACGGTTTCCACACTGTCCGGTGCCCAGGAAGCGACGACCGCCCGGTGGATCGCCAGGTCGTGCGGGCCGATGTCGGCCGGCAGTTGCTGCAGGTGCCGGTCGATCGCCGCGAGGGTCATGCCCTGGTGTTGCATCTCCTCGATCAGCATCAACCGTGCCAGGTGTTCGCGGCCGTAGCGGCCCACCCGGCGCGGGCCGATCACTGGTGGCGGCAGGAGACCCTTGGTGCCGTAGAAGCGGACCGTGCGGACCGTGACGCCCGCCCGCGCGGCCAGCTCGTCGATGGTCAGGGCGGGCTCCCCGGCATCGGTCGTCGCGTCCGTCGTCATGTGCAGCAGTATCGCTGTCTCACCGATGCTGTGAAACCTCCCCAGCGGCTTGGACACCATGAGCACCGCTGGTCCGCGCCACTGGATCGACCGGCTCACCACCATGTGAGAAAGGCCGCTGTGTGATCATGGCCACCGCATGACGGGTGATCTTTCTGGGAAGCTGCTGTCCTGGTCTGTACCACGACACATCAAGGTGGTGCGGCCCGAGAACGTACGGACACCCGGGCCCGTGGGCCCGGGCGCACCAGGAAGTGGTACCACCCCGTGAGCAAGGACGCCGTGGAATCGGCACAGGCCACCACCCGGTCCCAGACGGCCGGGACGCCCGCGGACGCGGGCGACGCCGGCTACAGCAAGGACCTGAAGGCCCGCCATGTCAACATGATCGCCATCGGCGGAGCCATCGGCACCGGCCTCTTCCTGGGCGCTGGCGGACGCCTGCACGACGCGGGCCCAGCACTCGCCCTGTCCTACCTGGTCTGCGGCGTCTTCGCCTTCTTCGTCGTCCGCGCCCTCGGTGAACTGGTCCTTTACCGCCCCTCCTCCGGCTCCTTCGTGAGCTACGCACGTGAGTTCCTCGGCGAGAAGGGCGCCTACGTCGCCGGCTGGATGTACTTCCTGAACTGGTCGACCACCGGCATCGCGGACATCACTGCGATCGCCCTCTACACGCACTACTGGAGCATGTTCATCAGCACCCCGCAGTGGGTATTGGCGCTGATCGCCCTCGCGGTGGTCCTCGCCGTGAACCTGATCTCGGTGAAGATCTTCGGCGAGATGGAGTTCTGGTTCGCGATCATCAAGGTCGCCACGCTGGTGAGCTTCATGCTGGTCGGTGTCTTCCTGCTCGCCACCCGGCACGACGTGGGCGGCACCAGGCCCGGTCTGGACGTCATCACCAGCAACGGCGGCGTCTTCCCGCACGGCATGATGCCGGTCGTCCTGGTCATGCAGGGTGTGATCTTCGCCTACGCCGCCCTGGAACTGGTCGGTGTCGCCGCTGGCGAAACCGCCGAACCGGAGAAGGTCGTCCCGCGCGCGGTGAACTCGATCATGTGGCGCGTGGGCCTTTTCTACGTCGGCTCGGTGGTGCTGCTCGCGCTGCTGCTGCCCGGTTCGGTGTACTCCGCGGGCCAGAGCCCGTTCGTGACCGTGCTGTCGAAGATCGGCATTCCGGCGGCCGGTGACGTGATGAACCTCGTCGTGCTGACGGCCGCCATGTCCTCGCTGAACTCCGGCCTGTACTCCACCGGACGCATCCTGCGCTCCATGGCCATGGCCGGATCCGCGCCCAGGTTCACCGCCCGCATGAACCGCAGCCAGGTGCCCTACGGCGGCATCCTGCTGACCTGCGCCGTCTGTGTGCTCGGCGTCGGACTCAACTACCTGATGCCCAGCCAGGCCTTCGAGATCGTGCTGAACGTCGCCTCACTCGGCATCATCAGCACCTGGGTGATCATCATGATCTGCCACCTGGTCTTCGTGCGCCGCGCCCGGGCCGGCCTGGTGACGCGACCGCACTTCCGGCTGAAGTTCAGCCCGTTCACCGAAGTCGCCACGATCGTCTTCCTGCTGGTCTGCCTCGGCATGATGGGGGACGACCCCGGCGTCGGCCGCAAGACCCTGCTCCTCATCCCGGTGATCGCCCTCATGCTGGTGGCCGGCTGGTTCGGCGTCCGCAGCCGGATGTCCAGGCAAGCCGACCGGGAGCTGTCCGAACTCACCAAGTAGCCGGTCTGGTGCCAACGGGGCCACTGTCAGTGGCATCGCCTACGGTGGCGCCATGTCGGAGATCAGCTACGTCCGGGGTGACGCCACCGTGCCGTCGGCCAAGGGCACCACAGTGATCGCCCATGTCTGCAACGACATCGGCGGCTGGGGGAAGGGCTCCGTCCGGGCGCTCTCAGCGCGCTGGCCCGAGCCCGAGGCGACCTACCGTGCCTGGCACCGCGACCGTGCGCACAACGACTTCGCGCTGGGGGCGGTCCAACTGGTCCAGGTGGGTCCGCACCTGTGGGTGGCCAACATGATCGGCCAGCACGGGCTCAGGACCGGAAGCGGGGGCGTTCCGGTCCGTTACGAGGCGATCGACACCGCCCTGGGCCGCCTCGCCGGCCATGTGCACGGACTCGGCGCGTCCGTGCACATGCCCCGTATAGGCTGCGGCCTGGCGGGCGGCATCCGGTCCCGTGTCGAGCCGCTCCTCACCGAGCGGCTGGTGAAACGCCACATTGCGGTGACCGTGTACGACCGGGGGGAGGACGGCCGATGACCGGGGCAACCGATGTGCTGGTGCTGGGCGGAGCGGGCGTGGACACCGTCATCCACGTCCCCGGCCTGCCCCTGCCCTACGCCGACAGCTTCCCGGTCGACTCCGGCATCCGCACCCGGGCCGGGCAGACCGGCGATTTCGTCGCGGTCGGCCTGGCCGCGCTCGGCCTGCGCACCCACCACCTCGACCTGCTCGGCGACGATCCCGAGGGCGACCTGGTCCGCGCCCTGCACCGCGAGCACGGCATCACCCTCACCACCTTCCCGCAGCCCGCAGGGACCAGACGGGCGGTCAACCTGGTCGGTCCGGACGGCCGCCGCCAGTCCCTGTACGACACCACACGCGGCCGCCCCGGTGACCGTTTCCCCGAGGCCACGCTGCGCGAGCTGGCCGCCGCGAGCCGGCACGTGCACCTGACCATCACCCCGCCCTGTGCCCGGGCGCTACCGGTGCTGCGGGAGACCGGGGTGCCGCTCTCCACGGACCTGCACGACTGGGACGGTCGGAACCCTTACCACGAACCGTTCGCGTATGCGGCCGACATCGTCTTCCTGTCGGCCGCCGCATTGGCCGAACCCGAGCGGACCATGCGGCGCATCGCCGAGCGGGGCCGAGCCGGGACCGTCGTGGCCACCGCCGGTGCGCGGGGCGCGTACCTGCTGACCGACGGCGAGCTGACCCGGATACCGGCGGCTGCCCCGCCCGCGCCCGTGGTCGACTCCAACGGCGCGGGCGACGCCTTCGCCGCCGCGTTCCTCTACGGCCTGCTCTCCGGTGAGTCGCCAGGGCGATGCGCACGGTACGGCGCGATCGCGGGCGCCCATGCGTGCACCGTCCCGGCCGGCCGAGCGGAGGCGGTGGGCCGGGACGACCTCCTGCGGCGGGCGCACGAGCCAGAGCGGTAGGCGCACCGGGGGCTCGGCCCCCGCGCACGCCACTCGGCGTCCGTGCAGCCGTCTCAGTACCCGTGCCCCACGCCCCCGGCGTCCGTCCGCCGCTCTCAGTGTCCGTGCACGTCGTTGGTGGCCTCGATCGTCCGCCACGACTTCGGCTGGGCGACAGTGGTAGAGGCCGCCGCGAGGGATGCGGTGCGTGCTGCAGGCGCGGCCGGCTTCGACGTGTGGAACAGCCAGGTGTCGAACAGCGCGGACAGGGGCTTGCCGGACACCTGCTCGGCATACCTCCTGAAGTCGGCCACCGAGGCGTTGCCGTATGCGTGCTTCTCCGGCCATCCCTTCAGGATCGTGAAGAACGCCTTGTCGCCGATCTCGTTGCGCAGGGCCTGGATGGCCAGCGCGCCGCGGTCGTAGACGGCGATGTCGAACTGGTTGTCCGGGCCCGGGTCGCCGGGCTTCACGGTCCAGAAGGCGTCGTCGGCCGGGTGCGAGGCGTACACGTAGTCGGCGAGTTCCTGCGTGGTGCCCTCACCCTCGTGCTCGGACCACAGCCACTGCGCGTACCGCGCGAAACCCTCGTTGAGCCAGATGTCCTTCCAGCCCTTGAGCGACACGTCGTCGCCGTACCACTGGTGGGCCAACTCGTGTACGACCACCGAGGTGTTGGAGCCGTTCGCGAACTGCTTGGGGCTGTAGTAGACGCGGGTCTGCGTCTCCAGCGCGTACCCGGTGGTGGTGTCCGGCACGTACCCGCCGGCCGAACCGAACGGATACGGCCCGAAGTAGCCGCTCAGCCAGTCGACGATCTCCCCGGTGCGCTCCACACTCGCCCGTGCCGCCCCGTCGTTGTCGCCGAGGTTCTTGCTGTAGGCGTTGACGACGGGTACGCCGCCCTCGGAGGTGCTGGTGGTGATGTCGAACCTGCCCAGTGCGAGCGTGGCCAGGTAGGTGGCCTGAGGCTTGTTCTGCCTCCAGTTGTAGCGGGTCCAACCCAGCCGCGAACTGGTCGACTGCAGTGTGCCGTTGGAGATGGCTTGCATACCGTCCGGCACGGCCACCGACACGTCGTAGGTGGCCTTGTCGCTCGGATGGTCGTTGCTCGGGAACCACCACCAGGCGGCCTCGGGCTCGTCGGCCGCGACCGCGCCGTCCGGTGTGCGGTGCCAGGTGGTGAAACCGTAGGCAGTCTTCGCGGACGGCACCCCGTGGTAGCGGACGACGACCGACAGTGGAGTGCCCTTGGCGAGCGGAGTCCTCGGGGTGACGACCAGCTCGTGCTGTCCGGAGTGCGCGAAGGCCGCTCGGATCCCGTTGACCCGCACCTCGCTGACGTCCAGCAGGAAGTCCAGGTCGAAGCTGGAGAGGTCCTGCGTGGTCCGCGCCAGGATCGTCGCCGTGCCCCGCAGTTCGTCCGTCGTCGGCTGGTACTTCAGTCTCAGGTCGTAGTGGGAGACGTCGTAGCCGCCGTTGCCGTAGTACGGGTAGTAGGGGTCACCGATACCCGGTGCGCCGGGGGAGTAGCTCGCGGCCGATGCCGGGATCGCCAGCAGGAGGGAGGCCGCCGCCAGTGCGCCCGGCGCGATGATTCTGCGGTGCACGTCAGCTCCAAGTCGTCGGGGCGGGAAGTGCGTTCGGAGACCATTCAGTCCTGGTGACCCTCGAACTGTCCACGGCACCCGCCGTCACACGATCGCCATTCAGCCGAACCGGCCACGCGTCTCCCTGCCGCCCTCTTCTGCAAGGGGGGCGACCGGAGCACCTTGCGCGCGTGCCTCCGGGAGTCGGTGCCGAACGCCCGGGCAGTCCGCCGGCGCCGGACTGGATTCCGGGCGGGGCACAGGGCGGCGACCCGAGGAGAACGTGGCTGATAGGCGGTGCGCGGCCGATTAGGATCGGCGTCCTGATGACTGCCACCCTCGTCGCCAAGAACCTCGCCGCCGGGCACGGCGACCGCTCGCTCTTCTCCGGGCTCGACCTCGTCGTCGCACCCGGAGACGTGATCGGGCTGGTCGGCGCCAACGGCGCGGGCAAGTCCACGCTGCTGCGGATGCTCGCCGGACTCGCCCCCGCTGAGCAGGGCGGACTGCGCCTGTCCCCGCCCAGCGCAACCGTCGGGCATCTGCCCCAGGAACCGGAGCGCAGGCCGGGGGAGACGGTCCGTGCGTTCCTGGCCCGCCGCACCGGCGTCGCCGAGGCGCAGCGCGTGCTGGACGGGGCGACCGGGGCGCTGGTCGAGGGAGCACCCGGCGCCGACGACGCCTACGCATCCGCCCTAGAACGGTGGCTCGGTCTCGGCGGAGCCGACCTAGAGGAACGCGCAGCGGAGGTCGCCGACTCCCTCGGCCTGGTCGTGGACCTGGACCGGCCGATGACCTCACTGTCCGGCGGCCAGGCGGCCCGGGCCGGCCTCGCCTCACTGCTCCTGTCCCGCTACGACGTCTTCCTCCTCGACGAGCCCACCAACGACCTCGACCTCGACGGGTTGGAACGGCTGGAAGCCTTCGTCACCGGCCTGCGCGCGGGCACGGTCGTCGTCAGCCACGACCGCGAGTTCCTCACCCGCACCGTCACCGGAGTCCTCGAACTCGACCTCGCCCAGCAGCGGATCAATCTCTACGGCGGCGGCTACGAGGCCTACCTGGAGGAGCGCGAGGTGGCCCGCAGGCACGCCCGAGAGGACTACGAGGACTACGCCGGGAAGAAGGCCGCCCTCCAGGAACGCGCCCAGGTGCAGCGGGCCTGGATGGACAAGGGCGTGAAGAACGCCCGGCGCAAGGCCGGCAACGACAACGACAAGATCGGCCGCAAGTTCCGCAGCGAGGCCAGTGAGAAGCAGGCGGCCAAGGCCCGGCAGACCCAGCGCATGATCGAGCGTCTGGACGCGGTCGAGGAACCGCGCAAGGAGTGGGAACTGCGCATGGAGATCGCTTCCGCCCCACGCTCGGGCGCGATCGTGGCGACCCTGCGTGATGCCGAGGTCCGGCGCGGCGGTTTCACCTTCGGCCCGGTGTCCCTGCAGATCGAATGGGCGGACCGGATCGCGGTCACCGGGGCCAACGGCGCCGGCAAGTCGACCCTGCTCGGTGCTCTGCTGGGCCGTGTCCCGCTGGACTCGGGGCACGCGGCACTCGGTTCCGGTGTGCTGGTGGGCGAGGTCGACCAGGCCCGCAAGCTGTTCCACGGCCCCGAGACGGTGCTCGAAGCCTTCTGCACGACCGTTCCCGACACCGAGCCGGAGCAGGTGCGTACCCTGCTCGCCAAGTTCGGGCTGAAGTCCGGCCATGTGCTGCGTCCGGCAGCGACCCTCTCTCCGGGTGAGCGTACCCGCGCCGCACTCGCGCTGCTGCAGGGCCGGGGCGTGAACCTCCTCGTGCTGGACGAGCCGACGAACCACCTGGACCTGCCCGCCATCGAACAACTGGAGTCGGCCCTTGACGGGTACGAAGGCACCCTCGTCCTGGTCACCCACGACCGGCGGATGCTGGACGTGGTTCGGGTCACCAGGCGTCTGGAGATGGTGGACGGCAACCTGACGGAGCGCTGACCTCAGCGGGCGGCGGCCTTTGCCGCCGCCCGGCCCGCTTTCGGTGTCCGGGAACATGGGCGCGACCGCCTGACCGTCCGGACACCGGCCCGAGGCCGCGTCGCCCAGGCGCCTGCTCCGGCGGCCCCGGGCCCCGCATGGCGAGGGCCCGGGGCCGGGGGTCAGCGCTTCTTCGGGTCGAGCAGACCTGCGCGGCGCAGGGCGTCGGCCATGGCGCTGTTGGCCGGGGCAGGAGCCTGCCGGCCGCCCCGGTCACCGCCCCGGCCGCCGCCCGCACGGCCCTGCCGTTGTCCCTGGCCGCCCTGGCGCTGCTGGGGCGGGCGGGTGCCGCGCTGCTGCCGTCCACCGCCCTGTGCCTGCGGGCCGGCTTCGTCGTCCAGCCGCAAGGTCAGTGCGATCCGCTTGCGCGGGATGTCCACGTCGAGGACCTTCACCTTGACGATGTCGCCCGGCTTCACGACGTCCCGCGGGTCCTTGACGAACGTCTTCGACATCGCCGAGACGTGCACCAACCCGTCCTGGTGGACGCCGACGTCCACGAACGCGCCGAAGGCGGCCACGTTCGTGACCACCCCCTCCAGGACCATCCCCGCAGACAGGTCGGAGATCTTCTCCACACCCTCCTTGAAGGTGGCCGTCCTGAAGGCGGGACGCGGGTCGCGCCCCGGCTTCTCCAGTTCCTTCAGGATGTCGGTGACGGTCGGCAGGCCGAAGGTGTCGTCCACGAAGTCGGCAGGCCGCAGCGAGCGCAGCACCGCCGTGTTGCCGATCAGCGAGGCCACCTCCTGGCCCGAGGTCTTCACCATGCTGCGCACCACCGGATAGGCCTCCGGATGCACGCTGGAGGCGTCCAGCGGGTCGTCGCCGCCCCGGATGCGCAGGAAGCCCGCGCACTGCTCGTACGCCTTCGGGCCGAGCCGCGCCACCTTCCTCAGCGCCGAACGCGAGGCGAACGGGCCGTTCGAGTCCCGATGCGCCACGATGTTCTCGGCGAGGGAGGCGGAGATGCCCGACACCCGTGAAAGCAGCGGCACTGAGGCGGTGTTGACGTCCACGCCGACACCGTTGACGCAGTCCTCGACCACTGCGTCCAGCGAGCGGGACAGCTTCGTCTCGGACAGGTCGTGCTGGTACTGGCCCACCCCGATGGACTTCGGGTCGATCTTCACCAGCTCGGCCAGCGGGTCCTGCAACCGTCGGGCGATGGAGACCGCACCGCGCAGCGAGACGTCCATGCCGGGCAGTTCCTGTGAGGCGTACTGCGATGCCGAGTACACGGAGGCACCCGCCTCGGACACCATCACCTTGGTGAGCTTCAGCTCCGGGTGCCGGGCGATCAGCTCACCCGCGAGCTTGTCGGTCTCGCGGGACGCCGTGCCGTTGCCGATCGCGACCAGTTCGACCGCGTGCTGCTTGGCGAGTCCGGCCAGCTTGGTGATCGCCTCGTCCCACTTGTTGGCCGGGACATGCGGATAGATCACGTCCGTAGCGACGACCTTGCCGGTGGTGTCGGCCACGGCCACCTTCACTCCCGTACGGAAGCCGGGGTCCAGCCCGAGTGTCGCCCGCGTACCGGCCGGGGCGGCCAGCAGCAGGTCGCGCAGGTTCGCGGCGAAGACGTTCACCGCCTCGTCTTCCGCCGCCGTACGCAACCGCAGACGCAGGTCGATGCCGAGGTGGACCAGGATGCGCGTGCGCCAGGCCCAGCGGACCGTGTCCGTCAGCCACTTGTCGGCGGGACGGCCCCGGTCGGTGATCTGGAACCGGCGTGCGACGATCCCCTCGTACGACGACGGCACTGGCCCGGACCCGGCGGATTCGGCGGGTTCCTCCGGCTCCAGGACCAGGTCCAAGACCTCTTCCTTCTCACCGCGCAGTATCGCCAGCACGCGGTGCGAGGGCAGCTCGGTGAACGGCTCGGCGAAGTCGAAGTAGTCGGCGAACTTCGCGCCTGCCGCCTCCTTGCCCTCCCGCACCTTCGCGACCAGTCGCCCTCGCCCCCACATGCGCTCGCGCAGCTCGCCGATCAGGTCGGCGTCCTCGGAGAACCGCTCGGTGAGGATCGCCCGCGCGCCCTCCAGCGCGGCCTGCGGGTCCGTGACCCCCTTGTCGGCGTCCACGAATGCGGCAGCGGCGGCCAGCGGCTCGACCGTCGGGTCGCCCAGCAGACCCTCGGCGAGCGGTTCCAGGCCCGCTTCACGCGCGACCTGGGCCTTGGTGCGCCGCTTGGGCTTGTAAGGGAGGTAGACGTCCTCCAGACGCGCCTTGGTCTCGGCGCCCCGGATACGGGCCTCCAACTCCTCGGTGAGCTTGCCCTGCTCGCGCACCGACTCCAGAATCGCGGTCCGCCGCTCCTCCAGCTCCCGCAGGTAGCGTAGCCGCTCCTCGATCGTGCGCAGCTGGGCGTCGTCGAGCAGCTCGGTCGCTTCCTTGCGGTAGCGGGCGATGAAGGGCACCGTCGAACCGCTGTCGAGCAGTTCCACCGCGGCCTTCACCTGCCGCTCCCGTACGCCGAGTTCCTCGGCGATCCTGCCTTCGATGGACCCTACTTCGATGGATCCGGGTGTCGTCACGATCCCGTACCGCCTTCTCCACTGAGGTTGCGCGGCAATTGTGGCAGGTGGCGCGGACAACTGGGGATCAGGGCGGCCCGGCGAGCCCCGTGGCGGGCTCGGTTCCTGGGGGCCGGACCGGACGCGCCGCCGGACAGCGGCGCCCGGCTCCGGGCACCTCCTCGCCGGACCTCACGGACCCAGCCGCGTCCTTCGGGGAACGTCATGCTCCCGCTCCTTCGGGGTACGTCATGCTCCATGTGAAGTGCGGCTGCCTGCGCTCAAGGAACGCAGCGACGCCCTCCATCGTGTCGCAGTTGTCGCGTCCCTGCTCCGCCCAGTGCGCGTCCCGGTCGGTCCGGCCGTTCGCGAACTCCTTCGCCGCCGCCTGGGTCAGTTGGGAACGGGCCGTCAGGATCCGGGTCAGATCGCCGACCCTCTTGTCCAGTTCGCCCTCCGGTAGCACCTCGTCCACGAGCCCGGTGCGCAACGCGCGACCAGCGTCGATCAACTCGGCGCTGAACAACAGATACTTGGCCGCCGACGGACCTACGAGCGAGGCCAGCCGCCGGGTGGAGGACGCGGGGTAGACGAGGCCCAGCCGCGCCGGCGTCACCCCGAACTGCGCCCCCTCCTCCGCCAGCCGCAGGTCGCAGGCGGCCGCGAGCTGCGCGCCGCCGCCGACACAGTGCCCGCGTACCGCGGCGAGGGAAGGTTTGGGGAACGCGGCCAGAGCCTCCTCGGCGGCCACCGACAGCTGCTGCGCCTGCTGTGGAGACTCCCGCAGCGTGGTGATGTCCGCACCCGCGCAGAAGGTCCCGCCTTCCCCGGTCAGCACCAGCGCCCGCACACCCGGGTCGCTCGCGAACCGCTCCAGCAGCGGCGGCAAGGCCCGCCACATCGCGGCCGTCATGGCGTTGCGCTTGGCCGGATGGCGGATGACTACGGTGGCCACGGAGTCGGTGATCCGGTGCGACAGCTGAGGCTCCATGCGCGGGATGGTATCGGCAGGTCCGCCGCGGGATGGGACGGGGGGAACCGGGAGCAGGGCACGTCCCGCGGGCAAGATCACCGGCAGGGGCCGGGTGCCGCCTGCTGCACGGAACCACCGACGGAAAGAGACAGGAACGGTCCTCCATGTGACCGTGTCATGCACAGTCGGCCGGAAAGCGTCGATACCTGGTGACTTCTGTTCAGGCATTCGGGGCCGAGGGGATCGTTACCAACACTCGACGTGTGGTGACAATCGAGCGCGAGGGTGGAGACCGAACGATGGACAACCACGGGCGCGGGGGAGACCCGCGCCCAGCGGGGGGCGCCCAGCGGCCGCCCGAACCACTACCGTACGAGGGCGTCTGGCGATTTACCGCCGCAGCCGTGGACTCTTCGGTCCCGCAGGCCCGGCGCGCGGTACGGGACCTGCTGGTGCGCCAGGGCGTACCGGCCTCCGACGAGTTGGTGCACGGCCTGCTGTTGATCGTCTCCGAGCTGGTCACCAACGTGGTCAAACACGCGGCGCTGTTGTCGCCCATGCTGGCCGTGGAGGTCGCCGTCGGAGCCGAGTGGGTACGGGTGTCCGTCGAGGACAACCACCCCTACCGTCCGACCGCCCTGGAAGCCGACCACGGCCGGACCGGGGGCCGGGGCCTGCTCCTGGTCCGTGAGGTGGCCCGGGAGGCGGGCGGAACGGTCGACGTGGAGCACACGGCGAGCGGTGGCAAGGTGATCTGGGCCGCTCTTCCGCTCAAGCCCGCAACACGCCGCTAACGCGGGGACCGGGCCGCCCGGACACCGTCGTACCGCCCGGTTGCGAGCCGACCCTGACACGGGCCGGGCCCGGGCTCACACCCGGATTCCGGCCGGGGCGCGACGGGCCCCAGGACGTGCCAGGAGCCGCTCACCAGCCCGCGGAGCGGCCGGTGAGCTCCCTGATGGCCGGACGGGCCGCGTCCAGGACGGTCATGAACCAGGTTGAGAAGGGGTCCCGGCCATGCCGTTCCCCCAACTCGGCGGCCGTCACGAAGGCGGTCGAGGCGATCTCCTCAGGGTCCGGTGCGAGCGGCGCTTGGACCAGGCCGACGAACAAGTGGTTGTACTCCTGCTCCACCAGGCCCGAGACCGGGTCCGGGTGGTTGTACCGGACGGTCCCCGCCTCCGCCAAGAGAGAGGGGGACACCCCCAACTCCTCGTGCGTGCGACGGGCCGCCGCCGCGAACGGCGCCTCGCCGGGGTAGGGGTGGCCGCAGCAGGTGTTGGACCACACGCCGGGGGAGTGGTACTTGCCCAGCGCCCGCTGCTGGAGCAGGAGCCGGCCCTGTTCGTCGAAGAGGAACACCGAGAACGCCCGGTGCAACTGGCCCGGTGGCTGATGGGCGGCGAGCTTCTCCGCCGTACCGGTCGTCACACCCTTCTCGTCGACCAGTTCCAGCAAAATCGCCTCTGCGGTGCCGTTGGACGAGCTGTGCGTCGCGGTGGCAGGTGTGATCGGCATACCCATCCTTCGCCTAGGTCTTCGCACCCCAAGTCTGCCGTACGAATCCGGCACTCCCGGCACTTCCCGGCACGACCGCGCGCGGCGCGGCACCGGAAGCGGGGCCCGGTGGGTCATCGTGCCCGGTGTCCGCCGCCCGGAACCGCTCACCGGTGTCGCACGCGGATGCGGACGGCGGCGGCCACCGGTCAGTGACACAGCCGAGCCTCGTGCTCCGCGTGCCCGCCCGGCTCCAACTGGAAGGTGCAGTGCTCCACGTCGAAGTGGTCGCCCAGACAGCCCTGGAGCTCGTGCAGCATCTTCTCGTGGCCGATGGCGTTGAGCGCGTCGGGACCGACCACCACGTGCGCGGACAGTACGGGCATCCCGGAAGTGATCGTCCAGGCGTGCAGATCGTGGACGTCCTCCACACCGTCCAGCGCCAGGATGTGCGCTCGGACCTCCGTCATGTCCACGTCCTTGGGGGCCGCCTCCAGCAGTACGTTCAGCGTCTCGCGCAGCAGCTTCAACGTCCGGGGCACGATCATCAGCCCGATGACCAGCGAGGCGATCGGGTCGGCGGCCTGCCAGCCGGTGGTCAGGATCACCGCCGCCGAGACCAACACCGCCACCGAGCCCAGTGCGTCCGCGGCCACCTCCAGGAAGGCGCCGCGCACGTTCAGGCTCTCCTTCTGCCCGCGCATCAACAAAGTGAGCGAGACCATGTTCGCGACGAGGCCGATCAGGCCGAACACGATCATCTGCCCGCCATGGGTGTCCGCAGGAGTGACGAACCGCTCGATCGCCTCGTAGAGGACGTATCCGCCGACGCCGAGCAGCAACAGACAGTTGGCCAACGCGGCGAGGATCTCGGCGCGGGCGTAGCCGAAGGTGCGGTTGGTGCTCGGTGGGCGGCTGGCGAAGTGAATCGCGAGCAGCGCCATGCCGAGCCCCAGCGCGTCGGTCGCCATGTGTGCCGCGTCCGCGATCAGTGCGAGCGAGTCCGCGACCACGCCGCCGACGATCTCGACCAGCATCACCGTGAGGGTGATGCCCAGCGCGATGCGCAGCCGCCCTCGGTACGCAGCCGTGGCCGTACCCGTGGTCGGCGCGTGGGAGTGCGCGTGCCCGTGGTCGTGCCCTGCCCCCATGACTACCGCCCTTCGTGTGCCGTCAGCGCAGCCAGTGAACTACGGGTGGGGGGTATCCGGCAACGCGGCACTGAACACCGTTGTCATGTGCCCTGACCTGCGGAAACGAATCGCAGGTCAGAGACTTCCGGCTCGCCACCCCGGTGCAACTGTCAGCCCCCGCCAGGCCGAGGCGACCATCCCGCACTCCGCGCCGTGCCCGCCAGCCCAGCATCCGCGCGGCCGGCTCCGCCGAATCGGCACGACGCTCTCCTGGCAGCGTCCCTGACCCGCACCACACGCGCCCCGATGGATCCGGCTCCGCCGGTGACCAGCCACGTCATAGCCGTCAACCCGATGCCGACCGGCCGCCGTGTCCCGGATGCCCGGGTCTGCGACCGCGGTTTGTGGGCCGGGCCCCGCATCACCCATGATGATCGCGGCAAAGTCCCGGGCAGCCGCCGTGGGCCTGTCCATGAACGGCCGGTGAACACGGGCTTCAGTGCATCCGGTAGCCTTCGCCGACATGCCGCCCGGGTGCCGCAGGCAGGGGCGTCCCACCACGCAGAAGACCGGCGTCAGCGCGTCGGCACCCAGGGAGTGAGTTCGGTTGCCGACCGCCATCGTCACCGGTCAACAGGTTCCCGGATCGTCGCTTGAGAACGATCTGCGGTCGCTCGGCTTCGACGTGCGGCTGGCCGCGGACGCCACCGAGGCCCAGGTCCTGCTCTCCGCCGTACCGGCCGGCGACCGCGTGGCACTGGTGGACGGTCGTTTCGTCGGCCACCCGCATGCGCTCCGCCTCGGTCTGACCGACCCGCGTTTCCCGCTCGCCGCCGTCCCCGGTGCCGTCACGGCCCAGCCGGCCGCGCGACCGGCACTGGCCCGGGCGGTGGCGTGCGGGACCTCCACCGGCGGTGGGACGGCGGTGGCCGTCGACAGCCTCGCCGACCGCGTCGTCGCCGCTCTCGTCGCCGACGGCGGCGATGTGCACCGGCCCGAGTTGGGCAGCCTGGTCGCCGCAGTCCCCGCCGACCCGCAGACCCGCAACGAGGCTCGTCAGGCTGTGGCCGCCGTGGACGACGAGGCCGTACGCCTGAAGTCGGCCGTGAAGTCCCGCGACGGCTTCTTCACCACGTTCTTCATCAGCCCGTACTCGCGCTACCTCGCCCGCTGGTGCGCCCGCCGTGGCCTGACCCCCAACCAGGTCACCACGGCGTCGCTGGTGACCGCTCTCATCGCGGCCGGCTGCGCGGCCACCGGCACACGGGGCGGTTTCATCGCGGCCGGTGCGCTGCTGATCGCCTCCTTCGTGCTGGACTGCACCGACGGCCAGCTCGCCCGCTACGCCCTGAAGTACTCCACACTCGGCGCCTGGCTGGACGCCACCTTCGACCGGGCCAAGGAGTACGCCTACTATGCCGGTCTCGCCCTCGGCGCGGCCCGCGGCGGCGACGACGTGTGGGCCCTCGCGCTCGGCGCGATGATCCTGCAGACCTGTCGGCACGTGGTCGACTTCTCCTTCAACGAGGCGAACACCGGGGACCTTGCGGCCACCGCCAGCACCAGTCCCACCGCCGCCCTGTCCGACAGGCTCGACACCGTCGGTTGGACGGTCTGGGCACGCCGGATGATCGTCCTGCCCATCGGCGAGCGCTGGGCCATGATCGCGGTCCTCACCGCCGTGACCACCCCCCGCATCACCTTCTACGCCCTGCTCGTCGGCTGTGCCTTCGCCGCGGCGTACACCACGGCGGGCCGGGTGCTGCGCTCGGTGACCCGCCGGACCGGGCGAACCGACCGGGCGGCGCGGGCGCTGGCAGATCTCGCCGACTCCGGTCCGCTCGCCGAGACCGTCAAGGGCCTGGTCAAGCGAGGCCTGCCGGGTCTCGCCGTGCCCGCCGTCGCCTTCGTGGGCGGAGCCGCCGTCGTGGTCTGCTCGGCACTGACGGACTTCGGCGGTGTGCTCCCCGTCATCGCCACCCTCGGCTACGTCCTCACTTCGGCCCTCGCCGTCGCCCGCCCCCTCACGGGCGCCCTCGACTGGCTGGTTCCGCCCTGTTTCCGGGCCGCCGAGTACGGCACCGTCCTCGCCCTCGCGGCCAACGCGGGGGTGAACGGGGCCCTTCCCGCGGCTTTCGGCCTGGTGGCGGCCGTCGCCTACCATCACTACGACACGGTGTACCGCATCCGCGGGAACGCCGGAGCGCCCCCGGCCTGGCTGGTGCGCACCATCGGGGGGCACGAAGGGCGGACGGTGCTCGTCACCGTGCTGGCCGCGGTGCTCACCGCCCCGCAGTTCACGGTCGCGCTCACGGTCCTCGCCGTGGCCGTTGCCCTCCTGGTGCTCACCGAGAGCATCCGCTTCTGGGTGGCCGCCCACCAGGGCGGCGCGCCCGCCGTACACGATGAAGGAGAACCCGCATGATCGGCCTTGTGCTGGCGGCTGGCGCCGGACGGCGTCTGCGCCCCTACACCGACACCCTGCCCAAGGCTCTGGTGCCGGTGGGCCCCGCGGGCGTGGAGGGTGAGCCGACGGTCCTGGACCTGACCCTCGCCAACTTCGCCGAGATCGGGCTGACCGAGGTCGCGGTCATCGTCGGTTACCGCAAGGAGGCCGTGTACGAGCGCAAGGCGGCGCTGGAGGCGGAGTACGGACTCAAGCTCACCCTCATCGACAACGACAAGGCTGAGGAGTGGAACAACGCCTACTCCCTGTGGTGCGGCCGTGATGCCCTCAAGGACGGTGTGATCCTCGCCAACGGCGACACCGTGCACCCGGTCTCCGTCGAGAAGACGCTGCTCGCCGCCCGTGGCGAGGGCCGGCGGGTCATCCTCGCCCTCGACACCGTGAAGTCGCTGGCCGACGAGGAGATGAAGGTCGTCGTGGACCCCGAGAAGGGTGTCCGGAAGATCACCAAGCTGATGGACCCGGCCGAGGCGACCGGCGAGTACATCGGCGTCACGTTGATCGAGGGCGACGCTGCCGCGGAGTTGGTCGACGCGTTGCGGACGGTCTGGGAGGCCGACCCCCAGCAGTTCTACGAGCACGGTTACCAGGAGCTGGTCAACCGCGGTTTCCGGATCGACGTCGCGCCGATCGGTGACGTTCAGTGGGTGGAGATCGACAACCACGACGACCTCGCTCGCGGACGGGAGATCGCGTGCCAGTACTGACCCGGCTGATCCCGTCGCCGGTCGTCGTGGACATCCGCCCGGGTGCCCTCGACGACCTCGCGGGCATCCTCGCCGACGAGCGGATCTCCCACTCCGGCCGGCTCGCCATCGCCGTCAGCGGCGGCTCGGGCGCCCGGCTGCGCGAGCGCGTCGCACCCTCGCTGCCCGGCGCCAGCTGGTTCGAGGTCGGCGGCGGCACCATCGACGACGCGGTGCGCCTGGCCGGCGACATCAAGGGCGGCCACTACGACGCCGTCGTGGGCCTCGGCGGCGGAAAGATCATCGACTGCGCCAAGTTCGCGGCGGCCCGTGTCGGCCTGCCGCTGGTCGCCGTCGCCACCAACCTCGCCCACGACGGCCTGTGCTCGCCGGTCGCCACCCTCGACAACGACGCGGGCCGCGGCTCGTACGGCGTGCCCAATCCGATCGCGGTCGTCATCGACCTGGGCGTGATCCGGGAGGCGCCGGTCCGCTACGTGCGCTCCGGCATCGGCGACGTCATCTCCAACATCTCCGCCGTCGCCGACTGGGAACTGTCCAAGCGCGTCAACGGAGAGAAGATCGACGGTCTCGCCGCCGCCATGGCCCGCCAGGCTGGAGAGTCGGTGCTGCGGCACCCGGGCGGAGTCGGCGACGACGGATTCCTGCAGGTCCTGGCCGAGGCACTGGTGCTCACCGGCATCTCGATGAGCGTGTCGGGCGACTCCCGCCCGTCCTCCGGGGCCTGCCACGAGATCAACCACGCCTTCGACCTGCTCTACCCGAAGCGGGCCGCGGCCCACGGTGAGCAGTGCGGACTGGGCGCCGCCTTCGCGATGTACCTGCGCGGAGCGCACGAGGAGTCGGCGTACATGGCCGAGGTGCTGCGCCGTCACGGACTGCCGGTGCTGCCGGAGGAGATCGGCTTCACCGTGGACGAGTTCGTCCGGGCCGTGGAATTCGCCCCGGAGACCCGTCCCGGCCGCTACACGATCCTCGAACACCTCGACCTCAAGACGAACCAGATCAAGGACATCTACGCCGACTATGTCAAGGCCATCGGTAGCTGAACTCCGTCCGGTCGTCCACCCCGTCGGGGTGAAGGACCGACGCAGCGGTGAGCACTGGGCGGGACGCCTCTACATGCGTGAGGTGTCCCTGCGCGTCGACCGCTACCTGGTGAACACCAAGGTTACGCCCAACCAGCTCACGTACCTGATGACCGTCTGTGGTGTGCTCGCGTGCCCGGCCCTGCTGGTGCCGGGCATCGCGGGCGCCGTGCTCGGTGTGCTGGCCACCCAGCTGTACCTGCTGCTGGACTGCGTCGATGGTGAGGTCGCCCGCTGGAAACAGCAGTATTCGCTCAGCGGGGTCTACCTGGACCGTGTGGGCGCCTACCTGACCGATGCCGCGGTGCTGGTCGGCCTCGGTCTGCGCGCCACCGGCCTGTGGGGCAGCGGCGGCACCGACTGGCTGTGGGCGTTCCTCGGCACCCTCGCCGCCCTCGGCGCCATCCTCATCAAGGCCGAGACCGACCTGGTGGGCGTCGCTCGCCACCAGGCCGGGAAGCCCCCGGTGCAGGAGGCGGCCTCCGAACCGCGCTCCTCCGGCATGGCATTGGCCCGCCGGGCCGCCTCGGCGCTGAAGTTCCACCGCCTGATCCTCGGCATCGAGGCGGCACTGCTGATCCTGGTCCTGGCGATCGCCGACCAGATCCACGGCGGACTGTTCTTCACCCGGCTCGGCACCGCCGTTCTCGCCGGCATCGCCCTGCTGCAGACCTTGCTGCACCTGGTGTCCATCCTCGCCTCCAGCAGGCTGCGGTGAGCGCGGCCATGCGTGTCGGCGTGGTCGTCATCACCATGGGCAACCGGCCCGGGGAATTGCGAGCGCTGCTCGACTCCGTCGCCAAACAGGACGGCGACCCGATCGAAGTGGTCGTCGTCGGCAACGGTTCACCCGTCCCGGACGTCCCCGAAGGCGTACGGACCGTGGAACTGCCCGAGAACCTGGGCATCCCCGGCGGCCGCAACGTCGGCATGGCGGAGTTCGGCCCCGGCGGAAGCGACGTCGACATCCTGCTGTTCCTCGACGACGACGGTCTGCTCGCCCGCCACGACACCGCCGAGCTGTGCCGGGAGGCCTTCGCGGCCGACCCCGCGCTGGGCATCATCAGCTTCCGCATCGCCGACCCCGAGACCGGTGGGACCCAGCGTCGGCACGTGCCCCGGCTGCGTGCCTCCGATCCGCTGCGCTCCTCCCGGGTCACCACCTTCCTGGGCGGTGCCAACGCCGTACGCACCCGGGTCCTCGCCGAGGTCGGTGGACTCCCGGACGAGTTCTTCTACGCCCACGAGGAAACCGACCTGGCGTGGCGCGCCCTCGACGCGGGTTGGATGATCGACTACCGGTCGGACATGGTGTTGTACCACCCGGCCACCGCGCCCTCGCGGCACGCGGTCTACCACCGCATGGTGGCCCGCAACCGGGTCTGGCTCGCGCGCCGCAACCTCCCCGCGCTCCTGGTCCCGGTCTACCTCGGGGTCTGGATGCTACTCACCCTGGTCCGCCGTCCCTCCGGGCCTGCTCTCAAGGCGTGGTTCGGGGGTTTCAAGGAGGGCTGGACAACACCGTGCGGGCCCCGGCGCCCGATGCGCTGGCGTACGGTGTGGCGGCTGACCCGACTGGGCCGTCCGCCCGTCATCTGACAAGCTCGACCCGACGGATCACGGCCGTCGAACCGTCGTGAACCGTGTTCGGAGACGAGGCGGTGTCCGGGCGGACGAACCCGAAGACGAACCCGAGGATGAAAGTTTCCACCTGTGAGTGAGACCACGCACGACGGCACGGTCGCGGTGACCGCCGCCCCGCCGCCCGCCGAGGGACTGGCGGCGGCCGAGTTGGCCGCCCGGCACGGGCTCTCCGTGAGCGGCGCCCGGCCCTCGCTCGTGGAGTACATCCGTCAGCTGTGGGGGCGGCGCCATTTCATCCTGGCCTTCTCCCAGGCGAAGCTGACGGCGCAGTACAGCCAGGCCAAGCTCGGCCAGCTCTGGCAGGTGGCCACGCCGCTGTTGAACGCGGCCGTCTACTACTTCATCTTCGGACTGATCCTCAAGGCCAGCCGGGGGATGTCCCACGATGTGTACATCCCGTTCCTGGTCACCGGCGTCTTTGTCTTCACCTTCACACAGAGCTCGATCATGTCGGGCGTCCGCGCGATCTCCGGCAACCTCGGCCTGGTGCGGGCCCTGCACTTCCCGCGCGCCTCGCTGCCCATCTCCTTCTCGCTGCAGCAGCTCCAGCAACTGCTGTTCTCGATGGTCGTGATGTTCGTCGTCACGATCGGTTTCGGTAGCTACCCCAGCCTGTCCTGGCTGCTGATCGTGCCCGTGCTGACGCTGCAGTTCCTGTTCAACACCGGGCTCGCGCTGATCGTGGCCCGCATGGGTGCCAAGACGCCGGACCTCGCCCAGCTGATGCCGTTCATCCTGCGTACCTGGATGTACACCTCCGGCGTCATGTTCTCGATCCACAAGATGCTGGAGGGACGTTCCGAGTGGGTCGTCCGCCTGCTCCAGGCGAATCCGGCCGCGATCTACATGGACCTGATGCGGTTCGCGCTGATCGACGGCTACGGCGCCGAGAACCTGCCGCCACACGTGTGGGCCATGGCGCTGTTCTGGGCCGTGGCCGTCTTCGCCGGTGGCTTCGTGTACTTCTGGAAGGCGGAGGAGCGGTACGGCCGTGGCTGAGCAGAACACCGGCGAGCGTCGCCCGACGGTCATCGCGGAAGACCTGCACATCGTCTACCGGGTCAACGGCGCCCGGACCGGCAAGGGCAGCGCGACGGCCGCCCTGAGCCGGATCCTGAAGCGGGGCTCCGACGACGCGGCCCGCGGGGTGCGCAAGGTGCACGCCGTACGCGGAGTCTCCTTCGTGGCCTACCGCGGCGAGGCCATCGGTCTGATCGGCTCCAACGGCTCCGGCAAATCCACTCTGCTGCGTGCCATCGCCGGTCTGCTGCCACCGGAGCGGGGCAAGGTCTACACCGACGGCCAGCCTTCCCTGCTGGGGGTCAACGCGGCCCTGATGAACGACCTGACCGGTGAGCGGAACGTTATCCTGGGCGGTCTGGCCATGGGGATGTCCCGGGAGCAGATCAAGGAGCGCTACCAGGCCATCGTCGACTTCTCGGGCATCAACGAGAAGGGTGACTTCATCACGCTGCCGATGCGCACCTACTCCTCCGGCATGGCCGCCCGGTTGCGGTTCTCCATCGCCGCCGCCAAAGACCACGACGTCCTGATGATCGATGAGGCCCTGGCCACCGGTGACCGCAAGTTCCAGAAGCGCTCGGAAGAACGTATCCGGGAACTGCGCAAGGAGGCCGGAACGGTGTTTCTGGTCAGCCACAACAACAAGTCGATCCGCGACACCTGCGACCGCGTGCTGTGGCTGGAGCGCGGTGAACTGCGGATGGACGGACCGACCTCAGAGGTCCTGAAGGAATACGAGAAGTTCACGGGCAAGTAACCCGTTTCGGCCAAGGTCCCGCGGGGAGTCCGGTGGCGGCGTCCCGCGGCTGCGGAGGAAACGCCAACTACGGCTGGCGTTAGGAATCTTGGGGCCAATCGGTGTGTTGTTGTGATGCGCGGGACACCCCGGCGGTCCGCGTCGCGTTATACAACGTAGGCTGTACCGGTGCCGGAAAGCGGCAAGTGGGGCCATAATGCGCGACACCCTCCAACGGGGCGGCCCCATGCATTGCCGGGCGGCGTGTCCGAAATAGTGTGTATTGGGTCGGCAGTGTAGAACGGGAGATGTGACGGCAATGGCTACGGAAACTCCCCAGCTCAATGCAGCATGTGCCGTCCTCGTCCCGGGCAGTACACGATGACGGCCACCGACACGGCGCAGCACCTCGAGCGTGCCACGCAGCGGGCGACGCTGGACAAGGCCGCGAGCGAGAACTTCCCCGTGGCCCCGTTCTTCCTGCCCGGTGAATGGCGCGACGACCTTATGGCCGTCTATGGCTTCGCCCGCCTCGTGGATGACATCGGCGACGGCGACCTCGCCCCCGGCGGTGCCGACGCCCACCTGCTCGGTGTGTCCCCGGCCGAGGCCGTGGACCGCCTGGTCCTCCTTGATGCCTTCGAGGCCGACCTGCGCCGGGTCTACGACGGCACCCCGCGCCATCCGCTGCTGCGCCGCCTGCAGCCCACCGTCCGCCGCTGTCGCATCGGCCCGGAACCGTTCCTCGGGCTGATCGCCGCCAACCGCCAGGACCAGCTCGTCACCCGGTACGAGACCTACGACGACCTCCTCGCCTACTGCGAGCTGTCCGCCAACCCCGTGGGTCGTCTCGTGCTGGCCGTCACCGGCACCTCGACCCCCGAGCGGATCCGGCTCTCCGACACGATCTGCACCGCCCTGCAGATCGTCGAACACCTCCAGGACGTCGCAGAGGACCTCGGCCGCGACCGGATCTATCTGCCCGCCGAGGACATGAAGCGCTTCCACGTCCAGGAAACGGATCTCTCCGCGAAAACCGCGGGCGCGTCGGTGCGTGCCCTGGTTGCATACGAAGCACAACGCGCCCGCGATCTGCTGAATGAAGGCGCCCCCCTTGTGGGTAGCGTCCACGGCAGGTTGAAGCTGCTACTCGCAGGGTTCGTGGCGGGGGGGAGAGCGGCGATCCGGGCGATCGCCGCTGCCGAATACGACGTACTTTCCGGCCCGCCCAGACCCGGCAAGGTCCAGTTGCTGCGTGAGGCGGGCGTGATCCTGCGAGGAGAGGGGTGAAACGGACCGTGGAATCTCCGCCGCAGGTGTCCGCGCCGGTACTCGCCGCCTACAGCTACTGCGAGACCGTCACCGGGCAGCAGGCCCGCAACTTCGCGTACGGCATCCGGCTGCTGCCGACGCCGAAGCGCCGCGCCATGTCGGCGTTGTACGCGTTCTCCCGGCGCGTGGACGACATCGGTGACGGCGACCTGCCCGACGAGGTCAAGTTGGCGCGCCTTGAGGACACCCGGGCGCTGCTCGCCCGGGTCCGCTCGGGCGAAGTCGAGGAGGACGACACCGATCCGGTGGCCGTCGCCCTCGCCCATGCGGCGAACGCCTTCCCGATCCCGCTCGGCGGCCTGGACGAGCTGATCGACGGCGTCCAGATGGACGCGCGCGGGGAGACCTACGAGACCTGGGACGACCTGAAGGTCTACTGCCGGTGCGTGGCCGGTGCCATCGGCCGCCTCTCGCTCGGCGTGTTCGGCACCGAACCCGGGGCGCGCGGTGCCGACCGGGCAGCCGAGTACGCCGACACGCTCGGTTTGGCGCTGCAGCTCACCAACATCCTCAGGGACGTCCGCGAGGACGCCGCGGGCGGTCGCACCTACCTGCCCGCGAACGATCTCGCCAAGTTCGGCTGCTCGGCCGGGTTCGACGGTCCTGTGCCGCCGGAGGGTTCGGACTTCGCGGGCCTGGTGCACTTCGAAGTACGGCGCGCCCGTGCTCTTTTCGCCGAGGGCTACCGGCTGCTGCCCCTGCTCGACCGGCGCAGCGGCGCGTGCGTAGCCGCCATGGCAGGCATCTACCGCCGGCTTCTGGACCGCATCGAGCGCGATCCGGAGGCGGTGCTGCGCGGCCGGGTCTCACTGCCCGGGCACGAGAAGGCCTATGTCGCCGTGCGCGGCCTGTCCGGCCTCGACACCCGGTACGTCACCCGCCAGGGCACCGGGCGTCCCGTCAGGAGGCGCGCCTGATGGACCATGTGGCCCAACGCCACCGCACCGACGGAACGTGGTACGCAACCCTCCGCCACGGCGTGGCGTCACTGACTGCGACGGCCGGGCGTGCACGGTTCATCCAGCACGCCCGGCACGCACGGAAGGACGCACGATGAGCGACGGCTCACGCTCCGCGCAGCCCTACGGTGGCTCCCCGCCCGCGGCGGGCCGCAGCGCCGTCGTGGTCGGCGGCGGGCTCGCCGGCATCACCGCGGCGCTCGGGCTCGCCGACGCGGGCGTCCGGGTCACCCTGCTCGAAGGCAGGCCCCGGCTGGGCGGCCTCGCGTGCTCCTTCCGCCGCGGTGACCTCACCGTCGACAACGGCCAGCACGTGTACCTGCGCTGTTGCACCGCCTACCGTTGGTTCCTCGATCGGATCGGGGGCACCTCGCTGGCGCCGATCCAGGACCGTCTGGACGTGCCCGTCGTCGATGTCGCCAAGCCCGAGGGCAGGCGGCTCGGCCGGCTGCGACGCGATCCCTTGCCCGTCCCCCTCCACCTGGGGCGGAGTCTGGCCGCCTATCCGCACCTCTCGCTCGCCGAGCGCGCCGCAGTAGGGCGGGCCGCGCTCGCCCTACAGGGACTCGACCTCGGCGATCCGGCCCTGGACGGCCAGGACTTCGGCGGCTGGTTGGCCGCGCACGGCCAGTCGGCACGTGCCGTCGAGGCCCTGTGGGACCTGGTCGGGGTCGCCACCCTCAACGCGGTCGCGGGCGACGTTTCGCTGGCCCTCGCCGCGATGGTGTTCAAGACCGGTCTGCTGTCCGCCCCGGGCGCGGCGGACATCGGCTGGGCCCGAGTCCCGCTGGGCGAACTGCACGACCGGCTGGCCCGCAAGGAGCTCGACTCCGCGGGCGTGCGCACCGAGGTCCGTACACGCGTCACCTCCGTCTCTGTCAACGAAAACGGGAGCTGGGACGTTCAGGTTCCCTCAGGGACGCTGCACAGCGATGCCGTCGTCCTTGCCGTGCCCCAGCGTGAGGCTCACGGTCTGCTGCCGGCCGGCGCCCTCGATGTGCCCGGACGGCTACTGAGGATCGGCACCGCGCCGATCCTCAACGTCCACGTCGTCTATGACCGCAAGGTGCTCGCGCGACCCTTCTTCGCGGCCCTGGGGACCCCCGTGCAGTGGGTGTTCGACCGCACCGGCGCCTCCGGGCTGCGCACCGGCCAGTATCTGGCGCTGTCCCAGTCGGCCGCGCAGGACGAGATCGACATGCCGGTCGCGGAACTCCGCCGCCGCTATCTAGCTGAGTTGGAACGACTGATTCCGGGCACCCGTGGCGCCGTGGTGGAAGACTTCTTCGTGACCCGGGAGCGGACCGCCACGTTCGCCCCCGCCCCCGGTGTCGGGCGGCTGCGGCCCGGCGCCCGCACCAAGGCACCCGGCCTGTACCTGGCCGGAGCGTGGACCGCCACCGGATGGCCCGCGACCATGGAGAGCGCGGTCCGCAGCGGAGTGAGCGCGGCCGACGCCGCGTTGAGCGCCCTCGGCCAGCCCCGCCCCCGCCATCTCTTCGAGTTCGAGGAGGCGGCCTGATGCCCGGTCGGCGCGGGGCAGGCCCCCGCACCCCCGGTACCGCAACAAGAGGAGAGACTGTGCCCACTGTGCCCCCGGCCTCGACGCCCGCTTCCAGGGCCGCGGTGGACGTCACCGCGCTGCTGGAACGCGGCCGGACCCTGGCGACACCGGTCCTGCGTGCGGCTGTCGACCGTCTGGCGCCTCCCATGGACACCGTCGCCGCCTACCACTTCGGCTGGATCGACGCCGCCGGCAACCCCGCCGACGGTGACGGAGGCAAGGCCGTCCGCCCCGCGCTCGCGGTGCTCTCCGCGGAGGTCGCCGGCGCCGCACCCGCGACGGGTGTCCCCGGCGCCGTCGCTGTGGAACTCGTCCACAACTTCTCGCTGCTGCACGACGATCTGATGGACGGTGACGAGCAGCGCCGGCACCGTGACACCGTCTGGAAGGTACACGGTCCCGCCCAGGCCATCCTGGTCGGCGACGCCCTGTTCGCCCTCGCGGGCGAGGTGCTGCTGGAACTCGGCACCACTGAAGCCGGCCGCGCCGCCCGTCGGCTGACCTCCGCCACCCGTGCCCTGATCGACGGCCAGGCACAGGACATCTCCTACGAGCACCGAGACCGGGTCAGCGTCGAGGAGTGCCTGGAGATGGAGGGCAACAAGACCGGCGCGCTGCTCGCCTGTGCCTCCTCCATCGGTGCGGTGCTCGGCGGCGCGGATGACGCCACGGCCGACGCGCTGGAGAAGTACGGCTACCACCTCGGCCTCGCGTTCCAGGCGGTGGACGACCTCCTCGGCATCTGGGGCGACCCGGAGGCCACCGGCAAGCAGACCTGGAGCGATCTGCGCCAGCGCAAGAAGTCCCTGCCGGTGGTGGCCGCGCTCGCGGCGCAGGGGTCGGCGTCGGAACGGCTCGGCGAGATCCTTGCGGCGGACGCCAAGAGCACCGAGTTCGAGAACTTCTCCGAGGAGGAGTTCGCGGCCCGTGCCGCCCTCATCGAGGAGGCGGGCGGCCGCACGTGGACGGCCGGGGAAGCACGCCGTCAGTACGCCATTGCCATCGAAGCCCTTGACGCCGTCGACATGCCCGGCCGGGTACGGGACTCCTTCACGGCGCTCGCCGACTTCGTCGTCGTACGGAAGAGATGATCATTATCGGCCGAACGAGCCTCGCGTAGTCGCCGGCCGGTGTCACCGGACACAGGACACCGGCCGACGGCGGACCCACAGCAGCACGACTCGCACGACTGCACGAAGGGGAAGCCATGACAGCGACGACCGACGGAAGCACCGGGGCGACCTTGCCGTCCCGCGCTACCGCGGCCAGCGACACCACCCTCATCACCCCCGAGGCGGCGGCCGGGGCAGGGGAAGCCGCCGCACGCGCCGCGAGGCGCGCCACCGAGTTCCTGCTCTCCCGGCAGGACGTACAGGGCTGGTGGAAGGGCGACCTGGAGACGAACGTCACCATGGACGCCGAGGACCTGCTGCTCCGCCAGTTCCTGGGCATCCGGGAGGAGGCGACGACACAGGCCGCCGCCGTCTTCATCCGAGGTGAACAGCGCGAGGACGGAACCTGGGCCACCTTCTTCGGCGGACCGGGCGAACTGTCCACGAGCATCGAGGCGTACGTCGCCCTGCGCCTGGCCGGCGACGAGCCCGACGCCCCGCACATGGCGAAGGCCTCCGCCTGGATCCGCGAACACGGCGGCATCGCCGCCTCCCGGGTCTTCACCCGGATCTGGCTGGCCCTCTTCGGTTGGTGGAAGTGGGAGGACTTGCCCGAACTCCCGCCGGAGCTGATCTACTTCCCCAGCTGGATGCCGCTCAACATCTACGACTTCGGGTGCTGGGCCCGGCAGACGATCGTGCCGCTCACGGTCGTCTCGGCCAAGCGCCCGGTCCGCCCGGCGCCCTTCCCGCTGGACGAGCTGCACACCGATCCGGACACCCCGAACCCGCCGAAGCCGCTCGCGCCCGTGGCGAGTTGGGACGGCGCCTTCCAGCGCCTGGACAAGATGCTGCACCAGTTGCGCAAGGTCGCCCCACGCGGGCTGCGCAAGGCCGCGATGAACTCCGCCGCCCGCTGGATCATCGAGCGGCAGGAGAACGACGGCTGCTGGGGCGGAATCCAACCCCCGGCCGTGTACTCGGTCATCGCCCTGCACCTGCTCGGCTACGACCTCCAGCACCCGGTCATGCGCGAGGGCCTCGCATCGCTGGACCGTTTCGCCGTCTGGCGCGAGGATGGCGCCCGAATGATCGAGGCCTGCCAGTCCCCGGTCTGGGACACCTGCCTCGCCGTCATCGCGCTCGCCGACGCCGGCCTGCCCACCGACCACCCGCAACTGGTCAAGGCCGCCGACTGGATGCTCGGCGAGGAGATCGTCCGTCCCGGCGACTGGGCCGTGAAGCGTCCTCAACTCCCCCCGGGTGGCTGGGCCTTCGAGTTCCACAACGACAACTACCCGGACATCGACGACACCGCCGAGGTGGCTCTCGCGCTGCGCCGGGTCAGGCACCATGACCCCGAGCGGGTGGACCGGGCCATCGGCCGGGCCGTGCGCTGGAACCTCGGGATGCAGTCGAAGAACGGTGCATGGGGCGCTTTCGACGTCGACAACACCAGCTCCTTCCCCAACCGGCTGCCCTTCTGCGACTTCGGCGAGGTCATTGACCCACCGTCAGCGGACGTCACCGCGCACGTCGTGGAGATGCTGGCCGCCGAGGGGCTCGCCCACGACCCGCGCACCCGCCGGGGCATCGCGTGGCTGCTCGCCGAACAGGAGCCGAACGGAGCCTGGTTCGGCCGCTGGGGCGTCAACTACCTCTACGGGACCGGGTCGGTGGTGCCCGCGCTCACGGCGGCCGGCCTACCCGTTGCGCACCCCGCGATCCGCAAGGCGGTGGCCTGGCTGGAGAGCGTCCAGAATGACGACGGCGGCTGGGGCGAGGACCTGCGCTCCTACCAGCAGGCCGAAGAGTGGAGCGGTCGCGGTGTCTCCACCGCTTCCCAGACGGCGTGGGCGCTGATGGCGCTGCTGGCGGCGGGGGAACGGGACTCCACCGCGGTCGAGCGGGGCATCCAGTGGCTGGCCGGGACCCAGCGCGAGGACGGCACCTGGGACGAACCGTACTTCACCGGTACCGGCTTCCCCTGGGACTTCTCCATCAACTACCACCTCTACCGGCAGGTCTTTCCGCTCACCGCGCTCGGGCGGTACCTGCACGGCGACCCCTTCGAGAGGCAACTGCTCGCCAGGGCAGGCCAACCGCCCGCCAGGGCCGGCAGGCCCCTCTCCGAGGCCAGGGGGAGCTGACTTGAGCAGCCAGCCCGCCCCGCCTCCGCTGCTGATCGCCTGCGCGCTCGGCATCGAGCACCTCGCCCTGCGCACCGGTGACCGCGGCGGTGCGGGCGGGCCGTACACCGTCGTCCGTACGGGCATGGGTCCCCGTGCGGCGGAACGGTCCGTCTCCCGCTACCTGGCGGGTCCGGCACTGGCGAACGCGGCAGTGCTGGCCACCGGTTTCTGTGCCGGGCTCGCCCCCGGCATGCACCCCGGCGACCTCGTCGTCGCCGAGGAGACCCGGGACGCGTGCTCCACCGTCGCCTGCATGGGCACCGAACTGCTGGTCAAGGAACTCGTGCGCCTGTTGCCCGGACGCACCGTCCACACCGGTCCACTCACCGGCTCCGACCATGTGGTCCGCGGCCCCGAGCGGTCCGCTCTCCTCGGGACCGGAGCGATCGCCGTCGACATGGAATCGGCGGCCACGCTCCGCAGTGCTGTCCGGGCGGGCGAGCGCCCTGTTGCGGCCGTACGGGTGGTCGTGGACGCTCCTGAACACGAGCTCGTCCGGATCGGCACGGTGCGCGGTGGAATATCAGCCTTCCGTGTGCTTCGTTCCGTCCTTCCCGCTTTTTTCGAATGGCACCGTTCCTTGCTGCTCCCCCGGAGGTGAGCCAGATGGCCATGCCGTTGCGTCAGTCCATCAAGGTCGCTACTTACCTGGCTGAACAGAAGCTCCGCAGGCGGGACAAGTTTCCGCTCATCGTGGAGCTGGAGCCGCTCTTCGCCTGCAACCTCAAGTGCGAGGGGTGCGGCAAGATCCAGCACCCAGCCGGCGTGCTCAAACAGCGCATGCCGGTCGCCCAGGCCGTGGGCGCGGTGTTGGAGTCGGGTGCGCCGATGGTGTCCATCGCCGGTGGCGAACCGCTGATGCACCCTCAGATCGATGAGATCGTGCGGCAGCTGGTGGCGAAGCGGAAGTACGTCTTCCTGTGCACCAACGCCATGCTGCTGCGCAAGAAGATGGACAAGTTCAGTCCCTCGCCGTACTTCGCCTTCGCGGTGCACATCGACGGGCTGCGCGAACGGCACGACGAGTCCGTTGCGAAGGAGGGTGTGTTCGACGAGGCGGTGCAGGCCATCAAGGAGGCCAAACAGCGCGGCTTCCGGGTGACCACCAATTCGACCTTCTTCAACACCGACACCCCGCAGACCATCATCGAGGTACTCAATTTCCTCAACGACGACCTTCAGGTCGACGAGATGATGATCTCGCCCGCCTACGCCTACGAGAAGGCCCCCGACCAGGAGCACTTCCTCGGGGTCGAGCAGACCCGCGAGCTGTTCAAGAAGGCTTTCGCGGGCGGTAACCGCAGGCGCTGGCGGCTCAACCACTCGCCGCTCTTCCTGGACTTCCTGGAGGGCAAGGTCGACTTCCCGTGCACCGCATGGGCGATCCCGAACTACTCGCTGTTCGGCTGGCAGCGCCCCTGCTACCTGATGAGCGACGGATACGTGCCCACGTACCGCGAGCTCATCGAGGAGACTGACTGGGACCAGTACGGCCGCGGCAAGGACCCGCGCTGCGCCAACTGCATGGCGCACTGCGGCTACGAGCCCACCGCCGTCCTCGCCACCATGGGCTCCCTGAAGGAGTCCCTGCGGGCCATGCGCGAGACCGTCTCCGGTAACCGGGAGCAACCGTCATGACCGCCGTTCCCTTGGGCGTTCCCGAGGTACCGGCCCGGCCGGTCGCGTCGCGGCGAGCGTCGCGGCGGATCCAGGTCGGTGGCGTGGCGGTCGGTGGGGATGCGCCGGTTTCGGTCCAGTCGATGACCACGACTCGTACGTCTGACATCGGTGCGACGCTTCAGCAGATCGCCGAGCTGACCGCGTCCGGCTGCCAGATCGTGCGGGTCGCCTGTCCCACCCAGGATGATGCCGACGCCCTCGCGGTCATTGCCCGCAAGTCCCAGATCCCGGTCATCGCGGACATCCACTTCCAGCCCAAGTACGTCTTCGCGGCCATCGAGGCGGGCTGTGCCGCGGTCCGCGTCAATCCGGGCAACATCAAGAAGTTCGACGACCAGGTCAAGGAGATCGCGCGGGCCGCGAAGGACCGCGGCACTCCGGTGCGTATCGGTGTCAATGCCGGTTCCCTCGACAAGCGGCTGCTGCAGAAGTACGGCAAGGCGACCCCCGAGGCCCTGGTGGAGTCGGCCCTGTGGGAGGCGTCCCTGTTCGAGGAGCACGACTTCCGGGACATCAAGATCTCGGTCAAGCACAACGATCCGGTCGTGATGATCGAGGCCTACCGCCAGCTTGCCGAGCGGTGCGACTACCCGTTGCACCTCGGTGTGACGGAGGCCGGGCCTGCTTTCCAGGGCACGGTGAAGTCCGCGGTCGCCTTTGGTGCGCTCCTCTCCCAGGGCATCGGCGACACCATCCGTGTCTCCCTGTCGGCCCCGCCCGTGGAGGAGGTCAAGGTCGGTATCCAGATCCTGGAGTCGTTGAACCTGCGCCAGCGTGGTCTGGAGATCGTCTCCTGTCCGTCCTGCGGCCGTGCCCAGGTCGACGTCTACAAGCTTGCCGAGGAGGTCACCGCCGGTCTGACCGGTATGGAGGTTCCGCTGCGTGTCGCGGTGATGGGCTGCGTCGTCAACGGTCCGGGTGAGGCCCGCGAGGCCGACCTCGGTGTCGCCTCCGGCAATGGCAAGGGCCAGATCTTCGTCAAGGGCGAGGTCATCAAGACTGTTCCCGAGTCCAAGATCGTGGAGACCCTCATCGAAGAGGCCATGAAGCTCGCCGAGCAGACCAAGTGAGTTGAGGCAAGGCACCAACCGAGAGGGGGCCGAGCGTGACGATTCTGGAGTCGATCCGGGGACCACGCGACCTGAAGGCGCTGTCCGAGACGGAACTCGCTGAACTATCGGATGAAATACGCGAGTTCCTGGTGCACGCGGTGTCGAGGACCGGCGGGCACCTCGGCCCTAACCTGGGAGTGGTGGAACTGTCCATCGCACTCCACCGGGTCTTCGAGTCGCCGGTCGACCGCATCCTGTGGGACACCGGGCACCAGAGCTATGTCCACAAACTGCTGACGGGACGACAGGACTTTTCCAAACTGCGCGGCAAGGGCGGTCTGTCCGGTTACCCCTCGCGCGAGGAATCCGCACACGACGTCATCGAGAACAGCCACGCCTCCACGGCACTCGGCTGGGCCGACGGCCTCGCCAAGGCCGACCAGGTACGGGGCGAGAGAGGGCATGTCGTCGCGGTGATCGGCGACGGTGCGCTGACCGGCGGCATGGCCTGGGAAGCGCTGAACAACATCGCGGCTGCCAAGGACCGTCCGCTCATCATCGTCGTCAACGACAACGAGCGTTCGTACGCGCCCACCATCGGCGGTCTCGCCAATCACCTGGCCACCCTGCGCACCACCGACAGCTACGAGAAGTTCCTGGCCTGGGGAAAGGACGTACTGCTGAGGACCCCCGTCGTCGGCGGCACCATCTACGAGTCCCTGCACGGTGCGAAGAAGGGCTTCAAGGACGCCTTCGCCCCGCAGGGCCTGTTCGAGGACCTGGGCCTGAAGTACGTCGGCCCGATCGACGGGCACGACATCGGTGCCGTGGAGTCGGCGCTGCGCCGCGCCAGACGTTTCCACGGTCCTGTCCTGGTGCACTGCCTCACGGAGAAGGGCCGCGGCTACGAGCCGGCCCTGGCCCACGAGGAGGACCACTTCCACACCGTCGGCGTGATGGACCCGCTCACCTGCGTGCCGCTCACACCGTCGAGCGGGCCGTCCTGGACCTCGGTGTTCGGCGACGAGATCGTGAAGATCGGTGCGGAACGGGACGACATCGTCGCGATCACGGCGGCCATGCTGCGTCCGGTCGGTCTGGCCGGGTTCGCCGAGCGTTTCCCTGACCGGGTGTGGGACGTGGGCATCGCCGAACAACACGCGGCCGTCTCCGCGGCAGGCCTCGCCACCGGTGGCCTGCACCCGGTTGTCGCCGTCTACGCCACCTTCCTCAACCGTGCCTTCGACCAGCTGTTGATGGACGTCGCCCTGCACCGTTGCGGGGTGACGTTCGTACTGGACCGGGCCGGCGTCACCGGTGTCGACGGCGCCTCGCACAACGGCATGTGGGACATGTCCGTCCTCCAAGTCGTTCCCGGACTGCGGATCGCCGCCCCGCGCGACGCCGACCAACTGCGGGCGCAGTTGCGCGAGGCGGTCGCCGTGGACGACGCGCCCACGGTGGTCCGCTTCCCCAAGGAGACAGTCGGCCCCCGGATTCCAGCAGTCGGCCAGGTCGGCGGCATGGACGTCCTGCACCGTGCCGAGCACCCCGAGGTGCTCCTGGTGGCCGTCGGGGTGATGGCATCGGTGTGCCTGCAGGCCGCCGATCTGCTGGCGGCCGGTGGCATCGAGTGCACGGTGGTGGATCCCCGGTGGGTCAAACCCGTCGATCCCGCACTGCCCGCTCTCGCCGCCGGGCACCGCCTGGTCGCCGTCGTCGAGGACAACAGCCGTGCAGCTGGCGTCGGTTCGGCAGTCGCGCTTGCGCTCGGCGATGCCGATGTGGACGTGCCGGTGCGGCGGTTCGGCATCCCGGAGCAGTTCCTCACCCACGCCAAGCGCGGCGAGGTACTGGCCGACATCGGCCTCACGCCCGTCGAGATCGCCGGGCGGATCAGCGCGAGCCTGGCCGTAAGGGACGCCGTCGGCACAGCCAAGGAGATGGAATGACCAGCGAGTTCGACCTCGGCGCGCTGATCGCCGAGCGCGGAGCCGAACGCTACGAGCTGCACAGCAGGTACCTGAACCCGCAGCTTCCGCGCATGCTGCACACCATCGGCTTCGACAGGGTCTACGAGCGCGCCGAGGGCGCCCACTTCTTCGATGCTGAGGGAAACGACTACCTGGACATGCTCGCCGGGTTCGGTGTGATGGGCCTGGGTCGTCACCACCCGGTCGTCCGCAAGGCACTGCACGACGTCCTGGACCTGGACCTGGCCGATCTCACCCGCTTCGACTGCCCGCCCCTGCCCGGCCTGCTCGCCGAGCGTCTCCTCGCTCACAGTCCGCACCTGGATCGGGTCTTCTTCGGTAACAGCGGCACCGAAGCGGTTGAGACGGCGTTGAAGTTCGCCCGCTACGCAACCGGCAGGCCGCGCATCCTCTACTGCCACCACGCCTTCCACGGCCTAACCACCGGTTCGCTGTCGGTCAACGGGGAGCAGGGCTTCCGCGACGGCTTCGCCCCCCTGCTGCCCGACACCGCCGTACCCCTCGGGGATCTCGACTCCCTCGCACGGGAGCTGAAGAGGGGTGATGTGGCCGCTCTGATCGTCGAGCCGATCCAAGGCAAGGGCGTGCACGAGGCACCTCCCGGCTATCTGCGCGCCGCCCAGGATCTGCTCCACCGGCAGGGGGCGCTGCTCATCGCCGACGAGGTGCAGACCGGGCTGGGCCGCACCGGCGACTTCTACGCCTACCAGCACGAGGAGGGTGTCGAACCCGACCTGCTGTGTGTGGCCAAGGCGCTCTCCGGCGGTTACGTCCCGGTCGGTGCGACCCTCGGCAAGGACTGGATCTTCAAGAAGGTGTTCTCGTCCATGGACCGGGTACTGGTCCACTCGGCGAGCTTCGGCTCCAATGCCCAGGCGATGGCGGCCGGTCTGGCCGTGCTGTCGGTCATGGAGAACGAGCGCATTGTCGCCCATGTGCGGAGGACCGGCGAACTGCTCAGGTCCCGGCTCGCCGCGCTGACCGAGAAGTACGAGTTGATCGCCGACGTCCGCGGCCGGGGCCTGATGATCGGCATCGAGTTCGGCAGGCCGTCCTCGCTGAAGCTGCGCAGCCGCTGGACCATGCTCCAGGCGGCACGCAAGGGCCTGTTCGCCCAGATGGTCGTCGTACCGCTGCTGCAGCGGCACCGGATCCTCACCCAGGTCTCCGGCGATCACCTGGAGGTGATCAAGCTGATCCCGCCACTGATTGTCGACGCGGCCGATGTGGACCGTTTCCTGGACGCCTTCACCGCGGTGATGGACGACGCACACGGAGGCGGCAGCCTGATGTGGGACTTCGGCAGGACACTGATCAAGCAGGCGGTGGCGAACCGTTAGGGCCCCGCCCCCGGGGTGGCTGCGCTCCGTCCCGGGCGTGCGGAGCCGGGCCGCGGGGGAGGGAGGCAGAACGGTTGCAGGACCGTGACGGCGGCGGTCCGTCCGAACAGTCCCGGGACGGTCCTCGTGGTGTGCTGTGTCGACGTGGGTGGATGTCGCGGCGGGGGCTGGACTCCTCAGGGTATTCGGGGGACTTTTGCCTAAAAGGCAAGAAAATTGCCGTACGGGCAACTTATCGGGCTCAATGGAGGCATGAACGCCCCAGAAGGCGAGCGGGCGGCGGATCAAGTTGACCAGCTGACCGCCGTCGCTCCGCAGCTGCGCGCACTGCGCCGACGATCCGGCCTCACCCTGGAGGCCGCTGCCCGAACAGTTGGGCTCTCGCCAGCCCATCTCTCCCGTCTGGAAACCGGGCACCGCCAGCCCTCTCTGCCGATGCTTCTCGCACTCGCCCGTACCTACGGTACGACCGTCTCCGAACTGCTCGGCGAGACGGTCGCCGACCGGGAGGCGATTGTGCGCGCCGCAGAGATGGAGCCGACCCGGGCAGGCGGCTGGACCTACGTGCAGGCCGGGGCGCCTGGACGCGGTATGCAGGCCCTGCGCGTCCACGTGCCGTACGGCTCCCAGGGTGACATCGTGCGCGTCCACCCGGGTGAGGAATGGCTCTACGTCCTCAAGGGGCGCCTCCGGTTGGGCCTTGGCGACACCGCGCACCTGCTCGGGTCCGGGGACAGTGCGCACTTCGACTCGCTCACCCCGCACCGCCTCGCCGCCGAGGGCCACGACGGCGTGGAACTGCTGTTCGTCCACACCTTGTTGCAGAGTCCCACGGCCGCGCTGTGCCTGGGGCCGCTGAACGGAGAACTGCCATGAGCGATTTTGAGACCAAGTTCCCCCGTGCCCTGTGGGTCCGGCTGATCATCTACATCGCCCTCGGCCATGTCCTCGCCGCATTCCTCTACCTGCTGTTCGCGGTGGGCGCGAAGGGTTGAGCCGGTGGGCCGGGTGCAGTCCCGCCGGCTGCCTGCTGGACTGACCGGCGGGGTCCGGTCAGTCCAGCAGGCGCTCACGCAGCCGGTCCCGGGTCTCTGCGGAGAGGCCGAGACCCTGCTCCAGGTAGAGGTCGACCCCGCCCCAGGTGTCCTCGATGCTCGCGAAAGCTGCCTGCAGATACTCGGCGCGCGCTTCGAACATCGGACTGAGCAGATCCATCACCTCAGCGCTGTACGCGGTCTCCGCGCTGCCGCTGCGGTGGACCTTGTAGCGGCGGTGCTTGGCGTTGGACTCCAGGTAGTCGGCGACGATCGCCTCGCGTTCCACACCCACCGCGAGGAGCGTGACCGCTATGGAGATGCCTGCGCGGTCCTTGCCCGCCGCGCAGTGCATCAGTGCGGGCACACTGTCCTCGGCGAGCGCGTGCAGCACCTGCGAGTGCTCGCTGGTGCGTTCTACGACGATGGCCCGGTACGAGGCGACCATCCGGGCTGCCCCCTTGCCGTCGTCCAGGATCGCGCGCAGCTGGTTGAGGTCGCCGTCGCGGACCAACTTCCAGAACTCGGCTCCGTCCGCCGGGTCACTCAAGGGCAGGTTCACGTTCCGTACGCCGGGGAGTTCGACGTCGGGGCCCTCCAGCTTCTGGTCGGCCGCGTTGCGGAAGTCGAAGACCGTGTGCAAGCCCAGGGAGGCGAGGAAGGTCGCGTCGTCCCCCGTCGCGTGCGCCAGGTGCCCGCTGCGGAACAGCATGCCGTGGCGCACCCGCCGTCCATGCACGGTCGGCAGTCCGCCCACGTCACGGAAATTGCGCACGCCGGTCAGCTCCGGCTCGGTCGACGGGACCTGCTGCGTCACGGGGGCTCCTCCCAATCGGCCCCGCCGGCGCGGCTCGTCGACGGGCGCACTGTCGACCATACGACATCGATTTCCTCAGGCAATGAGTTGTCCACAGGGCATTGCCACGCGAGCGAGACGGCCTGATGATGTTCAGACTCGGTCGGATTTGTTGACACCTGTGGGGTTTCGATGGTGGAGATCGCCGAAGACGGACGTACCTGGCTCCTGTCAGGGCCCGCCAGCAGTTATGCGCTGCATCTCACCGGGGCGGATGAACTCTTGCACCTCCACTGGGGGCCGCGGATCGCGCTCGCGGACGCCGAGGAGCTGGCGGTCTGTCCGCTGCCCGTCTACCGGCCCTTCGAGTCCCCGCTCGACGGCCGCGAGGAATACCCGGTCGAGGGCGGCCCCCGCTTCGTCCGCCCCGCCCTGTCCGCGCGCACCAGGGAACGGCGCGGCACCGAGTGGCGCTTCGTGTCGTACGAGGCCGGGGGAGGGGGAGAACTGCGGCTCCGCTTCGACGACGGCGGGCTGGGGATCACCCTGCACTACCGGATGCGCGGTGATGTCGTCGAGCGCTGGGTCACCCTGGCGAACGGCGGGCACACCGGGGTGGAGTTGCTGCGGGCCGACGCCGCCACCTGGACGCTCCCCGACCGTGAGGGTTGGCGGCTGTCCCAGCTGCACGGTCGGTGGGCGGCGGAGTCCCGGCTCGTTACCTCGGCGCTCACCTATGGCGAGAAGGTCATCGGTAGCCGTCGGGGCCACACCGGCCACCAGCACCTGCCCTGGGTCGCACTCGACACCGATGCCACCGAGGAGCACGGCGAGGTGTACGGCTGTGCGCTGGGCTGGTCCGGCTCTTGGCGCATCGCGGTCGCCCAACTCCCTGACGCGCGCGTGCAGATCACCGGTGGCGCCGGCTACGACGACTCCGGCCTGCTGCTCCTTCGGTCGGGGGAGTCGTACACCACCCCGGTCTTCGCGGGCCTGTGGAGCGGTGGTGGCTTCGGCGGGGCCAGTCGTACCTGGCACGCGTACCAGCGTGCTCACATCATCCCCGACGCGGAGCGGGACCGGCCCGTCCTCTTCAACTCCTGGGAGGCCACCGGTTTCGACATCTGCGAGGAGCAACAGGCCGCCCTGGCCCGCCGGGCCGCCGGCATCGGCGTCGAGCTGTTCGTGGTGGACGACGGATGGTTCGGTGCCCGCACCAGCGACCGCGCCGGGCTCGGTGACTGGACCGCCGCCCCCGACCGCTTCCCGCGCGGCCTCAAGCCCCTCGCCGACCAGGTACATGGACTCGGCATGCAGTTCGGTGTCTGGGTCGAGCCGGAGATGGTCAATCCGGACAGCGATCTCTATCGCGCCCACCCGGACTGGGTGCAATACCAAATGGGACGTAAGCGGACGGAGCTGCGCAATCAACTCGTCCTCAACTTGGCCCGAGAGGACGTCCAGGAATATCTGTGGGAGCAGTTGGACGCACTGTTGTCGAGTGCTCCGATCGACTATGTGAAGTGGGACTTCAACCGCTGCTTCACCGATGCCGGCTGGCCCGGGGAGCCGTATCCGCAGCATCTGTGGGTGGACCACGTGCGTGCCCTGTACGCCCTGGTGGACCGGTTGCGCGCGGCCCACCCCGCGGTCGCCTTCGAGTCCTGCTCCGGTGGTGGTGGCCGGATCGACCTCGCAGTGATGAGCCGCACCGACCAAGTGTGGACCTCCGACAACACCGACCCACTGGACCGGCTGGTCATTCAGTACGGCTTCAGTCAGATCCACCCCGCCCGGGTCATGGCCGCCTGGGTCACGGACAGTCCGAATACCCAGCTCAACGGCAGGGTGAGTACGCTGCGGTTCCGTTTCGTCAGCGCCATGGCCGGGGTGCTCGGCGTGGGTGGCGACCTGGTGCGGTGGAGTGCGGAGGAGCTGGCCGAGGCCCGGCTGTGGGTGGAGCTGTACAAGCGGATCCGTCCGGTGGTCCAGCGTGGCGAGCTGTACCGGCTCAGGCCCCCGACGGGCGGGCTGAGTGCGGTCCAGTACGTCCTGGGGCAGGAGGTCGTGATCTTGGCCTGGCTGCAGGCGCAGGGCTATGGCGAGCCGGTTCCAGCGCTGCGGTTGCGGGGACTCGATCCGACGGCTTCCTATGAATGCCGCGAAACGGGCGAAGTGCACAGGGGCGCTGTCCTGCTCCATGGCGGACTGCGAACCGGGCTGCGTGGCGACCTGGATGCGACGGTTCTCCGTCTGCGTCGCATCTGAGCTTTCTACCCGAATTGCAGCCTTCGCTCTAACTCGCCATGGAATAGGGGGTCATGGTGCGCCGTTGCGTGAGGAGCATCATATTCGTGACCGTACGTCGTGTGTCATGTTTCTGTAATTCGCTTGTTTTGAAGGGGAATTGCAAGGACGTAGGCGGCGGGAATTCACGGAGAGTGACGGTGGTTTCCGTCTTTGATCACCGGATTCGTGACCGGCGGGAACCGGCTGCTTGTTTCCGTGCGTCCCACTCCCTTACGTTCGCCACCAATCCGGACGGAACGCCGAGTCCTGCCGCCGCCCGGAGTCCCCACACTTGACCCGTGTTCGGCAGGAGCGGGGGACCCACCAGGTACGACTGCCTGTCCGGTCTCCGTGACAGGCCAGGGGTGCAGCCGCACACCGCGGCCGGGCAGCTCCAGCCCGAACCCGACAGCTGACCTCGCAGGCGCCGGAGAGGAATGCGCCATGCCCGCGAAGGGTAAGCACCGACGTCCCAAGACCCAGCGTCTTTCCCGCTCCGTCGCTGCCGCCGGAACCGGCGGGGCCGCGCTGGCCCTCCCGCTCATCGGGGCCACCGGAGCGCACGCGGCCCCCGCGTCGCAGTCCGTTTCCGCCGGGGCCATGCGATCCCTTCCGACTGTGGTGAAGGAGGCCGCCCAGCCGAGTCCAGGTGTGCGTCACTACACGGTGAAGCCCGGCGACTGCCTTTCGGTGATCGCCGACAGGCAGCATGTCCGTGGCGGATGGCACCGGCTCTACGACGACAACCGGCAGGCCATCGGCGGCGACCCGTCGCTGATCCACCCGGGCCTGAGGCTCACGCTCGGCGCGCAGGCCCGTACCGGGTCCGCCACCCCCCAGCACACCACCGGGACCTCAGCGTCCCCGGGCGCCCCGCGGTCCGCCACGTCGCAGGCGGCTCCGGTCTCCCCGTCATCCGGCTCCACCGCCGTGACAGCCGCCTCCACCGGCTACACCCTCCCGGTGACCGGTGCCGCCATCGGCACCGGCTACCACGTGGCCGGCAGCATGTGGTCGAGCGGCTACCACACCGGTGTCGACTTCGTCGTCCCGACCGGCACCTCCGTGAAGGCCGTGGCCGCAGGCACGGTCGTCGCGGCCGGCTGGGGAGGTGCCTACGGCAACCAGGTCGTCATCAGGCTGAACGACGGCTACTACGCCCAGTACGCCCACCTCTCCCAGCTCTCCGTCTCGGCCGGCCAAACGGTGTCCGAAGGCCAGCAGATCGGCCTGTCCGGTGCCACCGGAAACGTGACCGGCCCGCACCTGCACTTCGAGATCCGCACCACGCCGAACTATGGCTCCGACGTCGATCCGGTCGGGTACCTGCGCCAGCACGGCGTCGCAGTGGGCTGAGGAATCTCCCGCCCCAGCTACGCGACCCTCCTGTCCTGGACCACTCGCCCGGGTCTCGAACCGGGGGCCGGCCTCCGATGTTCGGGGGCCGGCCTCCGATACCTCCGGCACCCCCCTGGCGCGGCGATCACGCATTCAACGCGTTCAGAGGTGGCCGTATTCCTGGATCGCACCACACCAGGGAGTGGCTCATCTCACCGCCCGTCAACCCCTGCCTACGGTCGCGTAGGTCACATCCGGAGGTGAATCATGGTCCGATGTGGTTGACGATTCGAAGAATGACAACAGATCAGTGATCGGGTCGTACGCAGCGGTGGGGGACAGCTTCACCGAGGGCGTCGGCGATCCCGGCCCCGACGGGGCGTTCGTGGGCTGGGCCGACCGGCTCGCGGTGCTGCTCGCAGACCGGCGTCCCGAGGGCGACTTCCAATACACCAACCTCGCCGTGCGCGGGAAGCTGCTGGACCAGATCGTGGCTGATCAACTCCCAAGAGCCGTCGAGCTGGCCCCGGACCTGATTTCCCTCTGCGCGGGCGGCAACGACATCATCCGCCCCGGTACCGACCCGGACGACGTGGCCGAGCGGTTCGAGCGGGCCGTGGTCCGGCTCACCGAGGCTGCGGGCACGGTGATGGTGACGACCGGCTTCGACACTCGTGGCGTCCCTGTGCTCAAGCATCTGCGCGGCAAGATAGCCACCTACAACGGACACGTGCGTGCCATCGCCGACCGCTACGGCTGCCCCGTCCTCGACCTGTGGTCCCTCAAGTCCGTGCAGGACCGCAGGGCCTGGGACAGCGACCGGCTGCACCTCTCCCCCGAGGGCCACACGCGCGTGGCGTTGCGCGCCGGCCAGGTCCTCGGCCTCGACGTCCCGGCCGATCCGGAACAGCCGTGGCCACCGCTGCCACCCCGGGGAACTCTGGAGGTACGGCGCGATGACGTCCAGTGGGCCCGTGAGTTCCTCGTGCCGTGGATCGGCCGCCGGCTGCGCGGCGAGTCCTCCGGCGATCACGTGACGGCGAAGGGCGCGCTGTCGCCCGACGACATCAGGACGCGGATCGCCTCCGTGGCGTGACACCCGCAGGCCGCGGGCCCGGACCGGGCGGGCGTGGTCCGGGCCCGCGGCCGTGCCCACGCGCGTGGTCCAGCACGGCGCGGTCGCCGTGCATCCCGTCGCTGTGGGCCGCACCGTATCCGGACGGTGCGCCTGCGCTCACCGTCGTCGCTCGGTCAACGCCTGCCGTTCCAAACCCAGTTCGCGGGCCAGTGCATCGTCGGCCCATTCCCGGGCGCGAGTCCGCGGCACTGCGCCCGGATACGTCGTCAGTTGCACCGCGAGCCCGTCCAACAGCGCGGTCAGCCGTAGCGCGGCACCGGACGGGTCGGCACACGCGAACTCCCCCACCGTGACCCCCTCGGTGATGACCTCGGCGATCGCCGCCTTCCACTGCCGGTCCAGGTTCCGGGTGACCTCCCGCAGGGCGGGCTCGCGCAGGGCAACGGCCCAGCCCTCGATCCACAGCCGCCAGCCCTTCGCCTGGCCGGTCGGCGCGTACCAGCGCACCGCGGCCCGCAGCCGTCGCAGTGCCGAGGTCCGTCGTCCCAGCAGCTTGCGCAGATGTCTGAGATCGTCCTCGGCCGCGTACGCGAACGCGGCGGCGACCAGCTTCTCCTTCGTCGAGAAGTGGTAGAGCACCAGTGCGTTGCTCACCCCGAGCGCTGCGGCCACGTCGGCGATCCTGAGTGCTGCCACACCCCGCGCCTCGATCTGCTCGATGGCCGCGCGCAGGAGTTCCTCTTGCCGCTCGGCCACACTCAACCGCACTCTCGCCACGCGGTCACCCTATTCCGTCGTCGTGGGTGGTGCCGAAGCGGCCGGCGCCCGAGGCACGTTCAGGCCGTCCAGGGGCGCCCGGTGGGCGGGCGCACCGCGGCCAGTCACCGGTACCGGCCGAAGCGTGACGCGATCACCGGCAGCCGGTCCGCCACCGGAGCGCGGCCGGCGGCGCGCGGGTTCGTCCCGTCGGGGCGGGGCCACGGGGCCTCCTCGGGGAATGCGCCCAGCTCGGGCCCGGAGCGGTCCTGCCTTCCGGGGCGAGCGCGGGCGGGCGGGTGCCGGGACGAGTATGACTGAACAGCACGTCAGTGCCGGGAGCGTTTCCCCGGCCTGTCAACGTGGGGACGGACCTTCGGCGCCGGAGGCGAGAGGCGGGGTGAGACCCCGGTGAACCGGGTTGTCGTCGGGGGCCGACCATAATGGAGAACCTCAGTCACTTCGTCCTGGAGGTACCGTGACCGGTCTGCGTTCCCTGAGCTCCGGCCTGCGCGCACTGCGGCCCGCGGCCTTCGGCGCGGACCCGGGCGGTGAGCGCCTGGCACGCATCCGCCGCTCACCGCACTTCAGGGACGGTGTCTTCCAGAATCCCGGAGGCCCCGCGCGCCTGCGGCCGTCCGGTTCGCCACTGGACTTCGCGAAGGTGTTCTTCGACAAGGAGACCCGCCCCCTGCGCGCTCCCCAGGGCACCGTCCCGGTGCATCCCACGACCTTCGCCGACCTCGCTGGGCCGCCCGTCACCGGACTGCGGCTGACCTGGATGGGCCACTCCAGCGTGCTCGCCGAGATCGACGGTCACCGGGTCCTGTTCGATCCCGTCTGGGGTGAGCGCTGCTCTCCGTTCCCCTTCATCGGGCCCCAGCGGTTGCACCCGGTGCCGCTGCCGCTGGCTGCGCTCGGCCCGGTCGACGTCGTGGTCATCTCGCACGACCACTACGATCACTTGGACCTGCCCACCATCAAGGCACTGGCTGGCACGGACACCCTGTTCGCCGTGCCGCTCGGCGTGGGGGCCCACCTCGAAGCGTGGGGCGTCAGCCCGGACCGGCTGCGCGAACTGGACTGGCACGAGTCCACCAAGGTCGGCGGGCTCACGCTCACTGCCACTCCCGCCCGCCACTTCTGCGGGCGGGGCCTGCGCAACACCCAGCACACCCTTTGGGCGTCCTGGGCCGTCATCGGCGAGGAGCACCGGATCTACCACAGCGGTGACACCGGCTATTTCGAGGGCTTCCGGGACATCGGCACCACGCACGGCCCGTTCGACGCCACGATGATCCAGATCGGGGCCTACAGCGAGTTCTGGCCCGACATCCACATGACGCCCGAGGAGGGGCTGCGGGCCCACCTCGATCTGCAGGGCGGAGCGCCCCGCGGCGTGCTGCTGCCGATCCACTGGGGCACCTTCAACCTCGCCCCGCACCCGTGGGTCGAGCCGGGGGAGTGGACGAAGGACGCGGCGGAGGAGGCTGGCCAGGCGGTGGCACTGCCTCGGCCCGGTGAGCCATTCCAGCCAGCTGGGGAACTCCCCGCAGCCCCCTGGTGGCGGGAGGTGTCTTCGCCCGTCGCACGCCCGTGGCGCCGTCCGGTGGGGCGGGACACCGCACTGGAATCTGTCCGGGGCGATCTCGACTTCGCCGGCGAGCGGTGAGGGTCGCAGCCTTATTGGCCCCGGCACTCCAGTGGCCCGTGGCGCAGCGGATCTGTGTGCCCGGCCGGGACGTAGGGGGAGCTGACGCCTGATCCAGGGCCGGGCAGCGCCGCATGTGCCCCGCGTGTCGCGGTGGGGCGGTGCTGCACCTGGGGCGCCCGGTGTGGCGTGGAGTGCGCGCGGACAACGGCCGGAAACGGCCGGGTGGTGGAGGACGGAAGCGGTGTGACCTGCCGGGTGTCACCTCGTCACGATGACTGATTCTGTCCGTTTCCTATCGCTGCTTTTCGATGCCTTTCGCGTCACTCGGGAGAGCGCAACTCGGTTATCGGTCCTTCGTGCGAGGGTTCATACCAGAGTGGGACGCTCCGCGGGCGACTTTGTCAACTGCCCACCGCACATGATGCGCAGGCAACTACTGTGAGTGTCCGTCGGGCGACGCACGGCCGGATCCCCGGTCCCGTCGGCCGACGCCGCGATGACGCATGTCCGCATGGCGCACCGCGTGAACAGGCCGACGGACCAGTACGAGGACGTAGATGTCTCACCTCCGAGCACCGGCCGCCCGCGCCGACCGCCGAGAGGGCGGCCGACACGGGCGGCCGGTCGCGCGACCCGCTCCCGCACTGCCCGAAACGCACATACGGCCCCAGCTCATGAGGCTCGCCGTGCTGCCGCCCCTCGCGGTCGCCCTCAGCGCCACCGCCGCCGTTCTGATCAGCGTCCGCTCCGCCGGTGCGCACACCGGCCCCACCCTGTGGGCCGTGCTCGCCGGAGCGGTCACCGTGACCGTCGCCGGCATCCTCATCGCCGCCGTGGCCGCCGACCGCGCCGCTCGCTCGGTGTCCGACCGGGTGGACGCGCTGCGCCGCACCGCAGCGCGCGGTGAGGCCGAGCTGCACGCCCTGGTCGATGCGTTGCGTCAAGGAGAAACCCCGCCGCAGCGCCACTCACGCCGCCGACTGCCCGACAGTGCCGACGACTTCGAACTGCTCGCCGCGGACCTGGCCCGGGCGCACGACGGCGCCGTCACCGCCGTCGTGCGCGCTGCCCAGCTCTCCAGCCAGGCGGGCAGCGAGCAGAAGCTCGAGGTGTTCGTCAACCTCGCGCGTCGACTCCAGTCCCTGGTGCACCGGGAGATCTCGATCCTCGACGAGCTGGAGAACGAGTTCGAGGACCCTGGTCTGCTCAAGGGCCTGTTCCACGTAGACCACCTGGCCACCCGCATCCGGCGGCACGCCGAGAACCTCGCCGTGCTCGGCGGCGCCGTCTCCCGGCGCCAGTGGAGCAACCCGGTGAACATGACCGAGGTGCTGCGTTCCGCCATCGCCGAGGTCGAGCAGTACTCCCGGGTCAAGCTGGCGCCGCCGATCGACGGCGAACTGCGCGGTCACGCCGTCGCCGACGTCATTCATCTGCTCGCCGAACTCGTCGAGAACGCAACCGTGTTCTCCGCCCCGCACACTCAGGTGCTGCTCCGCGCCAACCTCGTCACCTCCGGACTCGCCGTGGAGGTCGAGGACCGTGGGCTCGGTATGCCTGCCGCCGAGCAGCACCGGATGAACACCCTGCTCACCGACCCCGACCAGGTGAACGTCGCCAGCCTGCTGGCCGATGGCCGCATCGGTCTCTACGTGGTCTCCCAGCTCGCCCGCCGGCACGGCATCACGGTGCGGCTGCAGACCAACATCTACGGCGGCGTGCAGGCCGTACTCGTCATTCCGGAGGCTTTGTTGGGCTCTGCGCCCGGCGCTTCCGGAGGGGCTGAGGAAGGGGCCGAGACGGAACAAGACCCGGCTGGGACCGGTGCGTCACGGCAAGTGCAGGAGGCGCAGCCGCCGGTACCGCCCCCCGTTCGGGTCACCGAGGACCAGCCGGAAGCCGATGAACCCGCCCGGTCCCAGCTGCAACCCCAACGCCCGGCAGGATCCGCGTCCCCTCCCCCGACCGGGGGCGGAGCGGCGGACGGGGCGGGGGCCGGGGCGGGGGCCGGGGCGGGGGCTGGTCCCGGATCGGCTCCAGTGGGTGGGCGAAGGCGGCACGCCCAGCGCGGGCCCGTCCGACGGGGTGCCGAGGGCAGTTCCGGGCGGCACGCCGCCGAAGGCGGCTCCGGGCGGGACAGCGACGTAGACGTTGAGGGGGCGCGCAAGGCAGGTGCTCCGGCCCCGCTGCCGGTACGGGGCGCGCGCGGGGCACGCCCCACCCCCGCGGAGGCCGTGCCCGGCGTCAACGCCCAGGACCGACAGGTGGTCGAGAACCACGCGGGCATCGCGCCCACTCCGCGTGCCGGCAGCGTATGCAGCACCGAGGACAAGCCCCAACTGCCCCGCCGACGCGCCCTGGAACACATCGTGCCGGAGCTTCGCGGCGGCCCAGCGCCCCGCCAGGGGGGCGACAGCGTTGCGGTCCATGACCCGGGCCTGATGGCTGCCTTCCAGCGCGGCATCGGACTCGCCGAGGCCCAGCAGCACATGGAGGCAGTGTACGAGGAGCCGCCCAGCGGAGAACCGATGTACGGGGCGTCGACGTACGCGGAGCCGCAGCACATGGGCCCGGCCCACACAGCCTCGCCCCACGCTGCCCCGGCGTACCTGGGGTCCGCAGACATGACCTCCTCCCCTATGCCGTCCCTGCATTCGGCGGCGTCCCACGCGGATGCCGTACACATGGATGCCGCACACACTGGGGGTGGGCATCTGCAGTTCCCCGCACCGGAGTCCACCGAACCGGCGCATGCCCGGTCCGGACACGGAGGCACAGACCAGGCGGCGCCTGGGTTCACGGACCCGAGCTACGGGGCGTCGGAGCACAGCGGTTCCGGCCACATGGCCCCCGACCACTTGCGCCCGGACCACGCGGCCTCCGAACACACGACCTCCGAGCACACGGTCCCGGACAACACAGTCCCGGGACACATCACCCCGTCCCCCATACTCCAGGCGCGCGCCCACGGGCCCGCATCCGAAGGCAACCGCGGCACCAGCCGGACGGACGGGAGCGCCCCGGCCGGCTGATCGCCCCCTGCCCCCACCCGCAGGCACCTCACCCCAGCGCTCCCGCAGACCTTCGTACCCCAAGGAGTCGATCTTCCATGGCGAGCGACGCGCCGACCGCCCATGCATCCGACCTCGACTGGCTGTTGAGCGGCCTCGTGCAGCGCGTACCGCACACCACCAGCGCGGTGCTCCTGTCCTGCGACGGACTGGTGAAGTCCGTGCACGGCCTCGACCCCGACAGCGCCGACCACATGGCAGCCCTCGCCTCCGGCCTGTATTCACTGGGCCGCAGCGCGGGCGTCCGGTTCGGCGACGGCGGGGACGTCCGTCAGGTCGTCGTCGAACTCGACGCGACCCTGCTGTTCGTCACCACCGCTGGCTCCGGCACCTGCCTCGCCGTGCTCGCGGCCCGCGAGGCCGACGCGGCCGTGCTCGGCTACGAGATGGCCATGCTGGTCAAGAGCGTCCGCCCCTATCTCGTGACCGCGCCCCGGCAGCATGCCGTCGAACCCACGGCGACGAGGCTTTGAGCGTGGCCGCAGCCGGTGACGGGCCCTGGCTGGACGATGCGGCCGGACGGCTGGTACGGCCGTTCACGGTCAGCAACGGCCGTACCGAGCCGAGCATCGCTCTCGACCTGATGTCGCAGGTCATGGCCACCGGCGTGACCCCGCTCGGCTACCTCGGACCGGAGCACGCGCAGGCATTGGACCTGTGCCGTGGTCCCGTCTCGGTCGCCGAGATCGCCGCCCAGCTGAAACTGCCCGTGGCGGTCACCAAGGTGCTGCTTTCGGACCTAGTCGACTGCGGTGCGCTGACCACCAAGCCGCCCGTCTTCCACCACACACCCACTGACCGGTCTCTGCTGGAGGCAGTGCTCGATGGACTACGACGACAGCTCTGACCCGTTCCCCACTGCGCTCAAGATCCTGGTGGCGGGTGGGTTCGGGGTCGGCAAGACGACCTTCGTGGGAGCGGTCAGTGAGATCGCCCCGCTCAGCACGGAGGAGTTGCTCACCACGGTCAGTGCCGCGACGGACAGCCTCGAAGGCATCGAGAACAAGGCCGAGACGACGGTGGCCATGGACTTCGGCCGGATCACCCTCGATCCGGAGCACGTGCTGTACCTGTTCGGCACACCGGGGCAGGAGCGGTTCTGGTTCATGTGGGACGAACTGTCCGAGGGAGCACTCGGCGCGGTGATCCTCGCCGACACCCGCCGGCTGCAGGACTGCTTCGCCGCCGTGGACTTCTTCGAGGAGCGCGGTCTCGCCTTCATCGTCGCCGTCAACGAGTTCGACGGCGCCTACCGCTATGACCCCGAGGAGGTACGGGCCGCCATCGACCTGAGCCCGGAGGTCCCCGTGGTCCGCTGCGACGCCCGGATCTCCAGCTCCGGCGTCCAGACCCTGCTCACCCTCGTACGCCACCTCCTGGCCCACGCCCCGGCGACCGCACCCAGCCATGGCGCGCATATGTGATCCCGCCCTACCGCCCACGGAGCCCAAATATGAGGTACGCCCACAGCGACGGAGCCCGGCCATGAGCTACGAGCCGCCTCGACCAGTCCGGGGTCTGCTGCTCACCCCTGAGGACAGAGAAGCCCCCGCTCGCCTCCACCGACTGCGCCGACTCGGTCTGGTGGACCGGCCCGCTCCCACGCTCGACGTCTTCGCCGGCGACCTCGCCCAGCTCACCAGCGCGCCCTATGCCATGGTGAACTTCATCGGCGAGGACCACCAGTTCTTCGCCGGGCTGAGTGCCCCGGCCGTGGTGCCGGTGCTGCGGGAGGACGGCAGCAGACCGGTGCTGGGCCGGGTCCTGCCACGCGACCATGGTTTCTGCCCCCATGTGGTGGTCCGCCGCAAGGCTCTGGTCTTGGAGGATGTCCGCGACTACCCGCGGTTCGCGGGTAACCCAGTGGTCGACGAGTACGGCATGCACTCGTACCTCGGTGCCCCGCTCATCGACAGTTCGGGTATGGCACTCGGTACCGTGTGCGCCGCCGACACCGCACCGCGCGCCTGGGGCAGGACAGGTCTGGAGACCATCAAGGCGCTCGCGGCCGACCTCGTCGTGCGCCTCGAACGGAGCGCGGCGGACGGTCTGCCCCCGTGACACCGGGCGCCTGCCGTTTCGACACGGGAGGCGTGAAGGAAAGCTGAGACGCCGGTTAAGAAAAGCTCGATGGACCCCGGCCCGCCCATACGGCAGATTGCAGGGTGATTCCACCCCTCTGACCTGGCGCGGGCGTGTTCGGTGTGCCTGCGGCCGGGACCTCACCCACAGGAGTCGTAGCGTTGAAGGCGCTGGTCAAGGAGAAGGCAGAGCCGGGGCTCTGGTTGATGGATGTCCCGGAGCCGGCCATCGGGCCCGGCGACGTGCTGATCAAGGTCATGCGAACCGGTATCTGCGGAACCGACCTGCACATCCGGGCCTGGGACGGTTGGGCCCAGCAAGCGATCAGCACCCCGCTCGTCGTCGGCCACGAGTTCGTCGGGCAGGTCGTGGAGGTCGGACCGGACGTGACCGACATCCGCGTAGGCGACCGGGTCAGCGGTGAGGGCCACCTCGTGTGCGGCAAGTGCCGCAACTGCCTGGCCGGCCGCCGGCACCTGTGCCGGGCCACCGTCGGCCTCGGTGTCGGCCGTGACGGCGCCTTCGCCGAGTACGTCGCCTTGCCCGCGAGCAACGTCTGGGTGCACCGCGTCCCCGTCGACCTCGACATCGCCGCGATCTTCGACCCGTTCGGCAACGCCGTGCACACCGCGCTGTCCTTCCCGCTGGTCGGCGAGGACGTCCTGGTCACCGGCGCCGGACCGATCGGCCTGATGGCCGCCGCCGTGGCCCGGCACGCGGGCGCCCGCAACGTCGCCATCACGGACGTCAGCGAGGAACGCCTGGAGTTGGCCCGCAAGATCGGTGTGAGCCTCGCCCTGAACGTCGCCGAGTCCACCATCGCCGACGGACAGCGGGAGCTGGGGCTGCGCGAGGGCTTCGACATCGGCCTGGAGATGTCCGGCCGTCCCGAGGCCATGCGGGACATGATCGCCAACATGACGCACGGCGGCCGAATTGCCATGCTCGGCCTGCCGGCGCAGGAGTTCCCGGTCGACTGGGCGCGGATCGTCACCTCGATGATCACCATCAAGGGCATCTACGGCCGAGAGATGTTCGAGACCTGGTACGCGATGTCGGTGCTGCTGGAGGGGGGTCTCGACCTCGCCCCCGTGATTACCGGCAGGTACGGCTACCGCGACTTCGAGGCGGCCTTCGCCGACGCCGCTGCCGGCACCGGCGGCAAGATCATCCTCGACTGGACCGCGTGACCCCCTCATCCGCCAGCACCTTCAGGAGCTCCTTCATGTTCGACACCGTCCGTGACGACCTGCGCGCCACCCTCGACGAGATCCGCACGGCAGGCCTGCACAAGCCCGAGCGAGTCATCGACACCCCGCAGTCCGCGACCGTCAACGTCAGCGCCGGCGGCCGCCCCGGCCAGGTCCTCAACTTCTGCGCCAACAACTACCTCGGCCTCGCCGACCACCCCGAGGTGATCGCCGCCGCCCACCAGGCCCTGGACCGGTGGGGCTACGGCATGGCCTCCGTCCGCTTCATTTGCGGCACCCAGGAGGTGCACAAGGAGCTGGAGGCCCGGCTGTCGGCGTTCCTCGGCCAGGAGGACACGATCCTCTACTCCTCCTGCTTCGACGCCAACGGCGGTGTCTTCGAGACCCTGCTCGGCGAGCAGGACGCGGTGATCTCCGACGCTCTCAACCACGCCTCCATCATCGACGGCATCCGCCTGTCCAAGGCCCGCCGCTTCCGCTACGCGAACCGCGACCTCGCGGAGCTGGAGGCCAGGCTCAAGGAAGCGCAGGACGCTCGCCGCCGCCTGATCGTCACCGACGGCGTCTTCTCCATGGACGGCTACGTCGCCCCGCTCGCTGAGATCTGTGACCTCGCCGACCGCTACGACGCCATGGTGATGGTCGACGACTCGCACGCCGTCGGCTTCACCGGTCCCACCGGCCGCGGCACCCCCGAACTGCACGGGGTCATGGACCGTGTCGACATCGTCACGGGCACCCTCGGCAAGGCCCTCGGCGGCGCCTCGGGTGGGTATGTGGCGGCCCGTGCGGAGATCGTCGCCCTGCTGCGCCAGCGCTCCCGCCCCTATCTGTTCTCCAACACCCTGGCCCCGGTGATCGCCGCTGCCTCCCTGAAGGTCCTCGACCTGCTGGAGTCGGCCGACGACTTGCGCGTCCGGCTCGCCGAGAACACCGCCCTGTTCCGCCGCCGCATGACCGAGAAGGGCTTCGACATCCTCCCTGGCGACCACCCCATCGCCCCCGTGATGATCGGCGACGCGGCCAAGGCGGCCCGGATGGCCGAGCTGCTCCTGGAACGCGGTGTGTACGTGATCGGTTTCTCCTACCCTGTGGTCCCACAGGGGCAGGCCCGCATCCGCGTTCAGCTGTCCGCCGCGCACTCCACGGACGACGTCAACCGCGCGGTCGACGCCTTCGTCGCGGCCCGGACACAGCTGGCGACCTGACCAGCGGACAGCCTGGGATAATTGACTGCATGATCGAGGCACGGCGGCTCCACATCCTCCGTGCGGTGGCCGACCACCGCACCGTGACCGCGGCAGCCGCCGCCCTCTACCTCACCCCCTCGGCGGTTTCCCAGCAGTTGACGGCCCTGGAGCAGGAGACCGGTCACCGCCTGGTCGAACGCAGTGCCAGGGGCGTACGGCTCACCCCTGCCGGTGAGATCCTGCTCAGCCACACCAACGCGGTCCTCGCCCAGTTGGAGCGGGCCGAGGCCGAGCTGGCGGCTTACGGCTCGGGCGAGGCGGGCGAGGTCACCGTGGCGGCGTTCGCAACCGGAATCGCCCAGGTCGTGGCCCCGGCGCTGGTCCGGCTCGCTGGTACCGCGCCCGGGATCCACATCCGTGTCCAGGACGCCGAAGGGGACGCCAGCCTGCCCATGGTCCTGGACCGACAGGTCGATGTGGCGGTCGCCGTTGAGTACCGGGGCGCCCCCTCCGCCGACGACCCCCGGCTCACCCACGTCCCCCTCTACGCCGAGCCGTTCGACGCCGTCGTCCCGGTCGGTCACCGCCTCGCGGACACCGCCGAGGTCCCCCTCGCCGAACTGGCCAAGGACCCGTGGATCAGTCCGTACCCCGGCAACCCCTGCCACGACGTGGTAGTCCTCGCCTGCGAGAGCGCCGGTTTCCAACCCCGCCTGGAGCATTCCTCCGACGACTTCCGTGCCGTCGTCGCCCTCGCCTCGGCCGACGCGGGCGTGGCTCTGGTCCCGCGGTCCGCCCTGCGCGGCATGGACCTCAGGGGCGTGGTGGTCCGCCCCGTCGACGGCGTGGCCCCGACCCGCCGCGTTTTCGCCGCCGTACGCCGGGGGGCGGAGGAGCACCCGCTGATCCACCCGGTGCTGCAGGCGTTGGGCGAGGCGGCGCGGACGTGAGGCTGTCCCCGGCCGTGCGGTGAGCCGCGGGGACGAGTTGCGGCCCACGACCCGGAACCGCCGGTGCCCGGTCGCTCCGGCCGGGTGACTGTCAGTGCCGGCAGCTACGGTGCGTGGTATGCCGGATGCTGACGACGTACGCCGTATTGCCCTGTCCCTGCCGGGCACCACCGAGAAGACCGCCTGGAGCATGCCCACGTTCCGGGTGGCCGGGAAGATGTTCGCGACTCTGCCCGAGGACGAGACCTCCATCGCCGTGCGCTGTCCCAAGGACGAACGCGACGAACTGGCGCTGGCAGAGCCGGAGAAGTTCTGGATCGCCGGCCACGAGGCTCAGTTCGCCTGGGTGAGAGCGAGACTCGCGGCACTGGAGGACGAGGACGAACTGCGGGACATCCTGGCCGACTCCTGGCGGCAGGCCGCTCCGCCTCGGCTCCTGGACGCCCACCCCGAACTGGGATTGCCGCCAGGGCGGTGAGACCGCCGCCCGGCGGTGGGCAACCTCGTGCCGGTGCGGGCGATGGCCCGGGCGCGTCGGTCCGGACGCCCCGTCACACCCGCACTGGGACCCGGTCCGTTCCCACGAACCCGCCGATCCGCTCACGCAGGCTCCGCGCGTCGAGCCCGTGCGCAGCCTGGTGCTCCTCGATCGTCCCGTACCGCCGCAGTTCCCGTCGGCTGACGCCGAGGCCCAGCACCCGGTGCGGCACGTCGGACAGCGCCGTGCTCACGGCCGTCGCCGACGTCCCAGCGAGGTACGGCTCCACGAGTACGACGTCGGTGCCCGCCATTGCGGTGGCCCGCCGTAGCCCGGCCGCGTCGAAGGGCCGTACGGTCGTCGCGTACAGCACGGTCACGTCCAGCCCCTCCGTGGCGGCGAGGACCGCGTCCAGCACCGGCCCGACGGCGGCCACCACACCGCGGCGGCCCGTGCGGACCGTCACGAAGTGGGCACCGTCGGTCATTCGGCCCTGCTGATTGGCCTGGACGGAGAGCCGCACGTACACCTTGTCGTCGCCCGCGGCGACCGCGTGCCGCAGCAGTGTCTCGGCCTCGTCGGGATGCCCGGGCACATGCACCGTCCAGCCGTCCAGGGTGTCGAGAAGCGCCACGTCACCGGGGGCCATGTGCGTGAAGCCGCCGGCCGGCCAGTCGAAGGAGGCGGCCGCGCTCACCAGTACCGCTCCGGCGCCTTGGTGCCCCAGATCCAGCTTGACCTGTTCGAACGGTCGCTCCACGAGGAACGAGGCGAAGGTGTGAACGACCGGCCGCAGTCCGGTGAGCGCCAGCCCCGCAGCCGCCCCGATGAGGAGCTGTTCGCGGATCCCGACGTTCAGCACCCGGTCGGAGTGTCGGCGCATGGCCTCACGGAAGCCGTCCTTGCCGATCTCGGCGAGCACGACCGCGAGTCGCGGATTCTCGTCCAGCAGTTGGGAGACGACGGGGGCGAAACGGTCACGCATGGTGTCCATCGGAGGGTCCCTTTCGAGGATGGCGGCGGAAAGGACGTCGGGGGGAGAGGAAGACCCGTGAGCGCAGGACCGCGAGGCGGTAGAGGCGCACAGGGATGGGAGGGATAGGAGGGACGGGAGGGCTGAGAGGGGCAAGAGAGCCTGGAGGCACGGGAGGCTGGAGGCATGGGACGGCGGGGGCTGGAGACAGCGGGGGACACGGGAGGGCGGTACGGGGCGTCAGGTGCTCTTCGGCTCGACCCGGGCCACGACCACGTGCGGCCGGCCCGGATGGGGTGCGGTGCACGCGGCGTACAGGGCCTCCTGGTCGCGTCCGTCGACGGTCACCGCGGACCAGCCCGCTGCCTCGAACCGGGCGGCGATCCCACCGGGCAGCGCATGGCTGGCGGAGGAGTTGTCGACCACGACGGTGTGCAGGCGCTCCAGGCCGGCGGGTCCGGCGAAGGCGATGGCCTCGTGGTTGCTTCCCTCGTCCAGTTCGGCGTCCCCGATCAGCACCCAGATCGCCGGATCGTGCAGTCCCTGTGCGCGCAGTCCCAGCGCACTTCCCACGGCGATCGGGAGCCCGTGCCCGAGCGACCCGCTGCCGATCTCGGCCCCCGGTACCCGAACGCGGTCCGGGTGGTGCCCGAGAGGGGAGTCGTACGAGCCGAAACCGGGCAGCCACTCGACCGGCACAAACCCCTTCGCGGCCAGCACCGCGTAGTACGCCATCGGCCCGTGCCCCTTGCTCAGCAGGAAACGGTCCCGGCTGGGGTCCTGTCTCCGCTCCGGCGTGACCCGGAGCACCCGGTCGTACAGCACCCACAACACGTCGAGCGTGGACGTGGCCGCCGGACCGTGCTTCTCGTCGCCGGTCATCAGCCCCATCAACCGGGGCAGGTCCTCATAGCCGTACGTACGGCTGTTGTCCGAGGTGATCGTCATGCCGACGATCGTGCAACCTCAACCAAACTTGAGGTCAAGCGGGAAAGGTGCGCACGGCCAACGACCGAGTGCGGTATGGTTTCCCTGTCCGTTCGGCCGGGGAAAGCCCAGGTCAGACGGGGCCAGACGGGACGTGGCGCAGCTTGGTAGCGCACTTGACTGGGGGTCAAGGGGTCGCAGGTTCAAATCCTGTCGTCCCGACTCGTGAGAGTCGCATTTCAGGGCCGGTTTCAGAGGATTCTGAAACCGGCCCTTGGTCGTTTGTGGAAACCAGCCGGGGACCTGCGTACTTGACCGGCGCTAGAGTCCGTTCGGCCCGCGGCCGACCCCTTACTGGGAGCTGACTTCCCGCCAGGTGCGTGGTCTTGTCATCGAGGCAGGTCACCCACCGGTTGTCCCTTTTGGATTGATTTCAGCATGGCAGTGCAGTGGTCGAGCGCCAGGAAAACCCAGAGGGTGGGCCGCGGTCGGCTGATCGACTGGCCGCACTCGCCCTGCGACAGGTTCCGGACATGCCCCTCTGCGTGCCAAGCAACGATCGCAAGCGCACTGCTCGACTCCGTGACTCCCGAAGGACTTCGATGCGCCTCCCGTCCCGTGCCGCCGCCAAGGCGCTCGTCGCCGCGGTTCTCCCGCTGGCCCTTGCCGCCTGCTCCGTCGGATTCGGATCCGCCGGACCCGGTCTGCCCCGTCAGATCGGTCGATCCGCCGAATCGGCAGGATCTGGCAGCAGCCCGTCCCGCGCCGCCGAACCGGTTGATCCCAACGCCGGACTGCTGACGGGGACCGAGCTGCAGAAGGCCCTGGCGCCGGCCTTGTCCTTCTGCGCTTTGAGCGGCTGCTGCCAGACCACGGTGACCGAATGCGCCTTCCCTGCGGTGACATGGCCCGGCGGCTGCAAGGGCTGACGGCACGCGGCCGGGAACTGCGGCCCCGGCCCGTCGACTTCACCGCAGTGCGCTGGTAGTTTCCCGGCCCACAGGGCCGGACGCTGTGCGTGGCGGGGTACTCGCCCAAGGCCGGCCGAGGCCTGTTGCGGCACTAGGATCCAGTCTTCACAGACCGGTTGTCCGTGACCTCGGTTCGCCCTCGCACCGGGCTGGCGCATGACCGGCTGGCTGTGATGCCCGAGGCGGGACCTTCCGCCGTCGGCCGCACAACCGTCGAGCTCTGGGCCCCCTGCTCGCCGCCCCGCGGGTTCGCCGTGCCCGAACGGTCAGGCCTGCGGCTGCGCACCCTGGCGGACCGGCCATCGAAGCCACTCGGGCCGTGATGCCGGGGCCCGCCACCCGTCGTCCCGCACGGGCGGACTGCGGACCTGGGCCCATTCCATAAACACTGCTTGAGGGGCATTCAAAGTCTCCTTATGAAAAAGGAGGGAGATGTGATGGCCGTCTCTCTTTTCAGGGGAACCCAAAGCGCCCTCCTGTCGTCCCTGCTCCTCGAAATGGCTTGCCAACAGGCTGAGTTGGCGTACAGAGCGTCCCGCATGTTGAGATACCCTTGTGATCCGGACGCCCGCGTTCAGCGTGGGTGTGCACCGTTGATTCGCATCGCCGACGGCACGGCCATCCATAGGTCCGGAACGGCCCGACTCGGCACGCCACCGTCGGCCTTTTTCGTGTCGGCGATAAACGCCTTCGAGCAGGAATTGATGCCCGTTCAACCACTTGCGGAGCTCATACGCTTCGTACGCCGCAACTCGCCTTTCTACCGTGACCTCTACGCCCACCTACCCTCCACAACTGACCGGCTCGCAGAACTGCCGCTGGTGCCTCAAGTCGATTTCTGGCGGGCCAACTCTCCAGGTGACAACAGGCTGCTGACCGCGCCGCTGCACGAGGCAGTCGTCTTCCGCAGCGGCGGCACGACGGGATCACCGAAGTTCTCCTTCTACACACGCACCGAATGGCGGGAGTTCACCACCGCCTTCGGCGCCGGACTCGTCAACGCCGGACTGCGGCCGGGCCACCGGGTCGCCGATCTCTTCTACGCGGGCGACCTGTACGCCAGTTTCAGCTTCGTCCTGGACTCGCTCCACCGGGCTCCCGTGGCCAACGTCCGCCTTCCCCTAGGGGGCGCGGCGCCCTGGGAGTCCACTGCCGCAACGCTTGAGGAGTTCCAGGTCCAGGTCGTCGCCGGAACCCCCACCACCCTCTGCTCGTTGGCCGAGCGCCTCGTCGCAGCCGGGCGTCAACTTCCACACGTGGAACTGCTGTTCTTCGGCGGCGAATGCCTCTTCGGTGACCAGCTCCCCCAGCTCCGGGCCGCGTTCCCGAAGGCCCGCGCACGCTCCCTCGGCTATGCGAGCGTGGACGCGGGACTGCTCGGGGAAGCGGTGCCCGGCGACGACCCCCGGGTGCACCGTGCCTTCACCCCGTACACGGTGGTCGAGATCCTCGACGACGACAGCGACCGTTCCGTCGCCGACAACCGCGTACCGGGGCGGCTGGTCGTCACCGATCTACGCCGAAGGCTCATGCCAGTGCTCCGCTACCCCGCCGGAGACCGGGCCGAATGGGTGGACCGGGAGGCCGGGGTCTTCCGCCTCCTCGGCCGTGCCGAGGAAGGCGTGCGGGTCGGTCCGGTGTCCCTCTACACCCAGGACGTCCACGACATCGTCACGGCCGCCGATGCCGCCGGTGAGGTGACCGGCCTGCAACTCGTGGTACAGCGCAGCAACGGTCGCGACGGTCTGGTGCTGAGACTGGCGACGGGCGAACCCGGCGACGGCAATTCCGCGCTGACGGACGCCGTCGCCGCCGCGGTCCTCGCCCAGCGCCCGCTCTACGCAAGCGCGACCGCTGCCGGCCATGTCAATCCGCTCACCGTCGAGCGGGTACGCCACCGGGACCTGGCCGTCAACTCCCGCACCGGGAAACTGATCCGCGTAGTCGACGAACGGCCCTGCTCATGAGCGCGGTGGCCTCGCGTGTCCGCCGCCGTCCGCCCCTCGTGCTGCGCAACCCGTCGTTCGGTCGGGTCTGGGCCGGTCAGCTCCTCACCCAGGCCGCGAACAGGATGTTCCAGGCCGGCGCGGTCTGGTGGCTCGTCGGATTCGCGGGCGGCCCGCACCGAGGGCTCGACTCGGGGCTGTTCCTCATGGCCTGCACCCTCCCGGCGGTAGCGCTCGCCCCTGTCATCGCCCGCCTCGTGGCACGCCACGCCCACCGGACGGTACTGGCCGCCGCGGCGACCTGCGCGGGCGCCGTGGCCGCCACGGCCACCGGCCTGGCACAGGTCGGGACGCTGCCCACGCCAGCCGTCTACACGGTGGGACTGGCCCTGGCCGCGTGCCAGGCGGTCTTCGACCCGTGCCTGACGACCTCGGTGCCCGAACTGGTCGAGGACACCGACATCGAGGCGGCCACCGGCTTCGAACTGTCCACCCAATCGGTCGCCGGACTCGGCGGAGGACTGTTCGGCCCGCTCGCCGTCGACGCGGGCGGACTACCGGGCACCGTCGCCGCCTGCGCCATCGGCTACCTGCTCGCCGCCTTGTTGGTCGCCTCCGTCCGCTTCCCGCACGCCGCGGCACCGGCGCCCGACGGGGGGAGCCCGCGGGTGGACGGCCCGGCCCCCGCACCTCGGGGGCTCCGTCAGGTCCTGGCCGGGCTTCCCTTCATCCGGCGTGTGCTGGTCTGTTTCGCCGCCGCCAACGTCTTCACCACCGCCGTCTACGTGGTGATGCCGCTCTACACGCGAAGCGTGCTGCACGCCACCGGTTCCACCGTCGCCTCGCTGGAGGCGGCGCTCGGCGCGGGCACACTCGTCGGCTCCTTCACCGGCGACCGGGTGCCCGGGCGTCCGGTCACCGTCGGCAGCGTGTGCCTGGCCGTACTGGCCACTGTCCTCGGCCTGCCGGGTCTGGTCGCCGGCCACGCGGTCGCGCTCGTCGCACTGGGGGTCGCCGGTTGGTGCGTCGGCGTGATCGGCGTGCGCTTCGTCGCCCTCTTCCAGCGGCTGGTGCCCGCCCACGACAAGCCGGGATTCTTCGCCGTCATGCAGGCACTGCTCGGTGCCACGTTCCCCGTGTCCTGCCTCGTCTTCGGCGTGCTCGGTGACCATCTGCCGGCCCGCACGCTCTGCCTGGTGCAGGGCGCCGGTCTCGTCCCGGTGGCCGTTGCCCTGTGGTTCCTCGGCGGGCGGGCGGAGACCGGTGGGCCGCGGGCACCCACCACGCCCTCGGGCCCCCTCGAACCGGCGGGGGAGAGACCGTGAACGCCGTCCTGTCCCCGGCCTCCGTCCAGGACATCGCGGAGCTGCGGCAGCTGTACTTCGAGGTGTACGGGCACGGCTACCCGGTACCGCTCGGCAGCGACCCGGCCGTGATGCGCCGCCTCATCACCGACGGCACCGCGCACTGGTTCACCGCCCGCACCGGCGGGGGCGACCTCGTCGGCTCCGCCGTCGTACAGACCGATCCGGGCAGCTGTATCGGCAAACTCGTCGGCCTCGCCGTCCATCCCGGGCACCGCGGCGACGGACTCGCCTCCCGGCTCACCGGCGCCGTCTGCGAGGAGGCCTTCGCCACCGGTCGTCTCGACTCGGTGTACACCACCGTCCGCGTCGTCACCGAAGGCCCCCAGCGCGTCGTCGTGCACAACGGCTTCCGGCCGCTCGGGCTGCTGCCGAACGCCGTCGAGGTCGAGGGCTGCGAGAGCCTCGCGCTGTTCGCCCGCTACGCCGACGGCGTGCTCGACCGACGCACTCCCGCCGGACACGTGCCCGAGGCCCTGTCGGCGCTGCTGGCCGCCGCATCCGCCGTCACCGGCATCGACTGCACGGGCACCGGATTCCTCCCCGGACACCGGGTGGCGCCCTCCGCGGCCGGCACCGCACCGGTAGAGCTGATCGAGGCCCCGGCCTTCGTCCGGCGCCGCTTCCTGGAACGCTTCCCCGACGCGGAGGACCGCTTCTTCCCGCTGCACACACCGAACGCGCTCCTGGTCGCCGCCGACGGCGGCTTCGAAGCGTACGCCGACCTCGACCCGGTGGCCGGCAGCTGCGCCCTGGTCGCAGTGCATCCCCATCCGGCCGCGGTCACCGGCGCCCTGGAGGCGGTGATGACCGCGGTCACCCGGGCAGGCGCGGACTACGCGGAGACGCTGCTGCCGCTCGCCGACACCGAGGCACTGGAGGTCTTCCTGGGCTCGGGGTTCGTGCCGAGCGCGGTCTACCCGGCGATGCGCCGCATCCGCGACCGGTTCCACGACTACGTCGTACTCTCCCGCACCAGCCGCCAGATCGACTTCCGCACGACGGCCGTCAGCCCCTTGCTGCAGCCCTACCTCGACGCCTACCTGACCACCTGGACCGCCACCTACCTGCCCGTTCACGAGGTACCCCGATGAACCCCCATCTCTCCCCCGTCCAGGTCCCCGACCCGGAGGCGCTCGGCCACGTACAGCGCCTGTGTGACCTGGCGCAGCCGTACGCGGCCGGCCCCACCGCTGATGAACTGTTCGCCGCGGCGATGGCAGAGAGCCATGCGTGGCACGCCGGCCGCTCCCCGTTCTACGCGGCCCTGCTCCAAGATCCGCCCGAGGAAGCGGCGCCCACCGTCGGCGACGGAGTGCGCGCCCCGTTGGTGCCCGCGGCCTTCTTCAAGCGCCACGAGATCCTCTCCATCCCCCGCGAACAGGTGTTCCTGCACCTGACCTCCTCCGGGACCACGGGCCAGAAGTCGCAGATGTTCTTCGACGAGTGGACCATCCGCTCGGCCCAGCGCATGGTGGCCCGCATCTTCGACCACTACGGTTGGATCACCCCCGACCGACCGGTCAACTACCTGCTGTACAGCTACGAGCCGGCCCCCTCACTGAAGCTGGGCACCTCGTTCACCGACAACTACCTGTGCGACTTCGCACCAGCCCGACACACCACGCACGCCCTGCGGCACACCGGCACCGGCCACGAGTTCGACGTGCACGGCTGTGTCGCCGCGCTCCGGCGCTACGCGCAGGACGACGTACCGGTCCGCATCCTGGGCTTCCCGGCCTTCCTCCACTTCACCCTGGAACGGATGCGGGCGATGGGCCTGCCGCCGCTGCAACTGCCCGAGGGCTCACTGGTGGTGCTCGGCGGCGGCTGGAAGGGGCACGCCGACCGGCAGATCGCCAAGGACGCGTTCTACGCCGAAATCACCGAACGTCTCGGCATCCCGGGTGACCGGGTCCGGGACACCTTCGGCTCCGTCGAGCACTGCGTCCCGTACGTCGAGTGCGCACACCACCGGCTGCACGTACCCGTGTGGTCACGCGCGGCGGTCCGCGACACGGCGACGCTGCGCCCACTGCCGTACGGGGACCGCGGTTTCCTGCACCTGGTCAGTCCGTACATCACCTCCGTGCCGGCGCAGAGCGTCGTGATGGGCGACCTCGCCTCGCTGTACCCCGGCGCGGACTGCCCCTGCCCGCTGTCCACCGACTGGTTCACCGTGCACGGCCGTGCCGGAGTGAGCCGCAACCGCAGTTGCGCCGTCGCAGCCGCCGAACTGATGAAGGGAATGTCGTGACCACCCCCCACCCCCACCTCTGGCAGGGCGAGTTCATCGACGACGCCGAGGCCGGCCGGCGGCTCGCCGGCCTGGCGGAGTTGACCGGACGGGTCCTGGCGCGTCCACTGCCCGCCGACGTGGTGCTCGATGCGTGTGCCGCGGTCGCCCGCGAGTTGGCCGACCCCGCCTGCGCCCTGTACGGGGCTCTGGTCGGGCAGCTGCCCCCCGACGAGGCCGCGGCCACGTTGGCCGAGGTGTCCGCCGCCCTCACCCGGCAGGCACTGGAACGCAAGCTGCGCCGGGAACTGGGCGGACCGCGCCCGGAACGGCTGACCCGCCCGGACGGCCGGGAGACGGTGTACGAGTGCTGGGCGCCCGTCGGTCTGCTCGTGCACATCGCGCCCGGCAACGCCGCCGCCGTGGCGCCGCTGAGCGTGGTCGAGGGGCTGCTCGCGGGCAACCTCAACGTCCTGAAGACCAGCAGCTCCGGCACCGGGTTCGCCCCTGCTCTGCTGGCCGCGCTCGGGGCCGCCGACCCGACCGGCCTGATTGCCGAGCGCACAGTGGTGCTGTGCTTCGCCTCGTCCCGCAGCGAGTGGCTGCGGACGGTGTGCGAACAGGCCGACGCCATCGCCGTCTGGGGCGGTGAGGACGCCGTTCGCACGGTCGGTGAACTGGCCCCGCCCGGCTGCCGGGTCGTCGAATGGGGGCACCGGATCTCCTTCGCCTACCTGACCCGGCAGGCGGCGGCTGACGACGGCACGCTCGACGCGGTCGCCGAGGACGTCTGCCGCCTCGAACAGCAGGCGTGTTCCAGCCCGCAGGTGATCTACCTCGACACCGCGGACGCCGAGGACGTCTTCGCGTTCGCAGGCCGCTTCGCCGAGCGGCTCGCACAGGTGTCCGACGCCCGGCCCGCGCCCTCCCCCAGTCCCGCCGAGCAGGCGGAGATCACCACCGTGCAACAGCTCGCCAGGCTGGAGGCACACCTGGGCCTCACCCGGGTGTTCGCCGCCGTCGACGGTTCGTGGCGGGTACTCGCGGACACCCGACCCGGGCTCGACGCCTCTCCGCTGCACCGCAGCGTCTGGGTCAAGCCGCTTCCCCGGCACGCGGTCACGGCGACCCTGCGGCCGATGCGCCGCTACCTGCAGACCGCGGCGGTCGGCGGCGCCCCCGCGGACGTGGCCGGACTGTCGCGCTCCCTGTTCGCCGCAGGTGTCACCCGCGTCACCCCGGTGGGTTCCATGGTGGAGGGCTACGAGGGCGAACCACACGACGGGGTCTACGCGTTGCAGCGCTACAGCCGCCGGGTCGGCGTCCGCGCGACGGGCGCGGGGTTCCGTGCCGTGGCCTGCCTGGACGATCTGGTGGCGCCTGCGGTGCTGTCCCCGGCACCCAAAGCGCCGCTGTTGGACAAGGAGGGCGTCCAGCGCGCGCTCGCCACGCTGGAACCGCGATACGCGCACCTGTACTTCCGCAGTGGGGGATCCACGGGCGCACCCGCGCTGTCGGTGTTCACCTGCGACGACTACGACGACCAGATGCGGGCAGCGGCCGACGGCTTGCTCGCCGCCGGCTTCGACCCGGCCCGCGACCGAGCGGCCAACCTGTTCTACTGCGGTGGGATGTACGGCAGCTTCATCAGTTTCTTCTCCATCCTCGAACGCCTGAACGCCACCCAGATCCCGATGGCCGCCGGTGACGACCACGCCGCTGTCGCCGAGGCGCTCATCGCCCACCGCGTGGACACCCTGTTCGGCATGCCGTCCTACCTGTGGCAGCTGGTGCACGCCCAGGCGGACCGACTGCGCGGGTACGGCGGCATTCGGAAGATGTTCTACGGCGGCGAGCACTTCACCGCCGAGCAGCGCCGGATGCTGACCGCTGAGTTCGGCATCGAGGTCATCCGGTCCGCCGCGTACGGCAGCACCGATCTGGGCCCGTTGGGCTACCAGTGCACGGCCTGCGAGGGATCCGTCCACCACGTGCTGACCACGCTGCACACGCTGGAGATCCTCGACCCCGACGTGGACCGGCCGGTGGCACCGGGCGAACCCGGACGGCTGGTGTTCACCTCTCGGTCCCGTGCCGGGCAGCGAATGGAACGGTACGAGATCGGTGACCTCGGGCGCGCGCTGGACGGTGTGTGCCCGTGCGGCAGCCACGTGCCGCGGCTGGAACTGCTCGGGCGCCACGGCGACGTGGTCCGCGTCGGCACGTACTTCGTCAACTACCGGCGCATCCTGCGGGTCGTGCAGGAACGCCTCGGCTACCACGGCGAGGTGCAGTTGCTGGTCGAGGCCGACCCGCAGCGGGAGGTCCTCACGGTTCGGCTCGACGAGCAGTACGCGGACGATCCCCACACTGTGCGGGACGTCCTCATCGGCGAGATCCCGGAGCTGTCCTCGGCCGAAGCGGAGGGCCTGCTCGCCCTCGCCGTGGAGACCACCCGGAGGGAGTCCTTCGAACGCACCGGGACCAGCGGCAAGCTGCGTACGGTCATCGACCGGCGCTGAGGGCCCACGGCGCCGGTGGCGCCGTGAACGACCGGCCGCTCAGGCGGGCAGCGGGCCTCAGAACGCCAGACCCACATGGGCGAGGGCTTGCTTCACCAGCGCCCCGTGCCCGCCCGGCATCTCGCTCTGCACGCCCGGTGAGGCCGCTTCCTGCGGGCTGAACCAGACCAGGTCCAGCGCGTCCTGTCGGGGGCGGCAGTCGCCGGCCACGGGCACGATGTAGGCCAGGGAAACCGCGTGCTGGCGCGGGTCGTGGTACGGGGTGATGCCCGCCGTCGGGAAGTATTCGGCCACCGTGAAGGGCTGCAGGGAGGCGGGGACGCGGGGGAGTGCGACCGGACCGAGGTCCTTCTCCAGGTGGCGCAGCAGGGCGTCGCGGACCCTTTCGTGGTGCAGGACGCGGCCGGAGACCAGGGTCCGGTTGACCGTTCCGTCCGGGCCGATGCGCAACAGCAGCCCGATGCTCGTGACTTCGCCGCTGTCGTCGACACGCACGGGTACGGCCTCGACGTACAGGATCGGCATACGGCCCCTGGCCACTTCCAGCTCGTCCGTGGTCAGCCAGCCGGGCGTGGTTTCGGTCATGTCAGACATTGCTTGATCATACTTTCCGGGTGGGGCGCCCGCCGGAAGGACGGGACGGTTCGGATACGAGCGGTCCGTACAGCCGGCGGGCGTTGTCGCGGCCCGTCCAGCTGGCGATCCGCAGGGCGTCCGACAAAGTCAACTCATCGGCGTCCACGCGGCTTTGCAGCAGAGCGGCCAGGCCCTGCCGGAAGGACAGCGCACCCAGGTGGTGGAACTCGGCCACACCGAAGGCGTCGGAGCTGTACAGCAGTTTGCGGAACGGGGCGATCTCCAGGGCCTCCTCCAGCACCGCCCGGCAGCGGGCCGGGCCGGTGTAGTGCAGGGCCAGCCCGACGTCCAGGTACACCTGCTCGAACACCGTGGCCAGAAAAGCGGCTTGACGGTGGTAGGGCCAACAGTGCAGCAGGACGACGGGCACCGTGCCGGCGGTCAGATGCAGCCAGTCGGTGAGCAGTGCCGGATCCGCGCGGTGCAACCGTACGTCCGCGTCGCCGAAGCCGGTGTGCAACTGCAGGGGCAGGCCCAGATCGACGGCGGTCCACAGCAGGTGCCGCACCAGGACGGGGTCGGTCAGGCGCCCGCCGTGCGTGAGCCAGCGGGCCGCCGCCGCGGTCACCTCGGTGTCCGTGGGGCGGGCCGGGTCCAGGGCGAAACCCGTGCGGTAGGCGGCCACGGACTTCACCGCCACCACACCCGCCCGGCGCACGGCCGTCTCGGCGGCCGTGCGGAACGCGGACGCGTATCCGTTCGCCTTGACACCCCCGGCGGCCACCGCCTCCGCCAACTGCTCCAACCGGACGACCTCGCAGGCGGCGGCCCCGGCCGCCACCGCCAGTTCGGCGGGGGAAGTCACCGGTTGCGGGGCGTATCCGGTGTCCACACAGAACACCTCCGTTGCCGACGCCGCCAGGAAGCGGCGGTTGACCTCCCGCCAGCCGAGGGCCCTGCGTCGGGCCAGGTAGTCGGCCGGCGCTGCGTGCCGCGGGAGGTCCAGCACAGGTGCGCAGTGTCGGCGCACGGCGACGCCGACGGGGCTATCGAAGGGTGAGATGCCGGGCCAGGCCGCGCCCTCGGTGATCAGCGACTTGAATGCGTCGGCGCCGAGGTCGGCGGTCACCGCGCCGTGGCAGTGGTGGTCCACCAGCGGTAGCGCGGCGAGGGCCTCGTGCACCGGGCCGGAGACGGGCATCGTCAGTACGTCCAGCGGTAGGCCGCCGCCACCTGCGCGTCGTCGAGGCCCACCACTGCCGCCGCCTCACCGAGGCGTACGGCGGTCACGGCGTCCGCGAGGACCGGGCCCAGCGCGTCCCGCAGCACCTGGTCCCCGCGGAAGTCCTCCACGGCCTGCGACAGCGACACCGGCAGGCGCCGCACCCCGAGTGCCGCCGCCTCCTGCATGCCGTACCGGACCGGGTCGCCGGTGATCTCCTCCGGGAGATCTCGGGCCGCCGTCATGCCGTCGAGGCCGGCGGCGATCACGCAGCCGATGGCCAGGTACGGGTTGGCGGCCAGGTCGACCGGCTTGACCTCCAGGTTGGCGTCCTGCTCCTGGTGGCCTACCGTGCCCGTGATCACGCGCAGCGCCGCCTCGCGGGTCTCGCGGCCCCACGCGGTGAACACCCCCGCCCACTGCGACGGTCTGAGCCGCAGATAGCTCGCCGGGCTCGGAGAGGTGATCGCCATCAGCGCGGGGAGGCGGGCGAGCACCCCGGCCACGAACGACTCCGCCTCCGCCGTCATGCCGTACCGGCGGTCACCACCTGCGTGCAGGTTCACCCCGTCACGCCAGCAGGACAGGTGCAGATGGCCGCCGTTGCCCACCCCCTCGGCGTACACGGCCGGCGCGAACGACACCCTGAGGCCGTGTCGCTGCGCCACCGCCCGGATCGTCTGGCGCACCAGTACGCTGCGGTCGGCCGCCGCCACCGGGTCCAGTGCACTCACCGAGACCTCGAACTGTCCGGCCGCGTACTCGGGGTGGAGCTGTTCGACCTCCACGTCCTGCGCGGCGAACGCGGCCAGTAGATCCGCGGTGTAGTCGCTGAGTTCCACCTGCCGGATCGCGCCGTACGCCGGGCCGGAGACCGCCGGCCGGAACTCCCCGGCGGGTGCCGAGCCGAGTCCGACGGCCCACTCGACCTCGACCGCCGCCTTGACGGTGAGGCCGTGCTGGCCGGCGGCGTCGGCGAGGATCCGGCGCAGAAAGGTCCGGGCGCAGCCGGGGTGTCGGGCCCCCTCTTGGGTGATCCGGTCCACCGGCGCCCAGGCCCAACCGGGCTGCCCGGCCAGCACCACCAACTGGTCGAGGTCCGGATAGAGCCGGAGATCGCCGTCCGGCGAGCCCAGGACATCGGTGGTGACGATCGAATCGTCGGCGAGGAAGGTGTCGAACACCGGGGACATGCCCACGCCCCGGGACACGGCCGCCTCCAGCCGGGCGGTCGGGACCGTCTTCACCCGGCCCACACCCGCGGTGTCGACGTAGGCCAACACGATGCCGCGCACGTCCCGCGCGGCCAGGTCGGCGGTGAGTGCGGCGACCCGGCGCAGATCCCGGGGACGCCCGCCGGGTCGGGGGTCGGCAAGGGTGGTCATGCGTCCTCCTCGGCGGGCTTCGAACAGTGCTGGGGTCAGGGTTTCACGGCCACCGCGCCGAACTGCGGAACCGGCGCTGCCGACGGAGACTCGGCGCGCCATTGCGAGCACGGCACCAGTCCCGGCTCGACCAGCTCCAGGCCGTCGAGGAACGCCGCGATCTCCTCCCGGCTGCGGGCGGTGATCGGTGGGGTGGCGTTGGCGTTCCAGAACTCCATGGCCTCGACATTGCCCTCGCCGCCCATGTCGCCGTCGTAGGTCGGGTGGGTGAGCACCAGATGGCTCCCGGAGGGCACGGCCGCCATCAGCCGCTGCACGATGTCCCGGGCCTCTGCGGTGTCCAGGACGAAATTGAGGATGCCCAGCATCATCACCGCGACCGGCCGGGTCAGATCGAGGGTCTGTCCGGCGCGCTGCACGATGGACTCGGGGTCGTGCACATCGGCGTCGACGTAGTCCGTGACGCCTTCGGGGGAACTGGTGAGCAGGGAGCGGGCGTGCACGAGCACGATCGGGTCGTTGTCGACGTACACGATCCGTGACTCGGGGGCGATCCGCTGGGCGATCTCGTGGGTGTTGTCCACCGTCGGCAGGCCCGTGCCCACGTCCAGGAACTGCCGCATCCCGCGTTCGGTGGCCAGGAACCGTACCGCCCGCGCCAGGAAGTCCCGGTCCGCGCGGGCCACCTCGCGGATCACCGGGAACATGCTCGCGACGTGCTCGGCGACCCGCTGGTCGACCTCGTAGTTGTCCTTGCCGCCGATCCAGTAGTTCCACACCCGGGCGTTGTGCGCCACGCTGGTGTTCAGCCTTGCCGGTCCGGTCGTCGGGGAATGCCCCTCGGTCACGTCGCCGCCCCTCTCGCATGCGGTTGCCCGCCGTCATTGTGCCGCCCGCCGATCCCGCTGTCCCGGGAAGACGCGTACGGCGGGCGGTTCGCGGTGCCGTGCGGAGGCGCCGGGGCGGGCCCGACGACGCTCCCGTACCCCGTCGCCGTACCCCGTCGTGCTGACCGTAGGGCCTGCGGTCCGCCCGGCACGCCGGGACGATCCGTGTGGTGGTGGCCGCCTTCACCGGCCCGGGCGCCGACGAGGCCATGCGCCGCCGGCGCCCAGGCCGGTGTCCGGTGCGTTGCTGCTCCGGCCCCTGCCGGAGATCAGCCCACCGGTTTGCGGCCCACGGCGCCGTACAGGGAGACCGGACCGTCACCGTCGGGGGCCTGTTCGGCCCGCCAACCGGAGACCGGGACCACGCCCGGGGCCAGCAGCTCGAGTCCCCCGAAGAAGGCCGCGACGTCGTCGCGCGAACGCGCGACCAGGGTCACTCCGCCCGCGGCGTAGGCGGCGATGCCCCGCCGTACGTTCTCCGGCTCGAAGTCGGCGGTCATCATGGACAGCACCAGACAGCTGCCCGGAGCCAGTGCGTCGACCAGGGTCGAGACCACGTGGTGGGCGCCGTCCTCGTCGGCGACGAAGTGGAGCAGGGCGATGAGCGAGAGAGCCACCGGGCGGTCCAGGTCGAGCACCGCCGCGGCCTGTTCCAGGATGGCGTGCGGGTCGCGGGCATCGGCCTGCGCGTACTCGGTCACGCCCTCGGCCGTGCCGCGCAGCAGTGCGCCCGCGTGGGCGAGCACGATCGGGTCGTTGTCGACGTAGACCACGCGTGCGTCCGGTGCCACCGACTGGGCGATCTGGTGCAGGTTGGGCTCGGTCGGTATCCCGGTGCCGATGTCCAGGAACTGGCGGATGCCGTCCTCGGCCAGCATGCGTGTGGTCCGCTGCATGAACGCCCGGTTGGCACGTGCGGCGCGGACGGCACCCTCGTCGATCGCCGTGATCCGGCGGCCCAGTTCCTCGTCGACGGGGTAGTTGTCCTTGCCGCCAAGGAACCAGTCGTACACCCGGGCCGGATGTGGCCGGGTGGTGTCGATGCGCTGGGTGGTCGGCCCGGTCCCCGTCACGTGTTGCTCCTCTGCTCGGCTGGCCCCGAAGGTTCTCTCCGGGACGTGCGGCCAGCAGTCTGACACGATCATGCCGTGCGCCGGAGTCGCTCTTCGGTCAGCTCCCCGACTGCTGTGCCCGCGCCGTTCCGGCATCCCGGACCCGCCCCGGTGAGGTGTCCGGGGCCCCGGGCGGGAGGAATGCTTCGCCGCGGACGGCGACTTGCCTCCGAGTCCGGGGGCGGGTTCCGGCCACGGACAGGAGCGGTGGAGGTGACGGCGCAGTTGCTGCCGGCGTCCGCCGCTGCCGGGTGCCGGCCTCCCCGGTGCGGGAACCCCTGCCCGGGTGGGGAACCCTTGCTCGGTGCGGCAATGCCCCCGTCTGGACGTGAGCCGGGCGCCGGGGAGGGGCAACCCCGGTCAGTGGGGCAGCACCGCGTCCAGGAAGCGGATCACTGCGGTATGCGCCCGCTCCTTGGTGGTTTCGTGGAACACTTCGTGCCGGGCGCCGGTGAAGATCTGTTCGGTCAGCCGGCCGCCGCTGAGCCGTTCCACTCCGGCCCGGCTGCCGGGCAGCGGCACCAGCCGGTCGTCGTCCCCGTGCAGCCACAGCAGCGGCAGCTCGCCGGCCGCACCGCCCCGGGCGACGGTCTCCAGGGTCCGGACGAAGGCCTCGAGCGTGGGGCGCTTCATCGGCCCGTGCCAGACCAGCGGATCGGCGGCGTACGCGGCTCCCACGGCCGGGTCCCGGGAGAGCGCGGACGGGCTGACCGGGGTGTCCGGGATCTCGTCCAGAGCCAGGAGCCGTCCCGGCAGGTCCCAGGTCCCGATCACCGGTCCGGACAGGATCAGCGCGCTCACCTCCTGCGTGTACCGCTGGGCGTAGCGAGCCGCGATCAGACCGCCCATGGAGTGGCCGACCAGGATGAGCGGCAGGTCCGGGTGCGCGGCCCGCGCCCGGTCCGCCACGGCGTGCAGATCGGTGACCACGTCCTCGAAGTCCTCGATCACCACGCGCTCGCCCGCCGACCTCCCGTGCCCCATGTGGTCGGGCCCGTACACGGCCGCCCCGTACCCGGTCAGCACGGCGGCGAGTTCCCCGTACCGGCCGGCGTGCTCGCCGTACCCGTGTACCAGGAGCACCAGGCAGCGGGGCGCCGGACGAGGCCATTCGCGTACGGCGATGGCGCCGTGAGTGCCTTTGACGACGTGCTCGCGCACGTGGGGCATGTCTCCTCCAGCTGCCTCGGTGAAGGTCCGGGGAGATCTTCCCAGCGGACCGGTCCCAGGGCTATAGTCTAAAACTAGCAGTGCTAATTAAGGGGGGTGCGGAACAACCGCAGCCCCAGCCTCAGCCCCAGCTGGTCCACAGCGTCGTAGGTCAGGAGTCCCAGCCGTGCGTCCCGTCCACTTCGCCGCCGCCCGCCGCACCCCCATCGGCAAGCTGCGCGGAGCCCTGTCCTCCGTCCGGCCCGACGACCTGGCGGCCACCGTGATCCGCCATCTGGTGGCCGATGTGCCCGCCCTCGACCCCGCCCGGATCGACGACGTCTACTGGGGCGCCGCCAACCAGGCCGGCGAGGACAACCGGAACGTCGCTCGTATGGCTGTCCTGCTCGCCGGGCTTCCCGAGTCCGTGCCCGGCGCCACCGTCAACCGGCTGTGCGCCTCGGGACTGGAAGCGGTCACCACCGCCGCCCGGACCATCGCGGCGGGCGAGGCCGACGTCGTCGTCGCGGGCGGCTCGGAATCGATGAGTCGCGCTCCCTTCGTGCTGCCCCGCCCCGACGAGGCGCTGCCGCAGCGCATCGAGACCCACGACACCCGGCTCGGCTGGCGCCTGATCAACCCCGCCATGAAGGACCTGCACGGCCTGCTGTCCATGGGGGAGACCGCCGAAGAGGTCGCCGGGCGCCACGGCATCTCCCGTGAACGCCAGGACGAGTTCGCCCTGCGCAGCCATCGGCTCGCCGCCGCTGCCCGCACGGACGGCCACTTCGACGACGAACTCCTGCCCGTCGAACGCCCGGACGGCGTTCTGGTCGAGCAGGACGAGTGCGTCCGCGAGGACACGTCACTGGAGAAGCTGTCCCGGCTCAAGCCGGTGTTCCGCCCCGGCGGCACGGTCACGGCGGGCAACGCCTCACCGATGAACGACGGTGCGGCGGGACTCCTGCTGGTCAGCGAGGAGGCCCTGAACGAGCTGGGACTGGAGTCGCTGGGGCGCTATGTCGCGGGCGCCTCCGCCGGTGTCCACCCCGATGTGATGGGCCTTGGTCCGGTCCCCGCCACCCGCAAGGCACTGGCCCGGGTCGGCTGGAAGATTGGCGACCTCCGGGAAGCGGAGTTCAACGAGGCGTTCGCCGCGCAGGCCCTCGCCTGCGTCGACCATCTGGGCATCGACCCGGACCTGGTGAATCCGACGGGCGGCGCCATCGCCCTTGGCCATCCCCTCGGCTGCTCCGGCGCCCGCATTCTCACCACCCTGCTGCACCGGATGCGGCGCACCGGTGCGGAGAAGGGGCTGGCCACGATGTGCGTAGGAGTGGGGCAGGGGAGCGCGGTGCTGGTCGAGAGGGACTGACGGTTGTCGGGCGGAGGTTCTCCGCAAGCGGATTCGGCAGCACTGGTAGGGGGCTTCGAAAGTCCCGCACAGCACCCACGGCGGGCAAACGTCGCCTGCCGCCCAGCTGTAGCTGGCCGCGACAGGGAAACGCAGCGACACCACATGGCCCCCCTGCCCCTGTTCGCCGTTCTTGCCGAGAACGCCCGCCGCCGTCCCGGCAGGACCGCCCTGGACGAGGGAGATCTGCGGCTCACCTTCGCCGAGGCGTGGCGCAGGGCGCTGGCCCGGGCGGGTGCGCGAGACGGCCCTTGTCCCACTCGATGCATGCCATAGCATCTGCCTCCACATGAACACGATGACGCTGTGGCACATATCCGGCGGGGAGTTCGCCGCGCTCGCCTTCGCGGCCCTGCTCGTCGGCTTCTCCAAGACCGCCGTGAGCGGGGCCAACACGATCAGCCTGGCCATCTTCGCGGCGGTCCTGCCCGCCCGCGCCTCCACCGGCGTCCTGTTGCCCGTCCTGATCGCCGGCGACGTGCTCGCCGTCGTCACCTACCGGCGGCACGCCCACTGGCCCACGCTGTGGCGACTCTTCCCGGCTGTGGCGGCGGGCGTGGTGGCCGGCGCGCTGTTCCTCATGCTGGCCGATGACGCGCTGGTGCGGGTCTCGATCGGCGCGATCCTGCTGCTGATGGCTGGGGTGACCGTGTGGCGGCGGCGGACGGCCGGGGCGGAGGAGGCGCCGGAGGCGGTCACCTCCCGGGCCGGCCGTGCCAAGGCCCGCTCGTACGGCGTGCTCGGCGGGTTCACGACGATGGTCGCCAACGCGGGCGGACCGGTGATGTCGATGTACCTGCTGTCCGCGGGGTTCCGGAAACTGGGATTCCTGGGCACGTCAGCCTTCTTCTTCCTCATCGTGAACGTCTCGAAGGTGCCCTTCAGCGCGGGCCTCGGCCTGATCGACGGCCGCTCGCTGCTCCTCGACGCCGCACTCGCGGGGTTCGTCGTGCCCGGCGGACTGTTCGGCAGATGGGCCGTGAACAGGATCAACCAGCGGCTCTTCGAACAACTCGTGATCGCCGCGACGGTCGTGGGCGGAGTGCAACTGCTACTGCGGTAGCCCGAGCAGCCTGGGCAGGTCCGCAAAGGAGTTCACCACGTGATCGGGCGTGCCGCTGGCGTTCCGGTGTGTCTGCGGCAGGTACTTTCCCGTCTTCACCAACACGCCGGTGAGTCCGGCCCGCTGTGCGGCGAGCACATCCGACTCGATGTCATCGCCCACCATCAGCGCCCGCTGCGCACCCACCCCCAGCCGGACAAGCGCCGCCTCGAAGAACGCCCGTGACGGCTTGCCCGTGACCTCCGCCTCGACGCGTGCGGCCCGCTCCAGCCCGAGCAGGAAGGCCCCTGAGTCCAACTGCAGCCCGGCGTCGGTCCGCCAGTACAGGTTGCGGTGCATGGCGATCAGCCGCGCACCCCGCTGCAACTGCCCGAAGGCCCGGTTGAGCGCCGCATAGTCGAACTCCGGCCCGGCACCACCGACGACGACCACATCGGCCCGGTCGTCTACCAGAGTGACCTCGCCGAGGTCGTCTCCGATGTCCCCGCTGTTGAGGAGGGTGCAGCGGGCGCCGGGGAAGTGCTTGGCGAGGTGGGCGGCGGTGGCGGCAGGCGCGGTCAGCACGTCCTGCGCGCCCACCTCGAAACCGGCCCCCGCCAAGGTCGTCGCGATCGACGCCCGGCTGTGGGAGGTCGTGTTGGTCACCAGGGCCACCCCGAGCCCGGCCGCGCGGATCCTGCGCAGCGCATCCACCGCACCCGGCAGCGGCTTCCAGGACACGGTGAGGACGCCGTCGATGTCGATCAGTACGGCACGTACGGATTCCACTCCCATGGTCCGACCGTAGCGATCCGGACGGCGGACCGCCCCGCACGACCTCGGTACGCTCACCCCCATGCCCCCGCACGTCCTGATCCTCGGCGGCACCGCCGAGGCACGCAGCCTCGCCGCCGGCCTCGCCGCGCGCGCCGGTATCCGGGTCACCACCTCACTGGCCGGCCGGGTCGCCCGGCCCGCGGCGCTACCCGGCCGGGTCCGGGTCGGCGGCTTCGGCGGGCCGGACGGCCTCGCCGCCTGGCTGCGCGACCACCAGGTGGACGCAATGGTGGATGCCACCCACCCCTTCGCCGAATTGATCACGGCCCAGGCGGCCCGCGCGGCGGCGGCCACCGAGATCCCGGCGGTCTTCCTGCGGCGCCCCGGCTGGCAGCCGGCCCCCGGCGACGACTGGCATCCCGTCCCCTCCCTGGAGGCGGCCGGCGCGGCCCTGCCCGGCCTTGGCCGCCGGGTGTTCCTCAGTACCGGACGCCTGGGTCTGGCCGCATTCGCGCGCATCCCGGATCGACACTTCGTCGTCCGGTCGGTGGAGCCGCCCGAGCCGCCGCTGCCGCCCGACCACCACCTGGTGCTGGCACGTGGTCCGTTCACCGTCGCCGGCGAGACGGAACTGCTGCGCGCCCACCGGATCGACGTCCTGGTCACGAAGGACAGCGGCGGCGAGGCGACGAGCGCCAAGCTGACGGCCGCCCGGAACCTCGGGCTGCCCGTGGTCGTCGTTCGCCGGCCGCCGCTGCCGCCGGGTGTGACCGCGGTGCCCGACGTGGCGGGGGTACGGGCGCGGCTGGGGCGGTGGCTGGGACCCGGGGCCGTGTGACGGCCGGGGCCCGGATCCGGCCACCCGCAGCCGTTTGGCGATCGTGCTGCCGGACGCACCGCGAGCGGTGCCCGCGGGGACCCCGAAGTCCCGCCGCACCCGTGTCTGCCGCACCCGTTTCCTCCGCCGGCCGCTCGATGTGCCGCTGGTCAACCCGCCTCGCGTCGGCCGGCAGCGAGCCGTACCCCCGTGGGCCGAACCCACGCGCGGGGCGGTCCGCCCGGGGGCCTCACCCCGTGCCGGGGCTCCTGCGCAGCAGGTACGTGTCCATGATCCAGCCCTTGCGCTCCCGAGCCTCGGCCCGCAGCCGCTCGATGCGCGGACCGGCCTCGGCGATCGGGCCGGCGACGAGGATCTCGTCCGGAGTACCGATGTAGGCCCCCCAGTAGATGTCGATGTCCTCTCCGGCGTACCGCCGGAAGGCCTGCTGAGCGTCCAGCATCACGACCACGTCGTCCACCCCCTCCGGGAAGCCCTCGGCAAGCCTCCGCCCGGTGGTGATCTGTACCGGGCGGCCCACCCGGTTCAGGCCCGTGCGGTGCCGGGCGACGAGCGAGGAGACACTGCTGACGCCGGGCACGACGTCGTACTCGAACTCCACCGCGCCCCGCTCCAGCACCTCCTGGAGGATCCCCAGCGTGCTGTCGTACAGCGCGGGGTCCCCCCACACCAGGAAGGCACCGGTGCCGCACTCGTCCAGCTCTTCGGCGATCAGGCGCTCGTAGATCCCGGCACGGGCACTGCGCCAGTCGCCGACGGCCGGTGAGTAGGCTGCCCCGCCCGCCTTCCGGTCCCGCTCCGGATCCCGCGCTTCCACCACCCGGTACGAGCCCTCGGCCAGGTGTGCGTCCAGCAGGCTCCGGCGCAGCTGGGCCAGGTCGTGCTTCACCTCGCCCTTGTCGAGCAGGAAGAACACGTCCGTGCTCTGCAGCGTCCTGACCGCCTGCAGGGTCAGCTGGTCGGGGTCGCCCGCACCGATACCGATGACATGAATCTTTCGCACGCCCCGAGTCTGCCGCATACCGCTGACTGCGCGTCCACCGCCTCCGCACCCGCTGTCAGCGCAACGTCCGCCTCGCCGGCGGCGCGGGGACGCCCGGCCGGACCGTCACCGCAGCGCGGGTGCCTCGGCCCGCGCGTCCACCGGCCCGGACCCCTGTGCCACCCGATCGGCCAGTCCCCGTGCCCACGCGGCGAGTCCGGCGAGGTCCATCCCGTAGGGCTGGTCCTCGACCAGCCGTGCCGCCCACTCCTCGACCGAGCCGGCGCCCCGTCGCAGCAGGCGCGCCCCTCCCACGGCGTTCCCGCGCGCCGAATGCGTGAGCCCCACCGCCAGCTGGGCCAGGCCTCGCCACAGCGCGCGCTCGCACTCCGGACCCGACTTCCAGGCGTCCTCGAACACCTCGTGCGCGTGGAACGGCCGTCCCGCGTCCAGCAGTGCCTGTGCCTCGGCGACCGTGTCCTCGGGCGCTCGCACGACACCCTCCGGCTGGCGGGGGACACCGTGCGCGCCGTAGGGGAGCGGTCGGCCGAGCCCGTCCCGGGGCCGCGCGCTGCGGGGCCGCCCGTGCGGGTCCCGGTCCCTGGCCTGCGATGCGCCCGTGCTCGTCATACGACCGATTGTCCCCTCCCCGCCCGCCGCCTCCCATACCTGCGAACAGCCCCCCGTCTCGCCTCGTCCTTCCCTGCTGTCTCCTGTCCTCTCCTGTCCTCCCCCGCGCTGTTCCCGCCGGGCCTGCTTCGGTGCACCCCGGGACGTGGGGTAGAGTTCTTTCCGCGCAATCACGCGGACCACCGCGAGTGAGCGCACCGGGACGTGGCGCAGCTTGGTAGCGCACTTGACTGGGGGTCAAGGGGTCGCAGGTTCAAATCCTGTCGTCCCGACTGGAGTCTTCTCCGTCGTTGCAGGTCAGGGCCTTGTTTCACTCACGTGAGACAAGGCCCTTGATCGTATCGAGGCGTGACGTCTCACAATTTCTCACAAACTGGGATGATTTTGCCTAGCCGAGCAGCTCGCTCAGCTTGTCCGAGCCTGCCTTGAGACTCTGTGGGTCGGGGTGGACATGGACCCGCTTGGTGAAGGACAGGTCGCTGTGCCCGGCCCAGGCCGAGACCACCGTGTCGGGCACGCCGTTGTTGGCCATCCAGGACAGACAGGCGTGGCGGGCATCGTAGACGCGGACGCGCCGGACGCCGGCCTCCTCCATGAGCTTCTGCGCCTCACGCCGGAGCTTGCCCGTCTTGAAGGGGCGGCCCAGCTCATCGACGACCACGTAGCCTGAGTCCTCGTATGCCTCGCCCGGCAGACACATAAGGACCGGGGCTCCCTGCTCGTATTCACAGTGCGCAAGGCAGTGGGCAGACAAGATCCGGATGGTGGATGTTCGGGCAGCACACAACACTGAGAGAAACGATGTTCCCCGACTTCGTGTAGTACACCCAGCTCACGTCCGCACCTCCCGGCAGCACCGTGAGCACATACTCACGCTTGCTGGCGAGGTCACCGTAGGTTGGCTTCCCATCCTCACTCTGCAACGGCGGGTTGTCCTCGTAGTGCTTGGTCATCCAGTCCACGGCGAGTGACGCGTCAGTCCATGTTCGCTCGACGGAGGCTTGGTTGCGTTTTAGGAGCCAGTGGCCCGACATCATGGGCGGCAAACCAGAGGTGGTGAACGTGGCCACGACTTCGCGGTAGCGCTGGAGTCGCTTCACCGCCTCCTTGTCCTCGTCGTCTCTGGGAGGTGGGGGAGGGTCAGGGTGAGGTGGCCGGCGGTTTCCTTCGCTGTGGTAGACGTCCGGTGGTCCTACCCATGGGCCGAACCCATGGAAGTGTCCTGACCAGCGTTTCATTGGCACCTTTCCGTGAGAAGGTGTTGTCTTTCCGGACGTGATCGGCGCGTTTCCGCTGGTCGGGGATAGGACCGGTGGTTCCGTGGGAGTGGTGGCCTGTCGGGTCGTCGTTCCCCGGGAGGTCGCGGATGCCGTCAGTTGTTGGGCTGCTGGAACAGCACGAGGTCGCCGCTCGGCGTCGAGTCGACGGGCTGCGGGAGGAGGCCGACCGCATCCAGGCCGAGCTGGCCGCGGCCGAGCTGGAATGGCAGGAGTGGGCGATCGCTCGCAGGCGGGTCGATACGGTGCTGGCTCCGGACGACGGTGCCGCCGCCGAGGCGGAAGTCACCGCGGATCCGCGGGATGCGCAGGTGCCGTCGACGCCTGGGGATGCGGCGAAGTCGAAGTCACAGGTGCCGGTGTGGCGCCAGGGGCTGGCCTGGTCGGTGCTGTCGGTGGACTACCAGCGCATCCTCACGGCGCTCGCGGACCGGGCCCGGCTCCATCAAGGCCCTTTGAGCTGCCAGGAGATGGCCGCCGTGTTCGGCATGGACGTGGTGCCGGCGCGGGTGGAGGCCCTACGGTCGAAGGCGAAACGCCTGGTGGCCCGCGGCTGGCTGGCCGAGCAGCAGCCGGGCCGGTTCACCCTCGCGGCAGGCGTGAGCGGGCCAGGCGGCGGGTCATGAGCCCGGTCATCGACCAGTAGACCATCGCCTCCGCGCTGGTGGTGCGGCGCTCGAAGTCGCGCACCAGGCGGCGGCTTCGCATCAGGTGGGCGAAGAGGCGCTCGACGATCCACCGCTTGGGCAGCACCACGAACCCCTTCTGGTCGTCGCTGCGTTTGACGATCGCCAGGACCAGGGCGAACGTGGCCAGGCAGTGCTCGACGAGGCTGCCGGTGTAGCCGCCATCAGCCCAGAGCAGTTCCAGCCGGTGGTGGGCGTCGGCGACCTGCCCGAGCAGCACCTGGGCAGCGGTGCGGTCGCCGACATCCGCGGCGGTGACCATCACGCCCAGCAGCAGGCCGAGGGTGTCGACCACGACATGCCGCTTGCGGCCGTTGACGAGCTTGCCACCGTCGAAGCCCCGGCTGTCCGCGCCGACGACGGCGTCCGCCTTGACGGACTGCGAGTCGATCACCCCGGCCGTCGGCTGCGCGTCCCGCCCCAGCTCCTCGCGGACTCTCGCGCGCAACCGGTCGTGGAACTCCTTGACCAGGGCGTGGTCACGCCAGCGGCGGAAGAATGCGTAGATGCGGTCCCACGGCGGGAAGTCGGCAGGCATCGCCCGCCACTTGATCCCGTTGTCCACGAGATACCGGATCGCATCGAGCATGACCCGGTGGCAATACGCCTCCGGCCGGCCGCCCCGGCCGCGCATCCAGCCCGGCACCGGCAGCAGCGGCAGGACCCTGGCCCACTCCGCGTCCGTCATATCCGACGGATAGCGCGGCTGCCGCGTCCCATTGTCGGCGGCATTTCCAAACCGGTGAGCCAGACAGTCACACTCCCAGGTGACCGCGCTGGACTGCCCGGCCATCGGCACGCAAGACTGCTACACCAGGGCCTCCTGCTGCTCGGTGATTCGACACCAACGAGCTGTTCAGGAGGCCCTGTTCGTATGCACCCAACACCCCGCGACCACCCGATCGGGACTCCCGTTCGACGCGCACCCCTCAAGATCGAAAAGACAACAGCTTCTCACTGACTGGCAACCCCAGGCCGAGCCTCCGGCAGGCTCCTTGGCTTGAGGGTTTGGCCGGTGGCCTGCATCGTGCTGGGAGCGGGGAGGCCGTACGCTCGCCAGCGGATCGGGGAGCACCCCAGCTGCCCGCAAGTGCCCGATGAGGTCGGGACCGCTGCAGGGGGTCAAGGGGTCGCGGGTTCAAATCCTGTCGTCCGACTTGTGAGAGTCGCAGGTCAGGGCCGGTTTCGGAGATGTCCGGAACCGGCTCTTGATCGTTTCTGGGAGTCTGTTGGAGACCGGCAGTCCGGCGTGGTCCCTCAGCCCTCTTCGGGCGTCCGGTCAGCCGCGCTCGACGGCGATCCTCACCTCGCTGCCGGCAGAGGCACGTACCCACACCGTTCCCGCTCTCCCACGGGCGGTGATCGTGCCGGCGTCGACGGTGATCCGCCACCTGCCGGGCGGTACCGACAGCCGGGTCAGCCGGGGGCCGCGTTCTGCCGCGCGGTAGGCCAGCCGGAGCACACCCGAGGCGGCGTCGTACGAGACGGAGCGGACCGCGCCCGCCACGCTCTCCGCGTACGGTTCGGCAGTCAGCTGTTTGTTGGCGCGGAAGGAGCCGGAGCTGTCGACCGCGCAATACCCGCCGCCGTAGCACCAGGTGTAGCCCGCCCAGCCGGAGGCGTAGCGGTTGAGCGAGGCCATCGCGTCGCGGTAGAAGCGGTTCATGTTCGGCAGGGAACTGTCGAGCGGACCCCACTCCCCGACCACCACCGGGACCCGGTACGTGCGCGGGTACTGTGTGACGGCCCGCTCATAGGCCTCGATCCAGCCGGCCCCGGGATCGTAGTCGCCGCCCGCCTCCATGGCCGCGTTGTAGAAGTGTGGCGCGTACACCACCCGGGGGTCGTCGATGCGGCCGAGGCCGGTCGGTACCCCCTCGCCCACGATCGGGGTGGGCTCGACGAACACCCATGCGTCCCGGTCGGCCGAGCGCACCGCGTGCGCCAGCCGGTTGTACATGGAGGTGAGTTGGTCGTGTTCGATCCGGCGTGCGGCGGTCGCCAGGTCCTCCCCCGGGTGCGGCTCACCCATCGGTTCGTTCATCAGGTCGTAGCCGAGCACGGCCGGATGGTGGGCGAAGCGTCCGGCGAGCACCCGCCACATCCGGACCTGGGCACTTCGTAAGTCCCGGTCCTGGTAGAGGTGGGTGAAGGCGCGTTGTACGGCGGGTTCGAAGTACTCGGCGAACCAGTCGTCCGGGTGGGCGGTGAACGGTAGTCCGTCGGTCCTGGTCGCCCACCGAGGTATGCCGCGGTGGCCGAACGCCGGTCCGAAGACGTCCTGGTGGGCGTCGATCACCACCTTGATGCCGTAGCGCTCGGCCCAGTTCAGGATGCGCTCGATCCTGCGCAGGTAGCTCCGGCTGTACCGGCCCGGGCTCGGCTCCAGGTCGTCCCAGAAGACCAGCAGCCGGGCGAAGTCGAATCCCTTGGCGCGCATGTCGCGCAGGTGGCGTTCGGTGATGCCGGTCAGTGCCTCGCTGCCGCGGTGCGTCTTGTCCTCGATGTTCCAGCCATGCAGGGTGAGGACCCGCCCGTGACGGTCGGTGAGCCGGGGCAGTCCCCCTCCGGTCTGCTCGGCAGGGACAGTGGTGGGGGCAAGTAGTGCGGCGACGAGTGCGCTCGCCGCCAGAGTCGCTCGCAGCACGGGATACCTCCGGGCCGACGGTGGACATGGTGCCGCGCATCTCATCAGCGGCCGGTTCACTCCGCAAGGCGTGTGCGGGCCGTTGCGGTCCGCCGCACCGGCCCCGGGGCCCGCCCGTGCGGCAGTGGACCCCGGTAGGACACCGTCGTCAGGCGCGAGTGCCTCAGCCCTTGCTGGAGCCCAGGGTCAGGCCGCTGACGAACTGCCGCTGGAGCAGGAAGTAGACGGCCAGGGTCGGGATCGCGGTGAGCAGGGCGCCGGCGGCGACCAGGTTCGGGTCGGTGAAGTACTGGCCGGAGAGGTTGTTCAAGGCCGAGGTGATCGGCATGTTCTCGCCGGTCGAGATCAGTACCAGGGCCCAGAAGAAGTCGTTGTAGATCCAGATGGACAGCAGGGTCGCCAGGGCCGCCATGGCGGGCTTGCACAGTGGCAGCGTGATCTGCCAGTACAGCCGCCACGCCGAGGCGCCGTCGACCAGTGCGGCCTCCGTCAGTTCGTGCGGTAGTGAGCGCATGTAGTTGCTCAGCACGAATGCGCAGAAGCCGGACTGGAACGCCACGTGGATCAGGACCAGCCCGAGTGCCGAGTCGTAGAGTTTGCCGCTCGCCGTGATGCCAGGCAGGTCCGTGAGCAGGTACAGCCGGTAGAGCGGGGTGATGATGACTTGCTGGGGGAGCAGGTTGCCCGCAGTGAACACCAGGAGCAGCGCGAGGTTGAGGCGGAAGTCGAAACGGCTGACGTAGAAGGCCACCATCGACGACAGGAACAGCGTCAGCAGTACGGCCGGCACCGCAATGACCAGCGTGTTGCCGAAGTAGTGCAGCATGTCCGACTGCTCGAAGGCGTTCGTGAAGTTGTCCAGGCTCAGTCTGTCCGGCCAGGAGACGTACCCCTTGGCGCTGGTCTCGCTGTACGGGCGCAGCGCGGAGAAGACCGCCCACAGCAGCGGTGCGAGCCAGGCCAGGGCCGTACCGGCGAGGAAGACGTGCAGCAGGATCCGGGCGGGGCGGACCGGGGTGCGGCGCTTCACCGGGAGGGAGGTGGTGCTCATGCGCGCCGCTCCTTCCGGAACGTGACGATCAGATACGGGATGATCACCGCGAGGGAGATCACCAGGAGGACCACGGCGATGGCCGATCCGTAACCGATGCGGCTGGACTCTCCGATGATGTTGTTGGTGACCAGGATCGACAGCAACTCGGTTCCCTGGGCGCCCTTGTTGAAGACGAACACCAGGTCGAAGGCGCGCAGGGCCTCGATGATGGTCACGACGAGGACGACCGTGTTGGTCGGGCGCAGGGTGGGGAAGATGACGTTCCTGAACGTCTGCCACTCGTTCGCGCCGTCCAGCGCGGAGGCCTCGCGCAGCGAGGGGTCGACGCTCTTCAGTCCGGCCAGGTAGAGGATCATCATGTAGCCGGTGTGCCGCCAGGACGCGGCGATGAGGACGGCCCACAGGTTGAGTTCCGGGTTGCCGATCCAGTCGATGTAGTGGCCGGGTCGGTTGGCCCCCGTGATGCTGTTGATCAGGCCGGTGTCCGGGTTGTAGATGAGCTGCCAGACGAATCCGATGCATGCCATCGAGATGACCACCGGCAGGAAGAACGCGGTCTGGTAGACCCGACTGAACCGGATCCGCTTGTCCAACTGCACGGCCAGGAACAGACCGAACGGTGTCGGGACCAGGATCAGTACCACGAACCAGATGAGGTTGTGCTGGACGGCCGGCCAGAACTGCGGGTTGTCGGCGAAGAGTTGTCGGAAGTTGTCCAGGCCGACCCACGTGATCGAGTCGAACCCGATGCCGTCCCAGGTGGTGAAGGCGAGGAGGACGGAGGCGAGGGCGGTGACCCACACAAGGGCCAGGTGCAGGATCGTGGGCACCCCCGCCATCACGGCGAGAACGAACCGGTCGCGGCGGGTCAGCAGGCGTTGGTGGCCCCGTGCGCTCCGCTTCCTGTGCAGCGTGGTGCCCGGAGGCGGTGCGGCGCCCGCCTCCGGGGTCTGTGTCGTCCCAGCTGTCCCAGCTGTCCCAGCTGTCCCAGCTGTCCCAGTTGTCGTAGTTGTCGTCTCGGTCGTCATGGGGTCGCTCACGAGGACGCGAAGATGGTCTTCTTCTGGCGCTCGATGGACGACAGCAGGCCGTCCACTCCCTTGGGGTTCTGAACGAACTTCTGCAGTGCGGGCTGCATCACCGTGGAGGTGAAGTCGGGCCGACTGTCGCGGTCCATGAACTGGGTGAGGCTCTTGGCGCCGCTGATCATCGCGTAGGCCTTCTTCTGCAGAGCGGTGTACGAGGAGGTGTCAGCCTTGCTGGAGGCGGCGACCACGCTGGAGTCGGCCTTGAGGTAGATCGCCTCGGCCTGCGGGGTGCCGAGGAAGTCCAGCAGTTTGACGACGCCTGAGTGGTTCTTCGGGCTCTTGCTGACCATGAAGCCGTCGGTCGGCGCTTCCACCGTGTCCTGCCCGTGTGCCGGATCGATCTCCGGGAACGCGAAGAAGTCGAGGTCGTCCAGGTCTGCCGTGCCACTGAACTGCTGCGCCACGAAGGAGCCGAGGAGGTACATGCCCGCCTTCTTCGCCACCAGCGTCTGCGCCGCGTCCTGCCAGGTACGGCCCATCGCACCGTCCTGGTGGTAGGGCAGCAGTTCGCTCCAGTGGTCGAAGACAGCCCTGACCTTGGCGTCGGTCCAGGAGGCCTTGCCAGCCATGAGCTCGACGTGGAAGTCGTAGCCGTTGAGGCGGAAGTTGATCTGGTCGAAGGTGCCCATCGCCGGCCAGGCGTCCTTGTCGCCGAAGGCGATCGGGACCAGACCGTCCTTCTTCATCCGCTTGCACAGGGCGACGAGTTCGTCCCAGGTGGCGGGGACCGTGTAGCCGTGCTGCTGGAAGACGCTCTTGCGGTAGAAGACCGCCCACGGGTAGGTGTACAGGGGCACGAAGTAGTACTTGCCGTCCTCGCCCTTGCTGAGCTTCTTCATCGCGTCGGGGAAGTTGTCCCCGATCTTCGCCCAGACGTCGTCGAGCGGCGTGGCCAGCTTCTTCGCGGCGAAGAACTGCATGCGGTAGCCGGCGAACCAGTTGAACACGTCGTCCGGCGTGCCCTGCAGATACGAGTTGATCTGCTCCTGGAAGGTGTTGTGGTCCTTGGTGTTGACGTCGACTGTGATGCCCGACTTCTTCTTGAAGGCCGCGTAGATCTCGGCGAAGGCCTTCTTCGGCACGGCGTCGGAGGCGTTGGAACCGAGCGTGACGGTGTTCGGATCGGAAGCGGAATTACTCCCTCCGCAGGCGGACAGCAGCGGTATGCCGGCACCGGCCAGCAGGGCGACTCCGCCCGCGCTGCGCAGCAGGGAGCGGCGACTGGGGCTTGGGGTTGGAAGGCCGGCGGGAGAGGGGCGCATGGCGGCTCCTGAGGAATGCGGGGTTCGGTCAAGGGGGTGAGTCGATCACTGAAGGCCTGACGAAACCGATCAGAAAACAACTCGACCAAACATCGTGGGCGTAATGACAGCCCCATGTCCGCTCATACGTCAATAGGGTTGGCCGCGCTGATGGGTCTCTTGCCCGAAACGTAATCGTCGTTGCCACCTGCGCTGTTGAGGGAACGCGGACGGGGTGGCGCGCGGTAGCACGGCGACCGCGCTGGTGTGTGAACGCGCGCGGTTGGGTGCGTTTCGGGGGATGACCAGCACCTAGCGGCCTCCGTCCGTCGGGTGCCGGCGGCGCGGTGGCGCCGGGCTCGGGCGGTCCAGCGGTTGTCCAGGCCGGCCATCGCCGGGACGGAGGGAAGGGTTCGAGAGCCAGGTCGGGTCAGCGGTTCACTGTGAAGGTGCCGTTGTCGGAAGGTGAGGCGTCGGCCAGCGCGAACGATGCGGCCGGGCTGGTCTTCACCCGCCCGGGGTCATGCGGGCCTTCGATGCGCAGGCGGTACCAGTGGCACGGATGAGCGATTCCGGTGGTGTGGTGGACACCGGCGAGCGACGACCGGGGGTGCCGACGGCGCAGCCGGGTAGCCATCGTTCATACTGTATATGGTGTTCATGTACAGTAATGGGAGAGGGGCGGAGGGCGGCCATGCGGGTGGTGTTGTCCAACAGTGCTGGAGTGCCGCTCTACCAGCAGATCAAGGAGCAGATCGGCGCGGCCATCCTGTCGGGGGAACTCGCCGAGGGCAGTGCCCTGCCCTCCGTCCGTGCCCTCGCTCGTGATCTACGGATCAGCGTCCTCACTACCAACCGTGCCTACACCGAGTTGGCTGCCGAGGGGTTCATCGCCACCGTCCCCGGCAAGGGCGCCTACGTCCTGCCGTTGGACTCGGCGCTCGTGCGCGAGCAATTGCTGCGCCAGGTGGAGGAAGGCTTGCAGACCGCCCTGGACGCCGCCCGGCGGGCTGGCCTCGACCGCGAGGATCTCATCCAGGCCCTGGACGGGTTGATGCGGACCGAGCACGGACACGTCTGAGACGAGGGGGCTATCGGTGTCTGGCGATCTTGCGTTCGCCCTGCGGGGCGTGGGCTGCGCGGTGGGTAACGGCTTTGCGTTGCGCGATGTGAGTTTCGAGCTGCCGACCGGCTACGTCATGGGCCTCATTGGCGCGAACGGTGCCGGCAAGACGACGACGATCCGCTGCCTGCTGGGCATGCGCGGGATCGACACCGGTGAGATCGAGTTGCTCGGCCATCGGGTGCCCGGTCCGGTCGCGCTGCGTCAGGAGGTCGGGGTGGTGCTCGACCATGCCTACCTCGTGGGCGACTGGCGGTTGGCCGAGGTCGAACGGACGCTGCGCCCCTTCTACAGCCGCTGGGACGGCGCCCGCTATCGGCAGTTGCTCCAGGACTTCGGCCTGGATCTGCGAGCGAAGGTCAAGGACCTGTCCCGCGGCATGGCGATGAAGCTCATGATCGCCGTGGCACTGTCGCACCGGGCGCGGCTGCTCGTCTTCGACGAACCGACCAGCGGTCTGGACCCCGTCGCCAGGGACGAACTGGTCGGCATCATCGGGGACTTCCTGCTCGACGAGGGGCACAGCGTCCTGTTCTCCACGCACATCACCTCCGACCTGGATCGCGTGGGCGACTATGTGACGCTCATCCATGACGGCCGCATCGTCCGATCCGGTCCCAAGGACGAGATCCTGGCGGCCTACCGGGTCGTGCGGGGCGGGCCGGAGGAATTGAGCGGGCTCGTCGGCGTCGAGCTGATCGGCCTTCGGCGGACGCCGACCGGGGCTGAAGCTCTGGTTCGCACCGAGGAAGCCGGCCTTCTCGGTGGGGGCGTCCTCGCCGAGGCGCCCACCCTTGAGGAGATCGCCGTCCACATCGGCTCGCCGTCGATGAAGCCGCCGGCGAAGCGGAACGGCCGGCACGGGGTGGTCGCATGACCGCCGTCGCCCGTATGGCCGTGCTGCACCTGCGCACCGTGGTGCCGTATCGGACCCAGGGCTTCCTGGTGTTCGGCCTGATGGTCCTGTTGCTCGCTCACAGCCCTGTTCGGCTTGTGCCCGCGCTCGCACTGTTGCTCGCCCCGCTGATCGCCGTCCACCCGTTCGTGGTCGCCGACAAGGCCGGCCTGGAGACGCTCTACGCCGTATTGCCCCTGCCTCGCCGCACGGTCCTGCTCGGGCACTACGCCTGGGCCCTGGCGAGCTTCCTCGCCACTGTCAGCGCAGGAACGGCGCTGGCCGTTCTCCTTGCGTGGGCCGAGGACGCGCCCTTCGCCGGTCGCGCCCTGGTGACGATGCTGACGCTGGCCTGGATGCTGTTCGCCGCCAACATCGCGATCCAACTCCCGTTGCTGATCCGGTTCGGGTACGCCCGCATCAGTGTCCTGGGTACCACTGTGCCACTGGCGTTGGTCATGCTGACCGTGCTTCGGCTGCACCTGACCATGGCGTGGATCCAGGCATGGCTGCCGCTCATCTGGGTGGCAGGCGTGGCCGCGATAGTGACGTCCGCGGCCCTGGCGGCACACGCGCCAAAGCCTCGGCCATAGCCCCGGTCAGGGCGTTTCCCGTGGGCCGGAGCCTCCTCGCCGGGCCCCTGACGGGGCAATTGCTCAGTCCCCGGCCGAGGCTCCAGGGTGCGCACCGGACGCCGCTCTTCGAGGGGCAAGTGTGACCCGCCCCGGTGTCAGAGTGGGCGGACGCACGCCGTGCCGCCGGCTCGGTCGAGCGGCGGCGGGTTGGTGCCATCCGGTGCCATGGGGCGTCGCGTGCGGTGTACTGGGCGGACGGGAACCGTGTCGGCGCGGGTGGTCGCGGGAGGGATGGCCTTTTTGCGTGCGGAGTTCCTCATGACTCGGGTGCGGGGTGGGAGGGCAACGATGTCAATCGTTTTGTGCTTACATTCGGACCTGCTTGTGAAATGATGTCTTAACAAAGTATTGACAGCGGGCCCGTCACGGACTTTGATCCCGTCCCAACGCGACAGCGTTCCGACGCGACAGCGTCCCTTCCCCCGTCGCACAGTGAGGTGCAGGAAAGATGGACCGCTCTTCTCGCTCCCGCTCCCGCAGACTGGCCCCGGCCGTGGCCGCTGCGGCAGCCCTCATCCTCGCCGGCTGCTCAAGCAGCTCCGGCGGCAAGAAGGCCGAGGAGGGAGCGGCGAACGCCTCTGCGGGCAAGGCCGACACCCCCCGCATGACCGTCGCCCTGGTCACCCACCAGGCGCCCGGAGACACGTTCTGGGACACCGTCCGCAAGGGCGCGGAAGCCGCTGCGGCCAAGGACAACATGAAACTCGTCTACGCCAGCGATCCCAACGCCGGCAACCAGGCGAACTTGGTGCAGAACGCGATCGACCAGAAGGTCGACGGCATCGCGGTCACACTGGCCAAGCCCGACGCGATGAAGAGCGTGATCGGCAAGGCTCGGCAATCCGGCATACCCGTGGTCGGACTCAACTCCGGACTGAGTGACTGGAAGAAGCTCGACCTGCTGGAATTCTTCGGGCAGGACGAGAGCGTGGCGGGCGAGGCGTTCGGCAAGAAGCTGAACACCACCGGTGCCAAGAAGGTCGTGTGTGTGATCCAGGAGCAGGGCAACGTGGGCCTCACCCAGCGCTGCGACGGCGTGAAGAAGACGTTCACGGGCACCACCGAGACGCTCTATGTCAACGGCACCGACATGCCGTCCGTGAAAGCGACCATCACGGCGAAGCTGAAGCAGGACACCTCCATCGACACCGTCGTCACACTCGGCGCGCCGTTCGCCCTCACCGCGGTGCAGTCGGTGGCTGACGCCGGTAGCAAGGCCCAGGTCGCCACCTTCGACCTCAACAAGGAACTGGTCAAGGCCGTCCGGAACGGCACCATCGAGTTCGCCGTCGACCAGCAGCCGTACCTGCAGGGCTACCTCGCGGTCGATTCCCTGTGGCTCTACAAGAACAACGGCAACTACAGCGGTGGCGGCGAGCAGCCGGTGCTGACCGGCCCGGCCTTCGTGGACAAGTCCAACATCGACCGGATCGCCGCCTTCGCCGCGAAGGGCACCCGGTGATGAGGATGGCGCAGCAGGCTGAGCCGGCGGCTGGCGCACCGCCGGCTTCCGGCCCTGGGGTGGCCGACGGCCGGACCACCCGGCGCCCGTTGGCGCTCCGGCTGCTGGCCCGCCCCGAAGTGGGCGTCTTCCTCGGCGCCGCGGCCGTACTGGTCTTCTTCCTGATCGTCGCGCCCTCGGTCCGCGAGGGCGGGTCGATGGCCACGGTCCTGTACCAGTCGTCGACCATCGGCATCATGGCCCTCCCCGTGGCCCTGCTGATGATCGGCGGTGAGTTCGACCTCTCCGCCGGTGTGGCGGTGATCACGTCCGCACTCACCGCGAGCATGCTCAGCTACCAGCTCACGCTGAACGTGTGGGTCGGTGTGATCGCCGCTCTGATCGTCTCCCTCGCGATCGGCGCCTTCAACGGTTGGATGGTGGTGAAGACCGGACTGCCCAGCTTCCTGGTCACTCTCGGCACCTTCCTGATCCTGCAGGGCGCCAACCTCGCCGTCACCAAGCTGGTCACCGGCAACGTCGCCACCGACGACATCAGTGACATGGACGGCTTCGACCAGGCCAAGAAGGTCTTCGCCTCTTCCGTCGGTGTCGGCGGCGTCCAGGTGAAGATCACCGTGTTCTACTGGCTGGCCTTCGCGGCCCTCGCCACCTGGGTGCTGTTGCGCACCAAGTATGGCAACTGGGTGTTCGCCGTCGGCGGCAGCAAGGAGTCCGCGCGGGCCGTCGGTGTGCCGGTGACCTTCACGAAGATCTCACTGTTCATGTTGGTCGGCCTCGGCGCCTGGTTCGTCGGCATGCACGAGCTGTTCTCCTTCAACACCGTCCAGTCGGGCGAGGGCGTCGGCCCGGAGCTCATCTACATCTCCGCGGCCGTCATCGGCGGCTGCCTGCTCACCGGCGGCTACGGCTCGGCGATCGGCCCCGTTTTCGGCGCCTTCATGTTCGGCATGGTCAACCAGGGCATCGTCTTCGCCGGTTGGAACCCCGACTGGTTCAAGGCATTCCTCGGCGTGATGCTCCTCGGCGCCGTCCTGATCAATCTGTGGGTCCAGCGCACGGCCACCCGGAGGTAACCGATGACCGACAACGGAACCGCACCCCACGGCGCCGTCCTCGGTGGCACCGCGCCCCCGGACGGACCGCTGGTGGAACTGCGGGGCGCGGGCAAGTCCTACGGAAACATCCGCGCCCTGCACGGTGTCGACCTCCAAGTCCGCCCCGGACGAGTCACCTGCGTCCTCGGCGACAACGGGGCCGGCAAGTCCACCCTCATCAAGATCATCTCAGGGCTGCACCAGCACACCGAGGGCGAATTCCTCGTGGACGGGCGGCCCGTGCGCTTCGGCACCCCGCGCGAGGCCCTCGACCTCGGTATCGCCGCCGTCTACCAGGACCTGGCGACCGTCCCGTTGATGCCGGTGTGGCGGAACTTCTTCCTTGGTTCCGAACTGACGGTGGGCCCCTGGCCGATCCGCCGCCTGGACATCGCCCGCATGAAAGAGACCGCCGATCGGGAATTGCGCCACATGGGCATCGTCCTGGACGATCTGGAGCAGCCCATCGGCACGCTTTCCGGCGGCCAGCGTCAGTGTGTGGCGATCGCCCGCGCCGTCCATTTCGGCGCCCGTGTCCTCATCCTGGACGAGCCGACCGCGGCCCTGGGCGTCAAGCAGTCCGGCGTCGTGCTGAAGTACATCGCCGCCGCCCGTGACCGGGGGCTGGGCGTCGTCTTCATCACCCACAACCCTCACCACGCCTACATGGTCGGCGACCATTTCAGCGTCCTGCGTCTCGGAACCCTAGAGCTGTCCGCGGACCGCAGTGAGATCGGCCTGGAAGAGCTCACCCACCACATGGCTGGCGGCACCGAACTCGCCGCGCTCAAGCACGAGCTGGCGCAGGTGCGCGGCGTTGATGTCGAGGAAATGCCCGAGAAGGAAGACCTCAGCGCGCCCGTGGCGAACTCATCCGAAGGGAACTCCTGACCATGCCCCACGCCCTCGACCACATCCGGGTCGGCTCGGCCCCCGACTCCTGGGGCGTCTGGTTCCCCGACGACCCGCGGCAGGTTCCCTGGGAGCGCTTCCTCGACGAGGTCGCCGAAGCAGGCTACGACTGGATCGAACTCGGTCCCTACGGCTACCTTCCCACCGACCCGGCGCGGCTGGCCGATGAGGTGGCCCGGCGCAGTCTGAAGGTTTCGGCGGGCACGGTCTTCACCGGTATGCACCGCGGCCCGTCCGTCTGGGAGGCCACCTGGGAGCATGTCGGCCAGGTGGCCGCGCTCACCCAGGCCATGGGCGCCAGGCACCTCGTGGTGATCCCCTCCTTCTGGCGCGACGACAAGACCGCCCAAATTTTGGAGCCGCCGGAGCTGACCGCCGAGCAGTGGGGGCACTTGGCCCAGGGCATGGAACGGCTCGGCCACGAGGTCAAGGAGACCTACGACCTGGACATCGTGGTCCACCCGCACGCCGACACCCACATCGACACCGAGGAGCACGTCGAACGCTTCCTGGACTCCACCGACGCCGAGTTGGTCAGCCTGTGCCTGGACACGGGCCACTACGCCTACTGCGGCGGCGACAGCGTCAAGTTGATCGAGACCTACGGCGAACGCCTCGGCTACCTGCACCTCAAGCAGGTCGACCCGGAGATCCTGGCGGACGTCCGCGCGCACGAGGTGCCCTTCGGCCCGGCCGTAGCACGTGGGGTGATGTGCGAACCGCCCTCCGGCGTACCGGAGCTGGGACCGGTCCTGGAGGCGGCGCAGAAGCTGGGCGTGGAACTGTTCGCCATCGTCGAGCAGGACATGTACCCCTGTGAGCCGGACCGGCCGCTGCCGATCGCGGTGCGTACCCGCCGGTTCCTGCGGTCCTGCGGAGCTTGAGGTCCCGTGGAGCTTGAGGTCCCGTAGCGGTCCCGTGGGTTGCTGTGTTCCCGTGGGTTGCCGTGCACCCGCGGGTCCGCGGGAGCCCCTGTCTGCTCCATCGCCTCGGGTTCCTGCTGTACCCCAGGGGATTCGGCCCGCAGGCCGCGGGGAACCAAACGGGGGCACGCGGGCGTTGAGGACGATGACGGGGGACGCCCGCGCCGACGGGAGGACGAGATGGCACACCGCACACAGCCCGGCGAGACACCCGGCGAAGCGGCCGGCGGGGCAGACCCGCACCATGATCGCTTCAGCGCGCTGCCCGAACGGATACGCCCGGAGGATATGGTGGAGTGCAGACCGGCGACGCTGCCGGACCCGGCACGGGACACCTACAATCCCGACGAGTGGCTGATCCGGTACTGCGGCTGAGGGTCTGCCGGCACACGCGGTTCGCGGACGGCGCCGGCCGTGCCTCCACCCAACCTGTGGGTCCCGCCTTCAGCCACGGGCGCGACCGGATCCCGTCCGACCCGAAGACCGAGCGGCGCTACCTCGGATGGGTCCCTCGTGGGTGTGGCGCACCGGCAGCGGGCTCTTCGCCTCCGGCCGCCCCCGGCCGAGGCCGGCACACGGCCCGGGACGAGTTTCGTGGCTGCCCGGTGTGGCCGAGGTCGCTTGGGCGCGCCCAGCTCGACCCGGGCCGTGCCCCCGCTGTCACGCTCCCTTCACTTCGGCGAGGGTCACCGGCCGGTGCTCGTGCAGGGAAAGGGTGCAGGCCTCGGCGATCCAGCCGGCTTCCAAAGCTTCCTCGATCGTGCAGGGGGAGGGACGGATGCCGGACACCACCTCGGTGAAGGCCGCGAGTTCGGCGCGGTAGGCCTCGGTGAACCGGTCCATGAAGAAGCCGTGCGGGGTACCAGAGGGGAAGGCCACACCGGGCTCGGCCGAGCGCAGCGGCACCTTGTCGTCCAAGCCCACGGCGAGGGAGTCCGCGAAGCCGTGGAGTTCCATGCGGACGTCGTAGCCGCGTGCGTTGTGACGGGAGTTGGAGACCACCGCGATGGTGCCGTCGTCCAAGGTGAGGAGCGCGCCGGCGGTGTCGCAGTCCCCCGCCGCCGCGATGTAGTCGGCGCCCCGGTTGCCGCCCACCGCGTACACCTCGGCGACCTCACGGCCCGTCACCCAGCGGATGACGTCGAAGTCGTGCACGGAGCAGTCGCGGAAGATCCCGCCGGACGCGGCGATGTACGCGGCCGGTGGCGGCGCCGGGTCCAGGGTCGTGGAGCGGACCGTGTGCAGCTTGCCCAGCTCACCGGACCGGACCGCGGCGCGCGCGGCGGCGAAGCCCGCGTCGAAGCGGCGGTTGTAGCCGATCTGGATCGGGACACCGCTTTCCCGTACGGCCCTCAACACCTCGACGCCCTCCGCCATGGTGCGGGCCACCGGCTTCTCACAGAAGACCGGCACCCCGGCTGAGACTCCGGCGAGGAGCAGCGCCGGGTGGGCGTCGGTGGCCGCCGCGACGACGATGCCGTCGACACCGGCCGCCAGCACTGTCTCCGGGGAGTCCGCGACCTCGGCCCCGAACCGTTCGGCGGCGGCCTTGGCAGCGTCCGTGAACGGATCGGAGACGACGAGCGACTCGACGGCGTCCAGTCCGGAGAGGGTTTCGGCGTGGAAGGCGCCGATGCGGCCGAGGCCGAGGATACCGATGCGCATGGTGGTGCAACTCCTCAGGTGCGGTGGTACGGGTGCGGTGGTACCGGAGGGGGAAGCGAGCCAGGCACGGGCGCCCGTACGTTCTGGTCCCAGTCGATCACTGGGCCGATGACCACGCGGACCGGTCGGACAGCAGGAAGACCATGGAGTCCGCGATTTCGTCCGGCTGGCCGAGCTTGGCCAGCAGCCGCTCGCCCGTGTGTGCCGGGGCGTGCTGCGCCACCCCGGCGCCCTGCGGGTGGCGCGCGAGGTACGTGGTGCGTGCGACCAGGGGGCGCACGGCTGCGAGAGCGCGCCCCTGCCCGGACGAACCGGTGCGGTGGGGAACGGCGGCCGGGGACATCGGCGTCCTGCTTTCGGTCACGGGAGCGATGCGACCCTGTCATTCTTGTCAGTACAAACCCGTCGAACAACCAGCAGCCACCCATCAAAAACCCGTCAAGGAGCCGGTCCATGGGCCATCCGTTCCCCATCCGGGAAATCGCACGTCAGGCAGGACTCAGCGAAGCCACTGTGGACCGCGTGCTGAACGGCAGGGGAGGAGTGCGGGAGAGCACCGCGCGGGAGGTGCACCGGGCCATCGCGGACCTCGATCGGCAGCGCACCCAGGTCCGGCTGGTCGGCCGTACCTTCATGGTCGACATCGTGGTGCAGGCGCCCGAGCGGTTCAGCACCGCCGTACGCGCCGCGCTGGAGGCTGAACTGCCCGCGCTGCACCCGGCGGTGGTCCGCTCGCGGTTCCACTTCAGCGAGGGCGGACCGGTCCGGGAACAGGTCAGGACCTTGGACCGGATCGCCCGGCGCGGCTCGCAGGGGGTGGTCCTCAAAGCGCCGGACGTTCCGGAGGTCACCGCGGCCGTCGGCCGGCTCACCGCCGCCGGTATTCCGGTCGTCACCCTCGTCACCGACCTGCCCGCCAGTGCGCGGCTGGCCTATGTCGGCATCGACAACCGGGCCGCCGGCGCCACTGCCGCCTACCTGACGGGTCAGTGGCTGGGAGACCGGCCCGGCAACGTCCTCACCAGCCTCAGCAGTGGCTTCTTCCGCAACGAGGAGGAGCGCGAGATGGGCTTCCGCGGTGTCATGCGGGCCCGGCAGCCGGAACGGACGCTCGTGGAGATCGCGGAGGGGCAGGGTCTGGACACCACGCAGTACGATCTCGTCCGTGCCGCCCTGGAACGCGACCCGGAGATCCGGGCCGTGTACTGCATCGGCGGCGGCAACGACGCCACCCTGCGGGCTTTTGCCGCCCTCGGCCGCGAGTGCGTGGTGTTCATCGCCCACGATCTCGACCAGGACAACACGCGCCTGTTGCGCGCGCACCGGTTGTCCGCAGTGCTCCACCACGACCTGCGCCGGGACATGAGGGAGGCCTGCCACCTCGTGATGCGCGCGCACGGTGCGCTGCCCCCGGCCGGGCCGGTACCGCCGTCCGTGATCCAGGTCGTCACGCCGTACAACATGCCCGCGTGGGCGGCCCGGTGAAGCCGACCGACGCCGAGCGAAGCCGACCGACGCCGAGCGGGGCTGAGCGAAGCCGAATCGAGGCGCGTGATGACGTGTGATGACGGGTGAAGGGGACCCGGTGACCCGCACCGAGCAGGTGGAGATCGACGGCGTGCCGCTGGTCGCGACGCTCCGGCAGGGCGGCGGGATCGGGCTGCTGGCACTGCACGGGAGCAATGAGGGGGGTACGGGCGAGCTGGCTGACCTCATCGCCCGGCGCACCGGCGCCACCAGTCTGGTCTTCACCCAGCCGGACGTCCAGCGGCCCGTGCACCTGCCGTCCCGGCGCATGGCCGCGGAGCACTGCGTGCTCCTGCGCCGGTTCCTGGACCGGGTGTCACTCACGGTCTCCTTGCACGGACACATGCGCCCGCACGCGCCGCGCACCGTCTTCCTGGGCGGCCGCAACCGCGCGGCGGCGCTCGTTCTCGCCCGGGAGCTGGGCGAACTCGCGCCCCGCTTCCAGGCGGTAACGGACCTGGCGGCGATCCCGGTCGCCCTGCGCGGTGTGCACCCCCGAAATCCGGTCAACCTGACCCGCCTGGGCGGTGTCCAGGTGGAGCTGCCGCTGTCGGCCAGGACCACGGGGTCGGCCGACGTGCCCCCGCAACCGGTGGCCGACGCCCTTGTCGCCGGGGTCCTGCGGCTGGCTCAGACGTCCTCGATGTCCGCCCAGGAGCCGCTCTGAGTGGACCGCGCCATCGCGTCCACCACGGCCGCGCTGCGCACCGCGTCGGTCAGCGTGGTCCCGCACGGGGTGCCCTCGGCGATGGACCGCACGAAGCGGTACGCCTCGATCACCTTCAGGTCGTCGTAGCCCATCGCGTTGGCCGCGCCCGGCTGGAAGGCGGCGAACTCCCCGGCGCCCGGACCGACGTACACGGTGCTGACCGGCTGGTCCTGGTAGGTGGTACCCCGGCTGATCGCCAACTCGTTCATCCGGCGGAAGTCCCAGAACACCGCGCCCCTGGTGCCGTGCACCTCGAAGCCGTAGTTGTTCTGCTCGCCGACCGAGACCCGGCACGCCTCCAGGACCCCGCGGGCGCCCGAGGCGAAGCGCAGCAGGCAGCCTGCGTAGTCCTCGTTCTCCACCCGGCCCGGCTCGCCGCCGGCGGCGAGGGTGTGGCCCGCGGTGGCCCCGGCCGGGCGGGCCCGTTCCGGGAGGAAGATCGCGGTGTCGGCGGTCAGGGAGACGATGTCGCCGAGCAGGAAGCGGGCGAGGTCGGCGCCGTGCGAGGCCAGGTCGCCCAGTACTCCGCTGCCCCCGCGCTCCCGCTCGTACCGCCAGGTCAGCGCACCGTCCGGATGGGCCGCGTAGTCGCTGAACAGACGGATGCGGACGTGCGTGACCGTGCCGATCCCGCCGGAGGCGATCAGGTCGCGGGCCGCCTCGACGGCCGGCGCATTGCGGTAGTTGAAACCGACCGCTCCCTGTACGCCGGCCCTCGTGACCGCGTCCGCGACCGCGCGGGCGTCGTCGACGGACAGCCCCACCGGCTTCTCGATCCAGATGTGCTTGCCGGCCCCGGCCATCGCCATCCCGATGTCCCGGTGCAGGAAGTTCGGCGCGGTGATGCTGACGGCCCGTACCCGTGGGTCAGCCGCCACCTCGCGCCAGTCGCGGGTGGCGCCGGCGAACCCGAACTGCGTGGCGGCCTCGTCGGCGCGGCCCGGCACCTCCTCGGCCACGGTCACCAGGTGGGGGCGCAGCGGGAGCCGGGGGTAATGGTGCGGCAGCCGGGCGTACGCCTGGGTGTGCACTCGGCCCATCCAGCCGAACCCGACGACGGCGACACCGAGCGCATCCACCATGACAGCCCCTTTTTGGACCGGTCCATCTCCTGTCCGGACTACCTTTGTGCTGACATAGCAAGCGTGTCAACCCTTTGACAGGACCGCACACCGCATGGAACGGTCCAGAGCATGAGACCACCGACGATCCGTGACGTGGCCGAACGGGCCGGGGTGTCGAAGTCGCTGGTCTCGCTGGTACTGCGCGGCTCCGGCCCAGTGCGTCCCGAGAAGCGGGACGCGGTGCTGCGGGCCGCACGCGAACTGGGCTACCGCCCCAACGCGGCTGCCCGCAGCCTCAGTGAGCAGCGCACCCGCACGATCGGCGTGCTCCTGGACGACCTGCGCAACCCCTGGTTCGTCGAACTGCTCGACGGACTCAACTCCCTGCTCCACGCGGCCGGCCTGCACATGCTCCTCGCCGATGCCCGCCTGAACCGGCGGATGGGCCACGACCTCGCCGCCCCCTTCCAGGAGCTCGGCGTCGACGGGCTGGTGGTGGTCGGCACGGTGCCGGACGCCGGCGGGCTGGACGCTCTCGCGCGCCGGATGCCGGTGGTGGTGGCCGGTGCCCGCGAGCCCTCCCCGGCCGGCGTGGACGTCGTCGCCGGGGACGACGAGCGGGGCGCCTGGCTCGCCACCGAGCACCTGCTGGGGCTCGGGCACCGCCGGATCGCGCATCTCGCGGGCCACGGTGCCGTCGGCGAGCTGCGTCGACACGGCTACGAGTTGGCCATGCGGGCCCACGGCGCCGAACCGCTCGTGGAGCGCGGCGACCTGACCGAAGAGGGCGGCTACCGGGGAACCGTACGCCTGCTCGGCCGGGCCGACCGGCCGACGGCGCTCTTCGCCGTCAACGACATGGCCTCGGTCGGTGCGCTCTCGGCGGCCGAGGAACTGGGCCTGCGGGTGCCGCGCGACCTGTCGTTGGTCGGCTACGACAACACCAGCATCGCCAGGCTGCGGCACCTCTGGATGACCACCGTGGACACCGCCCCGTACGAGGTGGGTCGGCGTGCCGCACGCCGTCTGCTGGACCGGTTCGAACGGCCGGACGAGGAGGGGCGCGTCCACCTCGCCGTACCGACGCTGGAGATCAGGGGGACGACGGCGCCTCCCGGGGACGCCCTCAGAGGTTGATCGCGTACGCCTTGCGCAGTGTCTCGTGGACGGTCCAGGTCGTGCGGTCGCCCGCCCGCAGCACCGCCATGTCCCCGGGGCCCACGGTCAGCGTCGGCCCGTCCTCGACCTCGATCGTCGCCGAGCCGCTGATCACCACGAACAGCTCGTCCGCCTCCGTGTCGGTGACCACGCCCGGAGTGATCTGCCAGATCCCGCGGATCTGGCGGCCGTCGGCAGACTCCCAGACCACCTTCCCGGTCACCTCCGGCTCGCCGGAGACGATCTGCCCCGGGGCGAGGGGCTCGGGCTCAAGGTCGGCGTCGGGGATGTGGAGCGTGAAGCTGTGCGTCATGCGGGCGACTGTAGCCAGCGTCCGGCCTCCGCCGCCGTCGACAGTGTGTGGGGCATAGGGCCTGGTCGCAGGACACTTCGTCGGGTCACGCGGACTGGCGGCGGCACCGGGCACGGGTGATCGTGGGGAACATGGCTGACACCACCGCGGCCGCCGGCGAGCCGCACCGGCAGCACGACACACGCGAGGCCGTTTTCTTCGGCGGGGTCTACGGCTCGGTCCTGGCCAGCTCGATGGTCGCCGCGCTCATCCAGTACGGCCGCAGCTCCGCCGCCGACCGCAGCTACGACGCCGCCTGGCTGCTGGTGACCGCGTTCGCCTCCGCCCTCGCCCACGGCTACGCCCACTACATCGCCGAACGCGTTCCGCACCGTCGCGGAGACGTCCTGCGTGCCCTGCGCGACGAATGGCCGCTGGTGGCGGCCGTGCTGCCGACGGTCTTCCTCCTGGCGGGCGCCGGCTGGGAATGGTGGCCGGCGAACGGCGTCGAATACTCGGTGTTCGTCCTCAACATCGCGATCCTGTTCACGCTCGGGCTGGTCACCGCCCGCCGGTCGGCCCGGAGCTGGCCGGCCACCCTCCTCCTTGGTCTGGCCGACGCGTTGCTCGGGGTGGTCGTGGTGGTGGCGAATGCGCTCATCAAGTAGGCCCGGCGCCGCTCCGGGCCCCCGCGGCCGAGGTGGGCGACCGGTGCGGCCGTACGGGTCGGGCCGGGGCCGGACGGAGTGTTGCCCCGGGGCACGCGCCGCGCAGCGCCGCATAGTGCCGGTATGACCCGTAGTACCGGTAGGACCTGCAGCCGTGTCATCGCCCTGTGCACCGCCGCCTCCCTGCTCAGCACGGTCTCGGGGGCGGTGACGGCCGCAGCCGTCCCCCGTCACCGGCCGCCCTGCGCGCGTACCGAGGGCCGGCCGCGGGGTGCCGCGGCCGAGGTGCTCGGCATCGTCCGGGAGGCCCGGCGGGAGCTGGACCTCAAGGCGGCACTGGTCCGGGTCACGGTCGACGGTCGGGAACTCGTCACCGGGGCGGCGGGGGAGTCGATGGCGGGTGTTCCGGTGACCCCGGCCATGCACTTCCGCATCGGCTCGGTCGCCATCGCCTACCTCGGCACGATCCTCCTGCAACTCGTCGACGAGCAGCGGGTCGGCCTCGACGACCCGGTCTCCCACTGGCTGCCCGGTCTTCCGCATGGCGACGAGATCACCCTGCGCATGCTCGGCGACTCGACCTCCGGCCTGCACGACTACGTCACCGATCCGGAGTTCGTGAAGAAGCTGTACGCCGACCCGTTCCGGCAGTGGACGCCGCGCGAACTCGTCGGCATCTCCACGAGCCACCCCTTGTGGTACGAACCCGGCACCAACTGGAGCTACTCGCACGCCAACTTCGTACTCCTCGGCCGTGCCCTGGAGAAGATCACCGGCACGCCGCTCGACCGCCTGGTACGCGCCCGCGTCCTGGACCGGCTGAAGCTGACCCAGACCCGCAACGGCGTCACCCCGCAGATCCCGCACCCCGTCCTGCACGCGTACGACGACGAACGCGGCCCGTACGAGGAGTCCACCTACTGGAACCCTTCGTGGACCACCGCTCCCGGGGCGGTGCTCACCGGCGACATCTGCGATCTGGCCCGTTCGGCCCAGGGCATCGGGTCGGGTGAGTTGCTCTCCCGACGCTCCTATCGGGTGCAGCTGAACCCCGGCACCGTCGGCCTCGGCACTCCGACCGCCACCTGCCCGGCCACCGTCTGCCTGCCGCAGACCCGGGCTTTCCACTTCGGGATCGGGGTCATCGTCAGGAACGACTGGGTCCTGCAGAACCCGTCCTTCGCCGGGTACGCGGCGGTGCAGGCCTACCTGCCGGCCGAGCGGCTGGCCATCGCCGTGTCCACGACCACCGGTCCCGGGGCGCCCGACAGCAACACCGCTCAGACGATCGCGGAACGGATCGCGGCCGCCCTGGCACCGAAGCATCCGCTCGGCGGCTGAACACCGGTCACGGATCACCGGTCGCGAGCCGTTGCTCGCAGGCTGCGGTTCGGTGTCCATGGCCCCGGCTGCCACGACGTACCCCAGCCGCCGCGCGGCGCGTCACCGGCGGCCGGGGTGCCTCCTCAGTGGGCGGTGCGCACCCCGTCCAGCGCGATGGCCAGGTCCCGGTCGCACCGGACGCCGTAGCCGCGGGCCGCTTCCTCACGGGGACGCCGGTCGGTCCGCCACGCCCCCTCCGCCTGGCCGCGACCGGCGCCGCACCTGCTCGTCCCGGTCCGCCGCCCGCACTGCGGAGGTCGCCGGGGCGGGGAATGCGCGGGCAGTCGGGCGGGTGCGGTAGGGTTGACCTGCGTGATCACGCGGGACAACCCGCGTGGGCCGCAACGGGACGTGGCGCAGCTTGGTAGCGCACTTGACTGGGGGTCAAGGGGTCGCAGGTTCAAATCCTGTCGTCCCGACTTTTCGAAGTCGCAGGTCAGGGGCCTTTTCGGGCTCTTCGCCCAGATGTGTGGGTCGGTTCGTGTCATGAGACGACGAACGCCGCACCCCTCGTAGTTTCTTGATCGCCAAGAACAGGAAGCTACGGACGGGAGTGCGGCGTGTCACTGGGCACCGTATGTGTTCGGGCAGCCGGGGTCGAGCGGACGGTGGTCGAGGAGGTGTATGTTCACCCGGTCGAACCCGTGAAGGTCGTCTCGGTGCGGCCGGACCGGCGGTGGCAGCGCAGGCCGAGATGCGGAGTGTGCCGGGAGCGGGCGCCGTTGTATGACCGGGGGCACCGGCGGCGCTGGCGGTCGCTGGACGACGGGCTGCTGCGGGTCTACTTCGAGGCCGACCTGCCCAGGGTGGCCTGTCCGGAGCATGGTGTGGTGATAGCGGCCGTCCCGTGGGCCAGGCACGGCGCCGGGCACACAATCCCCTTCGACGAGACGGTGGCCTGGTTCGCGCCGGGCGCGTCGAAGAAACTGATCGCGGTGCTGTTGCGCATCAACTGGCACACCGTCGGCTCGATCCTGGCGCGGGTGATGGCGGAGCGGGACGGGCAGGACGGCGACCGGCTGACCGCAGTGAGACGGATCGGCATCGACGAAGTGTCGTTCGCCAAGGGGCAGAAGTACCTGACCGTCGTGGTCGACCACGACACCGGCCGGCTGCTGTATGTGGTCGAGGGACGCTCGAAGAAGACGGTCCACGGCTTCTTCGACCTGCTCGGCGCCGATCGCTCGCGGGCGCTGACCCATGTCTCGGCGGACGGGGCCGAGTGGATCGCCGCCGTGGTCGGTGAGCGGGCCCCGAACGCGGCACTGTGCCTCGACCCGTTCCACGTCGTGAAGTGGGCCCAGGACGCGCTGGACGAGGTGCGCCGCCAGGTGTGGAACGACGCCCGCAGGGCGGGGATGAAGACGCTGGCCGGTCAGCTCAAGGACGCGCGCTACGCGTTGTGGAAGAAGCCGGAGGATCTCACCGAGCGGCAGCACGCGAAGCTGTCGCTGATCCAAACCGTCAACAAGCCGCTGTACCGTGCCTACCTGCTCAAGGAGCAGCTGCGGAAGGTGTTCGCGCCGGGCGGCCCGGAGCGGGCGCGGTTGCTGGACGCCTGGCTGGCCTGGGCCTGCCGCAGCAGACTCAAGCCGTTCGTCAAGCTCGCCCGCACCCTCCGCGACCGACGGGCCGACATCGCCAACGCCCTGGCCCATCGGCTGACCAACGCCCGCGTGGAGGCCATGAACACGAAGATCCGCCTGATCATTCGACGCGCCTACGGCTTCCGCAGCGTCGAAGCCCTACGCGCCATGATCCTGCTCTGCCTCGCCGGTTACACCCGACCACTCCCCGGACGCACCTGACCACGCCCCTCACGACCCATAGAAAGGAGCGATGAGCCCCTTTTCGGAGCAATCTGAAACGGCCCCTTGATCGTTCTTGGGGACCAGGTGGGAACCACCCTCGGGCGACCTCCTGCTGTGCGCGGACCCGAAGCGACACCTCTCTCGACGAGCCCACTACCACCGGCGATCGAACACACTCTGTAGTCGCACCCCGGTGGGGAAATACGTCTGCGGTGCGGAGCATGGGAGGCGTCCACGGAGAGAACGGAGAGAGGGGGTGTCGGAACCGTCATCTTCGCGATCGAGGTCCGTCCCTCGGACAGGGAACGGCTGCGGGGCGGCGCGATGGTGTCGGGCTCGTGGTGAGAGACGGGACGACGGAGCAGGCAAGGCCCTCAGAGCCCGCCATGACGTAGAACGTCTTCTGTTCGGTGAAGAAGTGCCACGTCTCGCTCCCGCCGAGGTGCCCGAATCCGGAGAGCGCGCCCCCTCCGAACGGCACACGGGGCTCATCGCCCACCGAGGGCTCGTTGATGTGCACAGCGGCGACGCGTAGCCGCTGAGCGACACGAAGGGCGCGGCTGGTGTCGTCGGCCAGCACCGATGCGATGAGGCCGTATGGTGTACCGTGCGCCAGCTCTACCAACTCCCTCTCTGTGGCGCATGGTTGCACACTGACGAGGGGAGAGAACGCCTCCTCCCGGTGGAACCGGGCAGCCCGGCCGACATTGCCCAGGACCGTGGGGCACGCCAGCAGTCCTTCGGGCTCGCTCCCTCCGGTCAGGACGCGCGCACCATGGGCTCGTGCGTCCGAGAGGAGTTCATGGAAATGGTCCGCTGAACGCTGGTTGATCAGCGACCCGATGGCCGTTCCCGGCGTACGCGGGTCGCTCGCCTTCAGCGCCTCGGCGCGGGCGACCAACCGCTCCACCACATCTTCGTAGCGCGGCTCCGCGACGAGTACCTGGTCGGTGCTCATGCACACTTGACCGGAGTTCGCGAAGGCCGACACGGCGATGAGGTCGGCGGCACGGTCGGGATCCGTGCCGTGCAGGACGATCGTGGTGTTCTTGCCGCCCAGCTCCATCACCACCGGTGTCAGATGCGAGCCGGCCACCTGCGCGATCGAACGTCCGACGGGGGCGAGCCGATGAAGACCACGCGGCGCACTTCGGGACGTTCGACGAGCGCGTCCACGAGCGCGGGGCTGTCGGCAGGCGCGCAGGTCAGCACGTTGACCACGCCGTCGGGGAGGCCGGCCTTGACCAGGACCTCGGCCAGGAGAGGTCCTGCCGAGTGCGGCGCGGCCTCGCTCGGCCGCAGGATCACGGTGTTGCCCGCGGCGAGGGCGATGGCGACGGCACGAGGGGCCAGGACGACCGGGGCGTTCCAGGGGATCATCGCCAGGACCACACCTGCCGGTTGCCGCAGATCCAGCGTGGTGGTGCCGGGATCGTGCGAGGGCAGGACGGATCCTCGCGGCGTACTGGTCGACGAGGCCGCCTCGCGTGGATTCGCGGCTGCCTCTTTGATGTTCATCTCGGCCCATGGGCGCACGGCACCGATCTCAAGGGCCAGAGCGTCGTAATGCTCGGCTGCCCGCTGCCCGCTGCCCGCTGCCCGCTGCCCGCTGCCCGCTGCCCGAGCAGGTCCGCGGCGCGCAGGAGGATGCGGCGCTTTTCGTCGTACGTCGTCCGTGACCATGCATGGAAAGCGTTCCATGCGGCGGCTACGGCAGCATCGGCATCGGCCGGTCCGGCGGCTGCCAGGCCCCTCCCCAGCGGTACGACGGGCTTCGGTCCGATCCGCGGCATCACTGTTTGGGCAAAGACCGTCGCGCCCGCCATGAGGGCGGCGATCATCGGCAGGAAGGCGAGGCCGGTGGTCACGGCGCTGTAGCCGAGGGTCCGCTCAAGGTAGTAGGTGAGGAACAGGAAGACACCGAAAGTGCCGACCGCGGCGACGAGGAGGGCGGCGAAGGAGGCCGCGCGGTTGCGGTCGAGGAGGATCCGCAGCGGCAGCACGGGGTGCCGGGCACGGGTCTGCCACCAGGCGAAGGCGGTCAGCAGGACCGTGGTCATGACCAGGAACCCCCCAGGTGGCGGGTGAGTCCCAGGTGTGTGTTTCGGCGTTGGAGAATCCGTAGACCAGGAAGTCCTTCCTCCAGCGCACGACTTGCAGGGCCTGGCGTGCGTCGGGGTAGTCGAGGTGGGCGAAGGCGGCGGTCTTCAGCCGCCGGATCTCCGGGCGGTGGTGTGCCCGCGTGCGGTCGTGGTGGTCGAGCGGGATCTCGCGCCAGGGCAAGCGGCGGACGCGGTCGAACAAGCCGGGACGGTTGGCCTTGACCTGGGCGATGCAGTGGGCACCGCGCTCGCGGAGGTAGATGCCGTGGGCGTGCTGGGTGTGCAGCGCGTCGGCGGTGATGACCGTGCCGGTCAGGTCGACGCTGTCCAGCAGGGGCCGGAAGGCGGGGATCTCGTTGCTCTTGTCGGTGACCTGGCGCTGGGCCGGGACGTGGCCGGTGTGGTCCAGCGCGGCGAGCAGGGTGACGTGCCCGGTGACGTGGGTGCGCGAGCCGCGCAGGGCCTTGCCGTCGACGGCGATCGCCCGCAGCCCGGGACCGGCCGGGACGGCGCGGGCGGTGAGGAAGGCGCCGATCGCCCGGTCCAGGGCGTCGCCGTCGAGCCGGACGAGCAGACGGCGCAGGGAGTGGGGGTGCGGGACGGACACGGTGCCGGAGAGCGGGTCGGTGGGGAAGCCGAGAACCCGGCAGGCACATGCGGGGACGTCGCTGATCCATTCCGTGATCGCGGTGAGCGAGCGGGCACCCCGTGTCAGCTTCGACAAAATCCCACGTGGCGCGGCGACGCACCGCTGCTGGCGGTGTAGGCCGGTCCCGTCCGGCGATCAGAGCAGCGGCTCGACCAGAGCGGTCAGTTCTGCCCGGCTGATCTGGCCCATCCGGGCAGCCGCGATCCGGCCCTGCCGGTCGACGATGAAGGTGTAGGGGTAGCCCTGCGGGCTGACCAGGCGCTTGGGGATGCGCAGGAGCTGGGCGGTCCTCGGGTCGTGGAGGCTGCGGTAGGTGACGTGATGCTCGCGGGCGAAGGCTGCCCCGGCTGCCCCCGACGCATCGGTGTCGACGCCCATGACTCGTACGCCGCGCGTGTGGAGGGTGGTGTTCACGGCGGAGAAGTCACGAGCTTCGGCGCGGCAGGGGCCGCACCAGGACGCCCACGCGTTCACGACGAGCACGTTGCCTCGGTAGTCGTGTACGGCGATCGGGCGACCGTCGATCGCGGTCCCCGTCAGGTCGGGCATTTTCTGGCGGTCGGCCGGAGCGAACGTCTCCTGTAAGCGGGGTGCTTGGCCATCGTCCAGTTCGGGCCCCGCGCAACCTGATGCCATCAGCAGGGCCAGGACGAGGCCGGCAGCTTTTACGGTGTTCATGATGATGAGGATGTCACCCTGCTACGGACTGCCATGGGGAGGATGGGGCGGGAGGCTCGGAAAGCGTGTTCACGTGTTCGGGGTCGCCCGCCGGCCTTTCCCGGCGCGGGAGGCGGTGGCCCCGTTGGGGCCACCGCCTCGGCGAGGAGGGCTACGGGCAGCACGTTTGCCGCGCTCCAGCGCGGCATTGTGCGGTTGACGTTCACGGATTGCTTCCTTGGAGAGAAGTGGTCGCCTCAGCCCAGCCGCGTCACCGCCTGGGTGAGGTCTTGTCAGCGCGCACGAGGGGGCGGCTTCCGAGACGTCCGGACCGTTGCTCGGAAGCCGCCCCCGTGGGTCAGGACAGGCCCCACTCCTGGCGCCCACGAGCCGGGTTGGAGCTCCCGGCCTTCTCCAGGTAGGGGTGGGAGCCGGCCTTCGTCGAGTTCGATGCGATGACCTTGCCGTTGTGGGCTTTACTCCAGATGAGGGAGCCGCCCAGTCCCCAGCGCTGCGCCTTCCAGGTGGAGTGGCAGGTGTACTGGACGATCCGGCTCTTCTTGTCGACGTTCAGGCACTTTCCCGACTTGTCGTTCGTGATGGTGAACAGCGAGTCGTTCTTGTAGATCCGGTGGAGGGTCCAGCGCTGCGACTTGTCGCTGGAACACTTGCCGACGGTGAGCTGAGCGTTCTGCTTCGTGCTGCCTCCCGTGGAGAGGCATATGTGAGCCGCTCAGACGCGCTCCAGACGAACATGGGCGTAGGGGTCCTTGGCCTGCGGCGCGGCATCGGCCGACGGCGCGGCGAGACCGGTCATCGTTCCGGCCGCGACTGCGGTGAGCAGCAGTGATCCGGCTGCTTTACGCATTGGTCCTCCCCGTTCGAGTGACATGGCGAGCAATGAACGTAGACGCGAACTACCCATGTCCGCGACGTCCGTTAGGGAGGTGTCTGATAGGGCATTGCCCTAAAGGGAGGCTGGTCGTACCCAGTGTGGAGTCGCCTGATTCGGTGCCCTACGGTGGCCCTCGTATCGCTGTGCTCACAGGGGGTCGACTTCCAACCATGAAGCTCTCACGCCGCCTCGCCCTTGGTGTCGTCGCAGGCATCGTGGTCCTAGCCGTGGGTGGCGGGGTGACGGCTCAGCTGCTGGACGATCCGGCACGGGGCCTGACGGCTGCCGCGCATGCGGGAGACGCGCACTGCCGGGAACTGACCGGGAAGGCGCCTGGACAGCTGGCGGGCAAGGAACGCCGGTCCGTCGGACTCGACGGCGTAGTGGTGTGGGGCGACCAGGATGTGATCCTGCGCTGCGGTGTCGCGAGCCCGACGGCGACGGCGGACCCGTGTTTCGAGGCGAACGGGGTCGACTGGGTGCTCGACGAGCGGCAGTCGACCCCGGATCGCAAGGTCATCGTGACGTTCGGTCGAATGCCGGCCACGCAAGTCGCCATCCGCGTACAGGGGGTGCGGACGGATGAAGCGATCCTGGAACTGTCTCCTCTAGTGGAGGGAATCCGAAGGACCGGCCGGTGCTTGGATACCCAGTGACTTGTGCCGGGCCCGCTCGCAAGACGCGCGGGCCCGGCTCCTTACGCGATCGTCGGCTTCTGCCCTCGGCTCGCGATCGGAGCGAGGTGCCGGGAGCATGACGGCTCGTCGCACAGTGCGTTGTGGGCCAAGGCGGAGACGATCGCGACCTGTGTTCGCGTCTGCTGCCCCAGCTTCGCCACGATGTGTGAGATGTGTGCCTTCACCGTGCGTTCGGCGATGCCCAATTCCCTCGACAGTTCACGATTGCCGACGCCTGTTCCCAGCAGCAGGAGAACCTCCCTTTCTCGATCCGTCAGGGCTTCCAGCCGCCGGATGCCGGGTTCCGGGCTGTGGCCGGTTCGCCGGTACGGGCAGGTGGTGCCTGTCGTGCCGCCCCAGTTGGTCATTCTGGTCCCCTCCGGACGCCGCAATTCCCAGCAGACCCCCGTGGCCCGGTTGTGGCGGCGGCCAGCGGCCAACTTACCCGTGAGTTCTTACGACCTGCATGCCCTTGCCGGTTGCGTAACGTACGTGCGCGACCAGTGCATTGGCCGAAAATCACGTGGCTTTTGCGAAGATGTTCGAAGGGGCAGCCGCAAGGTCACGCACTCCAGAACCGGTCACCCGGCCTTCAGGGCGGGGGGATGAACATCGACAACGGGCAGATCGCGTGATGCTGCGGCCGCTCGGTGCCCGGGACGCGGAGGCGCTGGCGGAGGCGTACGCGGTCAACCGGGAGCACCTCGCGCTGTGGGAGCCGGTTGGCCGGACGCCTTCTTCACACCGGAGGAGCAGCGGGAGCGGATCGAGGGGCTGCTGCGGCAGCGTGACGAGGTCTCGGTGGTGCCCTGGGTGTTCGAGGAGGAGAACGGGCGGCGCGGCTGGCACACGGTGAGCCGCCCGGTGCCGGCCTCGTAGCCGACCGCGGCGACGTGCGGTCAGCTCCGGGGCGATGGCTGCCCACCGCTCCCGCAGTGAGGCGCGTCCGGGGCGGTGGACAGCGGATCGAGTTTGCGTCGGTGCAGGGCGCTCCAGTGGGCGTGTTCGCGTTTGAGGAGGTAGGCGGAGGCGTGGGCCGGGTTGGTGGGGGTGCTCTCGTGGTGCAGGTGGGCGTCGACGGCGGCCAGGGCGGCGATGTGGATGGTCAGGATCCGGGCGTAGTCCTCGTCGGTGTCCAGGTCCGGGGGCGGGCCGATACGGCCGGTCTGGCCGGGGCAGGCGGAGTTGGTCGGCGAAGCGGTCGCGGGCCTGGCGGAACAGGACGGCGCGCGTGGATGGGTCATCGGCCAGCGGCAGCAGAGGACGGAGCTCGGCGGGAGCGTCAGCGGCGTCCCGGAGGCCGACCTTGACGCGGAGACCGTCGACACTGAGGGCCGCTTCTACCAGCCGCTCCTCAACGACCTCGTGATCCAGCGGCTCTTCGACCCGGACTCCGCGACGACCGCCGACCGGCTCACCGAGGGGCTGCGCCGTGATCGCGCACGCTGCGGCATCATGAAACCATGGTGCTGAGGTGGAGGCTGGGACGTGGACCGCTCGGCGGGCGGGGGCGGCAACGCGCGGCCGAAATCGCGGCGATCGAGGCGGAGATCACGGCCTACGGAGAGGCCCTCGACCGGCACTCCTTCTCCCCGAGGCAGCGGGGTGCCACGGACGAGATGCGCGCGGACCTGGCCCGTGCCCTGGACGCCTACGAGGAGGCCAAGCATGCCTTCGACGGGAACCGGGGGCGTACCGGCGCCGGCGGCGTGCTGCGTGCGCTGGACGAGGGCCGCCACGCGCTGGCCCGCCTGGACGCCCGGCTCACGGGCGTTCCGCTGCCTGAGCGGCTGCCGCTCTGCTTCTTCGACCCGCGCCACGGACCGTCCACCACCCGGGTGCGCTGGGCGCCGGACGGCGGAGCCGCGCGCGAGGTCGCCGTGTGCGCCGCCGACGGGCTGCGCATCGCCGAGAACCGGGGACCGGTCATCCCGAAGGGGCGGGCCCGGACGGGGTCGCGGTCCGGGACGCCGGCGGACACCTCGCGCGGCCGTGCGGCCGTGCCACTGAGCAGGCCCGAGCGGACCGGTGGCCGGGCGGGACGGGTGGTGTCCGGGAAGGGCGACGCCGGACGCAGGGGTGAACCTGCCCGCGTCGAACGGTCCGGCCGTGCTGGTGTTCCGCACGGAACGCCCGGCGCACGTCACGGTGCTGGTGGACCAGCCGCAGGGACGCCGACCGCGCGGCTACCAACTGCACGGTACCGACGGCCCGGTGGTTGCCCGGATCCCCCTGGGCCGGTCCAAGGGCCGGACGGAGGTGGGCTTCCGGACCGAGTTCCGGGGCGCCCGGGAGCGCTGGCAGGCCGAGGTCGAGGGCCCCGATGCGATTCCCGCGTTCGACGTGCACATTGCCGGGCAGGGTTTCGACGTCGTGCACTACCAGGGCGAGGCCGGGCCGGGCATGGCGCGCCACCGAGGCAGGGGGGACGTCGTCCTCCAGGTGCTCGACGGCAGGCTCGCCGAATGGGCCACCTCCGCCAAGGGCAGGGCCGACTCCGACATCGGCTTCACCTGGCCCGGACCGGGCCACTACCAGGTGCGCGCAGCGGGCGCATGGATCCTGAGCCGCGGGCCTGACGCCTGACGAGGGCGGTCGCGATCCCCTCGTCAGAGCCAGCCCGCCCGGACCGCCTTCACACCGAACTCGAAGCGACTTCACGTACCGATGCGCTCGATCAACTCGGCAACCATGCGGCGCTCGGTGCGCAACCCGATCCCCAGCGCGCGGGCGATCGCGTCGTCCTTCGCGCCGGACGCCAACAGCCGCACCAGCTCGTGCTCCTGAGGGGGCAGGCCGCCGTTGCGCTGTGCCGCGGGCGCGCCGAGCAGGATCCATCTGCGGCCCACACGAGTGCGAACCTCTGTCCCTGTGCGGTCGGTTCAGGGCGCGGTGACGACGTTGCCGTCGTTCCGTTTCCCCGAGCCGCCGACCCGATCCGGACGTGCGTGTCTCCACGCATCCGGCTCTCCATGTGTCTTGCCCTGCGGTCAGCCCGTTCCGGCTGCCGAGTCGATGGTCCACGGAGTCGGGATACGTGCCCCGCGGTAGCGATAGCGTTCGATCACGACACTGGATGCGCCGAGGAACGTGATCTCGCCGTCGGCGAACCGCCACCCCTGATCACAGAATCTCTTCAACTGGCTGCTGGGGATGCTGTGTTTACGGCGGATCCAGATCGCAACACGGTGCCACGTGTGGTGGTCGACCGTGTCGAAGGACCGCTTCGCCGAGCCGTGGTGGAAGTAGTGCGCCCACTCTCTCAGGGTCCGGTTCAGCCCGGTCAGGAGCTGGGCCAGACTCTGGTTCTGGGTGTTTCTGTAGGTCCGCTCCGTGAGGATGCTGTACGCATTGTGATCGAGACGGGCTGGTCGATCCCGGAGGTCGCCGAGGAGCTCGGTGTTTACTCCGGAACGCTGCACAGCTGGGTGTCGCGGTGGCGGCGCAACGGCTCGGCCTCCTCCGACCGGCCCGCGCCCGCTGCCTCGGGCGGCCGGCTGCGGGACACCGAGCGCGCCGAGTCGGAGCGGCTGCGGCGGGAGATGAGCGAGAAGAACAAGCGGATAAGCGAGCTGGAGATGGAACGTGATGTCTTCAAACGCTGCATGGCCTTGTGGGTGAAGTAGCTGCGGCGGACCCGGCCCAGGTGGCCGGGGGTGATCAGCGACTGCAAGGCCGAGCAGGACACTCTGCACACCCTGAAGTGCCGTGCGCTGGGTGTGAGCGAGTCCTGGTTCTACAGGTGGCGCAACCAGCCCGTCACCGCTCGCGAGGTGCGGCGCGGGAAGCCGGCCGACGCGATCCGGAAGATCTTCGATGAGTCGGGCGGCACGTATGGCTCCCCGAAGGCATGGATCACGCTCGTGCGCCAGGGCTGGAAGGTGTCGGTGAACACTGTCGCCAGGCTCATGGCCGGACGCGAGATCCGAAGGCGCCGGGGCTGACCAGGCCGGGCCGCGGTCCCCGACCGGCGTCACGGGTGACTCCGGTCGGGCGCGACAGGGTGACGCCGGTCGGGCGCGACAGGGAGCGCGGCGAGCGATCACCGGCCGGGGCCGGTTTGTCCGCCGTCCGTGTTCCGTACGCTGGTTCCGGGCGTTCGGGGTGCTTCGACGGGTGCTTCGACGGCCGCGTCCACCAGGACGTCGGCGAGGCCGGTGTATCGGGTGGGGTCGAACAACCCGGGCAGTTCGTGGACCGGCAGGACCTGGCTCAGTTCCGGCAGGCCGGCCAGGACGGTCTGCAGGGGAAGCCCGGTGCGATGCGCTTCCTGTGAGGCCTCGGTGAGCAGTCGGCGGGCGGCTCGCTTGCCGAGGCGCGGTGCGAGGACCGCCGCGATGCGCTCGGAGACGATCTGTCCGCCCGTCAGATCGAGGTTGGTGCGCATCTGCTTGGGGTGCACCTCGATGCCCTCGATCAGCTCGACCGCGGTGTGGGTGGCGCCTCCGGCCAGCCGCATGCACTCACGGAGAAGCTGCCACTCGGCATGCCAGGCTCCGGCCGAGCGTTCGTCCTCCGCGGCCAGGCACTGGGTCAGGCCGGCTGCCATGACGGGTACTTGCAGTGCGGCGCTGCGCATGAGGGTGGCGAGTACCGGGTTGCTCTTGTGCGGCATCGCGGAGGAGGCACCTCTTCCTGCCGCCCTGGGCTCGGCGACTTCCGCCACTTCGGTCCGGGCCAGGCACTGCACGTCCACCGCGATCTTGCCGAGCGCGCCGGTGGTGAAGGACAGCGCCGCCGCGAGATCGGCGATCGGCGTGCGCAGGGCGTGCCAGGGCAGCGAGGGGACGGACAGCCCGGTTTCCTCGGCGTAGGCATCGAGGAAGCGGCCCAGGAAGTTCTTCCGGTCGAAGGAGTCCTGTGTGCCCGTCCTGTCCAGGCAGGCGTACTGGACGTAACCGGCCAGGGTGCCCGCCGCGCCCCCCAACGCGAAGGGCAGCCCGTGCGAGCGCAGCCGGGTGATCCGTTCGAGCGCGTCCAGGATGAGCGAGCGCCAGCCGGCTGCTTTGAGCCCGAACGTCGTGGGGACGGCGTGCAGGGCCAGTGTGCGGCCGGCCATCGCGGTGTCGCGGTGACGCACCGCCAGGGACGCGAGCAACTGTGCGGCCCGTGCCAGGTCGGCGTGCATGAGGCCGAGAGCCCGGTGCGCGACGAGCATGGCCGCGGTGTCGAACACGTCCTGACTGGTGGATCCGCGGTGCACGTACTCGGCTGCCGTCGGGTCGTGCGCGGCCACCGCATCGGTCAGTGCGGCGACGAGTCCCACCACCGGGTTTGCGGTCTCGCGAGCGCCGCGGGCGACCGCCGTGAGGTCAATGCCGTCCGCTCGCGCGGCCACCGTGATGGCCTTCGCGGCCGCTTCGGGCAGGACACCGATCCGGGCCTGGGCACGGGCCAGTGCCGCTTCGGCGTCCAGCATGGCCTGCAACCAGGCGCTGTCACCGACCGCCGCCTCGACGGGAGTGCCGGCACGCACGGGTGACAGCAGCCCGGAGTCGGGCGAGGCGGGGACGTTCATGCTGTGACCTCCGTGAGCTGTCCCGAGGACGCGGCGTCGTGCCGCGGAGCCGGCAGGGTCTGGCGGCCCAGCGAAGGCAGGGCCAGCACGGCGCGTGCGATGGCGTCGGAGTCGACGAGGGTGACCGAGTTGACACCGGGCCGGGTGCCCGCGGCCGTCACCCAGTGCACGGCTTCGGTGGGTACACCGAAGCCGAACACCCGGGGATGTGCCCGCCCGTGCGCGTCGACCACGCGGTACGGCCGTTCGGTGACGTCGAGACCTCCGGTCTCGTAGGTCCGCCCGCAGGCGGCCGGGATGCGGAAGGTACGGCACTGACCGGCGTCCAGCATGTGCCGCAGCAGTGGAGCTGCGGTCTGCCGCAGGTCGGCGTCGGGCAGCCGGGCCTCTATCAGGACCGCCGCGCGGAACCTCGCGCCGGGCACGGCGGTGGATTCCGCGACGAACGCGGAGTCTTCGTGATCGACCGCGATCGTCAGTCCGGGCCCCACCACGTCGAGGACACCGGCCTCCATCAGGGCGACCATCTCCTCGATCCGGCTCACCGGGGGACCGATCGACAGGAAGGCGTTCAAGCCGGTGTACCAGCCCTCGAGTTCGTCCCGGTGGGAGTCGCCGTCGAGACCGGCGTGGTCGACCACCAGCCGGATCTCGTTGCGCAGGTCGCGCAGAACATCCAGGGCGGCCTTGTGCGGGTCGCCCAGATTGCCGCCTCCGGCCCGCCGGATGTCCTGCCGGAGGTAGTCCAGGAGCCAGGCGCGGAAGTCGGCGTGGTTCGTGAAACGCCGGTCACCGTAGGGGCGTTCGACATGATCCCAGCGCCACAGGTCGCTCGCGGCGACGCCGTGGCCGAGTGCCACCGCGGCCCGCGCCTTCTCGTCGGGGGCGACGAGGAAGGCCTCGACCAGGCGCTGAGCGTCTCGGTGGCGTCCTTGTGCAGTGAGCAGCGTTTCGTAGTAGACGCTTTCCACTTCCGTGGCCACCAGGGGCCACACGGTGGTGGAGAAGTCGAGGCGGAAACCGTCCTTGCGCAGTTCGGCCAGGTCGTCGATGACCTCCTGGGTCAGCACCCTCGGCGTGTGCCGGCCGTGGGCTCCCTTCTGGTTCTCGCCCCTGGCGTGGTAGGGGATTCCGCGTCGGGAACCGGCGATCAGCCGGGGTTCGCGGCCGGACCGCCGGTAGCGCAGCCGCTCGCCGTTCCGGTCGAAGGAACCGCCCCTGCCGACCGTGAGCAGTGCCATGTGGTCGAAGAAGTTCAGGCCCAGACCGCGTAGGAGAACCGGCTGCTCCGCAGCGATGAACGATGTGTCCGTGTCCGCTGGATTGGCCGGCAGGAGGTGGGGCAGGCCGGCGGCCTTCGCCGTGCGGGCGATCCCGGGCTGCTTGCGGGACGGCACGTGGCCGAGGGCGAGGACAACCGAGTCCAGCCCGTCGAGCCGGGTGCCGTCGGCCAGTGCCACGGACAGCGGGTCCTGTCCGTTTGACCCGGATGTCCCGTCGAGTGCTGTGGCGAGGCTGCGGTGCACGGTGACGTTGACGTGCTCCGGGGCGGCGGTGACCACCTCCCGGAACGCGTCCTCGAGATAGCTGCCGTACAGCGCCCTCGTCGGATAGTCGTCGGGGCCCAGCGCGGCCGCCTCGGACAGGGTCACGTCGTCATGGCCACCCAGGATCCGCTCCAGTTCGCTCAGCGCGCCCAGGTGCCGCGCCCAGGTGTACAGGCTGGGGCCGGGCTCGATCGGGCCCTCGATGTCGACGGAGGAGTCGGTGTAGAGGGTCACCTGGGAGGCGACGGTGTTCATCAGCAGTTCGCGGGGCTGGTCGGTCCGCCAGACCTGGCCTGCTCCCGGCCGGGCGGGGTCGACCAGGTGGACCGTGACGGACGGGTGCGAGGGGCGCTGGCGTTCGTTCGCGCACAGCCGTTCCAGCACCGAGAGGCCGCGGGGTCCGGCACCGACGATGCAGACGACGAGCGGTGCAGTGCTCACAAGAATCTCCCCCAAGGGGTTGCAGCCCGGGAAGGCCGTTGCTCGTTCGCCCGGGGCGGTCCGGAGCCCGGAGACCGAGCGAGCGAGCGGAGCGGCGGAAGGTGTCGTGTCCGCTTGGCCGACGATCCGGCCGAGCGGGACGGTGGGGCCCGGCGGCGTGGCTGCCGCCATCGGGCCCCGTCCGGTGGGCGAGGTGCAGGGAACCCCGTGCCCAAGGCCGACCGGCGCGTCGGTTGGCTCGAAGCAGGGGTGCAGTGAGCCTCGCAAATGGAGCTCAAGAAACGGTTGGTAAAGCGGTCGAAGCGGGAGCCTGCCTGAGCGGTGATGCGGTGTGTCTGCCAGGAGATACCGGGAGACCCGTTTGGCCGGGCCCGGCAGGCAAATGCGTGCCGGTGCCCATGGCGGTGTGCCGAGGACGTGAACCCGCCACTTGTGCCACAGATGAATCCCGCACACTAGCGGCGTAGGCCGATTCAAGAGCGAGAAGTGGCCATACGGGCTTGATTTCAGTCTGGTTACGCAAGAGTGTTCACGTATGTTGGTAGCTACCGGAGGGGAACACGCGAAACCGCATTTTCCCGTCGTCGAACTGCCAAGGGGGAACCAGTGCGCCTCACCATGCTTTCGTCGGACCGGGTATACGAAAGCACCCGTCTGCCGGCGGAGTCCCAAGGTCCGGTTTCGATGTACTGCGGGCTGCTCGGGCCCCTGCGCATCGGGGCCGATGAAGCGGGCGATCCCGTGCGGCTCGCTCCGAAAATACGCACCGTGCTGGCGATGCTATGCCTGCACCCCGAACAAGTGGTTCCCGCCCCTGCGCTGATGCGGGAGCTGTGGTCCGACCATCCTCCCGCGAGCGGTCTGCGCACCCTGCAGACATACGTCCTCAACATCCGCAAACTATTGTCCCAGGTGGCAGACCGGGAGCCTGCCCGAGTCGCGCAGGACATGCTCGTCACCCGGGCCGGCGGCTACAGCCTGCAGAGCGCCGGAATGCGTCTGGACTGGCTGGAGTTCATCCAACTGGCCGACCAGGGCCGGACGAAACTGCGAGGCGGTGACGGTCGTACCGGTATCCGGCTGCTGGAGAAGGCGCTGCGCCTGTGGCACGGCAGTGCCTTGTCCGACGTGCCGGCCGGGTCGGTCCTGGAATCACGTCGTCTGCATCTGGAGGAGTCGCGGCTGGACGCGGTGGAAGCCTTGGTCGAAGCACGGATCGAGGCCGGGCTGCACCAGAAGGTCATTGCCGAACTCGCATCACTGACTAATGAGCACCCCTATCACGAGGGATTGCACGCCCAGTACATGCGCGTCCTCGCGCTCAACGGGCGCCGGGCTCGGGCACTGGAGGTGTTCACCCGGCTTCGAGCCCGTCTGGTGGATGACATCGGAATTGAGCCAGGTTATCCATTGCAGCAACTCCAGCTGAAAATTCTGAACTCACACACCCCCCAGACATTTACTCCTTCGGCGGCAAGCTGAACGAGAGGCATTTGATTACGTGTACCGGGTGATTCCCCGGCCTGATTCCTGGTGCTCCGGGCTCCTGCTCTGCCGGAATGACACACCATTCGCGGCGGCCTTGTGGTGCGGGTGCCGTGCCCACCCCGGTACGCGGTGGCCATCGTCCGGCGGCCACCGCGTACCTGCGCGGCATCGGTACCTTCCGGATCGGTGGGCGCCGCATGCCTTCGGCCTGGGCCCACCGGCGTATTGACCGTTCCTCGTCACGATCTCGACAGGGGTCTGCGACGGTGATCGGGCGACAGCGTGCGCCACCGACGTGCTGAGCCGTCGCACTGCACGGCCGCCCGTACCGCAGATTCTGCACTCAGGTAACGATCTCACCTGGTCGAAGGGACGTGCATGCGAAGCGGACGAGTCCCGCACGCGGTACCGGACCGACCCGCGAAGACCTCACCGGCACCGGCTCGCGACGCACGCCCCAACGAACTTGGAACCCCCGAGCACGCAGAGGATCCAGGTTCATCCGGATGAACGGAAGTGAAGACAGCGCATGACCGTCATCACCGCGGCTCACGAACTCCTCGACAGCGACGTCTACATCGACCTGCGCCCCAGCCTCGGCCTGCCACTGCACCTCAAGTGCGAGGGCTTCAACTTCGCCGGATCCATCAAGATCCAGCCGGCCGCGCGGATGGTCGAGGCGGCCCAGCGCGACGGCCTCATCACGGCGGACTCCGTTCTGATCGAGTCCTCCTCGGGCAACCTCGGCGTGGCCCTCGCCGTGATCACCGCCTCAAAGGGGCTGCGGTTCGTCTGCGTCACCGACCCCAACTGCAATTCCGCCACCGCGAGCCTGATCAGAGCGCTGGGCGCCGAGGTCGTGGTGGTGGACGAGACCGACGACACCGGTGGACACCTCGCGGCACGCAAGGCCTACGTGAGCCGCCGCTGTGCCGAAGACCCGGCCCTCGTCTGGCTCAACCAGTACGAGAATCCCGCCAATTGGATCGCCCACTACGAGACCACCGCGGCTCTGATAGCCAAGGACTTCCCCGGCCTGGAGACCCTGTTCATCGGCGCGGGCACCGGAGGAACCCTGATGGGCTGCGCCCGCTACTTCCGCGAACACCGACCAGGGGTCCGCATCATCGCCGTCGACAGCGTCGGCTCCGTGAGTTTCGCCGGTGCCCCCGGACCACGGCACATCCCCGGACTGGGGGCCAGCGCGCCGATGCCGCTGATCGACCCGGGACTCGTCGACGAGGTCATCCGCATCCATGAGATCGACACCATCCACACCTGTCGCCGGCTCGCGGCCCGCGGCATCCTCCTGGGCGGCTCCTCCGGAACGGTGATCACTGCGGCCTCCCAGTGGTTCGCCCACCACCGCGGCAACCCGCACACCGCGGTGGCCATCGCGCCGGACCTGGGGGAGCGCTACATCGACACGATCTACAACGACACCTGGGTCACGCACCACTACGGCCACGACGACCTGAACAAGATCCTGGAGACGTTTTGAGCAGCCAGGCCGGTACCCCCCCGTTCTCCGTCGTCCCAGGCAGCACCGTCCACCAGGTGCTCGACGGGCGACAACGGGAGATCATCGAACTGGTCGAGCAGGCGTACCGCCTGCACGGCGAGGGCCACACGGTGAATCCGCCGTCATACTTCCTGCGGTTCCCGGACCGGCCCACCGCCCGCATCATCGCCCTTCCCGCGTCGGTCGGCGGCGACGCCCCGGTGGACGGCCTGAAGTGGATATCCAGCTTCCCGGGCAATCTCGATCGCGGCATCCCCCGCGCCTCCGCGGTCCTGATCCTCAACGACCCGGCCACCGGCTACCCGTACGCCTGCCTCGAAAGTTCCATCATCAGCGCCGTACGCACGGCCGCCTCGGCTGCGGTCGCGGCTCGCGCGCTGGGTGAGAACAGGCCCGTCCCGCACCGCGTCGGGTATCTGGGCACGGGGCTCATCGCGCGCTACGTGCACTCCTACCTGTCCGCGCTCGGCCTACCCCCGCAGGAGTACGCCGTCCACGACGTGTCGGGCGACTACGCCCGGAGCTTCGCCGGCCACCTGGCCCGCAACACGGGTACGTCCCCGCTCGTCCTGGACTCGGCGGAAGAACTGGTCCGCTCCTGCGACCTGATCGTGTGCGCGACCACCGCGGCCACCCCCCACCTCCTCGATCCATCCCTGTTCAGCCACCACCCGCTGGTGTTGCACGTGTCACTGCGCGACCTGGGCACGGAGGTCGTCCTCGGGAGCTTCAACGTCGTCGACGACGTCGAGCACGTACTCAAGGCGAATACCTCGGTCCACCTCGCGGAACAGCGCACCGGCGGCCGGGACTTCCTCGACGGCACCCTCTACGACGTCCTCACCGGCACCCTCAAGGTGCCGGCCGACCGCACCGTGGTCTTCTCACCGTTCGGGCTCGGCGTACTCGACCTGGCGGTCGGCGCGCACGTCCACGCCCGCGCCGGCGACACCGGCCGGCTCGTCACCGTGGATGGGTTCTTCCACGACCTGGACCGACACGACTCCCCGGAGACGGAAGGTGGGCGGCGATGACCACGACACCCGATCGCACCGGTGCTCCGGCGCGGACGTGGGCCGAACTCCCCCTGGCCCCGATGGCCGTGGCCCGTGCCGGCGAACTGGCCTTGCGCAGAGCCGGAACACACGATACGGCCACCGCCGTGCTGGACCACGTCATCGGCCACGCCCAGCGCGACCCGGACCGCCCCGCCGTCGTCGACGGCGAACGCACCCTCAGCTACCGGGGCCTGCTGGGCAGGGTCGCCGCGGCGCGCGACACCCTGCACGCCGCTGGGGTGCGCGCCGGAGACGTTGTCGCGGCCGTCGGACCCCGTAGTGCCGACACCCCGGTCGTCTTCCTGGCGCTGGAGGCCCTGGGGGCCTCGTACCTGCCGCTCGATCCGGGCTGGCCGGAGGTCAGGGTCCGCGACGTCCTGGACCGCAGCGGAGCCGCGCTGCTCCTGGACTACTCCGGCGACGGCGACGGCGACGGCGACGGCACCGTGCACGCCGCACGGTCCGCCGCCGTCGCCGAGCAGGTGGCCGTTGTGCCGCTGCCGGCCGACGACGAAGGCGGTGAACTCTCGAGTCGGAGCGGCACCGACCGTTCCCGGGAGGTCCGCTACACGATCTTCACCTCGGGGACCACGGGCCGCCCCAAGGGGGCCACCGTCGAGCACCAAGGCATGCTCAACCACCTCTGGGCCAAGGTGACCGACCTGTCACTGGGGCCCGAGGACGCGGTGGCGTTCACCGCTCCGGTCGTCTTCGACATCTCCATCTGGCAGATGCTCTGTCCGCTGCTGGTCGGCGGACGAGTGGTCGTGGTCGGTGACGCGGCCCTACGGCTGCCCCGCTGGCTCACCGGCGTCCTGGACGCCGCCGCCGTCACCGTGGTGGAACTCGTGCCCACGGTCATCGGCTGGCTGGCGGACGACCTGAGCCGCCGCGAGCGCCCCGCACTGGCCTCGCTGCGGTGGCTGCTGTCCACCGGTGACGAGTTGTACCCGACCCTTGCCCAGCGTGTCCTGCTGACCCTGCCGCACGTGACGGTGGTCAACGCATACGGCCCCACGGAGTGCTCCGACGATGTCACCCACCATGTGGTGACACGGGCCGATCTGGCCAGCCCTCGGCTTCCCGTCGGCGCACCGGTCCTCGGCACCGCCCTCTACGTACTGGTCCAGGACGCGGAGGGCGCCGGCTGGAGGGCGGCCGAACCGGGGGAGAGCGGCGAGCTCTTCATCGGGGGCACCGGAGTGGGGCTGGGCTATCTCAACGATCCGGACACCACCGACCGCGTCTTCTTCCGCGACCCCTTCGACGCGGACTCCGCCACCGGCCGGCTCTACCGCTCCGGTGACCTGGCCCGCGTCGAGGGAGGACTCGTGTACTACACGGGTCGCAGCGACCGGCAGGTGAAGGTGTCCGGCGTCCGCATGGAACTGGGGGAGATCGAGGTCGTCTTGAGCCGGCATCCGGCCGTCGAGCAGTGCGCGGTCGTCGTCTCAGGGCAAGGCGAGCACGGCGAACTCGTGGCCCACTACAGCCTGCGGGCCCCCACGTCCGCGAGCGCACTGCAAGAGACGTTGAGCGGGGCACTGCCGATCGCGATGGTGCCACGGCGCTGGCGGGAGTGGGACGCACTGCCCCTGACGCACAACGGAAAGATCGACCACAGGTCGCTCCAGGCGGCCGCAGCCACCCACCGGAAGGAGGCACCATGACGAGTGCGACGGCGAAGGCGGTTGGACCCGCGCCGGACGGCGGGACCCCGGCCGAGGGGCGGGACGGTTCGACGCCGGACCTCGGGCAGCGAATCGCCGCGGTGACCCGGGCCGCCGAGGAGCATCTCGACGAAACCGAACGCGACGCGGTATTCCCCGAACACGCGCTGGCGGAGATGCGCCGCACCGGGCTGCTCGGACTGCTCGTACCGGTCGAGTACGGCGGGCTCGGCGGTACGGTCACCGATCTCGTCGACGTGAGCATGGCCCTCGGCCGAACCGACATGTCCGTGGCGATGATCCTCGCCATGCACTGCCAGCAGTCCGAGGCGATCGTCAGGTACGCCGCCTCCGGGCTGCGCGAGGAACTGCTCCGCCAACTCGCGTCCGGACACCTGTACCTGGCGTCGGTGACCACCGAACCCGGCAAGGGCGGCCACCTGTTCAGGTCGTACGCGCCTTTGCGTGAGGGCGAGGACACCCTGGAGATCAACCGGACGGCGCCGATCGTGACCGGCGGCACGGTGGCGGACGGTTTCCTGATCACGATGCGCAGCCCACAGGCCACGGCTGACCACCACGTCTCCCTGGTCTACGCCCACAGGCACCAACTGCGGGTGGAGGGTGCCGGGGTGTGGTGTCCGATGGGCATGCGCGCCAGCCACAGCGTCCCGCTGACACTGACGGGTACGATCCCCGCCCGTCAGGTGATCGGCGAACACGGCGCCTTCCACCGCATCGCCCAGTCCGTCTTCGGGCCGCTGGCCCACCTCGGCTGGTCGGCGGCCTGGCTGGGTACCGCCGCAGGCGCCCTCTCGCGCGTTCTGCGGCTGCTGCGCGACCCGGCCGGCCGTAAACGCCTCGACCTCGGCTCGGAACTGCTGATGACACGCCTGTCCCGGGCCAGAGCGCGGCTCGACACCGTCCACGCTCTGCTGCGGCGCACCGAAGCGCTCGTGGCGTCCGGTGCCGATCTGTCGGCGGCCAGCAGCCAGCTCCTGCTGAACAACCTCAAGATCACTGCCGCGGAGGAGTGCTACCGGGCCGTCGACCTGCTGGTGGACGCCGTCGGGCTCCGGCACGGCTACCTCCAGGACTCGCCGACCCGGCTGGAGAAGACGCTGCGGGACCTGCGCTCAGCCGTGCTGAACTACAGCAACGACCGACTCCACCTGGCCGATGGGCAGTTGTGTCTGCTCGATCCGGGCGTGCGTTTCGCCTGACCCTTCCCGTGCCCTGGCCCGCCGCTGCGCGGGGAGTACCGGCGAAGTACCTCCGTTTGCCGTTCGTATCTCCCGCAGCCAATTTCGGTGACCCGTTTTCCGGACGTCAATGCGATCGAATTCGTTCTTGTGTCTCCGGAAAGTAACTGTTAGCCTCGAAAAGGCGGCAAATTGCGCGGTTGATTCGCGTAAATTCCATGGACTCACCTATGTCAGCCTGCTCCTGTGGTCACGCGCCAGGAGCGAAGAAATCATCGCATCCGCACTCCACCACCAAGGAGTCCTCATGCCTGGAAACGGCTCGGAAACGACTGAGAACTGGAATACGGCGCTGCGTTACATCGCCGGACGCAAGGCGGCAGAGGAGGCTTTGGGGTTCCTTGCGCACATCACGGCGACCGTTCAGCGCGCCGCCGATATCGAAGAGGTCGTGCCGGCGGTGGCCAAGGCCTGCGTCCCCTTCCTCGGCTCCGCCCTCTCGCTGGGCACCCTCGCCACGCACTCCCGTCTCGTGGTGCAGTCGCCCGCCGAGTTCTCCACCGCGCTGGAGGGCGTGCGCTCCCTCGCGGAAGACCGTGACGAGCCGCTTGTGATCAGCGGACACGAAGGCATGGCCGGCCAGACCGATCCGGGCCATCTCGACCTGCTGCGCCAGTGGAAGGCGGAGTCGGCGGTGCGGCTTCCGCTGGTCTACCGGGGCGTGCGCGGCGGTCATCTCGTTCTGCTGCGCGGCCCCAAGCATCGCCGGGGCCAGATCGGGCCCGCCGATCTGGCGCTCGTCTCCGAGGTCGCCGACCGCGTGGCGGCGTTCAACGCGTTCGCCACGCAGCTGGCCGGGGCGGACGTCCCGCGATGACGGCGACCTGGCAGGACGTGCGCAGCTGGATTCTGCAGCGCAATCCCGAGCTCGACGAGGACAGCCTGGATCCGGAAACCGACATCATCGAATCCCGAATTGTCGACTCGTTGCAGTTCGTGGAACTGGTTCTCCATATCGAGGAATTGCGCGGTGAAATGATGGAATCCATGGACGTCGATCTGGACGCCTTTCGGACACTCAAGGATATCGAGCGTAATTTCCTTCTGCGGTAGCGGTGGGAAAGGAATCGGTGAGAGAATATGGGGGCGGCATGACGAGCGGACGGTCCATCGTGGTGCAGGGCGACGTGCGCGACACCGTCGATGCGGTGGTCTTCCTGCCGCCGGCCGGCAGTGTCACCTCGCCCTTTCTCCCGATCGGAGCACACCTGGCTGCCGCCGTTCCCGTGCTGCACTGCGAGACGCCCGGCCGCGGCCGGCTTGCGCACCAGGAGGCTCCCGCCTCCGTGGCCGCCGCCGTGGACCGGTGGGCTGACGACCTCGCCGCGACCCTGCCGGAAGGTCGCCTACACCTGTTCGGCCACAGTCTGGGGGCCCTGTTCGCCTATGAGCTGGCTGCACGGCTCGAAGGGGAACCCCGGTACGAGGTCATGAGCTTGTCGGTCTCCGGTGCCCGGGGGCCCACCAGCGCAGCGCGCACCCTGGTGACCGCGGCATTCGCGGCACTGCGCCAGAACCAGCGCAGCGCCGACACGAAGGGCGACCCGAACGGGACGTGGCTCGCCCTGGACCTGCGTATGCGGCGGCAGCACCGTGTCAGCCGGCCGTCGGTCCGGGCGCCCCTCGCCCTGTTCTGCGCGGATGCCGACCCGTTCGCCCGCTCCGCCGACATGGAGGAGTGGAAGCACTTCACCACAGGTCCGTCCCTGGGGACGTTCACCTTCCCCGGGGGACACGACTACTACCTCTTCGCCCACCTTCCGGTCGCCACGACGATCGCCGGTCTCGTCGCCGCGGCGCCCACCTCAACACATCCCTATCCGAAACCCGGTCAGTTCCCTCAGAACAGGAGTCAGACATGACGGTCGACAAGCACAGCGCGCCCACGATCGAGCAGCTGATCGACGTGGTCGGCAACAGTTCGGTCGGCATCACGGTGACCGACCGCACCGGTGCCGTCCTGCTGCACAACAAGGCACAGTCGGTCCTCATGGACGGAGAAGGCGACCACCTCGGCGGCCGGGTCCTGGTCGACGGCGTGGACGGGCTCTCCAGCCTGCTGGCACGGTTGGAGAAGGCAGGCCGGTTTGAGAACGTCAGGGTCACCTACCGCAGTGCCGACGGCCGGCAGGAGCGTGCCGCGGCCGTCAACGCCGTGGCGACCGGAAGCGGCGACCAGACCCGGATCCACTGGGTGAGCCGGCCGGAACTCGGCGAGCGGTTGCCGGTGTCCAACACCAGCAACGAGGACCCCACCTCCGACGCGGCCACCTGGATCCGCACGGTCAACGAGCGGGAGCACCCGACCCTTGCCCCCACCAAGGAGCACGAGTCGGTACTGCGCGAGTTCTACGAGCTCGCGCCGGTGGCGATCCACCTCATCGGAGCCAACGGCACCGTCATGCACGCCAACCCGGCCGACGTGGCCCTGGTCGAGTACACCTCCAGCCCCTCCGAGTACGTGGGCGGTCACATCCGCAAGATCTACGAGGACCAGGGGCTGCTCGACGACTTCCTGGCCCGCTGGGACGAGGACTCGCCGATCATCAACTTCCGGGCGAACTTCGTCACCCGGGACGGTGCCCCCAAGCCCGTACTGATCTTCTCGACGGCGCAGGCGTCCGGTGGCAACGTCTCCAACACCCGCTGCTTCGTCTTCAACGACCCCGAGCCCCAGCGCGCGCGGGACGCCGTCAGCGCCTTCGGCTGGCCGGCCTGAGGCGAGGCGTCCGGAGCCCGGGTCCGCCCGGGTTCCGGACGCATAGACCAGACCTCGACCCGACCATCCCTGGGGTGACCGTGTCCAACGTGTTGGTAATTTCGGGAAGCCCGTCACCGATGTCCAAGACCGAACTCGTCGGGGACCACGTGGCGCGGCGACTGGCCGAGTACGAGTGGCACACCGGGCACCTGAGGGTACGCACCCTGCCCGCCACACCACTGCTCCACGCACACGCGGCGCACCCGGCCATCGCCGCCGCGCTGGACCAGGTCTCGCGGGCCGACGGCATCGTGCTGGCCACACCGACGTACAAGGCGAGTTTCTCCGGACTGCTCAAGACGTTCCTCGACTTGCTGCCGCAGTACGGATTCACCCACAAGGCCGTCCTCCCCCTCGCGACCGGCGGCAGCGCCGCGCACGTCCTGGCGCTGGACTACGCGCTGCGCCCGGTGGTGCACTCCCTGGGCGCCCGGCACGTCGTACAGAGCGTCTTCGTGCTCGACAAACACGTGGTCCACGAAGACGGGAACCTGCACATCGGGCAGAGCGGCTCCGTGATGCTCGATGCGGTGATCGAGCAGTTCCGCAAGGCGCTCGTCGGAACCTCGTGACGGGTGCCGGCGCCGCCGGCACCCGCTGTCGTCGAAGCGGCGCTGCGCCGCCCCCGGCGGTACGCGGTGACCGGCTTCAGCGGACGCGAGCGGACCACGCCGTCCTCCTCCCGCTCGTTCCCGCCCCGCCCCCAGGGGCTGCGGTGCGGCGGCCCGCCCCCTACACGGAGCGGTGCCGACGGGTGGGACCGGAGCGTCCGCCGCCCCGAACGGCCGTGTCCGTGTCGCCGGCGGCACCGACCGGTGGGCCGGTGAACTTGGCCAACTGCCCCCGCTGGAGCACCACGACGGCATCGCAGCTGCACTTGCAGTATTCGAGATCACCGCCGGACGTCCGGTGACTGGACAGCAGTCGCCAGGTCGGCCGTGGCAGGGCGGCGGTGCAGCCCCATTCCCGCAGGGGGCAACAGTCGCCAGCCGGCGGCCCGTCCGGGTCGCCCGTCCCGGTGGATCGGTGAGCCCTCGGCGGTGCGGACCGGTCAGCGGCGGTCGGGCCGGGCGGGAGAGAGTGCGGCATCGGTGTCGTCTCCCTTCGTGGGCGCCGCGGTTCCGGGCCGCGGCACGGTGGGTTCGGGCAGGGTCCGGAACAGCAGCCAGCTCAGCGCCGGCATCAGGATCAAGGGGGCCAGGGCGGTGCGCAGGGAGGTCGCGTCGGCGATACCGCCGATGACGGGGCTCATCAGACCGCCGATGCTGACGGTCAGGCCGAGGGTGATCCCGCTGGCGGTGCCCATCCGCGAGGGCAGGTAGTCCTGGCCGAGGGTGACCTGGAGTGAGAACGGGACGTACAGGCCGGCCGAGGTCAGTGCCACGAACACGTACAGGGCTGGACCCGGCACGAAGACCACGCCGGCGACCGCGGCGACCGTCATCAGGTACGACCAGCGGGCGACCGTGACCCGGTCCCACCGGTTGGCCAGTGCGCCGCCCAGCACGGAGCCGACCGCGCCGCCGAGGTAGAGCACGAACAGTGCCGCGGTCCCCGCGGCGGTGCTGCCATCCATGCGCTGCTTTGCATACAAAGAGATGAACGTGCTCAGGCCGATGAAGACGATCGAGCGGCACACCACGGCCAGCGACAGCTTCACGAACGACCCCTTGTCGTCGTTCCCGGCCGCACCCGCCGGACCGGCCCCCGAGGCCTGCCGCTGTCCCAGAGCACGCAGCACGGGCAGACACAAGGTGCTGCCGGCGAGCGCAGGCAGCACCAGCAGCGGTGTCAGACGCAGCCCGCCGGTGGCCACGACCGCGGTGACCAAGAGCGGGGCCAGCGCGAAACCGAGGTTGCCGCCCAGCGAAAACCAGCTCATGGCGCTGTGGCTGCCTTGGCTGGCGAGCCGTGCGACCCGGGCGGACTCGGGGTGGTAGGCGGCCACACCGACGCCGGAGATCGCCACGAACACGAGAGTGAGCCCGTACGAACCGCTCACCCCGCTCAGAGCGATGCCCACACCGCCCAGCAGCGTGCTCACCGGCAGCAGCCACGGCATCGCCCACCGGTCGGTAAGGACACCGAACACCGGCTGGGCCACCGATGACAGCAAGGAGGCGGCCAACACGATGCCGGAGACGGCGGCGTAGCTGTAGGCGCGCTCGGCCACGAAGAACGGGACCAAGGACGCCACGGCGCCCTGGTAGACGTCGACACAGGCGTGCCCCACGGACAACAGGGTGATCGATGTATTCCTTCGCACCTCGTCATGATCTGAGCCCGCAACCGTGTCGCACTTCCAATAAGCTGCCGAATGATGACGCAGATCCGCCATGAGCCTGTGGCTCCGACCCGCACCCAGTGGTTGGCGCCCGGCAGCGCGATAGACGCCCACCGGCACGACGACCACCAGATCGTCTACGCCGGCCGGGGCGTGCTGGGCGTCGCCACCAGCGCCGGTTCCTGGGTTGCCCCCGGCACCCGTGCCATCTGGGTGCCGGCCGGCACCATGCACGCCCATCAGGCCCACGGCGAACTTGAGCTGCACCTGGTCGGGCTGCCCGCGACCGAGAACCCGCTCAGCCTGGACACCCCGACCGTGCTGGCCGTGAGCCCGCTGCTGCGCGAACTGATCGTCGCCTACACCCGCACCCCGGACGACGACAGTCCCGAGCGGGCCCGTCTGCGTGCGGTGCTGATCGACCAGCTGAGAGTGTCGCCGCAGCAGCCACTGCACCTGCCCACGCCTTCTTCGCCCCTGTTGCGGGCGGTGTGCGACATCCTGCGCGCCGATCCCGCGGACGGCCGCACGCTCGCCGAACTGGGCCGCGAGGTCGGGGCGAGCGACCGCACCCTGTCCCGGCTGTTCCGGCGCGACCTGGGCATGACGTTCCCGCAGTGGCGCACCCAGCTGCGGCTCCACCATGCGCTGGTCCTGCTTGCCGGGAGAACTCCGGTGACCGCCGTGGCGCACCGGTGCGGCTGGTCGTCGGCCAGCGCGTTCATCGACGTCTTCCGGCGTACCTTCGGTCACACGCCGGGCTCTCACTCGATCGGTTGAGGGCCCCGCGGAACCGGGGGTCCGGCCGCCGGCTGCCGCGGGCTGCGGCGTACCGGTCGGCTGTGCCCCTGGTGGGGCGGCGGGGATCTCGGGGGAGCGGCCGACCGTCGTGGGCGGGTACGGTGCCCGCTGTCTCCTCGCTTATGGCCCGGCGGGCTGTGCGCGCCCCTGGGCGGATTCACCCTTGAGCTTGGCCCAGACCGTGTTGAGGGCGGCGATGTCCGTGTCGTCGAGGAGGTCGTCGAAGACGTCGGCCAGGGCGTGGCGCCGCGTGGCGTCGGCCTCGGCGAAGACCCGTCGGCCGTCGTCGGTGAGGGCTATGCGCACCGACCTGGCGTCGGTCGGCGAGGGCACACGCTCGATGAGGCCGCGGGCCTGGAGCGCGTCGACGACCCGGGACACCTGACTCCGGCTGAGCAGGGTCTTCGCCCCGAGTACCGAGGGCGCGACGGGCTCCGGCTGCGCCTGCAGCCAGAGCATGACCTCGAACCAGGACAGGGGCAGGTCCTGGGCACGGGACAGTGCGTGGTCCACCCGGGCGGTCAGGGTGGTGCCCGCCCAGACGAGGCCGTAGAAGGCGTGATCACGCCCTGACAGTTCTCCCAGGGTGATGTCGTCGCGGCTCATGAGATGAGCGTACCGAGGGTGCGTGCACACGCACGCCGTATAATGTGTGTACACGCACATAATGAATGTTGGCCCCCATTCTGGAAGAGAGCACTGCCATGACCCGTGCCGACACCTCCGGCAAGACCGTACTGATCACAGGCGCCTCCTCGGGCATCGGATTGGCTGCCGCGGTGGCCTGCGCGCGGACGGGGTGGACCGTCGTGGCCACCATGCGCGACCTGCGCAAGGCGGACGCCCTGCGCGAGGCGGCGGCCGGCGCCGGTGTCGGGCACCGGGTGCATACCAAGCGCCTCGACGTCGTCGACCCCGGGACCGTGGCCTCCTGCATCGACGAGTCCGCCGCCGAGTTCGGCCGCCTCGACGCGTTGGTCAACAACGCGGGGGCCGGGCAGGTCGGCACCATCGAGCAGGGCACGGTCGAGGACGTCCGCGCCGCCATGGAGGTGAACTTCTTCGGTGTCGTCGGCGTCACGCGCGCGGCCCTGCCGCACCTGCGTACCGCCCGCGGTCGTCTCCTCACCGTCACCAGCGTCGGTGGTGTCGTCGGACAGCCCTTCAACGAGGCCTACTGTGCGGCCAAGTTCGCGGTGGAGGGCTTCATGGAGTCCCTCGCCCCGGTTGCCGCGACCGTCGGCGTCGATGTCACGGTGGTCGAACCCGGGGCGGTGGCAAGCGAATTCGTATCCAACGTGGGCCTGGACGTGTCCGCGATGCTGGACGACGCCGGCCCCTACGCCCCGGCCCTCAGGGCCTATATCGACCGCACTCGGCAGTCCTTCAGCAGCGCCCAGACGCCCGCACAGGCCGCCGCTCCGATCGTCGAGGCGCTGAACTGCGACAAGCCGCCGTTCCGGATCCAGACCTCAGACTGGGCGCGGGAGTTCGTCGGTACGAAGCTCACCGATCTGGACGGTTCCGGCGTCACCGGCATGACGGCGGGTTGGGTCGGCTGACCGGTCCGACCGATGGGTGCTCCGTCGGCGCCGGTGGTCGTTGTGCCGGTGCGCGGCACCCGGCCGGCCGTGCGGACTGCGGGGCGCCGCCGTCCGGCCCGTGCCGTAGTCGCGTGGTGTGCGACGGGGAGTACGAGCGCGCCCGCTGCGGCCGGCTCGGTTCAGGCGGCTTCGGGCGGCGCCGTGAAGGCGCGCTCCAGCAGCGTGTACAAGGTGTCCCGTTCCTGCGTGCTCAGTCGCTCCAGGCCGGCGATCGTGTGGTGCATCCTGCCGCGGATGGTGTCGATGACCCGCTCGCCGTCGGCGGTGAGGGCGACGTTCTTGACGCGCCGGTCGGACGGGCTGGGCTCGCGGCGTACCAGGCCGCGCTTCTCCAGCCGGTCGACGATCCCGGTCATGTTCGAGGCGTCACAGGTCAGGGTGGTGGCCAGGACGCTCATGGACGCGGCTCCCCGTCGCAGCACGGTGAGTGTCTTGCCCTGGCTGGCCGTGAGGTTCTCCCTCGCGGCGGAGACCGTGAAGTCGCCGTAGTAGGCGGCCAGTGACACGGAGAGGAGCTCCATGAGTCGGGCCGTGTCGGTGCCGGCGGTTCCTGTCATGCGCGTCACCCTACGCCAAAAAACTTGACGATCTCAAGCAATGGAGGCTACCGTCCCGCATTGCTTGAAGTTATCAAGTATCAACGTTCTCAAGTAGTTCATCCGGGTACTCCAACAGTTCACCGGGTCATGAAACAGGGGGAGACGCACGTGTCTCACGCACAGCAGGCGGTGCCTCGACGGCGCTCAGGAGACACCACGGTCGTCCTGGTGCTCGGGCTTGCCGCCATGGTCGTTTCGATGATGCAGACCCTGGTCGTCCCGATCCTGGGCATCATCCAGAACGACCTCAAGGCCACGACCGCCAACGTCAGCTGGGTGGCCACGGCCACGCTGCTCTCGGCGGCCGTCTTCACCCCGCTGTTCGGCCGCTTCGGCGATCAGCACGGAAAGAAGCCCACCCTCGTCGGCGTGCTGCTCGTGATGATTGCGGGCTCGGTGCTCGCCGCTACCACCACCTCGCTGACCTGGTTGATCGTCGGCCGGGTGATGCAGGGAGCGGCAACCGCGATCTTCCCCCTGGCCCTGTCCATCCTGCGCGAAGAGATCAGGCCGGAGAAGCTGCACGGCGCCATGGCCCTGGTCAGCGGCACACTGGCGTTCGGCAGCGGACTCGCGCTGGTCGGCGCTGGCCTGCTCACCCGGGGCTCCGCCCCCGATTACCATCGGGTCTTCTGGCTCGCGGTCCTGCTCGCCGTGGTGGCGCTGGCCGGCGTCCTGTTCATCGTGCCCGCCTCCCGGACGAAGACGGGGGGACGCACGGACTGGCTCGGTGCCCTCACCCTGGCGGCGCTGCTGGTGCTGTTCCTGCTGCCCATCTCCCAGGGGCACCAGTGGGGATGGACGTCCGGCCGGACGGTCGGCTCCTTCGCCGGGGCGGTCGTGATGGCGGTGGTCTGGGTCGTCGCCGAGCGCAAGGTAGCGGAACCGATGGTGGACATGAAGATGTTCGCCCACCCTCCCGTCCTCTTCACCAACCTGGCCGGCCTGATGCTGGGCTTTGCGATGTTTGCCCAGTTCATCGGCGTCTCGTACCTCGTCCAGATGCCCGAGCACGTCGTCGGCTACGGCTTCGGAGCCTCCGTGCTGGAGGCGTCCGTCGTGTACCTGCTGCCGACCACACTCGTTTCGCTGGTGGGCGCGCAGGTGGGCGGTGTGCTGGTGCGCCGGCTCGGCGCACGCGTCACGCTGGCCGTCGGGGCCTGCTTCGGCGTGCTCGGCTTCACCTGGCTGAGCGCAGCGCACGACACCACGGCCTCGGTGATCGGCGCGGGCATGGTCATCGGCTTGGCGATCAGCTTCGGTTACGCAGCGATGCCCGCGCTTATCGTCGCCGGAGTCCCGGCCCATCAGACCGGCATCGCCAACGGCATCAACTCCATCTCCCGGTCGGTCGGCAGCGCCATAGCGAGCGCGGTGATCACCTCACTGCTCGCGTCGAAGACCGTCCCGCTGCCCGCCGGCATGCCCGCACTGCCCGAGGAGAGCCAGTTCACGCTGAGCTTCGTCATCGCGGGCGCCGCGTTCTTCCTGGTCGTCGTCGTGGCCGTCCTCGCGCTCAAGCCGGACCGTGCGCCGGTGCTGAAGGCGGCCGCAGAAACCGGGGCGACCAAGGGTGCGGAGGCCGAACTCGCTGCTGAGACCGTGTGAGCGGCCGTCCCGGCAGGTCCGACCGCTACCAGGTCGCCTGACCCAGTCGCCAGTCGCCAGTCGCCAGTCGCCAGTCGCCAGTCGCCAGTCGCCCGGCTGAACCGCACCTCTCCGAAAGGCATGTGACCTTGAAGACCTCGGACCACTGTGACCACGGCTCCATTCGCCCCCCGCTCGACCACCACGCCGCGGTCGCGGCCGAGACGGCCCGGTTCGTCGCGGCGGTCGGGGGCGCCGACCCGTCGACACCTGTGCCCCACTGCCCCGGCTGGACGATGGCCGATTTGATCAAGCACACGGGCAGCGTCCAGCGCTGGTTCTCGGTCCTGTTGCGGGAGCGTGTCCAGCAAGCCCCGCGCAGCCGCGAAGTGGAACTGCGGCTCCCAAAGCGGGAGGACGGCTACGCCGACTGGCTCGCCGAGAGTGCGACCGTGGCCGCGGAGGTCTTCGCGGTCACCGACCCGGAGCTGCCGATGTGGGCGTGGGGCGCCGACCAGCACGCCCGCTTCTGGGCCCGCCGGATGCTCTTCGAGACCCTTGTGCACCGGGTCGACGCCGAGTCGGCGCTCGGTCTCCAGCCCGCGATCGACCGCCCGGCCGCGGTGGACGGGATCGACGAGTTCCTGGTCAACCTGCCCTTTGCCACCTTCTTCGCCCCCAAGGTGGCCAACCTGCGGGGCTCCGACCGGACCATCCGTTTCTGCGCCACCGACGGGAATGACGAGTGGCTCGTGCGCCTGTGCCCCGACGGCTTCGGACTCGACACGGTTCACCCGGCCGCGAGCACTGCCGACGCGACCGTCCGGGGAACTGCGTCCGACCTGCTCCTGCTCGTGTACGGCCGCCTGCCCCACGACGCACAGACCCTCGCGGTGGAGGGGGACGAGGGACTGCTGGCCCACTGGTTCGCCCACTCCGCCTTCTGACCCAGTGCACCCCTCCGCTGCGGTATCGGTGGAGGAGTGCACCGGATCGGCCCCGCTCCCGGCCGGGATCCCGGCGGGCGCGGCTTGCCGTACGCGCCACCCCGCCTGCGCTCGGTGCGGGGCAGTCACCCGCACACGGCCCGCATCCGCCGACGAGGCGACCGCCTCGTCGGCGGATGCGGGCACGCCTGCTCCACCGGCGTCTTCAGGGCGCCACACGCCACGTTCAGCCGGCGGGCACGGGCCATGCGGCGCTGACCCTGACGGGGCGGTCGCGGCGCTGTGCCCGATGGCACCGGACATGTTCCCGCGCCCGGCCGCAGGGATGCGCGGGCGGTCCCTGCGCCGGCTCGGCGGTCAGCCGGTCTTGTGGTCCCATCGGGGTCCGACCAGGGTCCACTCCCTGTCCCAGAGCGCGATGCGCCGCCGGTCGAGCCACCACCGCCCGGCGCTGCCGGCGCCGTACACCACGCCGCTCAGGGCGAGTGCGGCCGAGGCGCCGAGAAGGACCGCCTCGACCGCTGCCGTGGCGGGATCGGGCGGCTGGGCGCTCGGTTTCCCCTGCGTGTCGATCCAGACCCTGGCCGGCGAACCGGTCTTCTGCCCGGCGGGCACCAGCGCGGTGCCGTTGTGCACGGAGCCGTCCGGGGACGTCCAACGGACCTGAGCTGAGTCGAGGGCTTTACCGGCCCCCGAGGCGGTCGTGCGCCGCGCATCGGTGAGAAGTACGGCACGGACGGGGGTCCGCTCTTCGCGCTGCCGGGCGAAGGCCCGGTCGGTGGCCTCGGCGGTCACCACGCCGACGAGGGTGCCGCCCACCGCGATGAGGACCCACACGGCCAGCAGGAGCCATGCCTCCAGCAGATCGTCGCGTCGACGGATCGGGTTGCTCCGCCACCGCCACAGCAGCGGCTTCGCTCGCCTGTACGTGCGCCTCGCGGGCCGGCCCTTGCGCATCTGTTCCTGCCTCCTCGTCGTGACCGACATGAACTTGTCAGCCAGAGCAGGGCGTCGGCATGGGCCCATCAGGCGGAAGTGGGGGGCCGACCGGACCAAGCCGGTCCAAGTTCGCTACGAGCAGGCGTGGCCCATCGCGGCCAGGGTGGTGGTAGGCGGGTGCCGGCATCTGGTCGCCGACCGCTACGACATCACCGGCTCCGGCCCACAACGAGCCGCGCCCGTCGAAGATGATGCAGAGACGCGCGCGGTAGGAGCCCGGGCCCCTACCGCGCGTGAGAGGGGTCTTCAGCCCACTGAGATGGTGGACCAGCTCTGGTCTTGCCTGGTCGGCTGGTTGCTCCTGGTGATGGTGGCGTAGCCGTTGTGAGCGTTCAGGTTGAAGTCCTGGTCGTCGTACGCGAGCAGTGGAAGGCCGATGAGGCCGCTCCCGCCTGAGTGCCCCCAGTGCCATTGCTGGTAGCTCGCGCCCGTGCCCGGCTCCAGGAAGACCTGCTCGCCGTTGGAAAACGGTTTGCTGTGGCTGAGGCTCAGGACCATTCTCTTGGCGGGGCTGTACATGGTCAATTGGTTGTCGGACCCGTTCTGCCGCCACAAGCAGTAGGGGTCGATGTTGGCGGTGAGTGGTTCGACGGTCGCCCTGTTGCTGTTCGGGTCGGCACACAGCACCTTGTGCTGGCCGGCGTTCGCGAGCACGAAGCTGCCGACCGGGCTGGCCCCCTGCTGGTTCGCATGGGCGTGCGCGGCGTGCGCAGCGGGCGTGGCGGTGAGGAAGGCGGCGCTCAGGGCGGCCACCGACAAACCTCGAAGCACCCGCGTGGCGCGGGGGACAGTGCGCAGGAATGACACGTGAAACTCCTCCACAGTCGCTTTAAGGTGTACGCGCCAACAATGTGCGGCTTAAGAGGACGTCTCAACGGTGTTATGAGTCGACGTGTTGCTGGCCGATCATGGTGCACGCCACCGGCTTGAATCGACACATCGCGGTGTGGGCAGCACGGCACTGTCAAGGTGTCCCTGAGCGTGGCGGGTGAGGGGGCATCAGGGCGTAGTGGGCCTGTGGCGGAGCCGTCTTCAGGCGGCGGTAGGCATGGCGGTGGTGCCGGTGATGTCGTTTCAGGTGTCGAAGCGGTGGCGCATCTCGGTGCGGTAGCCGGGTGCGGTCATCCGGTGGCGGGGCCGGAAGTGCGGTGAGATCCCGCTGAAGACGGACAGGAACCTCTGCGTCGTCCTTCCGGCCGTGCGGAAGCCCTTCATCGCCCGTCCAGGTAGGCGAAGGGCTTGGTGAGAGTTCTCGGCCCGGTTGTTCAGACCCTTGGGGCGCGGTGTTCCACCGAGCCCATCGGTTCCCGGTGAACCGGCCCATAGGACCGGCACTTGTCGGTCACAGCGCCCCCCGGGTGGTAGCTCGAACGCCTGGTTCGCGCCATGTCGGTGGACGTCGCCGCCTTCTCCAGCGCCCGGATCCCGATGCCCTCCACCCGTGGGGTACTGCTGGTCATCCCCCCCCACCGACGCCAAGGGCATCGCCATGCGGCCCGTTCCCCGCGCCCGCACACCGTGAAGGCGACCGCGGGCAAGCCCCGCCTGAACCGGGGGAGATGACTGCGGCAGCGGCACCGCGGTCTGTGGCGTTCGAGTCCCTTTGGTCCCCGCCGTCGGTGCGTACGGTCCCGTCAGCCCGCTGCGACGGCCAGGCCCCCGGCCGGCACCGCAGCGAGGGCTTCGGACAGGCGGTCGTACCTCTCGAAGACCCCGTCCAGTCCCGCTCCGTGCAGTACCCGCAGGAACCGACTGCCCTCCGTGACGAGCCGCAGCCGGCCGTGCCGTTCCATGGCCCGGTTCCGTGCCCGACACAGCAGCCCCAGTCCGGCGCAGTCGATGAAGGACACGCTACGAAGGTCCACCACGAGATCCGGGCATACGACGGCTGTGAGGTCGTCGAGACGCGCCGCCAGGGACAGCGCCGTGAGGATGTCGATCTCGCCGCGCAACTCCACGACGGTCGTCCCGCCGACGGCACGTTCGGTGAGGTGGAATTCGGACCTGATGACGGTTTCGGCCATGGTTGAGAGCAAACCCGGACCCGTGGGCGCGCCGGAAGGGCCGTTCGGCCTCCCTTCACCGCCGCGCCCAACCGGGCCGCTCTCCGGGCAGGACGGGACCGGTGGTCCCTCACCCGTGGCCGTCGCCGGGCCCACCATGGAGCGTGGTTTCTCCACCGGGCGAAGGGCGAGCTGCCATGTATCCGAACGACGGTTTCCGCGAACTCGATCGGCACGAGTGCCTCGATCTGTTGGCCACGGCACCCGTCGGCCGTGTCGTCCACACTCGGCAGGCCCTGCCGGCCGTGGTACCCGTCAACTTCGGCCTGGATGCGGGCGGAGCAGTGCTGCTGCGCACGTCGGCCGCCTCCGAGCTGGCCCACGCGGTTGACGGCGCCGTGGTCGCTTTCGAGGCCGACGCGGTCGACGCGGACGCTCAATCCGGCTGGAGTGTGGTCATCACCGGCCGGGCGGCGGTCGTGACGGACCCGGTCGAGACGGAACGCCTCGACCGGGTCGGTCCGTCCTCCTGGGTTCCCTCCATCGATGAGGTCCTGGTGCGCATCGAGCCGGAACTGGTCACCGGGCGTGAGCTCGTCGGCGGTCGGACGCTGTACGGCCTGCGCCTCTGCGCCCTGCCGCCGGTGCACGGCTGCCCCTGACACGGACCAAACGGCCCTACGGCACCGGGACGGACGGCACGCCGACGGGGTTCTTGCAGGCCCTGCCCCGCGCGGTGACGGACGGGGAGCATCGTCGGCGAAGCCGCCCACGGACCTTCCGTGAGTGGTGTCGCCAACGATGCGGAGGCAGTGATGACCGTGGCAGCAACCCGCGCAGACGTGGACGCACCCGCCGAGGCCTGGCGCGGGTTCACCGGCCGTGACTGGCGCAGCACCATCGACGTACGCGATTTCATCCAGGCCAATTACACGCCCTACGCAGGCGGTCCCGAATTCCTGTCCGGCCCGACCGAGCGCACGCTCGACGTCTGGCACAAGGTCAGCGCCCTGTTCCCCGAGGAACGCCGCAAGGGCATCCTCGACGTGGACACCGCCACCCCGTCCACGATCACCTCGCACGCCCCCGGCTACATCGACCAGGACCGAGAGCTGATCGTCGGGCTGCAGACCGACGCCCCGCTGAAGCGGGCGATCATGCCCAACGGGGGCCTCCGGATGGTCGAGAACGGTCTGAAGGCGTACGGCTACGAGCCCGACCCGTTCGTGACCAAGGTCTTCGGCACCTACCGCAAGACCCACAACGACGCCGTCTTCGACGCCTACACCCCCGCGATGCGGGCCGCCCGCAGGGCCGGCATCATCACCGGGCTGCCCGACGCCTACGGCCGCGGCCGGATCATCGGCGACTACCGGCGCGTCGCGCTGTACGGCACCGCCCGGCTGATCGAAGCCAAGCAGGCCGAACGTGCCCTGCTCGACGAGCAGCCCTCCACCCCGGACGTCATCCGTGACCGCGAGGAACTGGCCGAGCAGACCAGGGCCCTGGGCGAACTGACGAGGATGGCCGCCTCCTACGGCTGCGACGTGTCCCGCCCCGCCACCACCGCGCACGAAGCGGTGCAGTGGCTCTACCTCGGTTTCCTGGCCGCGGTGAAGGAGCAGAACGGCGCGGCGATGTCGCTGGGCCGCACCTCGACCTTCCTGGACGTCTACCTTCAGCGCGACCTGGACGAGGGCCGCATCGACGAGAGCCACGCCCAGGAGCTGATCGACGACTTCGTGATCAAGCTGCGGATCGTGCGGTTCCTGCGCACGCCCGAGTACGACGCCCTGTTCTCCGGCGACCCGACCTGGGTGACCGAGGCCATAGGCGGCATCGGCACCGACGGCCGCCCGCTGGTCACCCGTACCTCCTTCCGCTTCCTGCAGACCCTCTACAACCTGGGACCGGCCCCGGAACCCAACCTCACCGTGTTGTGGTCGTCCCGGCTGCCCGAGGGGTTCAAGCGGTTCTCGGCCCAAGTCTCCATCGACACCAGTTCCATCCAGTACGAGTCAGACGACCTGATGCGTCCGTGCACCGGCGACGACACCGCGATCGCCTGCTGCGTGTCGGCGATGGCGGTCGGCAAGCAGATGCAGTTCTTCGGCGCTCGCGTGAACCTCGCCAAGGCCCTGCTGTACGCGATCAACGGGGGGCGGGACGAGATCTCCGGTGAGCAGGTGGCGCCCGAAATGCCCGTCCTGGCCGGGGAGTACCTGGACTACGACGAGCTGCGGCAGGCGTACGACCGGATGCTGGACTGGCTGGCGGAGACGTACGTGGACGCGCTCAACGTGATCCACTTCATGCACGACAAGTACGCCTACGAGCGCATCGAGATGGCGCTGCACGATCATCCGGTGCACCGCTTCATGGCCTGCGGGATCGCCGGGCTCTCGGTGGCCGCCGACAGTCTGTCCGCCGTCAGGTACGCCCGGGTGAAGGTGATCCGGGACACCTCCGGGCTGGCCGTGGACTACGAGGTCGAGGGCGAGTATCCCGCGTACGGCAACAACGACGACCGCGCGGACGGGTTCGCCGTCGACCTGGTGGAGTCCTTCATGGCCAAGGTGCGTAAGCACCCCACCTACCGGGGCGCCGAACACACCCAGTCGGTGCTGACGATCACGTCGAACGTGGTCTACGGCAAGCACACCGGCAGCACGCCCGACGGCCGGCGCGCCGGACAGCCGTTCGCACCCGGCGCGAACCCGATGAACGGGCGGGACCGCCACGGCATGGTGGCGTCGGCGCTGTCCGTGGCCAAGCTTCCGTACGCGGAGGCCCGCGACGGCATCTCCCTGACCTCGACGATCACGCCGGAGGGACTCGGTCACGACCCGGCCGAGCGCGCGGCCAACCTGGTCGGCATCCTCGATGCCTACACGGCAGCGGGCGGCTACCACATGAACGTCAACGTGCTGAACCGGGCGACCCTGGAGGACGCCATGGAACACCCCGAGAAGTACCCGGAGCTGACCATCCGGGTCTCCGGATACGCCGTCAACTTCGTCCGCCTGACCCGCGAGCAGCAGCTTGACGTGATCAGCCGCACCTTCCACGGGTCGCTGTGAACCCCGTGGCGCCCTCGGCACCGGGGCAGCCGGTGCCGGCGGCGGGCCGGCTCACGGGCCGGGTGCACTCCTGGGACCTGTCCACGGGTGTGGACGGTCCCGGGACCCGGTTCGTGCTGTTCGTCAGCGGCTGTCCACTGCGCTGCCGATACTGTGCGAACCCGGACACCTGGCACATGCGGGACGGGCGGGAGGCAACGGTCGAGGAGGTGGTGGCGGACATCACGAAGTACCGGGCCTTCATCACCACGGCGGGCGGGGGAGTGACCGTCACCGGTGGTGAGCCGCTGCTGCAGCCCCGATTCACCGGAGCGGTGCTCCGCCGCTGCAAGGAGTTGGGCCTGCACACCGCCCTGGACACCTCCGGCTTCCTCGGGACCCGCGCCGACGATGCGCTCCTGGCCGACACCGACCTGGTGCTGCTCGACATCAAGTCCTTCGACGTCGGCACCTACCGGCGGCTGACCGGCGCCCCCCTCGCCCCCACGCTGAACTTCGCCACCCGCCTGGACAGGTTGGGCATCCCCGTGTACATCCGCTACGTCCTCGTCCCGGGCTGGACCGACGACCCGTCCGCAGTGGACGGCCTCGGTGCCTTCCTGGCCGGGCTGGGCAATGTCGACCGGGTGGACGTGCTGCCGTTCCACAAGCTCGGCGCCCACAAGTACGACGCCCTCGGCATCGACTTCCCGCTGCGCAACACGCCCGTGCCCAACCCCGACCTGACGGAACGGGTGCGCGAGCAGTTCCGGGAGCACGGTCTGCGGGCGCTGTGACCGGGCCGGCCGCACCCGAGCGGCTGCCATGGCGCTGCTCGGGTGCTGGTCGTCGGACACGTCGGCGGGAGGCCCTCCGTTACGGACGGTCCGCCTACCGGCCACCGGCCCTCGCACGTCGGCTGCCTGCGCGTGGGCCACCCGGCCCCCACCTGGTGACCTGAGGCCTCTCCTGTCCCAAGTGCCTTTCTCCGAAACTGAATTCGACTTCGAAGGAGGCCGAGATGCCCCACACCATCACCGCAGGCCTGGATGGCTCCCCGGAGAGCCTGGCAGCCGCCGATTGGGCGGCCCGGGAGGCTCTGCTCCGCGACACCCCGCTGCACCTGGTCCACGCCCTCCGGCGGGAGCCGGACACGCACCCGCCCGCGGGCGGGACGCCCCAGCCGCCCCAGGACCCCGGCGTGCAGGACCAGCGGGCCGACCGCCTACTGAGGGAGACCGCGGCGACACTCGCGCGGAACCACCCCGGCCTGCAGATCATCACTGACCACGTTCCCGGAGAGCCCGCTCCCGCCCTGCTTGAGGCAGCCGAGGAAGCCGATCTTCTGGTGCTGGGCTCCCGCGGTCTGGGCGGCGTCGCCAGGTTCCTGGTCGGGTCCGTCGTCCTCGCGGTCATGACCGGCAGCCGACGGCCCGTCGTCGTCGTACGGGACGGCCTGCGCGCCGAGGACGAACACCAGCCCGGGACCCCCGGCACCGGGGCCGAGTCGTTCAGGGACGTCGTCCTGGGCCTCGGATCCGCGGCCCCGGACGACGCCGTGATCGGGTTCGCCTTCGACGCCGCCGCCCGCCGCGGGGCAAGGCTGCGCGTCGTCCGCGGCTGGAGCCCGGATCAGCCCCAGGACGGCGACGGTGATCTCAGTGCCGAACTGCATGCCGAACTCACCGGAGACACCCAGCGTGCCTTGTCCGAGGTCCTGGACCCCTGGCGGAACAAGTTCCCCGGTGTCGAGGTGGTGGAGCAGGCGGTGATCGGCAAGGCGGGCTCGCACTTGGTGGAGGCCTCGCACGACGCGTCGCTGGTCGTGGTCGGGCGTCGCCGACGCCGGACGCCGGCCGGTACGGCGATCGGCCCGGTCACCCATGCGGTGCTGCACCACGGTGGCGCGCCGGTCGCGGTGGTTCCGCACGACTGACCAGCCACCCGGCGGACACAGCTGGTGTGCGGCCTCAAGCCTGCGGCGTGAGAACCCCGGAGGGTTCTCACGCCGCAGGCTTGAGGCCGTCCGCTGCCAAGGGCACCAAGGGCGGCAAAGGGGTCGAGCGGGCGTGGTGCCGGAAGGTGTCGCGGAGCGACGTACGGCAGCCGTTTCCCTGCGTCAGACGCCTTCTCCTGCGTCGTCGGCGGTGAGCCGGACGCCGGTGACCAGGTCGGGGTGAATGCGCACCGCATGGTCCATGGTCCGGTTGACCCAGGGGTTGAGCAGGTCCCGGTAGCGGGCCAACTCCTCCGGGTCGGTCACCAGGTGGGCGTATCCGGTGACCACCACGCTCCAGCCGAGGTGTGTGCCGGGATCGATCGCGTCGGCCTGGTACGCGACCACTACGCCCCGGCCGTCGGCCTGCCCCGCGCGTGCGGTCAGCGCCGCGCCCTCGTGGGTGCGGATGACGATGTGGCCGTTGTCCAGGACATGATTGACCGGTCGGACGGTCGGCAGCGCGTGTCGGGTGAAGACGATCCTGCCGAGCGAGACGCTGCCCAGCAGCCGCAACGCCTCGTCGCCGGCCAACTCGATGCTCCGGCGCGGCCCGGCAGGAAGCACCTGAGGAGCGTCGATGGTCATGGGGAGCTTCCACGCGGTTTCGTAGCTCACTGGTGTGTCGCTGACCGACGCAGTACGGCTCCTGTGGGGCCCGTCGCCGTGGTGACGGCCCGTGCACCGGTACGGCATGCGTCGCGTCCCTTCCAGATGTGGGCGGCTGCCCATTGGCGGCGTCCCACGATGCGGACGCCGCCAACGGGCCTGGTCAGGACATTGGAGCGACACCGGAGCAGGTCACGCCAGGGCCGTTCGGCCCTGGTCTGCGTCCCGCACGTCCTGCGCACCGGAGTAATAGGCCGCGCGCATGAGCTTCTGCATGTCGTCGAGCATCGGCATACGCGGGTTCGCCGGCGCGCACTGGTCCTCGTAGGCGTTCAGGGCCTGCTGCGGCAGGGCGTCGAGGAAGGCGCGCTCCTCGACGCCGAGTGCCTGGAACGACGCCTCGATGCCCACGGCGTCACGCAGTCGCTCCACCGCGAGGGCCAGCGACTCGACGCCCTCGTGCGGGGTCGAGGCGGGCAGGCCGAGGACGCCGGCGATCTCCTGGAAGCGTTCGGGGGCACGGTAGTTCTCGTACTTGGGCCAGGCCGTGAGTTTCGTCGGCACGGTTCCGTTGTAGCGGATGACATGCGGCAGCAGGACGGCGTTGGTACGGCCGTGCGCGATGTGGAAGGTGGCGCCGAGGGTGTGTGCCATGGCGTGCACGATGCCGAGGAAGGCGTTGCCGAAGGCCATGCCGGCGATGGTGGCCGCGTTGTGTATCTTCTCCCGAGCCTCGGGGCGGTCGGCACGGTCGTTGACCGCTGCTTCGATGTTGTCGAAGATCAGCCGGATCGCGTGCAGGGCCAGACCGTCGGTGAAGTCGTTGGCGTATACGGAGACGTAGGCCTCGATCGCGTGGGTCAGCGCGTCGAAGCCGCTGTCCGCGGCCAGCGCCGAGGGCAGGTCCGCGGTGAGCAGCGGATCGACGATGGCCACGCTCGGGGTCAGCGCGTAGTCGGCCAGCGGGTACTTCTTGCCGGTGGCCGGGTCGGAGATCACCGCGAAGGGAGTGACCTCTGCGCCGGTGCCGGACGTCGTGGGTACGCACACCAGCCGGGCGCGGCTGCCGAGCACGGGGAAACGGAAGGCGCGCTTGCGGATGTCGGAGAACTTGTGCCGCATGTCGGCGAAGTCGACGTCCGGGTGTTCGTACAGCAGCCACATCACTTTCGCCGCGTCCATTGGGGAGCCACCGCCGAGCGCGATGATGGTGTCCGGGCGGAAGCCGCTCATGAGCTTGGCGCCGCGCTGGACGGAGCCGATGCTCGGCTCCGGCTCCACGCCGTCGATGACCTGGATGGTGACCGGCTCCCTGCGCCGCTGCAGGACGCGGGTGACGCGGTCGACGAAGCCGAGCCGGGTCATGGTGGCATCGGTGACGATGGTGACGCGGTGGACGTCCGGCATGGACGCGAGGTAGCGGATGGCCTGTGGTTCGAAGTAGATCTTCGGCGGGACCTTGAACCACTGCAGGTTGTTGCGGCGTGCGCTGACCCGTTTGACGTTCAGGAGTTGGGCGGCGGAGACGTTGTTGGACACCGAGGTGTGGCCCCACGAGCCGCAGCCCAGCGTGAGCGACGGCAGCAGGTGGTTGTAGATGCCGCCGATCGCGCCCTGCGAGGACGGGGCGTTGACGATGATGCGTACTGTCTTCATGCTCCGGCCGTACGCCTCGGCGAGATCCGGGTCCTCCGTGTGGATGACGGCGCTGTGGCCCTGGCCGTGGAAGGCGACCATGTCGGCGGCCAGGCTGAAGCCCTGCTGCTCGGAGCCGGCGCGCAGCACGGCCAGCACGGGGCAGAGCTTCTCCCGGGTCAGCGGCTCGTCCGGGCCTACCCGATCGGCCTCGACCAGGATCAGCGAGGTGTCGTCCGGGACGGTGAAGCCGGCCTGTTCCGCGATCCACGCCGAACTCTGACCGACGGCAGCCGGATTCACCTTCGGCTCGCAGCCGCCGCCCGCCGCTCCGGCTGGGAACAGGAACCGCTCCAGCTTCTCCTTCTCCTCCGCGGTCGCCAGGTGGGCGCCCAGGACGCGGAATTCGGCGAGGGCCGCGTCGTAGATCTCGGCGTCGAGGATGACGGCCTGCTCGGAGGCACAGATCATCCCGTTGTCGAAGGACTTCGACAGCACCAGGTCGTTGACGGCCCGGCGGAGCTTCGCGCTCCTGTGCACGTACGCCGGTACGTTGCCTGCGCCGACCCCCAGCGCGGGCTTGCCCGCCGAATACGCGGCCCTGACCATGGCGTTGCCACCGGTGGCGAGGATCAGCGAGACGCCGGGGTGGTGCATCAGGATCTCGGTCGCCTGCACGGACGGTGTCTCGATCCACTGCACGCAGTGCTCCGGCGCGCCGGCGGCGACGGCCGCGTCCCGTACGATCCGGGCCGCCTCCGTGCTGCACTTCTGGGCCGAGGGGTGGAAGGCGAACACGACGGGGTTACGCGTCTTGAGCGCCATCAGGGCCTTGAAGACGGTGGTGGAGGTCGGGTTGGTGACCGGCGTGATCGCGCAGATCACGCCCACCGGTTCGGCCACCTCGATCATGTCCTCGATGTCGTCGCGGGCGATGACGCCGACGGTCTTCATCGGGCCCATGCTGTGTGTGACGTGTTCGCACGCGAACATGTTCTTGGCGGCTTTGTCCTCGAAGACACCCCGTCCGGTCTCCTCGACCGCCAGGCGCGCCAGCGCTGTGTGCCGGTCCAGGGCGGCGACCGAGGCCTTCTTGACGATGTGGTCGATCTGCTCCTGGGTGAAGGCCTCGTAGTCGGTGAGCGCCTTGAGCCCGTTCGTGACCAACCGGTCCACGGTGACGGTGATGTCACACGGGGCTCCGGTGGTGTCCGCGGCCTCGGTTGCGGTGTCGTGACGGGTCATGGGTGTGCGCCTCCGTGGACAAGGGCCGCCGGAGGGGTCCGGCGGCGGGTGGATGCGAGCGGCACCGGCGGGGGATCGGGTGCCGCTCGCGTCTTCACTCTCGGTCGGTTCCCCGTGTCGTCCCCAGACACCGAAGGTCCCGCCCGGGGACTGACCGGCACCGCTCCGGACGGGCCGGGCGGCCCTCCCCAGTCGGACACGGCGGTCGCCGCGGTGGGGTGACCTCACGGCCCTGGTGGCCTCACGACCCCGCGGAGCCGGCCGACGGGGTCGGCCGCGGTCACCGGGACGCCCTCCGGGCCGGGCCGGTTTCGGCCCGGCCGGCCGCCCGAGCGGGACCCCGGCGGCGCACCGCACACGCGGCGGCCTCCACCGGTCCGCGGCCAACCGGGCAGCCCCTGGGCTAGGGTCGCTCGCCGACGGCACGCCCGCCCCGCCAGGGAGGTGGGGTGGCCGACCTGCGAGCCTCCTCACCCCGGTGCAGGGTCCGATTCACCTGAGCGTGCATCCGGTCCTGCAGCCGGTCCGCCAGTTCACGGGCCGTGGCCTCCTGGGCCTGCACGACCACGAGGTGGTTCCCCACGACGAGCTGGGCCAGGGCCGACCACGGCTGCTCGGCACGGTGCGCCGCGGCCTTGCTGATCTTCACCTCGCCGCTGACCACCGGAACCCCGGGCCGGCCGAGGACCGCGTCGACCTTCTCCCGGACGTAGGTGAGTGATCCCTCGTCGACATCGCCCGCGGCCCGCACTCGTACGGCGGCGGTGTTCGTGCGGGCGCCGGGGTCCTTGCCAGTCATCTGCGTCGCTCCTTCTGATCGCGGGAAGCGACATCAGCCTGCTGCGACGATGTGCCGACTGCCCAGGGCTGTCCGGCCCCTGGAGCGGGGGCCGTGCGTCCTGTGCCCGTGCGGGCCCGCCGGGAGGGACACGTCAGCGAGTCGCGGCGGACCGTCACGTCAAGGGTGCGGCGATGCGGTGGCGCGGCGATGCGGTTCTGCGGGGACGCGGGACCCGGGGACGCGGGCTGAGGAGCGCGCCGCCCGGGTCCAAGACGGGCGGAGCCGGATGTGGAAGTCTCCGGGACGGCACGGCGAACGAGCGTCCCGTCCCTCCGGGGCGTCCCCGTGCGTCGTGGACCGGGCTGCGGACACGCCCCGCAGCGTCCGTCGGCTACCCGGAACGATGCCGAGCAGGGCCGCCGCCGCCCCTACGCGGGGGCAGCGGCGGCCGTGGGCGCGGGAACCCGTGCCTCCCCCAACACGTAGCCCGCGCGGAAGCCCTCGCGGCTCCTGGGGCCTGCGGGAGAACCACCCCAGCTGCAATGAACCGCAAGGACATGGCACCGTCGGCCGGTTGGCGCCGCAGGTGACCGGTTGTCGTCCTGCCTCCATTGTCGGGACGGGAGCGCTGTCGTCGAAGGGGCGACAGGGCCGAGCCGTGGCCCGAACGGCCCCTGCCCTTCGGCCAGCGGCCCCGACAGACGGGCGGTCCGGGTCGGCCGGTCCCGTGGCGCCGGGACCATCGGGGTCGCCCGCGGGCCTTGTGGCCGCTGACCCCGCCCGCCGCAGCACAGAAAGATCAATGGTGGATCGGACAACCCCATCCACCTGTTGAAAGGAGTCCCGACCATGCCCAGGACCACAGGAGGCGGAAAGGGGACGGCGCCCACGGCGGCGCTCGGCCTTCCCGCCGCCTCCGCGCTCGTGATCGGCAGCATCATCGGCACCGGAGTCTTCGCTCTGCCCTCTGCCCTCGCTCCGTACGGACCGATCTCCCTGGTCGCGTTCGTCGCCGTGACCCTCGGCGCACTCGCGCTGGCCCTGACCTTCGGGGCGCTGTCGAAGCGCGTTCCCACGAGCGGCGGTCCGTACGTCTACGCTCGGGAGGCCTTCGGGGAGTTCGCCGGGTTCCTCAACGCCTGGTCTTACTGGATCACCGCCTGGGCCGGTAACGCGGCCATCGTGGTGGCGTGGGTCGGCTACGTCGAGGTGTTCGTCAACACCGGTCACCACAAGTGGATTTCGGTACTCCTCGCACTGGTCGGGCTGTGGATCCCGGCCGCGATCAACCTCACCGGCGTCCGCAACACGGGCGCGTTCCAGGTGATCACCACGGTGCTGAAGTTCGTCCCGCTGGTCTTCATGGCCACCGTCGGACTGCTGTTCATCGACACCCACAACTTCGGCCCGTTCAACGCGAGCGGACAGTCGGTGGTGGGCGCGATCTCGGCAGCGGGTGCCATCGCCCTGTTCAGCTACCTGGGCCTGGAAGCCGCCTCGGTGGTGGCCGGCCGGGTCCGTGAGCCGGGCCGCAACGTGCCGCGCGCCACCGTCTACGGCACGCTCATCTGCGCCCTCATCTACATCCTGGGCACCCTCGCCGTCTTCGGCACCGTCGCACATGGCAAGCTGGGCGCCTCGACCGCGCCGTTCACCGACGCGGCGAACAACATCTTCGGCGGTACCTGGGCCGGTGACATCGTCGCCGTGGCCGCGATCATCTCCGGTATCGGCGCCCTCAACGGCTGGACCATGTTGTGCGCGGAGATGCCCTACGCCGCCGCTCGTGACGGCCTCTTCCCGCGGGCGTTCGCCCGGCTGCGCGGCGAGAACGACGTACCGGCCTTCGGCATCCTCGCCTCCACCGCGCTCGCCTCGCTGATCACCGTGTTCAGTTACACCCGCTTCGACGACGTCTTCACGAAGATCGTGCTGCTGAGCGTGGTGACCGCCGTCATCCCGTACCTGTTCTCCGCGGCCGCCCAGCTGTACTGGCTGCTCGTGCGGGGCAGCGAGACCCTCAGCCCCCGGCGGCTGGCCCGCGATGTGACCGTGGCCGCGCTGGCGCTCGCCTTCTCGTACTGGTCGATCCAGGGAAGCGGCTACCAGACCGTCTACTACGGCCTGTTCGTGCTGCTCCTCGGCGTGCCGGTCTACGTCTGGCTGAAGCGGGGTCAGGGTGCCTACGGCGAGTCGACCGTGACCCAGACATCGCAGGTCGACCTCCAGCCGGAGCGGGCCCCTGAGACGCCGCCGCCGGCCCGGCGGTCCCAGCGCGGGCCGCGCACCAACCGCGTCGGCCCACCGCAGCAGCGGATGGACCTCCGCCACCACGACTGATTCACCCCGAGTACGGAGGACCCCCCGCGATGAACACCTTTCACGTCGACTCCGAGGTCGGCCCGCTGCGCCAGGTGATCCTGCACCGCCCCGGCCTCGAACTCTCCCGCCTCACCCCGCGCAACGTCGACGCGCTGCTCTTCGACGACATCCTGTGGGCCAAGCGGGCCCGCGAGGAGCACGATGCCTTCGCCCAGGTCCTGCGTGACCACGGCGCACGCGTTCACTACTTCGCCGACCTGCTCGCCCAGACCCTCGACGTCCCCGAGGGCCGTGACTGGCTCCTGGACCGGGTCATCACCCCGGCTACCGTGGGACCCGCCCTCGTCGACCCGGTACGCGAGCTGTGTGCCGAGCTGGACGGGGAGACGCTCGCCGGCTATCTGATCGGCGGTCTCCTCAAGAGCGACCTGCAACTCGCCACTCCGCACAGTCTGGTCTGGAACACGTTGGGCGGTGACGACTTCGCCCTCGCCCCGCTGCCCAACCACCTCTTCCCGCGCGACAACTCCTGCTGGATGTATGACCAGCTGTCGGTCAATCCGATGGCCAAGCCGGCCCGGCGCCGCGAGAGCCTGCACGCTCAGGCCATCTACACATTCCACCCGATGTTCGCAGGTGTGGCTCCGGCCCCCCTGCTCGACGGGCCCGTCGGCACCCTCGAAGGCGGGGACGCCCACGTCCTGGGCAACGGCGCCGTCATGGTCGGCATGGGCGAACGCACCACGGCCCAGGCCGTGGAGAACCTGGCCGCACGGCTCTTCGCGGCCGGTACGGCGAGCCGGCTGATCGCGGTCCAACTACCCGCGGCCCGCGCGTTCATGCACCTGGACACCGTGCTGACCATGGTCGATCGCGACACGTTCGTCATCTATCCGGGGCTCGCCGACTCCCTGCGCTCGTGGACTCTCACCCCCAGCGACATACACCGGGCCGGTTTCGCCGTCACCCCGAACTCGGACCTGGCAACCGCCCTCGCCGAGGCCCTCGATCTGGACAAGGTCCGCATGCTGTCCGCGCCCCAGGACATCCGCAACGCCGAACGCGAGCAGTGGGACGACGGCAGCAACTTCCTCGCCCTCGCCCCGGGCGTGGTCGTCGGCTACGAGCGCAACGTCACCACCAACACCTACCTGCGCAAGCAGGGCATCGAGATCATCACCATCGCCGGCGCCGAACTCGGCCGTGGACGAGGCGGCCCGCGCTGCATGAGCTGCCCCATCGAACGCGACCCCGCCGCCTGATCCGCCGAAGGAAACCAGCACCATGACCATTGACCTGCGCGGTCGCTCCTACCTGAGCGAACTCGACTTCACCGCCGCCGAGATCAACGGGCTCCTCGACCTCGCCGCCGAGCTCAAGGCGGACAAGCACGCCGGTACCGAGCAAGCCCGGCTCACCGGCAAGCACATCGCCCTGGTCTTCGAGAAGTCCTCCACCCGTACCCGCTGCGCCTTCGAGGTGGCTGCCGCCGACCAGGGTGCCAGCACCGTATACCTCGGCCCCGGCGACACCCACGTCGGCCACAAGGAGTCGATCGCCGACACCGCCCGCGTGCTGGGCCGCATGTTCGACGGCATCGAGTACCGGGGCTCCGCCCAGTCGATCGTCACCGATCTCGCCACCCACGCCGGCGTCCCCGTCTACAACGGACTCACCGACACCACGCACCCCACCCAGAGCCTGTGCGACATGCTCACCATGCGCGAGCACAGCACCAAGCCGCTCGCCGACACCAGCTACTGCTACCTCGGCGACGCCCGCAACAACATGGGCAATTCGCTGCTGTCGATGGGCGCGCTGCTCGGCATGGACGTGCGCATCGCCGCGCCCGAGGCACTGTGGCCGGACGCCGGGCTGGTCACCACCTGCCGGGCACTCGCCGAGGCCAGCGGGGCCCGGATCACCCTCACCGAGGACGTCGAGACCGCCGTGCGCGGAGCCGACTTCCTGCACACGGACGTGTGGGTCTCGATGGGAGAACCGGCCGACACCTGGCGGGATCGGATTGCCCTGCTACTCCCGTACCAGGTCAACGAGAAGGTCCTCGCCCTCACCGGCAACCCGGACGTGAAGTTCATGCACTGCCTGCCTTCGCTCCACAACCGCCGGACCGAGCTGGGCCAGGAACTGTTCGGCACCTACGGCCTGGACGGACTCGAAGTCACCGACGAGGTCTTCTCCTCGCCCGCCTCGATCGTCTTCGACCAGGCGGAAAACCGGCTGCACACCATCAAGGCCGTGCTCGTCGCCACCTTGGAGGACTGAACCATGCGCATCGTCGTCGCCCTCGGAGGCAATGCCCTGCTACACCGCGGTGAACGCCCCGACGCGGCCGTCCAGCAGGCCAACATCGACCGGGTCGCCAGCGCCCTGGGAGCGCTCGCCCGGGAACACGAGCTGGTCATCACCCACGGCAACGGTCCACAGATCGGCCTGCTCGCCATGGAGAGCGCCGCCGACCCGGCGCTCAGCGCGCCCTACCCGCTGGACCTGCTCGGTGCCCAGACCGAGGGCATGATCGGATCGCTGCTGGCCCGCACGCTGCACAACGTCCTTCCCGGACGTCGGATCGCCACACTGGTCACCCATACCCTCGTACGGGCGGACGACCCGGCATTCGCCCGGCCCACGAAGTTCGTCGGCCAGGTCTACTCCCGGGACCTGGCGAAGTCCCTGGCCCGCAAGCGCGGCTGGCACGTAGGGCCGGACACCAACGGGTGGCGCCGGGTCGTGCCCTCGCCGGTACCGGAGCGGATCGTGGAGACCGACACGCTCCGTGAGTTGCTGGACAGCGGCACACTGGTCATCTGCGCCGGCGGCGGAGGCGTCCCCGTCGTCGCCGACCGCGACACCGGGGCCCTGAGCGGAGCGGAAGCTGTCATCGACAAGGACCTCACCGCGGCTCTGCTCGCCGAGGACCTGAAGGCGGACTTCCTGCTGATCCTCACCGACGTCCCGCACGTGTACGAGGGTTACGGGACTCCCGAGCAGCGGCCCATTCTCGACGCGACACCCGATGACCTGCGCCGCGGCAGGTTCCCGGACGGCTCCATGGGACCCAAGACCGAAGCGGTGGCACGGTTCGTCGAACACACCGGAGGGCTGGCCGCGATCGGGGCTCTGGACGCGGCGAACGAGATCCTCCACGGCAGGTCGGGCACCCTGGTCCGCCCGGACCTCACGGGTGACTGACCCCTTGGCTGAGCACCCGCCGTCGTCGCAGCTCCAGTGCCGCAAGGGCGAGCCCTCGGCACGAACCGCCGGTCGTGCCGAGGACGGTGACGTCCGCTTCGGCACTGGCCCCGGTGCTGAGGGCGGACCAGCGCACCGGGCCGTTCGGTTCGCCGGCGGCAGGCCCCGCGCCCGGAAGTCCTCCGCAGGAGGACACCGTGGCGGCGGGGCTTCGCCGCTTCCGCGGCCACGACGCGGCTTCCTCCACCGCCCGACGCGGCTTCCGCCATCGCACCGGCCACGGCTGTCCGTGCCGCAGCCGGTGACGGGCGGGGCCAGGAGCCCCCGCCGGCGACCGGTGGGCCACGGCGCTGGCCACCGGGACCCGGGCAGGCGTCCCACCCGCTGGTCCGCCTCCCCCCGAGAGGCCTCGGAAGCAGGGACGTTCAGCCCACCGGCCGGAGACCTTCGGCATTCGGCGTGACCGCACGCACTCGGCGAGAGTGAGAGGGGTCAGGACGACGAGGCATCGTGCTGGAGGGCCAGCCGCCCCGCAGCACGCTCCTGGCTACGACGCTGGAATCGGGTCCCCCGAACCACGAGAGGTGGAGATCATGTCCCGCACCATCACTGTTGCTCTCGACGGCTCACGTGAGAGCCGCTGCGCCGCGGACTGGGCGGCCCGCGAGGCGGAGCTGCGCGGACTGCCGGTGCGGCTCGTCCAGGTCTGGGAGCCCGTACAGGGGGGTATGGCCGAGGCCCCGCTGCTCGGCGCCGAGACCCACCGCCACTGGACCGAGCGGATCCCCCGCGAGGCCGCGCAGGAGCTGCGGCAGAGCCACCCCGGCGTCGAGGTGACCACGGAACAGTTCACCGGATCACCCGCGGACGCCCTCGTCCGCGCGTCGGAGGACGCGGAGATGCTCGTCCTCGGTTCGCGCGGCCTGAGCGGGATCGGTGGCTTCTTGGTCGGCTCGGTCGGCCGTTCGGTCGTGGCGCACTGCGAACGGCCCGTCGTCCTGGTCCGGGCGGGGCAGCAGGCCGCGGACGAACACGAGACGGACCCTGCGGGTGCCTCCACCACGACCACACCGTTCCGTCCCGTCGTGCTCGGCCTCGACGTGAACGCTCCGGACCGGACGCTGATCGAGTTCGCCTTCGAGGAGGCCGCGCGCCGCTCGGCGCCGCTGCGGGTGGTGCACGGCTGGAACCCGCCGTACTACTACGCCTACGGCATGGCGCCCGACCCCGAGGTCACCGCGATGGTGGAGCGGAGCAACGCCGAGGCCCTGGCCGAGGCGCTGAGCTCCTGGCAGCAGAAGTATCCCGATGTGGAGGTCGTCGCCGAGTCGCGCGGTGAAAGCCCCTCGGTCCTGCTGATCGAGGCCTCCCGTGAGGCTTCCCTGGTGGTCGTCGGCCGACGCATCCGCCGTTCCCCCATCGGCTTCCACATCGGCACCGTCACACAGGCCGCGCTGCACCACTCCGTCGCTCCCGTCGCCGTCGTCGCCTACGAATGACACACCACCGACGGGTGAGCGCGGGGACGGAAACACCGTGAAGGCGGCGGTCTCCCGAGCCTTGGGCCAGTGGGGCCCGGGGCCTGGCGGGGACTGCCGTCCGCATGACCGACGAGTCGACCGGCCGCGTCACACCGGGTGCCGGCACGGGGACATTCGCCCGGTGACGCCTGCCGCCACGGGCGCGCATGTCTGTGACGGTACGACGGCGACCGGATACCGGGCTCCGCGCACCAGCGCCTGACCGATGCCCGGAACCGCGCGGGAACCGCGTCCCGCGACCGCCAGCGCGGCGCCCTCCGAGGAGTGGACCAGGGCTCCGACGGTGCCGAGCAGTACGACGTCCTCCCGTACCGGCACGCGCCGGTACGTCGCCCGCCACGGCCACAGGGCATCGGCCGGCAGCCGCACCTCGTGGTCCTCCCCGGCTCAGCGGTGCGCGGCCGGGACCACGGCCGCACGAGCGGGGTCCGCTTCACCGGCGCAGGCGATGACGCCTCGTTCCACGGCGATCCGCCTTCCTGACACGGAAGGGTCCTGCCCGCACGCCTCCCGCCGTTCCACCCGCCCGACGGCCGGCGTACGGGCCGGACGGATCCGGGGGAGGCCGTGACGCGCACGTCGGGCGAACCGGCACATTCCGCCCGGTGTCGGTCGGAGCAGGGACCGTTGGTCCCCATCCGAGGGCCGAACCAGGGCTGTTGGACCCTATTCGGCCCGGGTACCCCACCGACGATCATCGGGGGGCGGCCGGGAAGGCCAGGTCTATATCCGTACCACGGCACCTCCCGGCTCGCCGCTCATTTGGCAGAAGTGGAGGACACCGTCCGGTGGACGAGACGCAGGAACAGCAGGTGCAGACCGTGCGGCCGAGGGATACGGCAGGGGTCTCGGTGACGGTGGAGACACCCGGCCGAACGGAGCAGGCGGGAGGCCGTGAACGGCCGTCGTGGACGGAATGGCTGACGACCACCGACCACAAGAAGATCGGGACGATGTACCTGGTCAGTGCGTTCGTGTTCTTCATAGTCGGTGGGGTGATGGCCCTGCTGATGCGCGCCGAACTCGCCCGTCCCGGCATGCAGATCATGTCGCAGGAGCAGTTCAACCAGGCGTTCACCATGCATGGTTCGATCATGTTGCTGATGTTCGCGATGCCGCTGTTCACCGGCTTCGCCAACTGGATCATGCCGTTGCAGATCGGTGCCCCGGACGTCGCGTTCCCGCGCTTGAACATGCTCGCCTATTGGCTCTTCCTGTTCGGGTCGTCGATCGCGGCCTTCGGGTTCCTGACCCCGGGCGGTGCCGCCGACTTCGGCTGGTTCCTGTACGCCCCGCTGTCGGACGCGGTTCACTCACCGGGCCTTGGCGCCGACCTGTGGATCATGGGCGTGGCCCTGTCCGGCTTCGGCTCGATCCTCGGCGCGGTCAACTTCATCACCACGATCATCTGTATGCGCGCCCCGGGCATGACGATGTTCCGGATGCCCATCTTCGTGTGGAACGTGCTGCTGACCGCCCTGCTGGTCCTCATCGTCTTCCCGGTGCTGGCCGCCGCGCTGTTCGCACTGGAGGCGGACCGCAAGTTCGGTGCCCACGTCTTCGACGCGGCCAACGGCGGGGCACTGCTGTGGCAGCACTTGTTCTGGTTCTTCGGCCATCCGGAGGTCTACATCCTGGCACTGCCGTTCTTCGGCATCGTCTCCGAAGTCATCCCCGTCTTCAGCCGCAAGCCCATGTTCGGCTACATGGGACTGATCGCGGCGACGATGGCGATCGCGGGCCTGTCGGTGACGGTGTGGGCGCACCACATGTACGTCACCGGGGGCGTCCTGCTGCCGTTCTTCTCCTTCATGACCTTCCTGATCGCGGTCCCCACCGGAGTGAAGTTCTTCAACTGGATCGGCACCATGTGGAAGGGGTCACTGTCCTTCGAGACCCCGATGCTGTGGACGGTCGGCTTCCTGATCACGTTCGTCTTCGGTGGTCTGACCGGGGTGATCCTGGCGGCGCCGCCGATGGACTTCCACCTCTCCGACTCGTACTTCGTCGTCGCGCACTTCCACTACACCGTCTTCGGCACGGTCGTGTACGCCATGTTCGCCGGATTCCACTTCTGGTGGCCCAAGTTCACCGGCAAGATGCTCGACGAACGCCTTGGGAAGATCACGTTCTGGACACTCACGGTCGGTTTCCACACCACCTTCCTGGTCCAGCACTGGCTGGGCGCCGAGGGCATGCCCCGCCGTTACGCCGACTACCTCGCCGCCGACGGCTTCACCGCCCTCAACACCGTCTCCACCATCGGGGCGTTCCTGCTCGGCCTGTCGATCCTGCCGTTCTTCTACAACGTCTGGAAGACCGCGAAATACGGCAAGCCGGTCGAGACCGACGATCCCTGGGGCTACGGTCGTTCGCTGGAGTGGGCGACCTCCTGTCCGCCGCCACGCCACAACTTCGCTCAGCTTCCCCGAATCCGCAGCGAGTCCCCCGCGTTCGACCTGCACCATCCGGAGATAGCAGCGCTTGAGGCGGCGGGGTAAGGCCGTGCCCCAAGCCCTTCTCGCCCTGGGAGCGGCAGCGGTGACCGTGTCGGGCTGTGTCTGGTACCTGCCGGCGCTCGCCGACCTGCGCGCGGGAGCCGACCGGCCCGTGTCCCGACGCAAGGCCGCGGCGGCCTGCCTCAGCGGCTGGACCACGGCCGGGATCGTCGCACTGCTGCTCCTCGTGTCGCCAGCATGGTGGGTACCGTCCACCGCGGCCGTGGCCGGCACCGCCGTCACGGTGGGCCTGCGAGCGCGCGCCGCCGTGCAGCGTCGCCGGGAAAGACGTGAGGCCGCACGCGACTGGGCGGAGCTGGGCCACGACCGGAGGCCACCGGACATCGGACGCGCCCGGAACGTCGTCGCCGTGCTCATCGCCTTCGGAGCGGCCGCCGCCGTGGCCGTGGCGGGCCTCGGCGTCGTTGCCGAGCCCGGAGGCGCCAGGGCCTGGTGGTGTGCCGCCGTTCCGTCTTCGGTCGTCGCGTTGTTCCTCGCCCTCGCGGTCGTGTGGGGCCGCGCGCTTCGCCGCGACCGCGTTGATGCGAGTGATCGCCGTCGGTGACGAGGAGCGGGGGTGCGGACTCGCCGTGGGTGTCGGCCGGCCGTCGGGGACCCGTCCGGGTGGGGCGCGCCGGCCGGGCCCGTTCACCCGGTGACAACGGACTCCACCCGCACCCGGCCGAGGGGCGCTGAACGGTGGGACATGCTCGGCGACGACACGCACCCCCGTCCGGTCGCGAGCACGGTGAGCGAGGCCGGACGATGTCCGGCGCCGACGTGCGTCCGGTCAGGTGGCGGCGAGGGGCTCCGGCAGGGGTGAGGCGGCTCGGCCGGTGTGAAGCTGCCTGGTGACCTCGGTCAGGTCGGTGATGAACATGCCCGCGAGTTCGGCCGTGAACCCGGTGCGTACCACCAGGCGTAGGACGGAAACGTCCTGACAGGGGACGGGAAAGGTGTAGGCCGGCAGGTGCCAGCCCCGCGCGCGCATGGCCCGGGAGACGTCGAATACCGTCGGGCCCGGTGTGCCGGGCGCCAGGCGGAAGGCGAAGGCCGGGAGTTCGGAGCCGTCCGTGATCAGTTCGTAGGGTGGAATGCTGCGGATGCGCGCGGCGAGCGCACACGCCGTCGTACGGCACTGGGCCGCCAGGCTCCTCATCCCCTCGAAGCCGTACCGCAGGAAGCTGTAGTACTGCGCCACGACGTGCGCTCCCGGACGGGAGAAGTTGAGGGTGAAGCTGGCGGAGCGGCCGCCGAGGTAGTCCACCTCGAACACCAGGTCCTCGGGGAGAGCTTCGGCGTCGCGCCAGAGAGCCCAACCGAGGCCGGGGAAGACGTGCCCGTACTTGTGTCCCGAGGTGTTGATGGAGGCGACGCGTTCGAGCTGGAAGTCCCACATGAGCCCCGGGTCGAGGAACGGGGCCACCAGGGCACCGGATGCGCCGTCGACATGCACGGGGATGTCGGTCCCGGTGGCGGCCTGGTACCCGTCCAGGACCATGCAGAGGTCGGCGACGGGCTCGTAGGAGCCGTCGAAGGTGGACCCCAGGACGGCCACGACGCCGATGGTGTTGTCGTCGCAGTAGGCGGTGAGCGCCTCGGGCGAAAGGTGGTAGCGACCCGGTGCCATCGGGACGTAGCGCGGTTCCACCTCGAAGTAGTTGGCGAACTTCTTCCAGCACACCTGGACGTTCGCCCCCATGACGAGGTTCGGTCGTCCGGTGTCCCTGCCCTGGGCGCGCCGTCGCTCTTGCCAACGGCGCTTGAGCGCGAGCCCTCCGAGCATGGCTGCCTCGCTGGAGCCGGTGGTGGAGCAGCCACGCACCCGCTCCGGGTCCGGCGCGTGCCAGAGCCGGGCGAGCATCCGCACACACCGCGCCTCCATCGCGGTGATCTGCGGGTACTCGGCGCGGTCCGCGAGGTTCTTCTCCGCGGTGTCCGTCATCAGCTGCCGTGCCTGCGGCTCCATCCACGTCGTCACGAAGGTGGCGAGATTGAGCCTTGCGTTGCCGTCGAGCATGAGCTCGTCACGCACGCGGCGATAGACCAGGTCCGGCGAGGACTCGGACGCGGGGAGCTCTTCTACGGGTAGCAGGAGGTCGTCGGAGGGCGGGGGGTCGAAGCCAGGGGAAGCGGGCGGGGCGCCGAGCTGGGCTTCGGCCATGACGTCGGTGTTCGAGAGGGGCATGAGCGTCTCAATGCCTTTCTTGTCCGTGCGGCCCACGTACAGTCCGACGCTAGATCCCCCTGCTTTCCGTCATATGTGTCGATTACACCGATTCAGCTACCGATTTGCATACTGATGAACTGGATTTTCCCTTGTGCGTGCACAGGCCGTGTAGGTGCCGTGGCGCCGCTGCGTACCGGCTCCCGGGGCCGCCGGGTCATGGTCTGCGTCGATCCGTACCGGTGGGCAGGGCGCGTACGGCCCCGCGTGGTGGTCCGCCGCCAGGCAGCGGATCGGGCTGCCGACCGGACGGCTCGACGAGAACCCGGGGCGGATCCAGGCGAGATCACGCTCCCGGCGCGGCCGGGGGCATCCGTGCCGCTGCTGCCCGGGCACGCTCGGTGTGGTTTCTCGGCAAGCCGCGGAAGGACCGCGCCGAGCACCTGGCGCCGCGCCGAGCCGGGCGGACGGGCGCCGGATTGCCCGAGTAGGGCGGCCGTTGCGGCCCGACGGGAGGGACGGGCCGCCGTCGGGCCGTGGGCGCGGTCCGGGACCTTGTCCGTGAGGCTCTGTCAGGAGGCGGATCCGCGGCGTCGCGGATGCCAGCCGGCCGGGATCGGGCGAGTGACCGCGGTACCGCGGTGGTCAGTAGCGCAGGGCCGCGCCCACGGCCGCGCGTACCTCGCCGGTCAGGTTGCGGTTGCTGCGGGCGGTGCCCTTGCCCGTGGCGCCGGCGGCCACGTCCGTGATGGTCACCACGACCACGTCCAGCAGATTGCCGCTCTGGTCTGTGAAGTTGACCTGGACGGCGAAGGACTTCGTGGAGCTGGCGGTGTTCTTGGTGGTCACCTCGACCGTGGCCCGGCCGTCGCTGTCAGTGCCGATGCTACCGAGCGTTACGTCGCCCTTGACGTTCAGCCCGCCCGTGGCCTCGTCGAGCTTGCGCTTGGCCTCAGCCGTGGCCGAGGCCAGCGCGTCGGCCCCCTGGGAGGCGAGGGAGGAGGCGGCGGAAGCGGCTGCCGATGCCGCCTTGCTGACGGTGCCGGACGGGTTTGAGGAGTTGCCGGAGCACCCGGCCGCCGCGACCGCCGTCACGGCCAGCACCACACCCGCCGCACCCCGTGTCCAGGGCCCTGCCATACCGTGCCTCCTGTGGCCTGGGAACAAACCGTTCCCCTCAGTGATAGACGGCGCGCTCGTGTACCGCACGCCGGATGGGACACCCGGGTCTTGATACGCCCTCGAACGGGCCCTCCGGCGCTCCGGAAGAAGCCTCGGCAACGCTGCGGTCCGGGCGCGCCCGCGCGAGCGTGTTCCACCGCACCAGGAGCCTCGTCAACGATCGTGTTCACCCCCGGCCCGTAGCCGGTGCGACTGCGCGGGGCCCGGCACATCGCACGACGGGTGTTCCCGGCCGGTGCGGGCCTCCGGATCCGCCGGCGACCGTCGGGTTCATGGCCGTGGAGGCACGGCGGGTGCGTTCCCGGCAGGTGAGGTGAGGTCGTCCAGCCGACGGCCGTGACACCGCCCCGATCGATGCGGCGGGCCGGCGGCGCGGGCCGGTCGGCCGCCGGGTACGTCGGTGACGCATGGCCCGCACGCCCAGGACGGGCCGCGCGCGGTGACGCCCGGGCCGTGTCCGGCCGGGCGGCGTCACTGGGCGCCCGGTGACGGGTGGGTGCCCGTAACGGCGGTACTCACCGGGCGTGTGCGCCGGCTCTGGCGGATAGTGGTGGCGGGGCGACGTCCCCCTGCGGTTCCCCCGTCCCGGCACAGGAGGCCCGATGCCCGCTTCACGGTCCATGGCCGCGCTCGCCGGCGCCGCCTTGCTCGGCATCGCGCTCACCGCCTGTCAGGATCAGGCGTCCGGGCAGGTGGTGGCGCGAAGCGATGGCAGACTCGTGGAGACCATCTCGAACCCGTCGATCGACGGGTGCCACCGTTTCCGCGAAGGCGTGACCCACGTGGACAACTTCACGGAGAGCAGCATGCTCCTGTACACCACGCCCGACTGCACGGAGTCCTCGGGCGGGGAAAGCAACTACCTGGACATGCACTCCTCGGATGTCGTCGTCAGATCCACCGGCCTGTGGCAGAGCTTCTCCTTCGCCCCCGAGTGACCCCGCTGGTCCACCGAGCCTCCGGTCCTTCCCGGCACGGAGGGCGCTTCAGGCGTGGGTCCCGTCCCCACTCGGGTCCGGCGTGGTTCCCGACGAGCCGTAGGTCCTCCTGTAGCCGGGGCGTGGTTCCCGACGAGTGCCAGGTTCTGCCCGGCCGGTCGCCGATGCGGCGGGCTCGCTCGGCCGGTCCCACCCGCTGCGAGGCGCCCGGCAGGTGACGGACGTACGTCCCGCACCGCCGCCCGGGCAGTCCGTGAGGCCCGGCTGTGCCGAACTCCCCGGGCTGGAGTTGGGGCGCGGGGTGGCGAGGCCGTCCGTCTGCTGGCCGGACTGGCCGACGCCGCATAGCTGCGGGTCAGTGGGGGCTGCGGTACGCGTACCGGATGCTGTGCCACGTCCAGGCCTTCGTGCGGCACTGTGCTCGGGTCAAGGTCGGGCCCGTGCTGTCGCCGGAACGCTGCCCGGCCCACTCTGACCTTCGCGGCACCGCCACCGGCAGTGCCGGGCTCAGCCCGCCTCGTGGGCCGGGCGGAGCTCGGACAACTCGTCGAGTGGTGTGTCGAGCACGGCGAGGGACCGGGTCAGATGCAGGGCCAGGGCCAGCGGGACCAGCCCCACCAGCAGCGCGACAGCCCCGCCCGGCACTCCGAACAGAGCGACCAACAGCCCGGCCAGCAGGGGCCCGGTCCATTCCAGGGCCTGCACGCCGAAACGGTTCACCGCCGAGACCCGGCCGCTGAACTCGTCCGGGACCAGGCGAACCATGTACGACTGGAGCATGACGTTGAGCGGGACCATGGTCAGCATGGCCACGAAGGTCACCGCACCGATTTCCCATGGTGCCGGGACGACCGCGACCAGTACCAGCGCCCCCGCGAACGCCCATGCCGCGGTGCGGATGACGGTTTTGGCGCGGACCGAGCGGGCGACCGCCGGGCCGATCGCCGAGCCCACCACGCCGCCGACCAGCGCGACCGCGCTGACCAGGCCGATCGTGGTGGGGCCGCCGCCGCGGAACTTGACCAGGGCGATGAACAGGAGCGCGAACGCCTGGCCGAGGGTGTTGAGCAGCGCCCCCCACATCACCACGAAGCGCAGGAAGGGCTCCCCGCGGACGAACCGGAACCCGGCGGCGATGTCCTGACGCACCGTCGTGCGCTCGTTCTCAACCCGGTCCTCGCGCTCGGGACCCAGCGGCCGGTGGATCAGCGCCGCGCCGAGCGACGCCGCGCCGAAGGAGAGTGCGTCGATGCCGAAGGGGCACCAGCGGGCGAGCGAGAACAGCAAGCCGCCCACCGGGCCGCCGAGTAGTTGGGCACCGAGGTCACGGCCCAACTCCTGCGCCGTGGCGGTGGCCAGTTGGTCCTTGCGGGCAATGCGCCGCAGCGCCGGAGCGGTGGCACCGGAGGCGACCCCGGCCGCCAGGCCGCTCACCGTCGCCGCCGCTACGAGAAGGGGGAGCTGCGGACGGTCGGCGGCCACCAGGGCCGCGACGGCCGCAAGGGCCGCACCTTGGACGAGGGGCGCGATGACCAGGATGGCCTTGCGGGAGACCCGGTCGGCGAGCGCACCGCCCCACAGTGTGGTGACCAGTGCGCTCACCAGCCCGGCCGCGGTGAGCGTCCCGGCCTTGGCCACCGAGCCGGTGGTGTAGAGGATCAGCAGCGGAAACGAGATGGCCGAGATGCTGGTCCCTAAAGCGGAGGCCGTGTTCCCGACCCACCAGCCCACGTAGTCGGAGTTCCGCCACAGCGACGGCGGTGGCGCCGTCTCGCTGTCCGCTCCGGAACCTGCGGCGCCGGTGTCGGTGCTGGTCACCTTTGTTCTCCCAGGGTGCCGTGGCCTTCGGGCCGTGGGGATGAGGGCTCGCGACGGCCCTTCCGCCGTGCAGGCGGTCGGGCTCGTCGCTAGAGGAGGGCCGTACGCGGTCCTGGGCCGGGACGATATCCAGGGCGCCCCGCGTGCGGAAGTACGCCGCCGGTCAGGCCCTTGGCCGGGAGGTGGCAGAACTGCAGGCCGGTGGAGTCCGTCCGTGGATGGTGAGTGAGCGCGAGGCCGGCGCCCGCGGTGTCCGCGGTCGCTGCTCGAAGGCGCCGCCGGCACACCTGGGCGTCACCGTGGGCGTGGTGGACCGAGCCGCCGTGCGGCTGCGCGGTGGGTGGGTCACGCCTGGACGGACGCATGCGCCCGCGCCCTCGATGTGGCCCGGGGACGCGTTCACGGCGAGCACCGGCCCCGGCCCGGCCGCGGCGAACGGCCGTGCCGGCGACCGGTCCCAGGCCCGGCCCCGGCCCGGGACCCCTTCCGCGCCCGCTGTCAATGACGCCCGGGAGAGCCGATCTCGCGCAGGATTCCGAAGGCCCGCAGGAGGGGCGCCGTGTCCGGGCCCGTGTCCGTGACGCCGGACGCCCGGCGCGCCCGGCGTGTCCGCAGTACGGCGCGCACCGCGGAGAGGGCGGCGCAGGCGATCACGGCCGCCTTCAGGTCGGCGTCCGGCGTGTTCGGGGGAAGCCTGCGCTGGACCAGGACGGTCAGCCGCTCCTCGAAGTCGGAGAACGCCTGCACGAGACGGGCCGTGACGACGTTCTCGATGTCCTCAAGAGGGTGGCTGAGGGCGGTCAGGGTCGAGGCCGCGAATGGCTTGGCCGCCTCCAGCAAGGCGTTGCACACCGCGTCCAGGGGCTCCTCCTCCGCCGGACGCTCGGAGAGGGCGTTCTCGACGTAGGCGAAGACCTCGACGCCGTCGGGCAACAGCAGCGCTTCCTTGGTCTCGAAGTAACGGAAGAACGTGCGTACGGAGACGTTCGCGTATGCGGCGATGTCCGCAACCGTGGTGGCCTCGAAGCCGCGCTCTTTGAACAGGTGCGCGGCTCCTTCCAGAAGCAGGCGCCGTGTCTCCTCCTTCTTGCGTTCACGCAGTCCAGTGGGGGTGATCTCACTCGGCATGGGTCGAGCCTCCGGCATGGTGTCGCGGCTGTCAATTGGCACGCGTGTCACGCGAGAGCCATCGCATCTGCACATTGTCATGAATGACAATTGTCATCTGTGCCACTTCTTCTCTAGAGTTCGTGTCACTCGTGACACTTTTTTGGAGAGCAAGGTGCCCAGACCTTCACAGCACGTTCCCGCGCCGGCCGACACGCGGCCTGAGGTGCGGACCGGCGCGCATCCACCGGCGGATCCCACCCCGGTATCCGGCGGACTCGGTCGCCTCGGCGGCTTCTGCGCCCGGCATCCGGTCACGGTCATCGCCGTCTGGCTGCTGATCCTCGGTGCCGCCCTGGCCGGGCGGCACCTTGCCGCGCCCACCTTCAGCGACCGGATCAGCCTGCCCGGCACCGCCTCCCACACCGGTGCCGACCTCCTCACGGCATCCATGCCCCAAGCGGGCAGGCCCAGCGGCAAAGTCGTCTTCCACGCAGGCTCCGGCACCGTGGCCGACCAGCGGTCCGCCCTCGGTAGATCCCTTGCCGACCTGCGCGACCTGCCCCACGTCACCGCCGCTTCGGCATCCGTGACCAGCAACGACGGACGTACCGCCTACACCACCGTCTCCTTCGACGAGCAGCTGAAGAACCTCGGCCACGACTACACCGAGCGGCTCGACGCGGCGACGGAGCCCGCCCGAGCGGCAGGGCTGGGTGTCGCCTACGGGGGAGACCTCGAACAAGTGGTCCGCGAACCGGCCAACGACGAACTGAGTGAGGGCGTGGGCGTCGCAGCCGCCCTCGTCATCCTGCTTCTCGCCTTCGGCAGTGTCCTCGCTGCGCTGCTGCCGCTGGCCACCGCCCTGATCAGCGTCGGAGTCGGCCTCGGTGTCGTGGGCATCGTCGCCGCCACCCTCACCTTCGCGACCTCCGCCACGACCCTGGCCGGCATGATCGGCCTGGGCGTCGGCATCGACTACGCCCTGTTCCTGACGACGCGCTTCCGCCAGGACCTCATCGAGGGACGCGATCCGGTCGAGGCCGCGGCCCGCACGGCGCGTACCAGTGGACGCGCCGTCCTCATCGCCGCTCTGACCGTGGCCGTCGCCATGCTGAGCCTGTACGCGTGCGGGCTGACCTTCATCGGCAAGATAGGGCTGGCGGCCACCCTCGCCGTCATCGTGACCGCCGGTGCCGCCCTCACCCTGGTGCCGGCGGCCCTGGGCCTGGTCGGCAGGCGCATCGACCGGCTGCGGCTGGGCCGCCCTGTCGCCGAGAGCAACGGCGCGCATGACGGCTGGCACCGCTACGCCGGACTCGTCTCCCGGCGGCCGTGGACCTTCCTGGCCGTCGGCCTCGCCATCCTCGGTGTGTGCTCCGCACCCCTGCTCTCCATGCGCCTCGGTCACGTCGACGGCGGTGCGGACCGGCTCGGCAGCAGCACCCGCACCGCGTACGACTGGATCGCGAACGCCGAGGGGAAGGGTTTCGGAGCGGGCGCGAACGGCCCGGTCCTCGCCGTGATCGACGTGAGCGGAGCCTCCACACCCGTGGACCGGATCTCGGACGAGGTGAGCGCGGCTCTGAAGGAAACCCACGGCGTGGCCGCCTTCACCCCGGTCCGGGCGAGCGGCGACGGGAAGATCCTCGTCACCACGGTCACCCCGGCCACGGGCCCGCAGGACGCCGCGACCGGCACCCTGCTCCACGACCTCTCCGCGCGAACCCTGCCGAAGGCCCTCGACGGCACCGGCGCCAAGGCCTATCTCACCGGAAGCGTGGCGGGCCAGGCCGACTTCCGCGACACGATCGGCGAACGGTTGCCCACCGTCATCGGTATCGTCCTGGTCCTCGCCTTCCTCCTGCTCATGACGGTCTTCCGCAGCGTGGTGATCCCCCTCAAGGCCGTCGTGCTCAACCTCTTCACCACGGCCGCGTCCTACGGCGTGCTCGTCGTGGTCTTCCAGTGGGGCTGGGGTGACTCGCTGCTGGGGCTGTCCGAGCCCGTACCCATCGAGTCGTACGTCCCGATGATGATGTTCGCGATCGTCTTCGGGCTGTCCATGGACTACGAGATCTTCCTGCTGTCCCGGATCGCCGAAGCCTGGCATCGCACCGGTGACAACAGTGTCGCGGTCGGCGAGGGACTCTCCGCGACGGCCCGCGTCATCTCCGCCGCGGCCTTCATCATGACCGCAGTGTTCCTGTCCTTCACCGCCTCGCCGACCGTGGTGGTGAAGATGCTTGCCCTGGGGCTGGCGATCAGCGTGATCGTCGACGCCACGGTGGTCCGCCTCGTCCTGGTGCCGTCCGCCATGTTCCTCATGGGCAAGGCGAACTGGTGGATGCCCCGCCGACTTGACCGGATCCTCCCGCGTCTGCATGCCTGATCGCCCCACCAGCCCGCCCAACCGATCGATTCGGAGCAAGTGACCACGTGACCCGTTACCGTCGCAACAGGATCCGCGTCCTCGCCGCAATCACCGCGGCACTGGCTGCTCTGACCGGCGCGACCGACCTCCTGGTCGAGCACAGGGCCGAGGAGAGGATCGTCACCCAGGCTTCGCGCCGGCTGAAGCCGGAAGGGACGGTGCGCGCCGATCTCACCACGCCGCTCGCGGGGTTGCGCACCCTCGGCGGGGAGGTCGGCGACGTCGAGGTGAGCGCGAAGGGGGTGCGCCGTCAGCACGCGGTGATGGATGTGTCCGTCCGGTTGAAGGACGTCACGACGGACGGCAACAGCGCCGGCGGCACCGGGACCGCCACCATCGGGTACGACCAGGTGACCCGGCGTCTGGGAGCGCTGGGCAACGGCCTGACGGCCGCTGCCCAGGGCGGCGACCTGACGCTCAGCGGAAGCGTCGGCCGCCTTGGGCTGCCGGTCACCGTGCGGGCCAAGCTGACCACCACCCCGGACACCTTCACCATCACGCCTACGACGGTGAACGTCCTGGGCCGCACCATGGCGGTCGATGACATCGCCGCCCTGCCGGCCGCATCCGGGCTGCGGGACCAGCTGGAACCCCGGACCGTGGCCGTCACCGGGCTGCCCCACGGTGTGGCGCTGACCTCCGCGCACGCCGCCGGCAACGGACTTGTGCTCGCCTTCTCGATCGCTCCGGGCCCGACGCCGGGCGCGGCCGGAGGCGCCGTCTGATGGTCCGGACGGCGGCGCGCGCGAAGGCGCCGTGGCCGCACCGTGCGTCGGGGCCGGACGTACCCCGTCCGGAACGTGCGCCGGCGCTCGCCTGGGCGGGCGCCGGCGCACGCACCGGTGCCAGAGGCGGTGCTGATCGGACGCAGCAGTCCCCAGCCTTCCCGGGGCGCCTCAAGACAGCCTCCGCCGGGTGCGGAGCCCCCTGCGCACCCGCCCTGCCCGCAGCCGTCTGATCACGCCCGCGTGACGGCCAGTCGGCTCGCCCCGCCCAACGGCCCGTTCACTTCAGGGAATCCGGGTTTCGCCCGGCCACGGGCCAACGTCCTCGACGTCACCGTCCTTCCTCCGCCCGGCGGTGGACGACCCGACGTCCCACGGTGCCCCTTGGCCGGTTGCCCGCGGGCGGCAATAAGCTGGGTGGCTGTGCGACCGGCACGTCGAGGATGGTGCCGGGCAGGAGAGTCAGGGGAGCGACCGATGACAGTGGGAACAGAGCGAGCCGTACTGGCGGGCGGTTGCTTCTGGGGCATGCAGGAGCTGATCCGGAAGCAGCCGGGCGTGGTGTCCACGCGCGTCGGCTACAGCGGCGGCGACACACCGAACGCCACCTACCGTGATCACGGCGACCACGCCGAGGCCATCGAGATCCTCTTCGATCCCACGGTCACGAGCTACCGGGACGTCCTGGAGTTCTTCTTCCAGGTCCACGACCCGACCACGAAGGACCGCCAGGGCAACGACCTCGGGCGCAGCTACCGCTCAGCCATCTACTACGGCGACGAGGAGCAGCACCGCGTCGCCGTGGACACCATCGCGGACGTCGAAGCGAGCGGGTTGTGGCCGGGCAAGGTGGTCACGGAGGTCGAGCCCATCGGCGACTTCTGGGAGGCGGAGCCCGAGCACCAGGACTACCTGCAGCGCTACCCCAACGGCTATACCTGCCACTTCCCGCGACCGAACTGGAAGCTGCCTCGCCGGACCTCGGACACGGCGGACTGACGCCGCGGCCCGCGCTCGACAACCGCCCGCGCCCGACAGTGGCCCCCGCCCCTCGGTGATCTGCGCCGCGGGGCGGGGACAGGACAAGGGCTGAGCCTCTTTCCGAACCCGCGCCAGCCCGCATCCCCCCCGATCGAGTGCCCGTCCGGCGGTGAGCCGCCGCGAGCGGTCGCGCGCTGGTTCCCCGGCGGCGCCCGCCCGCTTTCTCCGCCGTGGCACGGCCACGCCCGTCGGGGTGGCGCCGGGCGGGCAACTCCTTGAAATGCTGTCGCCCTTCCGCTGGCGCACCGGCTGGTGAAACCGCCGTGACCCTTCCGAGGCCGGTTCGGCCGAGCCGGCCACCGGACGAGCCGCCCTCGCTCCGGGCCCGGTTCGTCGGTCCGGCGGAGGCCGCGCCGCCCCTGTTTCCCCGGGCGCCGGCCCGCATATGTGACGTCCTCCATTGCGATCGCCGACCTCTGCGGAGAACCTCTCGTGGGGGTGATTTTCCGAAGAACTGTTATCCAGGGCTCACCGAGCGGTCTCCCATACAGCGGACAACATCGTTCGGCGTCGAGGACAGGGAAACATTTGATGAGTACACGGCACACGGTGGATTCGGCGGCACTGGTGACCGCTGCCCGGGAAGGCGACCTGGAGGCCCAGGACACGCTGGTCAGCGTGTACCTTCCGCTGGTCTACAACATCGTGGGGCGGGCGCTGAACGGGTCGGTCGACGTCGACGACGTGGTACAGGAGACCATGCTCCGCGCCCTTGAGGGGCTGGATGGCCTGCGGACTCCCGGGGGTTTCCGCCCCTGGCTGGTGGCCATCGCGATGAACCAGGTTCGCACGCACTGGCAGAACCGGCAGGTGGCCCCGGACGCCGTGGACGACACCGAGGACTTCGCGGACCCGGGCGCCGACTTCGTGGACCTGACCATGATGCAGCTGCAGTTGTCCGGACAGCGTCAGGAGACCGCCCGCGCCACACGCTGGCTGGAGTACGACGAACGAGGGCTGCTGTCGCTCTGGTGGCTGGAGTGCGCCGGCGAGTTGACCCGGGCCGAGGTCGCCGCGGCTCTGGAGCTGTCGCCACAGCACACGGCGGTCCGGGTGCAGCGGATGAAGGCGCAACTGGAGACGGCCCGGGTGGTGGTGCGGGCACTCGACGCGCAGCCGCCGTGCGAGGAACTGCGGGGCATGCTGGTCTCCTGGGACGGCCGGCCCTCACCACTGTGGCGCAAGCGAATAGCCCGGCACGCGCGAGGCTGCGTGCGCTGCTCCGGCCTGTGGAGCGGGCTGATGCCCGCGGAGGGACTGCTGGCCGGCCTGGCGATGGTCGCGGCGGTGCCTGAACTGCTCGCGAGAGTCCGCTCCGCCTCCGGCGGGACCCCTGTGGCCGGTTCGGCGACCCGGCTCGCCGCGTCCGGTAGCCACGCCGGACCGGGCGCCGGAGGCGGAGGCGGACACCGTGCCGGGCGGGGCCGGGCGACCTCGCGGGGCCAGGCTCGCCGGCGCCGGCGGATCCGGCGCCGGGCCGTCGGCGGCGCGGCCTTGGCCGTGTGTGTCGCGGGAGGCGGGCTGTGGTACTTCATCACGGACTACGGGACCGGCTCCGAGCAGGTCACCGCAGCGGACGCTGCCGGGACGCCCACCGTGGACCTCTCGGCGTCCGCTTCCGCCGGGACCTCGCCGTCGGCCTCCACGTCCGCATCACCCTCCGCGTCGAAGTCGAAGAAGGCGAGTCCTTCCAAGAAGCCGAGTGCTTCGGCGAGTCCGACTGCTTCCAAGAGCCCGAAGCCCGCCAGGAAGAGCACTCCGGTCCCTCGGCAGACCCCCCGGACGACGCCGAGTTCGGCCGGCGCCGCGCAGGTGCAGTCGGCTCCCGCGAACACCGTTGCGCAGGTGGTCGCGCTGGTGAACAAGGAGCGGGCGACCGCCGGTTGCGGTCCGGTTACGGAGAACGCGCAACTGGAGAAGGCAGCGCAGGCTCACTCGGACGACATGGCCGCCCGCAACTTCTTCGACCACACCAACCCGGACGGCGCCGGACCCGGGGACCGCATCACGGCAGCGGGCTACCACTGGTCCACGTACGGGGAGAACATCGCTCGGGGCCAGCAGACCCCGCAGTCGGTGATGGACGCCTGGATGAACAGCCCCGGCCACCGTGCCAACATCCTCAACTGTGCGTTCAAGGACATCGGTGTGGGCGTGCACAAAGCCTCGGGAGGCCCGTGGTGGACACAGGACTTCGGTGCCAAGCTGTGACGCGGCCGGGCGTGGCAGTCGGTCCCGAGCCACCGCCCCGGTGGTGTGGTCCGTGGGCGTCCACGTGTGAGCACCGGCGGGGAACGCTGCTCGGGAAGAACCACCGGGTTCTCCGCCTCGGTACCGGTACACCGCGGCCAGGGCCACCGCGTCGCGGCGGGTAACCGTCGTCAGATCCGGTGACGGACGGCAGACGTGTCAGGCGGAAGGCGGCGGCCGAGGTGCGGCGGCGCCCGTTGTCGCGGCGGCGGTCGACTTGCTCGTGGTCGTGCGCGGACCGGTGGACGTCTGCCGCGAGGTCCTCGTGCCGCGCCGGGGGCCGACGGCTGGCACGCGGTCCCGCCGTCCCACGGACGACCGCATGGTCGGCTTCAGGTCGCCTGCAGCCCGCCGTAACCGGCCAACACGCCTGTCTACAGGGCTGGTTGAGACCAAGGTCCCCTAGGAACATCATGGCCGGTTAAGGGATTCCCCAAACCTCGGGACGGACCGCCGATCCGATCGGGTAGCCGCTTGACGGCTTTTCCACGATCGGGTGACACTGCTGATGCGTTTGACGCCCCCCGATGCGTCAGTGCAGGAAAATGGAGAGCTGATGTCGTTGGAACAGCCCGCCGTCCCGAAGTTACGAAGCGCCTCCGAGGCTCCCCAGACCGAGTTACCCGCCGTTCTCGGTGGGTTCGACCTCAGCGACCAGGACCGGTTCGGCGACGGGTTCCCGCACGAGGTCTTCGCCCGGCTCCGCCGAGAAGCTCCTGTCCTGCTGCACCCCCCCGGCCGCACCCGCGATGGTGAGGACTTCTGGGTGCTCTCCCGCTACGCCGACGTGGTCGAGGCCGCGGCGAGTCCGCTGCTGTCCTCCCAGGGCGGTGGCGACCGCGAGGGCGGCGGCACCCACCTCGACGACCTGCCTGCCGGCACCTATTCCGGCGCGATGCTGAACATGATGGATGACCCGCGGCACCGGCTGCTGCGCGAACTGGTCACACCCTCGGTCACCGGTCCGGTGCTGGAGGCGCTGAAGCCGGCCATCGCCGAACGCGCCGAGGCGATCATCTCCCAGGTCGTGGAGCAGGGCTCCTGCGACTTCCAGAACGATGTCGCCGGCCGCTTCTCCGTCGAGGTCATGGCCGCGCTGATGGGCGTGCCGCGCCCGGACTGGCAGCAGTTCGTGGACTGGACCGAGGTGGTGATGGGCTACGAGGACCGCGAGTCCGGCGAGTCCTCCTCGCGCAGCCAGGCCGCACTGCTGGCGATGTACGAGTACGGCGTCAAACTGATCGCCGAGAAGCGGGCCAACCCGGCGCAGGACTTTCTGTCCGTGATCGCCGCCGGCGATCTACCGGAGGGCTGCGGCCAGCCACCGCTGCGCGAGTACGAGCGCGAGGTGTTCGTCAACCTGCTGTCCCTGGCCGGGAGCGAGCCGACCCGCAACGTGATCGCGGTGGGCCTGCTCGCCCTGGCAGAGCGGCCGGACCAGTGGCAGGCGCTGCGCTCGGACCGGTCCCTGCTGGATGGCGCGGTCGAAGAGATGATGCGCTGGTCCACGCCGACGCCGTACAACCGGCGAACGGCCACGGAGGACTTCATGTTCCACGGCGCGCGGATCCGCCGGGGGGACAAGGTGACGCTGTGGTGGGCGTCGGCGAACCGGGACGAGAACGTGTTCGCCGATCCCCTGTCCTTCGACGTGCGCCGGAACCCCAACCCGCACCTGGCCTTCGGCTGGGGGCCGCACAGCTGCCTGGCGGTAGACCTGGCCCGCCTCGAACTGCGCGCGCTGTTCGACACGTTGCTCGACCGGGTCGCCGAGGTGCGGCTGACGGGACCGGTGCCGTGGGCCAACAACAGCAAGCACACGGTGGCGCTGAGAGTGCCGGTCGAGTTCGTCCCGGCCTGAGCGGACGGGCGGACCGTGGTCCCGCCGCGCGCGGCAGACGCCCTCGGGTGTGACCGCCACAGCGGCCCGGGGACGGTGGTCACGGGGAGGTGACCACGCCAGCCCGGAACGGACCGGTGCCCGACGCCGGTCCGCGACCGGTCCGCGACCTGTGGTCCGTAGTCCGTGATCCTTGATTCGGTCGGCCGGGTGCTGCCGCTGGCCAGGTCGGCGGCGTATCCGGCGGCCGAACGTGCGGGGTGCGCACAACGGGGCACCCTGGCCTGCCCGCAGTGTCGGAAGCCGTCCGTCCGTGACGCCTGCCGGACAGAACTGACGTGTTCTCGCCGATGAATGGCGGGTGGAGGGGGAAACCCGGTGGGTAACCGAGTGGGTGACGCTACCAGCCAAGAACCGGTCGCGGTCGTCGGCCTGGCGTGCCGGCTGCCGGGGGCGGCGAACCCCGCCGAACTGTGGCAACTGCTCAGAGACGGGCGGGACGCGCTGAGCGAACCCGGTCCGCGGCGCTGTCATCCGGACGGGCCGGTGGCGCCCGTGCTGCCCTCCGGTCAGCCGATACGGGCGGGGTTCCTGGAGCAGGTCGACCTGTTCGACGCCGGGTTCTTCGGGGTCTCGCCGGGCGAGGCGGCGGTGCTGGACCCGCAGCAGCGGCTGGTGCTGGAGCTGGCCTGGGAGGCGTTCGAGGACGCCGGCATCATCCCGGGCGACGGCCAGAGCGGCACCGCGCACGGCACCGGGGTGTACGTCGGCGCCACCTACGACGACTACGCCGCGCTGCGCGGCGCGCGGCTGAGCCCGCACTCGGCCACCGGCCGCAACCGGGGAATGATCGCCAACCGGGTGTCCTACGCGTTGGGGCTGCGCGGGCCGAGCCTGGTGGTGGACAGCGCGCAATCCTCAGCGCTGGTCGCCGTGCACCTGGCCTGCCGGGCGCTGTCGGCGGGCGAGTGCGCGGTGGCACTGGCCGGCGGCGTCAACCTGAACATCGGCCAGGACGGCTACGACATCACCCAAGCGCTAGGCGCGATCTCGCCGGACGGGCACTGCTACACCTTCGACGAGCGGGCCAACGGCTTCGTGCGCGGCGAGGGCGGGGCGGTGCTGGTGCTCAAGCCGCTGGCGGCGGCACTGGCCGACGGGGACACCGTGCACGCGGTGATCAGGGGCAGCGCCACCAACAACGACGGCGGCGGCGAAACGCTGACTGCCCCGCGCCAGGAGGCGCAGCAGGCGGTGCTGCGGCTGGCCTGCACGGCGGCCGGAGTATCCCCGGCCGAATTGAGCTACGTGGAACTGCACGGCACCGGAACACCACTGGGCGACCCGGTCGAGGCGGCGGCGCTGGGCGCGGTGACGCGGCGCGAACGGCCGCTGCTGGTCGGCTCGGTGAAGACGAACATCGGGCACCTGGAGGGCGCGGCCGGGATCGCCGGTCTGCTCAAGACGGTCCTGTGCCTGTCCCGCCGGGAACTGGTGCCCAGCCTGAACTTCCGCACCCCGAATCCGCGCATCCCGTTGGCGGAGCTCGGGCTGCGGGTGGTCACCGAGACCGGGCCGTGGCCCGCGGTGGAGGGCCCGCTGCTGGCAGGGGTGAGCTCGTTCGGCATGGGCGGGGCCAACTGCCACGTGGTGCTGTCCGAGCCGCCCGCTTCCGGTGCGGCGTCGGACCGCGCCAGCGGGCGGTACGACGGCCCGGTGCTGGTGCCCTTGTCCGCGCGGACTCCGCCGGCACTGGCCGGACTGGCCGCCCTGCTGGGCGAGTCGGCGGCGTCACCGGTGGACCTGGCCTACTCACTGGCCACCACGCGCAGCACGCTGGAGCAGCGGGCGGTACTGGTCGCCGAGTCGGCCGGTGAAGTGCCCGGCCTGCTGGCCAAGCTGGCCCGGGGCGAAGCCGGCGCGCGGGTGGTGCGCGGCACCGCCGTCGAGGGGCGGACGGTGTTCCTGTTTCCCGGCCAGGGCAACCAGCGGCCGGGGATGGGTCGCGAAATCTACCGGCGCTACCCGGTGTTCGCCGCGGCGGTGGACGAGATCGCCGAGCACACGCGCCCGCACCTGCCGCGGCCGCTGCTGGAGGTGGTCTTCGCCGAACAGGGGTCGGCGGACGCGGCGCTGCTGGAGCAGTCGACCTACACGCAGCCCGCGTTGTTCGCCGTCCAGGTCGGGCTGTTCCGGCTGGTGGAGAGCTGGGGGATCACCCCGGACGCGGTACTCGGCCACTCCTTCGGCGAGCTGGCCGCCCTGCACGTCGCCGGGGCGATGTCGCTCGCAGACGCCTGCACCCTGGCAGCCACCCGCGGCCGGCTGATGCACGAGATACCCCCCGGTGGGGCGATGGTGCTGGTGGAGGCGTCCGAGGCGGAACTACTGGCGGACGTCGGGGCCTCCGGCGGGCTGGTGTCGATCGCCGCGCTCAACAGCCCGACCGCCACGGTTCTGTCGGGCGACGAGGACGCCACACTGGCGATCGCGGGTCACTGGTCCGCACGAGGCAGGCGCACCCGGCGGATCCAGGTCCCGATGGCCAGCCACTCGGCCCACGTGGACGCCATCCTGGACGGGATGCGCGCCGCCGCGGCCCAGATCGGCTGGCGGCGGCCGAGCCTGCCGGTCCTGTCCTCGCTGACCGGCGCCGAACTGGACGTGGTCGAGCTGGACTGGCCGGAGTTCTGGGCCCGGCACACCCGCAACACGGTGCGGTTCGCCGACGCGATCGCCACCGCCTGCGCGCGCGGCGCGCGCACCTTCCTGGAGCTGGGGCCGGACGGGACGCTGTGCGCGATGGGCCCGGGCAGCGCGCCCCCGGACGTGGCGTTCGTCTCCGCACTGGCCGGCGGAGAGCGCCCGGACCTGCGCTCGCTGCTCACCGCGGTGGCCCGACTGCACACGCGTGGCGTACCGGTCGACTGGGCGCGGTTCTACGCCGGTTGCGGGGCGCAGCGGATCCCGTTGCCCACCTACCCGTTCCAGCGGCGGCGGCACTGGATCGCCGGGGTGACGGCCACCGGCGGCGCGGTACCCGCTCCGGTCGGCGCCCCGGTGGCCGAGGCACCGACCCGGCCGGTGTCACGGCTGGCCGGGCTGCCCGCGGCCGAACGGGAGCAGGCGGTGCACGCGTTGGTGCGCGCCGAGGTGGCCGCGGCGCTGGAGCTGGACTCCGCCGGGGAACTGGAGGTGCGTCGCCCCTTCAAGGACCTGGGGTTCGGCTCGCTGATGACGGTGGAGCTGGCCCAGCGGCTGGCCGAGGCGACCGGGTTGCGGTTGCCCGCCACCGCCGTACTGGACCACCCGACCCCGGAACGGATCGCCGGGCACCTGATCGCCGAACTGGCCGCCGGGACACCGGCGGAATCCGCGCCCGCGGCGGCGACGCCCGCCGTCGAGCCGATCGCGATCGTCGGGATGGCCTGCCGGTTCCCCGGCGGGGTCGGCTCGCCGGAGGAGCTGTGGGACCTGGTGCTCCGCGGCGGCGACGCGGTCGGTGCGTTCCCCACCGACCGCGGCTGGGACCTGGACGGGTTGTTCGACGAGGACCCGGACCGGCCGGGCCGGAGCTATGCGCGCACTGGCGGATTCCTTTACGCCGCGGCGGAGTTCGACGCCGGGCTGTTCGGGATCTCGCCGCGTGAGGCGCTGGCGATGGACCCGCAGCAGCGGCTGCTGCTGGAGACGTCCTGGGAGGCGCTGGAGCGGGCCGGGATCGACCCGCTGGCCCTGCGGGACAGCGGGACCGGGGTGTTCGTTGGGGCGATGGCGCAGGACTACGGCCCGCGGATGCACGAGGGCGCCGCCGGCCTGGACGGCTATGTGCTGACCGGCACCACGGCCAGCGTCGCCTCCGGCCGGATCGCCTACAGCCTGGGGCTGCGGGGCCCTGCGGTCACCGTGGACACGGCGTGCTCCTCCTCGCTGGTGGCGCTGCACCTGGCGGCGCAGGCGCTGCGTGCGGGCGAGTGCTCGCTGGCGCTCGCCGGCGGGGTGACGGTGATGTCCACGCCGGGCATCTTCGTGGAGTTCTCCCGACAACGCGGACTCGCGCCGGACGGGCGGTGCAAGTCGTTCGCGGCGGCGGCCGACGGCACCGGCTGGGCGGAGGGCGCCGGACAACTGGTGCTGGAGCGGCTCTCCGACGCACGAGCCAACGGCCACCCGGTACTGGCGGTGCTGCGCGGCTCGGCGGTGAACCAGGACGGCGCGTCCAATGGTCTGACCGCGCCGAACGGTCCCGCACAAGAGGGGGTGATCCGGTCCGCGCTGGCCTCGGCCGGCCTCTCCGCTTCGGACGTGGACCTGGTGGAGGCGCACGGCACCGGAACCGCGCTGGGCGACCCGGTCGAGGCCAACGCGCTGCTGGCCGCCTACGGCCGGAACCGCACCGGCGAGCCGCTCTGGCTGGGATCGCTGAAGTCCAACATCGGCCACACCCAGGCGGCGGCCGGTGTCGCCGGGGTGATCAAGGTGGTGCAGGCGCTACGGCACGGGCTGCTGCCTCGCACGCTGCACGTGGAGGAACCCTCGCCCTACGTGGACTGGTCGGCCGGCGGGGTACGGCTGCTCACCGAGGAGCGCCCCTGGCCGGGGGGCGAGCGGCCGCGCCGGGCCGGGGTGTCCTCGTTCGGTATCAGCGGCACCAACGCACACGTGGTCATCGAGCAGGCCCCCGGGGCAGCGGCGCAAACGACGGTGGAACCCACGGCGGAGCCCGTGGCGGTGCTGCGGCCCGGTCCGGTGCCGGTGGTGGTGTCCGGCCAGAGCGCGACCGCGCTGCGCGCGCAGGCGGAGCGGCTCGCCGCGCACCTGGAACGGCAGCCCGAGTCGCCCCTGGAGGACGTCGCACGCGCGGCCGCCACCACCCGGGCCGGGCTGCAGCACCGCGCCGTGCTCACCGCCACCGACCGCGCGGACCTGATCCGGGGCCTGCGCACCCTGGCCGCCGACGAGGAGTCGCCCGTCCTGGTACGCGGAGCGGCAGACGTGGCCGGCCGCACGGTGTTCGTGTTCCCGGGTCAGGGTGCGCAGTGGGCGGGGATGGCGGTGGAGTTGCTGGAGTCTTCGGCGGTGTTCGCGGCGCGGATGGCGGAGTGTGCTTCGGCGCTGGGTGAGTTCGTGGACTGGTCGCTGCTGGGTGTGTTGCGTGGTGAGGCTGGTGAGCCGGCGTTGGACCGGGTCGATGTGGTGCAGCCGGTGTCCTTCGCGGTGATGGTGTCGCTGGTGGCGTTGTGGCGGTCGTTCGGGGTCGAACCCGATGCGGTGGTCGGTCATTCGCAGGGTGAGATCGCGGCGGCCTGCGTGGCGGGCGCACTGTCCCTGCGCGACGCCGCGAAGGTGAGCGCACTGCGCAGCGCCGCACTGAGCGAGCTGTCCGGCGCCGGCGGGATGATGTCCGTGGCGCTGCCGGTCACCGAACTGGAACCGCGCCTGGCGGTCCGGGCCGATCGGGTGTCGGTGGCCGCGGTCAACGGGCCGGCCTCGGTGGTGCTTTCCGGTGAACCCGGCCCGCTCCGGGAACTGGCCGCCGAGCTGACCGCCGAAGGGGTCCGGGCCCGGCTGGTCGCGGTGGACTACGCCTCGCACTCCCCGCAGGTGGAACGGATCCGCGCCGAACTGCTGGACCGGCTCGCCGGACTTCGGCCGCGCAGCGCCGAGGTGCCGTTCTACTCCACGGTGACCGGCGAGCGGTTGGACACCGCGACCCTGGACGCCGAGTACTGGTACCGGAACCTGCGTCAGACCGTCCGTTTCGAACAGACGATCCGTGAGCTGGACCGCGCTGGACACCGGGTGTTCGTGGAGGCCAGCCCGCACCCGATCCTGACCGCCGCCGTACAGGACAGCGTCGAATCGGCGGGCAGCACGGCCGTGGTGGTCGGTTCGCTGCGCCGCGACCAGGGCGGCCCCGGCCGGTTCCTGCTGTCGTTGGCCGAGGCCTACGTGCGCGGAGTCCCGGTGGACTGGACCGCCGCGTTCGGCGTCGCGGGCCACCGGGCTGAGCTGCCCACCTATGCCTTCCAGCGGGAACGTTACTGGCTGTCCACTCCGGTCCTCGGCACGGACCCGGCCGGGTTCGGGCTGGACGCCACCGAGCACCCGCTGCTGGGCGCTGCCGCGCCGGTGGCCTCCACCGGCGAAGTGCTGTTGACCGGTGAACTGTCCCTGCAGCGCCAGCCCTGGCTGGCCGACCACACGGTGTTCGGCACCGTCGTGCTGCCCGGCACCGCGTTCGTCGAGCTGGCCGTGCGCGCCGGGGACGAGGCGGGTTGCCCGGTACTGGAGGAGCTGACCGTGCACGCGCCGTTGCCGCTGCCCGAGCGTGGCGCCGTGCGGCTGCAGGTGGTGCTTGGCGCGCCGGGCGAGGACGGCGGCCGTGCCGTGGACGTGTACTCCCGGCCAGGAAGCGGCCCGCAGTGGACGCACCACGCCACGGGCCGACTCGGCGTGGCCGAGGTGCCCGCGCCCGCGCCCGGCGGCTGGCTGCCGGAGGGCGCCACCCCGATCGAACTGACCGACCGCTACCCAGCACTGGCTCGGCTCGGCTACGGCTACGGGCCGGTGTTCCAGGGCCTGAGTCGGCTGTGGCGGCACGGCGAGGAACTGTTCGCCGAGATCGCCCTGCCCGAACCGGCGGCCGGGGAAGCTGGGTCGTTCGGGCTGCACCCGGCACTGCTCGACGCGGCGCTGCACGCGGCCATCCCGGTCGACGACACCACCGGCCCTGCGTCGACGACCGTGCTGCCGTTCGCGTTCAACGGGGTCCGGCTGTACCGGGCCGGTGCCACGGCGGCGCGGGTGCGGCTGCGCACGCAGGCCGAGGGCGTCGTGTCGATTACCGTCACCGACGCCGAGGACAACCCCGTCACGGTCATCGACTCGCTGGCCTTCCGTCCGGTGACCACCGAGCAGCTCACCGCCGGCCGACGGGACCACCTGTACCGCATCGGCTGGGTTCCGCTGGCGGCTCCGGCACAGGACGGTGCGTGGGTGTCGCTGGGCGACCCCGCCGGGCTCGATGCGCTGGGCGATCGGGTACCCGCCGTGGTGGGCCTTGCAGTGACCGGCGTGACCGACGCCCTGGCGGTGGCACAGCGCTGGTCGGCCGAGGAGCGGTTCGCCGGGTCCAGGCTGGTGCTGCTCACCCGCGGCGCGGTCACCGTCGGACCGGGGGAGCCGCCGGTGGACCCCGACGCCGCAGCGGTCTGGGGCCTGCTGCGCAGCGCACAGACGGAGAACCCGGACCGCTTCGTGCTGGCGGACACCGACGGGCACGCCGCATCCGAGGCGCTGCTGCCCCGGCTGGCCGGGACCGGCGAAGGGCAGTTGGCGGTGCGTGCGGGGCGGGTGTTGGTGCCGCGGTTGGCGCGGGTGGCCGAGGTGCCTGGGGGCTCTCCTTGGTCGGTTGACGGCACGGTGTTGATCACGGGGGCGAGTGGGACTCTGGGGCGTTTGGTCGCGCGGCATCTGGTGGGTCGTCACGGGGTGCGTGGTCTGGTGTTGGTGTCCCGGCGCGGTGGTGATGCGCCGGGGATGGCCGAGTTGGTGGCTGAACTACGGGGGTGGGGTGCCGAGGTTGCGGTGGTGGCGTGTGATGTGGCCGAGCGGGACGCGGTGGCTGCGTTGCTGGCCGAGCACCCGGTCACCGCGGTGGTGCACGCCGCCGGGATCCTGGACGACGGGGTGCTGGCCGCGCTCACCCCGCAACGGGTGGCCCGGGTCTTCCGGGCGAAGGTGGACGGCGCGCGGCACCTGGCCGAGCTGACCGGACCGGAGCTCACCGCGTTCGTGCTGTTCTCCTCGGTGGCCGGGACGCTGGGCAACGCCGGACAGGCGGCGTACGCGGCGGCGAACGCCGCACTGGACGCGCTGGCTGCACGGCGCCGTGCAGCCGGGCTGCCCGCCACCGCGGTGGCCTGGGGGCTGTGGGCCGAAAGCAGCGGGATGACGGGGCAGATGGCCGACACCGACCGGGCTCGGCTGGCGCGCGCCGGAATGCTGCCGCTGGATTCCGCCACCGCGCTGGAGGCGTTCGACGCGGCCACCGCGTTGGACGATCCGGTGCTGCTGGCCGCGCGGCTGGATCCGGTGGCGCTGCGCGAGCGGGCGGCCGAGGGAGTGCTGTCCCCGGTGCTGCGCGGACTGGTGCCGGTGGTGCGCCGCGCTGCCGCGGGCGGTGCGGTGGACGGCGCCGACGGGCTGCGCCGGCGGCTGGCCGAAGGAGAGCCGCTACGGGTGCTCCAGGACCTGGTGCTGACCCAGGCGGCTGTGGTGCTCGGCCACTCCGACTCCAGTGGGCTGTTACCCGACCGGCCGTTCAAGGACATCGGCTTCGACTCGCTGACCGCGGTGGAACTGCGCAACCGGCTGGGCCGGGCGACCGGGGTGCGGCTGCCCGCAACGGTGGTGTTCGACCACCCGACCCCCGCCGGACTGGCCCGGTACCTGGTCGGCGAACTGGTCGGTGCGGGACGGCCGACCGCGGCCTCGGCCGCCGCCTCGCCGGCAACGGCGGAGGCCGCGGACGAGCCGATCGCGATCGTCGGCATGGCCTGCCGTTTCCCGGGCGGGATCGCCTCGCCGGAGGACCTGTGGAACCTGGTCGCCTCCGGCGGCGACGCCATCGGCGGGTTCCCCACCGACCGTGGCTGGGACGTCGCCGGCCTGTACGATCCGGATCCGGACCGGGCCGGGCACACCTACACCCGGCACGGCGGTTTCCTCTACGACGCGGGCCGGTTCGACGCCGGGCTGTTCGGGATCTCGCCGCGTGAGGCGCTGGCCATGGACCCGCAGCAGCGGCTGCTGCTGGAGACCGCCTGGGAGGCGCTGGAACGGGCGGGGATCGACCCGTCCTCGGTGCGCGGCACCCGGACCGGTGTGTTCACCGGTGTGATGTACCACGACTACGCCACCATGCTGCGCGAGCTGCCCGAGGGCGTCGAGGGGCACCTGCTCACCGGTACCGCCGCCAGCGTCGCCTCCGGGCGGGTCGCCTACACCTTCGGCTTTCAGGGGCCCGCGATCACTGTGGACACGGCGTGCTCCTCCTCGCTGGTGGCGCTGCACCTCGCGGCGCAGGCGTTGCGTTCCGGAGAGTGCTCGCTGGCGCTGGCCGGCGGGGTGGCCGTGATGGCCGAGCCGACCACGTTCACCGCCTTCTCCCGGCAGCGCGGATTGGCAGCGGACGGACGGTGCAAGTCCTTCGCCGGAGCGGCCGATGGCACCGGCTGGTCCGAGGGCGTCGGCCTGTTGCTGCTCGAACCACTGTCGGCGGCGCACCGCAACGGCCACCGGGTGCTCGCCGTGGTGCGCGGCTCGGCGGTCAACCAGGACGGCGCGTCCAACGGTCTGACCGCGCCCAACGGCCCCTCGCAGGAGCGGGTGATCCGCGCCGCGCTGGCAGCCGCCGGACTGTCCGCGCAGGACGTCGACGCGGTGGAGGGCCATGGCACCGGCACTCCGCTGGGCGACCCGATCGAGGCGCAGGCACTGCTGGCCACCTACGGCCGGAACCGCGACGGTGATCCGCTGTGGCTGGGGTCGGTGAAGTCCAACATCGGGCACGCGCAGGCCGCGGCCGGGATGGCCGGGGTGATCAAGGTGGTGCAGGCGCTACGGCACGGAGTGCTGCCCCGCACGTTGCACGTGGACGAGCCGTCCGCGCACGTGGACTGGTCGGCCGGTGGAGTGCGGCTGCTCACCGAGGAACGGCCCTGGCCGGACACCGGCCACCCGCGCCGCGCCGGGGTGTCCTCGTTCGGCATCAGCGGCACCAACGCACACGTCATCGTCGAGCAGGCGGAGGCCGTAGAGGCCGAAGCCGTACGGACGGATGCCGCGCAGGCGGTCGAGCGGCCGGAAGCCGTACAGGACGGCGGAGCCGGTACGGCGCGGCGGGAGACCGAGCCGCGGATGCTGCCGGTCGCGCTGTCCGGGCAGACCGAGGACGCCCTGCGCGGGCAGGCGGCACGGCTGGCCGCGCACCTGGCCGACCACCCCGGCGACAGGGTGCTGGACATCGCCTGGTCCAGCGTGGCCGGCCGGGCAGCCCTGGAACACCGAGCGGTGGTGCTCGCCGCCGACCCGGACCAACTGGGCGAACGCCTCGGTGCACTGGCCGAGGGCCGGGACACCCCAGGCGTGCTGCGCGGAACCGCGGCCGGCGCGGCCCGGCGAGTGGCGTTCGTGTTCCCCGGACAGGGCGCGCAATGGGCCGGGATGGCGCTGGAACTACTGGACTCCGTACCGGTGTTCGCCGCCCGCCTGGCCGAGTGCGCCGCCGCGATCGAGGCGCACGTCGACTGGTCGGACTGGTCGGTTCTGGACGTACTGCGTGGCACGCCGGGCGCGCCGGCGCTGGACCGGGTCGACGTGGTGCAGCCGGTGACCTTCGCGGTCACCGTGTCACTGGCCGCGCTGTGGCGCGCACACGGCGTCGAACCGGAGGCGGTGATCGGCCACTCGCAAGGCGAGATCGCCGCGGCCTGCGTGGCCGGGGCGCTGTCCCTGGCCGACGCCGCCGCGGTGGTGTGCCTGCGCAGCCGCGCGCTGACCGAACTGTCCGGCAAGGGCGGCATGATGTCGGTGGCACTGCCCGCCGACGAGGTGCGGGCGCTGTTCGCCGATGACCGGCTGGGTGTGGCCGCGATCAACAGCCCCACCTCCACCGTCGTCTCCGGAGATCCGTCCGCCCTTGAGGAACTGTGGGCCGTCTGCGAGTCCCGCGGGGTTCGGGCCCGGCGCGTCGCGGTGGACTACGCCTCGCACTCCACCCAGGTCACCGCAGTTGAGGACAGCCTGAACGCGCTGCTCGCCGGGATCAGCCCGCAGGCGGCGCGAGTCGACTGGTACTCCACCGTCACCGGGCAACGGCTGGACACCCGCGAGTTGACCGGCGCGTACTGGTACACCAACCTGCGTCAGACTGTCCGGTTCGCCGACGCGGTGCGCGCCGCGTTGGACGCCGGGATCGGCACCTTCCTGGAGATCAGTCCCCACCCGGTGGCCGCCCCGGGGGTGCAGGAGACGGTGGACGCCGCCGGAGCGCGGGCCACCGTGCTGTCCACACTGCGCCGCGACGACGGCGGCTGGCCGCGGTTCGCCCAGTCGCTGGCCGAGGCACACGTCCGCGGGGCCGGGGTGCGGTTGGCCGAGGTGTTCGCCGGCACTGGTGCGCGGTCGGTGGACCTGCCCACCTACGCCTTCCAACACCGCTGGTACTGGCTGGCCGAGCAGGCCCGGTCCCGGTCCGACTCCTGGCGCTACCGCGTCGAGTGGCGCGCCGCGGGTGCGCCGGAGCGCACCGGGCCGGACGGCGAATGGCTAGCCCTGGTGCCCGGGTCCGGCGCGCAGCAGGATTGGCTTCAGACGCTCATCGGTGGCCTTCCGGTGCGCACCATCACGGTGGACACCGAGCACGCCGACCGCGCCGACCTGACCGGCCAGTTGCGCCGCGCGCTGGCCGAGCACGCCCCGTGCGGGGTGCTGTCCCTGTTGGCCGCGGACCGCCGCCCGCACCCGGAGCACCCAGTGGTGCCCGCAGGGGTGGCCGCCACCCTGGCGGTGGTGCAGGCGTTGGGCGATCTGGCCGCGGCGGTGCCGTTGTGGCTGGTGACCTCCGGTGCGGTGAGCACGGGCGACGACGACCGGCTGCGTGAGCCGAGCGCGGCGCAGGTGTGGGGTCTGGGCCGGGTGGCGATGCTGGAACACCCCGCCTTCTGGGGCGGTTTGGTCGACCTGCCCGCCGAACTGGACGAGGCTGCGCTGGAGCAAGTGCGCGGGGTACTGGCCGGCGGTTGGGGCGAGGAGGACCAGCTGGCCGTGCGCGCTTCCGGCACGCTGCTACGGCGGCTGGTGCACGCCCCGCCCGCCGGCGGTGCGGTGAGCGACTGGCAGGCCAGGGACACCGCGATCGTGACCGGCGGCACCGGCGCGCTGGGTCCCGAAGTCGCTCGCTGGCTGGCCGGGCTGGGCGCCCGGCACGTGGTATTGGTCAGCCGCAGCGGCCCGGACGCCGAGGGGGTCGCCGAGCTGGCGGACGAACTCGACGGCCTCGGAGTGCGGCTGACCGCCCGGGCCTGTGACATGGGGGACCGGGCTGCCGTGGCGGCGCTGCTGGCCGGGTTGCGGGAGCAGGGCGAGGTGGTGCGCACCGTGGTGCACGCCGCCGCGCTGATGAGGCTGGCCGCGTTACCCGAGACCGACCTGGCCGAGTACGCCGATGCGCTCACCGCCAAGGTCCAGGGTGCCCGGCACCTCGTCGAACTGCTCGACCCGGTCGAGCTGGACGCGCTGGTCTTCTATTCCTCCATCGCCGCGGTGTGGGGCAGTGGCGACCACGGCGCCTACGCCGCGGCCAACGCCGAACTGGACGCACTGGCCGAGCAGGCCCGCGCGGCCGGTCTGCCGGTGACCTCGGTGGCCTGGGGCGTGTGGGACGGCGCCCGCTTTCCCGACGGAGTGGACGCCGGCCAGTTGCGCCGTCAGGGCCTGCCGTTGATCGCCCCCGGGCCTGCCCTGGACGCGCTGCGCACCATCCTCGAGCGCGCCGAGGTCGGACTGGCGGTGGCCGACGTGGACTGGGCGACGTTCATGCCGCTGTTCACCTCGGCCCGCAGCAGGCCGCTGTTCGCCGAGATCCCCGAGGCACGGAGCGCGCTGCGCGGCGCCACCGCACCGGAGGCGCAGCCGTCCGGTTCTTCCTGGTCGCAGCGGCTGGCCGGACTGTCGGACACCGAACGCCGCAGCACCCTGCTGCGGCTGGTGCGCGATCAGGCCGCCGTGGTGCTGGGCCACTCCAGTACGGCCGCGATCGGCGCCGACCGGGCCTTCCGCGACCTGGGTTACGACTCGCTGACCGGGATCGAACTGCGCAACCGGCTCGGTGAGACCACCGGGCTGACGCTGCCAGCCACGCTGGTGTTCGACCATCCCACCGCGGCTGCGGTGGCCGCGTACCTGCACAGCCGGCTGGCGCCCGTCGAGCCGCCCATCCTCACCGAGCTGGATCGGCTCTCCGAACGGCTCTCCAGAGCGGATACCGATGGCGAACGAGCCGGCATTGAGTTGCGGTTGCGGGCGATGCTGTCGCTGATCGGCGGGGACGACGACGACTTCGACCCGGCGTCGAACGAGGAGATGTACGACCTCATCGACCGCGAACTCGGGGCGAACTGAGGAGGGGACGGACGTGTCCGAGGAAGAGAAGCTCAGGGGATACTTGAAGCGGGTCATGGTCGACCTGCGCAAGGCCAACCGCCGACTGCAGGAGGTCGAGCAGGCCCGCACCGAGCCCATCGCCATCGTCGGCATGGCCTGTCGCTACCCGGGCGGGGTACGTTCCCCGGAGGACCTGTGGCAGGTGTTGGCCGAGGGCCGGGACGTCACCGGTGAGCTGCCCACCGACCGCGGCTGGGACGTCGAGGGCATCTACGATCCGGACCCGGAGCGCTCCGGCCACTCCTACGTGCGACGTGGCGGCTTCCTGGAGGACCCGGGCGAGTTCGACGCGGGCTTCTTCGGGATCTCGCCGCGTGAGGCGCTGGCGATGGACCCGCAGCAGCGGCTGCTGTTGGAAACTTCCTGGGAAGCGCTGGAACGGGCCGGTATCGACCCCACCGGGCTGCGCGGCAGCCGCACCGGTGTGTTCGTCGGCCAGAACTACCAGGAGTACGGCACCAGACTGGCGCACGCCCCGGCGAGCGTCGAGGGGCACCTGGTCACCGGCGTGGTGTCCAGCGTGCTGTCCGGCCGTATCTCCTACACCCTCGGCGTCGAAGGGCCGGCGGTGAGCGTGGACACCGCCTGTTCCACCTCGCTCGTCACACTGCACCTGGCCGTGCAGTCGCTGCGCAACGGGGAGTCCTCGCTGGCCCTGTCGGGCGGCGTGACCGTCCTGGCCGGCCCCGGGCCGCTGATCGAGTTCAGCCGCCAGCGGGTGCTGGCCGCCGACGGCCGGTGCAAGGCGTTCTCCGCCGACGCCGACGGCATGGGTATGTCCGAGGGCGTCGGTGTGCTGGTGCTGGAGCGGTTGTCCGACGCACAGCGCAACAACCATCCGGTGCTCGCCGTCATCCGCGGCTCCGCGGTCAACCAGGACGGCGCGTCCAACGGTCTGACCGCCCCCAACGGGCCTTCCCAACAGCGGGTCATCCGCGCCGCGTTGGCCAGCGCCGGGATCTCGGGCGCGGACGTCGACCTGATCGAGGCGCATGGCACCGGGACCTCGCTGGGCGACCCGATCGAGGCGCAGGCGCTGTTGGCTGCTTACGGTGCCGACCGCGACCGCCCGCTGCAACTGGGCACGGTGAAGTCCAACATCGGGCACACCCTCGCCGCGGCCGGAGTCGCCGGTGTGATCAAGTCCGTGCTGGCACTGCGTCACGAGACCGTGCCCAGGACGCTGCACGCCGACACCCCGTCCCCGCACATCGACTGGTCCTCCGGGACCCTGTCGCTGGCCACGGAGGCGGTGCCCTGGCCGCGCGGCGAGCGGCCCCGCCGCGCCGCGGTGTCCTCGTTCGGCATCAGCGGTACCAATGCGCATGTGATTGTGGAAGAGGCTCCTGTGTCTTTGGTGGTGGGGGAGGGGGCGGGGTTGGGTGTGGTGCCGGTGCCGGTGCCGGTGCCGGTTCCGGTGGTGGTGTCGGGGCGTGGTGTGGGGGGTTTGGCTGGGCAGGCGGCTCGGTTGGGGGAGTTTGTTGGGGCTGATGGTGGGTTGTCGGTGTGGGGGGTGGCGCGTGCGGCGGCGTTGTCTCGTGCTGCTTTGGAGTGGCGTGGTGTGGTGGTGGCTGGTGATCGGGGTGAGTTGTTGGCTGGGTTGGAGGCGTTGGCGGAGGGTCGGTCGGGTGTGGTGAGTGGTGTGGTGGGTGGGGGTGGGTTGACGGGGTTTTTGTTTTCTGGTCAGGGGTCTCAGTGGTCGGGTATGGGTGGGGAGTTGGCGGGGTGTTATCCGGTGTTTGCGGAGGTGTTTGCGGATGTTTGTGGGCGGTTGGAGGGGGTGTTGGGTTGTGAGGTGCGTGGGGTGGTTGCTGGTGGGGGTGAGCGGTTGGATGAGACGTTGTTTGCTCAGTGTGGGTTGTTTGCGTTTGAGGTTGCGTTGTTTCGGTTGTTGGAGTCTTTTGGTGTGGGTGTGGATTTTGTGGTGGGGCATTCGGTGGGTGAGGTGGCTGCGGCGCATGTGGCGGGGGTGTTGTCGTTGGATGATGCGGTGGTGTTGGTGTGTGCTCGTGCGGGGTTGATGCAGGAGTTGGCGCCGGGTGGGGCGATGCTTGCGGTGGGTGCTGGTGAGGCTGAGGTTGCTGGGTTGTTGGGTGTGGTGGGGGGTGGGGTTTCGGTTGCGGCGGTTAATGGGGTGCGGTCTGTGGTGGTGTCTGGTGATGGTGCTGCTATTGATGTGTTTGCTGGGTTGGTGGGTGAGCGGGGGTGGCGTTGTACGCGGTTGCGGGTGAGTCATGGTTTTCATTCGTCGTTGGTGGAGCCGGTGTTGGAGCGGTTTCGTGAGGCTATTTCTGGTGTGGTTTTTTCTGTTCCGCGTTTGGGGTTTGTTTCTACGGTGGAGGTGGGTGCGGAGCCGACGTCGGTGGATTATTGGGTGCGTAATGTTCGGGAGACGGTTCGTTTTGCTGATGCTGTGGGGTGTTTGTCTGCGCAGGGTGTGACGAGGTTTGTGGAGGTTGGGCCGGATGCTGTGTTGTCGGCTGCGGGGCCGGAGTGTTTGTCCGAGGGTGTGGACGCGGTGTTCGTTCCGTTGGTGCGTCGTGGTCGGTCCGAGGTGCGTGCTCTGGCTGAGGGGTTGGGGCGGTTTCATGTGCATGGCGGTACGGTTGATTGGGCCCGGTATCTACCGGCTGCCGAGCCGGTCGACCTGCCCACCTACGCCTTCCAACACCGCCGCTACTGGCTGGAATCCACCGAACCGGGTGACCCGGCCGCGCTCGGTGCCCTGCCCTCAGGGCACCCACTGCTCGGCGCGCTGGTCGCCCTCCCCGGCGCGATCGACACCGTGCTGATCGGGCGGCTGAGCCTGCGCAGCCATCCCTGGCTGGCAGACCACCAGGTCGCCGGCACCGTGCTGTTGCCCGGTACCGCGTTCGTCGAACTCGCCCGGCACGCCGCCGATCTGCTCGGCGACACCCGACTGGCCGAGCTGACCCTGGAGATCCCGCTGGTGCTGCCCGCCGAAGGCGGCCTGGCCCTGCGGGTCGGCATCGGAGAACCCGACGACACAGGATGCCGCAGCATCGAGGTGTACTCCCGGCCGGAGGACCCCGCACTGCCCTGGACCCGCCACGCCGCCGGCGTACTGGCCGAAGACACCGAAGAGAATGAAGACGACACCGGTGGCCCGGACATGATGCAGTGGCCCCCGCCCGGTGCCGCAGCCGTCGCGCTGGATGAGTTCTACCCCCGGCTCGCCGAGTCCGGCCTCGGCTACGGCCCGGCCTTCCAGGGGCTGCGCGCGGCCTGGCGGCGCGGCGACGAGATCTTCGCCGAGATCGCCCTGCCCGACCCGCAGCGCGGCCAGGCCGAGGAGTTCGGCCTGCACCCGGCGCTGCTGGACGCGGCACTGCACGCCCTGGCCCTGCGCGGTGACGACGGCCTGAGATTGCCCTTCTCGTTCCGCGGGGTGCGCTGGTACACCGTGGGCGCGGCGATGCTCCGGGTCAGGCTCACCACCATCGAGGACGGCGCAGTGCGGGTGGACCTCGCCGACGACAGCGGCGCCCTGGTCGGCACCGTCGAGCGCCTGGTGCTACGCGAGCTCACCGGCGAACTGCGCCCGCCGGCGCGGCTGGACTCCTTGTACCGGCTGGAATGGACGCCCGCCCGCACCAGGCGGCACCGCGACACCGGCGCCGACGTGCTGTTCCGGGTCGAGGACACCCCAGTGGTCGAGCGCACCGCCGCTGTGTTGGAGCGGGTGCACGGCTGGCTGACCGAGGAGGCCGAGCCGGAAGCCCGCCTGGTCCTGATCACCCGCGGTGCGGTCGCCACCACCGCCGAGGAGGTACCCGACCCGGCCGGCGCGGCCGTGTGGGGACTGATGCGCTCGGTACAGGCCGAACGGCCCGACCGGTTCGTACTGCTGGACACACCCGACCCCGGCGTCACGAACGAAGAGCTGGCCGCGGCGTTGGTCACCGGCGAAGGGCAGTTGGCGGTGCGTGCGGGGCGGGTGTTGGTGCCGCGGTTGGCGCGGGTGGCCGAGGTGCCTGGGGGCTCTCCTTGGTCGGTTGACGGCACGGTGTTGATCACGGGGGCGAGTGGGACTCTGGGGCGTTTGGTCGCGCGGCATCTGGTGGGTCGTCACGGGGTGCGTGGTCTGGTGTTGGTGTCCCGGCGCGGTGGTGATGCGCCGGGGATGGCCGAGTTGGTGGCTGAACTACGGGGGTGGGGTGCCGAGGTTGCGGTGGTGGCGTGTGATGTGGCCGAGCGGGACGCGGTGGCTGCGTTGCTGGCCGAGCACCCGGTCACCGCGGTGGTGCACGCCGCCGGGGTCGTGGACGACGGCCTGGTCACCGGTCTCACCAAGGAGCGGTTGCGGGCGGTGCTGGCGCCGAAGGTGCTGGGCGCGCAGTGGCTTGACGAACTGACCCGCGACCGGAACCTCACCCAGTTCGTCCTGTTCTCCTCCGCCTCGGCAACCATCGGCAACGCCGGGCAGGCCGCCTACTCCGCCGCCAACGCCCACCTGGACGCGCTGGCCCGCCAACGCCGTGCTGCCGGACTGCCCGCACACGCGCTCGGCTGGGGCCTGTGGGAGCAGCGCAGTGGCATCACCGGCTCGCTGACCGAGGCCGACCTGGCCCGCATCGCCCGCAGCGGCATCGCCGCCCTGTCCACCGAGGAAGCCCTGGCGCTGCTGGACGCCGCAGTCGGGCTCGGTGAGGCGGCCGTGCTGCCGCTGCGGCTGGACACCGCCGCCCTGCACCGGCTGGACCCGCTGCCCGGGGTGTTCGCCGGTCTGGTCAGCGGCCGCAGGCGCACCCGGCAGCAGTCCGACTGGGCCGACCGGCTGCGCGCGCTGCCCGCGCCGGAGCGCCGCCGCGCCGCCCTGGACCTGGTGCGCACCCAGGCCGCTGGCGTACTGGACCTGGCCGGGACCGAACCGGTGGATGCCGAGCAGCCCTTCGCCGACCTCGGCTTCGACTCGCTGACCGCGTTGGAGCTGCGCAACCGGCTCAGCGCCGCCACCGGGCTGAAGCTGCCCACCACCCTGGTGTTCGATCACCCCACCCCCACCGCCCTGGCCGGATTCGTGCTCGCCGAGGTCGGTGATCTTCGGCCCGGACCGGAACCCACCGCCCCCGCGGCGGTGGTGACGACGGACGAACCGATCGCCATCGTGGGCATGGCCTGCCGCTACCCCGGCGGGGTCAGCACGCCCGAGCAACTGTGGGACCTCGTCGCCGCCGGCCGGGACGGCATCTCCGCTTTCCCCGCCGACCGCGGCTGGGACCTCGATGCACTGCCGGTCGGGCTGGGCGGGTTCGTCGCCGACGCGGGCGACTTCGACCCCGGGTTCTTCGGGATCTCCCCGCGTGAGGCGCTGGCGATGGACCCGCAGCAACGGCTGCTGCTGGAGCTGTCCTGGGAAGCCTTCGAGCATGCCGGGATCGACCCGTTGGCCGTGCGCGGCAGCCGCACCGGGGTGTTCGCCGGGCTGATGTACCACGACTACGCGAGCAGGTTGGCGCAGGTACCCGAGGAACTGGCGGGCTACCTGGGCAACGGCAGCCTGGGCAGCATCGCTACCGGCCGGGTCGCTTACACCTTCGGTTTCGAGGGACCCGCGGTCACCGTGGACACGGCGTGTTCCTCCTCGCTGGTGGCTCTGCACCTGGCGGTGCAGTCGCTGCGCTCTGGTGAGTCCACCCTGGCGTTGGCCGGTGGTGTGACGATCATGTCCAGTCCCACCCCGTTCAGTGAGTTCGACCGGCAGGGCGGGTTGGCCGCCGACGGTCGGTGCAAGGCGTTCTCCGCCGATGCCGACGGCACCGGGTGGTCGGAAGGCATCGGGATGCTGGTGCTGGAGCGGCTGTCCGATGCGCAGCGCAACAACCATCCGGTGCTCGCCGTGGTGCGTGGTTCGGCGGTCAACCAGGACGGTGCGTCCAACGGTCTGACCGCCCCCAATGGCCCCTCACAGGAGCGGGTCATCCGTGCCGCGCTGGCCAGCGCCGGTCTGTCCGCTTCGGATGTCGATGCGGTGGAGGCGCATGGCACCGGGACCTCGCTGGGCGACCCGATCGAGGCGCAGGCGCTGTTGGCTGCTTACGGTGCTGATCGTGATCGCCCGTTGTGGCTGGGGTCGGTGAAGTCGAACATTGGGCACACCCAGGCTGCTGCGGGTGTCGCGGGTGTGATCAAGGTGGTGCAGGCGATGCGGCACGGGGTGTTGCCGCGCACCCTGCACGTCGGTGAACCGACCCGGCATGTGGACTGGTCGGCTGGTTCGGTGCGGCTGTTGACGGAGGCGGTTGAGTGGCCGGATGGCGGGGTTCGTCGTGCGGCTGTGTCGGCGTTCGGGGTTAGCGGTACCAATGCGCATGTGATTGTGGAAGAGGCTCCTGTGTCTTTGGTGGTGGGGGAGGGGGCGGGGTTGGGTGTGGTGCCGGTGCCGGTGCCGGTGCCGGTGCCGGTGCCGGTTCCGGTGGTGGTGTCGGGGCGTGGTGTGGGGGGTTTGGCTGGGCAGGCGGCTCGGTTGGGGGAGTTTGTTGGGGCTGATGGTGGGTTGTCGGTGTGGGGGGTGGCGCGTGCGGCGGCGTTGTCTCGTGCTGCTTTGGAGTGGCGTGGTGTGGTGGTGGCTGGTGATCGGGGTGAGTTGTTGGCTGGGTTGGAGGCGTTGGCGGAGGGTCGGTCGGGTGTGGTGAGTGGTGTGGTGGGTGGGGGTGGGTTGACGGGGTTTTTGTTTTCTGGTCAGGGGTCTCAGTGGTCGGGTATGGGTGGGGAGTTGGCGGGGTGTTATCCGGTGTTTGCGGAGGTGTTTGCGGATGTTTGTGGGCGGTTGGAGGGGGTGTTGGGTTGTGAGGTGCGTGGGGTGGTTGCTGGTGGGGGTGAGCGGTTGGATGAGACGTTGTTTGCTCAGTGTGGGTTGTTTGCGTTTGAGGTTGCGTTGTTTCGGTTGTTGGAGTCTTTTGGTGTGGGTGTGGATTTTGTGGTGGGGCATTCGGTGGGTGAGGTGGCTGCGGCGCATGTGGCGGGGGTGTTGTCGTTGGATGATGCGGTGGTGTTGGTGTGTGCTCGTGCGGGGTTGATGCAGGAGTTGGCGCCGGGTGGGGCGATGCTTGCGGTGGGTGCTGGTGAGGCTGAGGTTGCTGGGTTGTTGGGTGTGGTGGGGGGTGGGGTTTCGGTTGCGGCGGTTAATGGGGTGCGGTCTGTGGTGGTGTCTGGTGATGGTGCTGCTATTGATGTGTTTGCTGGGTTGGTGGGTGAGCGGGGGTGGCGTTGTACGCGGTTGCGGGTGAGTCATGGTTTTCATTCGTCGTTGGTGGAGCCGGTGTTGGAGCGGTTTGGTGAGGCTATTTCTGGTGTGGTTTTTTCTGTTCCGCGTTTGGGGTTTGTTTCTACGGTGGAGGTGGGTGCGGAGCCGACGTCGGTGGATTATTGGGTGCGTAATGTTCGGGAGACGGTTCGTTTTGCTGATGCTGTGGGGTGTTTGTCTGCGCAGGGTGTGACGAGGTTTGTGGAGGTTGGGCCGGATGCTGTGTTGTCGGCTGCGGGGCCGGAGTGTTTGTCCGAGGGTGTGGACGCGGTGTTCGTTCCGTTGGTGCGTCGTGGTCGGTCCGAGGTGCGTGCTCTGGCTGAGGGGTTGGGGCGGTTTCATGTGCATGGCGGTACGGTTGATTGGGCCCGGTATCTACCGGCTGCCGAGCCGGTCGACCTGCCCACCTACGCCTTCCAACACCGCCGCTACTGGCTGGAATCCACCGAACCCGCGTCCAGCAGCGGGCACCCGCTGCTGGACGCGGCCGTGGAGTTCGCCGAGGAAGACGGCTTCTTGCTGTCCGGTCGGCTGGCCACCCAGGCGCAGACCTGGCTGGGAGACCACACCGTGCTCGGCGCGACCGTCGTGCCCGGCAGCGTCTTCGCCGAACTGGCCTTGCACGCCGCCGAGGAGGCGGGCACCGGCGAGGTCGTCGAACTGACCCTGCAAGCGCCGCTGATATTGCCCGAGCACGCTGCGGTCGAGCTCCAGCTGAGGGTCGGCGCGCCCGGTGCGGCGGGGGACCGGCCGCTGACCGTGCACGCCCGCCCGGCCGGGGCCGGCACCCCGTGGACCTGCTACGCACGTGCCGTGCTCGGCCCGGTGGTGGCCGCGCCGCAGGCCGAGTCGGTCACCTGGCCACCCCGGGACGCCACCGCACTGGACATCGGTTCGGCCTACTCCGACTTCGCCGCCACCGGGCTGGAGTACGGTCCGGCGTTCCGGGGACTGCGCGCGGCCTGGCGGCGCGGCGACGAGATCTTCGCCGAGGTCGTTCTGCCCGAGCTCAGCGACACCGGTCGCTACGGCCTGCACCCGGCGCTGCTGGACGCGGCGCTGCACGCCATGCGTTACCTGCACGAGGACCAGGCCCGCCGCACCCGGTTGCCGTTCGCCTGGAACGGGATCGCGCTGCGCCGCACTGGGGTGTCCGCACTGCGGGTACGGATCTCCCCGGTCTCCGACGAAGCGGCCCGGATCGAACTGGCGGACCCGACGGGCGCCCCGGTCGGGGTGGTGGAATCCCTTTCCGTGCGCCCCGTCTCGGCCGGACAACTCGGTCACCAGGAGTCGCTGTACACCGAGAACCTGGTGCCCGTGACGTTGCCGACCGGCCCGGAACCGAGCGTACTGACCTGCTGTGACCCGGCCGAACTACCCGACCGGGAGCTGCCCGAGGTGGTGGTGCTGCCGGTCAGGACCGAGGACGACAGCGCCCCGGTCGCCGCGGTCGGCCGGGCGTTGGACGCGGTGCGCACCTGGCTGGCCCAGGACCGCTTCGCCGGCACCCGCCTGGCGCTGCGCACCCGGAACGCGCGTACCGACCCGGACGCCGCAGCAGTCTGGGGCTTGCTGCGTTCGGTGCAGCAGGAGCACCCGGACCGCTTCCTACTGGCGGACATCGATGGCGGGGGCAGCCCCGAGATCCCCGCCGCGGCCTGGAACGTGCCGGGAGGTCAGCTGGTGCTGCGTGACAGCACGGTGCTCGTGCCGCGACTGTCCCACGTCCCGCTGACCAGGATCACCGACCGGGACGGCACCGCCTGGGACCCGGGCGGCCCGGTGTTGATCACCGGCGGGCTGGGCGCCCTCGGCGCGTCCCTCGCCCGGCACCTGGCCGCCGACTGCGGGGTGCGCCAACTGGTGCTCACCGGTCGGCGTGGCCCGGACACCCCAGGCGCGGTCGAGTTGGCCGCCGAGCTCGCCGAACTCGGTGCCACCGCAAGGATCGTGGCGTGTGATGTGGCCGAGCGGGACGCGGTGGCTGCGTTGCTGGCCGAGCACCCGGTCACCGCGGTGGTGCACGCCGCCGGGGTCGTGGACGACGGCCTGGTCACCGGTCTCACCGAGGAGCGGTTGCGGGCGGTGCTGGCGCCGAAGGTGCTGGGCGCACGATGGTTGGACGAGCTGACCCGTGACCGCGAACTGACCGACTTCGTGCTGTTCTCCTCTGCCGCCGGGGTGCTCGGCGCGGCCGGGCAGGGCGCCTACTCGGCGGCCAACGCCGCACTGGACGCGCTGGCCCGCGGCCGGCGAGCCGCCGGGCTCCCGGCCGTCTCGCTGGCCTGGGGCCTGTGGGAGCAGCGCAGCGGCATCACCGGCTCGCTGGGCGAAGCCGACCTGGCTCGCATCGGCCGCGCCGGGGTGCGGCCGATGGCCACCGCTGAGGCACTTGAGCTGTTCGACCTGGCTCGTTCTGTCGACGAACCGGTGCTCGTACCGATGCGGCTGGACCGGGCGGCCGTTCCGGCCGGTGGGCCGGTCCCGGCAGTGCTGCGCGGCCTGGCCCGGGAAGTCCCCGTCCCAGCCGCCGCCAGCGCGGAGTCCGGTGCCGCGCTGGCCGCGTTGTCCGGACCGGAACGGGAAAAGGCGCTGCTTGCGCTGGTACGCGCCGAAGCGGCCGGGGTACTGGCCTATGATTCGCCGGCCGCGATGGCAGAACACCGCACCTTCGCCGAACTCGGCGTCGACTCGCTGGCCGCGGTGGAACTGCGCAACCGGCTGTCCGCGGCCACCGGAATCCGGCTGCCTGCCGCGGTGGTGTTCGAGTACGCCACCCCCGTCGCGCTCGCCGCGCACCTGCACGAGTCCATGCCCTCCACGGACGACACGCAGCCCGCCTCGGAACTGGCCGAGCTCGACCGGCTCGAAGCGGTACTAGCCGGCACCGAACCCGGTGCCGTGGACCGGACGAAGCTGCGCATGCGGCTCACCGCGCTATTGGCCAAATACGGCGGCGAGGAGCAGAGCGGCTCCGCGCCGGAGCAGGACCTGTCGTCGGCCTCCGACGACGAACTGTTCGACCTCGTCGACGATCTCGGCGCCAGCTAGGGGCAGGGAAGGATTCCGCGTGGCAAACGAGGACAAACTCCGAGAGTATCTCCGGCGCGCACTGGCCGAGGCACAGAACGCGCAACGCAGGCTGGCCGAGATCGAACAGGCCCAACGCGAGCCCGTCGCCATCGTGGGCATGGCCTGCCGCTACCCCGGTGGGGTTAGCACGCCCGAGCAGTTGTGGGAGATGTTGGTCGCCGGCCGGGACGGGATCTCCGGTTTTCCCACCGACCGCGGCTGGGACCTGGCCGGACTCCCCGTGGGGCTGGGCGGGTTCGTCGCCGACGCGGGCGACTTCGACCCCGGGTTCTTCGGGATCTCCCCGCGTGAGGCGCTGGCGATGGACCCGCAGCAACGGCTGCTGCTGGAGACGACCTGGGAAGCGTTCGAAAGCGCCGGGATCGATCCGTTGGCCGTGCGCGGCAGTCGCACGGGCGTGTTCGCCGGGGTGATGTACCACGACTACGCGACGCTGATGGACAGCGTGCCCGAGGAACTGGAAGGTTTCATCGGCAACGGGAACGCCGCCAGCATCGCTACCGGCCGGGTCGCTTACACCTTCGGTTTCGAGGGACCCGCGGTCACCGTGGACACGGCGTGTTCCTCCTCGCTGGTGGCTCTGCACCTGGCGGTGCAGTCGCTGCGCTCTGGTGAGTCCACCCTGGCGTTGGCCGGTGGTGTGACGATCATGTCCACTCCCGGCACGTACGTGGAGTTCGACCGGCTCGGCGGGTTGGCCGCCGACGGTCGGTGCAAGGCGTTCTCCGCCGATGCCGACGGCACCGGGTGGTCGGAAGGCATCGGGATGCTGGTGCTGGAGCGGCTGTCCGATGCGCAGCGCAACAACCATCCGGTGCTCGCCGTGGTGCGTGGTTCGGCGGTCAACCAGGACGGTGCGTCCAACGGTCTGACCGCCCCCAATGGCCAGGCACAGCGCCGGGTCATCGTCGAGGCGCTGACCAACGCGGCACTGTCCCCTTCGGATGTCGACCTGATCGAGGCGCATGGCACCGGGACCTCGCTGGGCGACCCGATCGAGGCGCAGGCGCTGTTGGCTGCTTACGGTGCTGATCGTGATCGCCCGTTGTGGCTGGGGTCGGTGAAGTCGAACATTGGGCACACCCAGGCTGCTGCGGGTGTCGCGGGTGTGATCAAGGTGGTGCAGGCGATGCGGCACGGGGTGTTGCCGCGCACCCTGCACGTCGGTGAACCGACCCGGCATGTGGACTGGTCGGCTGGTTCGGTGCGGCTGTTGACGGAGGCGGTTGAGTGGCCGGATGGCGGGGTTCGTCGTGCGGCTGTGTCGGCGTTCGGGGTTAGCGGTACCAATGCGCATGTGATTGTGGAAGAGGCTCCTGTGTCTTTGGTGGTGGGGGAGGGGGCGGGGTTGGGTGTGGTGCCGGTGCCGGTGCCGGTGCCGGTGCCGGTGCCGGTGGTGGTGTCGGGGCGTGGTGTGGGGGGTTTGGCTGGGCAGGCGGCTCGGTTGGGGGAGTTTGTTGGGGCTGATGGTGGGTTGTCGGTGTGGGGGGTGGCGCGTGCGGCGGCGTTGTCTCGTGCTGCTTTGGAGTGGCGTGGTGTGGTGGTGGCTGGTGATCGGGGTGAGTTGTTGGCTGGGTTGGAGGCGTTGGCGGAGGGTCGGTCGGGTGTGGTGAGTGGTGTGGTGGGTGGGGGTGGGTTGACGGGGTTTTTGTTTTCTGGTCAGGGGTCTCAGTGGTCGGGTATGGGTGGGGAGTTGGCGGGGTGTTATCCGGTGTTTGCGGAGGTGTTTGCGGATGTTTGTGGGCGGTTGGAGGGGGTGTTGGGTTGTGAGGTGCGTGGGGTGGTTGCTGGTGGGGGTGAGCGGTTGGATGAGACGTTGTTTGCTCAGTGTGGGTTGTTTGCGTTTGAGGTTGCGTTGTTTCGGTTGTTGGAGTCTTTTGGTGTGGGTGTGGATTTTGTGGTGGGGCATTCGGTGGGTGAGGTGGCTGCGGCGCATGTGGCGGGGGTGTTGTCGTTGGATGATGCGGTGGTGTTGGTGTGTGCTCGTGCGGGGTTGATGCAGGAGTTGGCGCCGGGTGGGGCGATGCTTGCGGTGGGTGCTGGTGAGGCTGAGGTTGCTGGGTTGTTGGGTGTGGTGGGGGGTGGGGTTTCGGTTGCGGCGGTTAATGGGGTGCGGTCTGTGGTGGTGTCTGGTGATGGTGCTGCTATTGATGTGTTTGCTGGGTTGGTGGGTGAGCGGGGGTGGCGTTGTACGCGGTTGCGGGTGAGTCATGGTTTTCATTCGTCGTTGGTGGAGCCGGTGTTGGAGCGGTTTGGTGAGGCTATTTCTGGTGTGGTTTTTTCTGTTCCGCGTTTGGGGTTTGTTTCTACGGTGGAGGTGGGTGCGGAGCCGACGTCGGTGGATTATTGGGTGCGTAATGTTCGGGAGACGGTTCGTTTTGCTGATGCTGTGGGGTGTTTGTCTGCGCAGGGTGTGACGAGGTTTGTGGAGGTTGGGCCGGATGCTGTGTTGTCGGCTGCGGGGCCGGAGTGTTTGTCCGAGGGTGTGGACGCGGTGTTCGTTCCGTTGGTGCGTCGTGGTCGGTCCGAGGTGCGTGCTCTGGCTGAGGGGTTGGGGCGGTTTCATGTGCATGGCGGTACGGTTGATTGGGCCCGGTATCTACCGGCTGCCGAGCCGGTCGACCTGCCCACCTACGCCTTCCAACACCGCCGCTACTGGCTGCAGTCGTCCTCCGGCGGCAACCTCGGCGCCGTCGGCCTGCTCCCGGCGGGCAGCCCGCTGCTCGGCGCGGCCACCGCGCTGGCCGGCTCCGATGCCTACCTGCTCACCGGCCGGCTGTCGGTGGCGTCCCAGCCTTGGCTGGCCGACCACCGAGTCTTAGGCGCGATCGTGCTGCCCGGGGCGGCCTTCGTGGAACTGGCTGTGCAGGCCGCCGACCGGGTCGGCTGCGACCGGGTCGAGGAACTCGTTCTGCGGGCGCCACTCGTACTCACCGACACCGGTGCGGTCCGGCTGCAGCTGGCCGTCCGCGAGGCCCAGGACTCCGGCCGCCGCACCATCGAGGTCTACGCACTGGCCGAGGACGCGTCCGCGGATGAGCCGTGGACGCTGCATGCCACCGGCACCCTCGCCGCCGGCCCGGACGAACCCGTTGCCGCGGAAGAGACCTGGCCACCGCGGGACGCCACCCCGCTGACCGCAGACACCGCCTACGCCGAACTCGCCGCCCGTGGCCTGGACTACGGCCCGGCGTTCCGGGGACTGCGCGCGGCCTGGCGGCGCGGCGCGGACGTCCTCGCCGAGGTCGCACTGCCGGGCGAACACCGCGACCGGGCTGCAGGGTTCGCCCTGCACCCCGCACTGCTGGACGCGGCCCTGCACGCGCTCGCCCTCACCGATGACACCGGTACCGCGCGGTTGCCCTTCTCCTGGGCCGGCATCCGGGTGCACGCCGCCGGAGCGTCCGCCGTACGGGTCCGGCTCACGCCCACCGGCGAGGGCACCGTTGCGTTGGACCTGTTCGACGCCACCGGTTCTCCGGTCGCCTCCGTTGCTTCACTCACGCTGCGCGCCGCCACCGGCCGACCCACCCGGGTGCCCCGCGACTCACTGTTCCGGCTGGACTGGGACACCTCCCCGACCCCAGCCGAACCGGTCACCGGCCCGTGGGCGCTTTCCGGCACCCTACCGGTCGGCCTGGCCACCGACTTGCGCGCCGCCGGGGTCATCCCCATCGGCCAAGGCGACGACGGCGCCGCCGAGGTGACCGCGTTGGCCGTTCCAGCGGGGCGGCCTGCGGAGCAGGTCACCTCCGCCGTGCTGCGACAGGTACAGGACTGGCTGGCCGTCAGCGCCGCGCCGGCCCGGTTGCTCGTGGTCACCACCGGGGCGATCGCCACCGAGCCCGCCGACCACCCGGCCGATCCGGGTGGCGCGGCGGTGTGGGGGCTGCTCCGCGCCGCGCAGGCCGAGCAGCCGGAGCGGATCGTGCTGGCCGACCTCGACGACACCACCGAATCCCGCCGCGCCCTGCCCGCCGCGCTGGCCACCGGGCAACCCCAGCTGGCGCTGCGCGGCGGCACGCTGCTCACCCCCCGGCTGGTCAAGCCCGCGCTGGTACCACCCGCGGACCCGCACTGGCGGCTGGCCGTCACCCGTCCGGGCACCCTGGACAACCTCGCGCTGCTACCCGCCCCGGCCGCTGTCGCCCCACTGGAACCGGGCCAGGTGCGCATCGCGGTGCGCGCCGCCGGGCTGAACTTCCGCGACGTACTCATCGCCCTGGGCATGTATCCCGGTGAGGTGGCTCTCGGCGGCGAGGGCGCAGGGGTGGTCACCGAGGTGGCCGCTGACATCACCGACCTTGCCCCTGGCACCCCGGTCACCGGGCTGTTCGCAGACGCGTTCGCCCCGGTCGCGGTGGCCGAGCGGGCCGCCGTGGCACCGATCCCGGAAGGCTGGACGTTCGAGCAGGCAGCCGCCGTGCCGATCGCACACCTCACCGCCCGCCTCGGCCTGGTGGAACTCGCCGGACTGCGGACCGGCGAGTCGGTGCTGATCCACTCCGCGGCCGGCGGCGTCGGCATGGCCGCCGTGCAACTGGCCCGGCACCTCGGCGCCGAGGTCTACGGCACGGCCAGTCCTAGCAAGTGGCAGGTGCTGCGCGACCTCGGCCTGGACGACGCGCACATCGCCTCCTCCCGCGACACCGACTTCGCAGCGGCGTTCGGCCCGGTCGACGTGGTGCTCAACTCGCTGTCCGGCGAGTTCGTCGACGCCTCGGTGGGACTGTTGCGCCCCGGCGGCAGATTCCTGGAGATGGGCAAGACCGACCTGCGCGATGCGACCGGCTTCCCGGACATCGACTACCGGCCGTTCGACCTCATGCAACTGCCGCCGCACGAGATGCAGCGGTTGCTGACCGCGGTGCTGGAGCTGTTCGCCGCGGGCGTGCTGACCGTGCCACCGCCGTCGGTGTGGCCGGTCGCCCGTGCCACGGACGCGTTCCGGTACCTCAGCCAGGCCCGGCACACCGGCAAACTGGTGCTCACCCTGCCCCGCCGGCCCGACCCCCAGGGCACCGTACTGGTCACCGGTGGCACCGGCACCCTCGGCGGGCTGGTCGCCCGGCACCTGGTGCGCGAGCACGGCATCCGGCACCTGGTGCTCACCGGCCGTCGCGGCAGTGCCCCCGCATTGGCCGCCGAACTCACCGAACTCGGCGCCGAGGTACGCGTGGCGGCCTGCGACGTGGCCGACCGGGACGCGCTGGCTGCGCTGCTGGCCGGTATCCCCGCCGAACACCCGCTCACCGCCGTGGTGCACGCCGCCGGGGTCGCAGACGACGGGCTGTTCACCGAGCTGACCCCGGAGCGCCTGGCCGCGGTACTGCGGCCCAAGGTGGCCGCCGCGGCCCACCTGGACGAGCTGACCCGCGGCTACGACCTGGCCGCGTTCGTACTGTTCTCCTCGGCCACCGGCACCCTGGGCGGCCCCGGCCAGGCCAACTACGCCGCCGCCAACGCCTGCCTGGACGCGCTGGCCGGCCAGCGGCGCGCCGCCGGACTGCCCGCCCAGTCGCTGGCCTGGGGCCTGTGGGCCCCGCCCAGCGGCCTCACCAGCGGACTGTCCCCGTCGGACCTCGCCAGGATGGCCCGCGCCGGAGTGCAGGCGCTCTCCGCCGAGGAGGCGCTGGCACTCTTCGACGCGGCCCTGGCCATGGACGACCCGGTCCTGGTGCCGGCCAAGGTCCGGTTGCGCACCGCTGATCCGGCGTTGCTGCCACCACTGCTGCGCGGCCTGGTCCGCGCCCCCCGGCGGCGGGCCGTCGCAGCGACCGGCCCCGGTACGTCCACCCGTCCGGCCGAGATGACCGCCGAGGAGGTGCTGGCACTGGTGCGCGCCGAGGCCGCTGCCGTCCTCGGCCACGCCGAGGGCGGCGCCATCGACCCGCAGGCGGAGTTCCGCGCGCTGGGCGTGGACTCGCTGTCCGCGGTGGAACTGCGCAACCGGCTCACCGCGGCCACCGGCACCGCCCTGCCGGCCACCCTGGTGTTCGACTACCCGACCCCCGCCGCGCTGGCCGGGTACCTGCACCAGGGACAGACCGAGGACACGGCCCCGGCCGCACGTCCCCCGGCGCGCACCGCCGCGGCCACCGACGAGCCCATCGCGATCGTCGGCATGGCCTGCCGGTTCCCGCCGGAGATCACCTCCCCGGAACAGCTGTGGCGGTTCCTGCTCGACGGCGGAGACGGCATCACCGGGTTCCCCGCCGACCGGGGCTGGGACCTGGACTCGCTGTTCGACCCAGACCCCGACCGGCCGGGGACCTCCTACACCCGGCACGGCGGATTCCTGCGCGACGCCGCCGGCTTCGACGCGGAGTTCTTCGGCATCAACCCGCGCGAGGCGCTTGCCACCGATCCACAGCAGCGGCTGCTGCTGGAAACCTCCTGGGAGACCTTCGAACGCGCCGGGATCGACCCGGCCTCGGTACGCGGCAGCCGGACCGGCGTGTACGTCGGCGTGATGCGCCAGGACTACGGGCCGATGCTGCACCACACCGCGGAGGGTGTGGAGGGCTACCGGCTCACCGGCAGCGCGGCCAGCGTCGCCTCCGGCCGGCTCGCCTACGCGTTCGGCCTGGAAGGCCCCGCGCTGACCGTGGACACGGCCTGCTCGTCCTCGCTGGTGGCGCTGCACCTGGCCGCCGAGGCGCTGCGCCGCGGCGAGTGCGACCTTGCCCTGGCCGGCGGCGCCACCGTCATGGCCACGCCCGGGCTGTTCGTGGAGTTCTCCCGGCAGCGCGGCCTGGCCCCCGACGGGCGGTGCAAGTCGTTCTCCGCCACAGCCGACGGCACCTCGTGGTCGGAAGGCGCCGGGATGCTGCTGGTGGAGCGGCTGTCCGACGCACGCGCGGGCGGACACCCGGTGCTGGCCGTGGTGCGCGGATCCGCGGTCAACTCCGACGGCGCGTCCAACGGTCTGACCGCCCCCAACGGCCCGTCCCAGCAGCGGGTGATCCGCACCGCGCTGGCCGCGGCCGGGCTGTCCGCGCAGGACGTGGACGCGGTGGAGGCACACGGCACCGGCACCACCCTGGGCGACCCCATCGAGGCCCAGGCCCTGCTGGCCACCTACGGCCGAGACCGGGACGGCGAGCCGCTGTGGCTCGGCTCGGTCAAGTCCAACATCGGGCACACCCAGGCCGCCTCCGGCGTCGCCGGGATCATCAAGACGGTCCTGGCCCTCCGGGAAGGGGTGCTGCCGCGCACGCTGCACGTCGGCGAACCCAGCCCGCACGTGGATTGGGACTCCGGGGCGGTGTCCCTGCTGACCGGACCACGATCCTGGCCGGAGACCGGCCGGGCCCGCCGTGCCGCGGTGTCCTCGTTCGGGGTCAGCGGCACCAACGCGCACATCATCATCGAGCAGGCCCCGGCCGAGGCACCCGCGGTGGCGCCGACCCGCCCCGTGCTGCCGCTGCCGGTCATGGTGTCCGCACGCACCGAACCAGCGTTGCGCGAGCAGGCCGCCCGGCTGCTGGCCCATCTCGGTGAGCATCCGGACGTCCCACCCGCGGTGCTGGCACACTCGCTGCTGACCACTCGTGCCGTGCACCCCCACCGGGCGGCGGTGCTGGCCGATCCGGCGGCCGGGCTCGGGGCCCTCGCCGAGGGCCTCCCCGACGTGGACGTGGCCACCGGCTTCGCCGCCGATGCCGGGAAACTGGCCTTTCTCTTCCCCGGCCAGGGCTCCCAGCGCCTCGGCTCGGGGCACGAACTGGCCGCGGAGTTCCCGGCGTACGCTGCGGCCTTCGACGAGGTCTGCGCCGCACTCGACCCGCACCTGCCCCGGCCGCTGCGCGCGGTGCTGTTCGCCGCCGAGGGCAGCCCCGAGGCCGAACTGCTCGACCGCACCGACTTCACCCAGGCCGCGCTGTTCGCCGTCGAGGTCGCCATGGTCCGGCTCGTGGAGAGCTGGGGCCTGCGACCGGACCTGGTGGCCGGTCACTCGGTGGGCGAGATCGTCGCCGCGCACGTCGCCGGGGCGCTGACCCTGCCCGACGCCGCCGCACTGGTCGCCGCACGCGGCAGGCTGATGGCGCGGGCCACCCCGGGCGGCGCGATGGTCGCCATCCAGGCCACCGAGGCCGAAGTTGCCCCGGCGCTGGCCGAGCGCGCCGGGCAGGTGCGGCTGGCCGCGGTCAACGGACCCAACTCGGTGGTGGTGTCCGGGGACGCGGACGCGGTCGCCGAGATCGGTGCACATTGGCGTGAACGAGGGCGCCGTATCGCCCAGTTGAGGGTCAGCATGGCTCCGCACTCTCCGCATGTGGACGGCATCCTGGCCGCGTACCGGCAGGTCGTCACCGGCATCTCGTTCACCGCACCGCGGCTGCCGGTCGTGTCCACGGTGACCGGGGCACCGCTGTCGGAGCGGGAGATCACCGATCCCGAGCACTGGGTGGCCAACGTCCGGGACGGGGTGCGGTTCCTGCCCGCGGTGCGCACCCTGACCGACGCCGGGGCCACCGCATTCGTCGAGATCGGCCCGGCCTCGGTGCTGACCACGATGGCCCGCGACTGCCTGCCCGGAACCGGCCCCGAACCGGGACCGGGAACCCAACCCGCCGTCGACCGGGTCGTGCTGCCCACCTTGCGCGACGGCCGGGACGAGGTCCCGGCCCTGCTGGACACGATGGCCCGGCTGCACGTGCACGGCATCTCCCCGGACTGGGCGGCAGTCACCGAAGGCCGCGCGCCGGCGCCGGTCCCGCTGCCCACCTACCCGTTCCAGCACCGCCGGTTCTGGCTGGCCGGCGAGAGAGCCGGAGACGCCGGCGCGGTCGGTTCCGGCCCCGCCGGGCACCCGCTGCTCGGCCCGGCCGTCGCGCTGGCCGACGGCGGCGGGGTGCTGTTCACCGGGTGGCTGTCCCTCACCACCCAGCCGTGGCTGGCCGACCACGCGGTGGCCGGAGGCGTCGTGGTGCCGGGCACCGCGTTCGTCGAAATCGTCGCCCGCGCCGCGGACGAACTGGGCTGCGGCCGGATCACCGAACTGACCCTGGGCGCACCGCTGGTGCTACCCGAGCAGGGCGGCGCAGCGGTGCAACTGGTGCTCGGTTCGCCCGACGAACAGGGCCGCCGTGCAGCGACCCTGTACTCACGGGCCGAGGCGGGCACCACCGACGAGCCCTGGACCCAGCACGCCGCCGGGACCGTCGAGCCTCAGGTCGGCGCCGCTCCGGCGCAGGGCGACTGGCCACCGGCCGAGGAGACCGGGCCCGAGGTGGGCGAGCTGTACCGGTTGCTGGCCGACCGCGGCCTGGTCTACGGACCGGTGTTCCGCGGGCTGCGTGCGGCCTGGCGGCGGGACACCGCTGCCGGCACCGAGGTGCTCGCCGAGGTCGAACTGCCCGCCCCGGCCGAACCCGGCGGCTTCGGTGTGCACCCGGCACTGCTGGACGCCGCGCTGCACGCGCTGGCCACCGAGCCCGAGACGGACACGGCCGCTGTGCCGTTCACCTGGGCCGGGGTGACCGTCTGGCAGCCCGGCGCCGAAACCCTGCGGGTGCGGCTGACGCCGGTCGACGGCGGCGTTGCGATCGCCGCGTTCGACGGCCACGGCGCACCGGTGCTCAGCGTGGACTGCCTGACACTGCGCCCGATCCCGGCCACGCTGCACACCGCGGAGACCGGCACCGAGGCGCTGTACACGGTGGACTACAAGCCCGTGCCGGCCGGCACCGACGGACCCGAGCCCACCGGCCTCGGTGCGGACTTCGACCTCGCCGCGGTGACCGACCCCGGTGAGTGGCTGCTGGTCGCCCTGCCCGCCGCCGGGGACGACCCGGCGTCGATCGCCACCACCACCCACCGGGTGCTGGCACTGCTGCGCGAGTTCCTGGCCCAGGAGCGGTTCGCCGACAGCACGCTGGTGCTGCGTACCTCCGGCGGCACCAACGGCACCGACCTCGGCGCCGCGGCCGTGTGGGGCCTGGTCCGCTCGGCCCAGTCGGAGAACCCCGGGCGGATCGTGCTGCTGGACAGCGACGGCACCGTACCCGACCCCGTCGCGCTGGCCACCCGCGAGCCCCAGCTGACCGTTCGCGACGGCGCGGTGCTCGTGCCGCGACTGGTCCGCGGCACCGCCGGTGAGCCCGCCGCGTGGCACCCCGAGGGAACCGTGCTGATCACCGGCGGCACTGGTGCGCTCGGCTCGGTGCTGGCCCGACACCTGGCCGCCGAGCACGGCGTGCGCCACCTGCTGCTCACCAGCCGGCGCGGTCCCGGCACCCCGGGCGCCGCCGAACTGGTCGCCGATCTCGCCGCGCTCGGCGCCACCGCCAAGGTGGCGGCCTGCGACGTGGCCGACCGGGATGCGCTGGCCGGGCTGCTGGCCGGTATCCCCGCCGAACACCCGCTCACCGCCGTGGTGCACGCCGCCGGGGTGCTGGACGACGGGATGCTCGCCGCGCAGACCCTGGAGCGCGTCGACCGGGTGTTCAGACCCAAGGTGGATGCCGCGCTGCACCTGCACGAGCTGACCCGCGGATACGATCTGTCCGCGTTCGTACTCTTCTCCTCGGCCGCCGGCATCCTGGGCAGCCCAGGGCAGAGCAACTACGCCGCGGCCAACGCGGTGCTGGACGGTCTGGCCGCCCGGCGTCGCGCGGCCGGCCTCCCCGCCGTGTCGCTGGCCTGGGGCCTGTGGGCCGGTGCCGGCGGCATGGGGGAGACCGTGGACGGCGCCGCCGGCCGGCGCATCGAACGGCTGGGTGTGGTGCCGCTCGACCCGGCCGAGGGGATGCGACTGTTCGACGCCGCCGTCCCCGGCCGGACCGCACTGGCCGTCCCGGTCCGGCTGAACCTGGCTGCGCTGCGCGAGCAGGCCCGCACCGTACCGCCGGCCCCGGTGCTGCGCGGCCTGGTCCGCGCCCCGGCCCGCCGCGTCGCGGGCACCGGCGCGCTGGCGGTCGCGTTCGCCGGGCTCGACGAGGCCGCCCGCGGCAGGCTGGTGCGCGACACGGTGCGCACCGCGGTGGCTGCCGCCCTCGGCCACGACGGCGCGGCCGGACTGGGCGACCGGCGCGCCTTCACCGACCTCGGCTTCGACTCGCTGACCTCGGTGGAACTGCGCAACCGGCTGGCGGCCGGTACCGGACTGCAACTGCCCGCCACGCTGGCCTTCGACCATCCGAGCATCGCCGCCACCGCCGAGTACCTGCTGGGCCGGCTCACCGCGGCCGCCGCCCCGGCACGTACCGAACCCCGTCGTACCGGCCCGGCCGACGAGCCCATCGCCATCGTCGGCATGGCCTGCCGCTACCCGGGCGGGGTGCGTTCCCCGGAAGACCTGTGGCGGCTGGTGACCAGGGACGGCGACGCCGTCTCACCGTTCCCCACCGACCGCGGCTGGGACACCGAACGGCTCTACGACCCCGACCCCGACCGGGCCGGCCACACCTATCTGACCGCCGGCGGTTTCCTGCACGACGCGGCCGAGTTCGACGCCGCACTGTTCGGGATCTCGCCGCGCGAGGCGCTGGCGATGGACCCGCAGCAGCGGCTGCTGCTGGAGACGTCCTGGGAGGCGCTGGAACGCACCGGCATTGACCCGCTGTCGCTGCGGGACACCGACACCGGCGTGTTCACCGGCGTCATGTACCACGACTACGCCACCCGGCTGCCCAGCACACCGCAGGACGTGGAGGGCTACCTCGGCGCGGGCACCGCGGGCAGCGTCGCATCCGGCCGCGTCGCCTACGCTTTCGGCCTACAGGGCCCGGCGGTCACCGTGGACACCGCCTGCTCCTCCTCGCTGGTCACCCTGCACCTGGCGGCGCAGGCGCTGCGTGCGGGCGAGTGCTCGCTGGCGCTCGCCGGCGGCGCGACGGTGATGTCCACACCGGGCACCTTCATCGAGTTCTCCCGGCAGCGTGGCCTGGCCGCCGACGGCCGGGTGAAGGCGTTCTCCGCGGACGCGGACGGCACCGTCTGGTCCGAGGGTGCCGGGGTGCTGGTGGTGGAACGGCTGTCCGACGCGCGCCGCAACGGCCACCGGGTCCTCGGTGTGCTGCGCGGGTCCGCGGTCAACTCCGACGGCGCGTCCAACGGGTTGACCGCACCCAACGGCCCCTCGCAGGAGCGGGTGATCCGCACCGCGCTGGCCGCCGCGCACCTGTCCCCCTCGGACGTCGACCTGGTGGAGGCGCACGGCACCGGAACCGCGCTGGGCGACCCGATCGAGGCGCAGGCGTTGCTGGAGACCTATGGCCGGGGTCGTGCGGACGACCCGCTGTGGCTCGGTTCGGTCAAGTCCAACATCGGGCACACCCAGGCTGCCGCCGGGGCGGCCGGGGTGATCAAAGCGGTGCTGGCGCTGCGACACGGGCTGCTGCCGCGCACCCTCCACGTGGGCCAACCGACCCCGCACGTGGACTGGTCGGCCGGCGGGGTACGGCTGCTCACCGAGGCGCAGCCCTGGCCGGAACGCGACCGGCCGCGCCGGGCCGCGGTGTCCTCGTTCGGCATCAGCGGCACCAACGCGCACGTGATCATCGAGCAGGCTCCCGAGATCCCGGACCCACAACCGGCGCCCCCGCGCGTGGTGCCGGTGCCACTGTCCGGCAACACCGAGGCCGCGTTGCGTGCCCAGGCCGGCCGGCTGCACAGCTGGCTGGCCGCCGAGCCGGACGCCGGACTGGTCGAGCTGGCCGCTGCCCTGACCACCGGGCGCTCCTCGCTCACCCATCGCGCCGTGGTGGTAGCGGCCGATCGCGAGGACCTGCTCGCCGGGCTGACCGCGCTGGCCGCCGGTCACGCCGCACCGCACCTGGCCACCGGAACCGCTGGGGCCGCCGGCCGCACGGTGTTCGTGTTCCCGGGTCAGGGTGCGCAGTGGGCGGGGATGGCGGTGGAGTTGCTGGAGTCTTCGGCGGTGTTCGCGGCGCGGATGGCGGAGTGTGCTTCGGCGCTGGGTGAGTTCGTGGACTGGTCGCTGCTGGGTGTGTTGCGTGGTGAGGCTGGTGAGCCGGCGTTGGACCGGGTCGATGTGGTGCAGCCGGTGTCCTTCGCGGTGATGGTGTCGCTGGCGGCGTTGTGGCGGTCGTTCGGGGTCGAACCCGATGCGGTGGTCGGTCATTCGCAGGGTGAGATCGCGGCGGCCTGTGTGGCGGGCGCACTGTCCCTGCGCGACGCCGCGAAGGTGGTCTGCGTGCGCAGCAGGCTGATCGCCGAGGAACTGACCGGTCACGGCGGCATGGTGTCGGTGGCGCTGTCCCCCGACGAGGTGACCGGCCTGCTGCCCGCCGGCGGCGGGGTGACCGTCGCCGCGGTCAACGGCTCCTCCTCCACGGTGGTCTCCGGCGACTGCGCGGCCCTGGACCAACTGCTGGCCGACTGCGCCGAGCGTGCGGTACGGACCCGCCGTATCCCGGTGGACTACGCCTCGCACTCCGCGCAAGTGGAACGCATCGAGACGCGACTGATCGAAGCCCTCGCCGGGGTGCAGCCGCAGGCGGCACAGGTACCGATGTTCTCCACGGTCACCGCCGACTGGGCAGACCCGGATGGGCTGGACGCCGGCTACTGGTACCGCAACCTGCGCCAGACCGTCCGCTTCGAACAGGCCGTACGCGCCCTCGCCGAGCAGGGCCACCGTGGGTTCGTCGAGGTCAGCCCCCACCCGGTACTGGCGCCCGGGATCGATCAGACGCTGGACGAGGTCACCCTCGTCGGGACGCTGCGCCGCGACGAGGGCGGCCTCGACCGGTTCCTGCTCTCCGCCGCCGAGGCGCAGGTCGCCGGGCTCCCGGTGCGGCTGGCCACCGCCTTCGACGGTCCGCGCCCGGCACCGGTGGACCTGCCGACCTACGCCTTCCAGCGGAAGCGCTACTGGCTGGCCGCCCCGGAGCGCACCGGCACCGACGCGGCGGACGGAGCGTTCTGGACGGCCGTCGACGGCGCCGACCCGGACGACCCGAAGGCGTTGGCCGACCTGCTCGGCGTGCCGGCCGAACCGCTCGCCGAGGTACTGCCCGGACTGGCAGCCTGGCGCGCCGACCGAGAGGCGGCCGCCACCACCGACGGCTGGCGCTACAGCGTGGGCTGGCGGCCGGCCGAGGCAGCCGAGCCGACGCTGAGCGGCGATTGGCTGGTGGTCAGTCCGGACGGGCGGGCCCTGGCCGAGGACTGCGCCGCCGTACTCACCCGCGCCGGGGCCGAGGCCCGCGTACTCGGCCCGGACGCCCTGCCCGCCGCACTGGCCGGGGCCAGCGCGGTGCGCGGGGTCGTCTCCCTGCTGGGCCTGGCCGAGGGCCCCCACCCGGAGCAGCCCGCGGTGCCCGCCGCAGTGGCCGCCACCCTGGAGCTGGTGCGCGCCCTGGCCGACACCGACACCGGTGCCGTGCTGTGGCTGGTCACCACCGGTGCGGTCGCCACCACTCCGGCCGACTGGCTGCCACACCCCGAACAGGCCATGCTCTGGGGCCTGGGCCGGACCCTCGCACTGGAACACCCGAAATTGTTCGGCGGCATCGTCGACCTGCCCCAGGACCCGACCCTCGGGCTGGACCGACTGCCCGCGCTGCTGGCAGGCACCGAGGACCAGGTCGCCGTGCGCGCCACCGGGGTACTGGTGCCGCGGCTGGCGCACGCCCCGTTGCGCGGGCGCACCCCGGCCCGTCGGTGGCAGCCCACCGGCACCGTGCTGGTCACCGACGGCCTCGGCCCGATGGGCCTGCCGGCGGCCCGCTGGTTGGCCGGCAACGGTGCGCAGGCACTGGTGCTCACCACGGACGACCCGGCCGCCACCGCACCGGACGACCTCGGCGTTCCGGTCACCTTGAGTACCTGTGACCCGGCCGACGAGACCGCGCTGGCCGAACTGCTCGCCGGGATCCCGGCGGACACGCCGCTGACGGCGGTGGTGCACGCCGCAGGCACGCTGCGCTCCGGCCCGCTGGCCGGCACCGATCTCTCCGAGGTCGCCGCCACCATCGACACCAAGGTGCGCGGCGCGGCCAACCTGGACCGGCTCACCGGCGAACTGGACGCGTTCGTGCTGTTCTCCTCCATCGCAGGGACCTGGGGCGGCAGCGAACAGGGCGCGTTCGCCGCGGCCAACGCCTACCTCGACGCGCTGGCACAACACCGGCACGCCCGCGGTCTGCCCGCCACCGCCATCGCCTGGGGCCCCTGGCAGGGCGCCGGGCTCGGCGCGGCGGACGCCGACACCGAGGCCCGGCGTCGCGAACAGCTACGCCGCCGCGGCGTGCTGGCGCTGGCCCCGCAACAGGCGCTCGCGGCGATGGCCGACGCGGTGCGGCACGCCGACACCACGGTGACCGTGGCGGACGTGGACTGGGCCGTCTTCGCACCGGCGTTCACCGCCGCCCGGCCCAGCCCACTGCTGGGCGAACTGCCCGAGGTGCGCGACAGCCTCGCCGAGGTCACCGATGAACCCGCCGGGTCCGGGACGGCCACCCGACTCGGCTCACTGCCCGAGGCCGACCAGCAGCGCGAACTCATCGAGCTGGTGCGCCGGGAGGTCGCCGCCGTCCTCGGCCACGACGACCCGGAGACACTGCCCACCGGGCGGCCGTTCACCGACCTCGGGTTCGACTCGCTGGCCGCGGTGAACCTGCGCAACCGGCTCGGTGCGGCCACGGGCGTGCGGCTCGCGGCCACCGCGGTGTTCGACCACCCCACACCCGCCGGACTCGCCGATCACTTGCGCAGGCAGCTGGTGGTGCCCGCCGCGGCGGCCATCGGCTCGCTGGACGAGGAGCTCGACCGGTTGGCCGGAGTGCTGGCCGAGGTGTCCGGCGAGGACGACCGGCGGCGCGCGCTGACCCGGCTGCAGGGCCTGGTCGGCCGGCTGAGCCCGCACGCGGACGACGACCGCGGATCGGTCACCGAGCAGCTGGGGGCCGCCAGCGACGAAGAGATCTTCCGGTTCATCGACTCGGAGTTGAGCTGATATGAGTGATGTCAACCGTCTCCGCGACTATCTGCGCAAGGTCACCGTGGACCTGCACGAGGCCCGACAGCGGTTGCGCGAGTACGAGCAGCGTGACGCCGAGCCGGTGGCCATCATCGGCATGGCCTGCCGTTTCCCGGGAGGCATCGCCTCCCCCGAGGACCTGTGGGAAGTGGTGGCCTCCGGCCGCGACGTGATGTCGGCCTTCCCCACCAACCGCGGCTGGCCACTGGACCGTCTCTACGACCCCGATCCGGACCGGCCCGGCACCACCTACGTCAAGGAGGCCGGCTTCCTGCACGACGTGGCCGACTTCGACGCCACGTTCTTCGGGATCTCGCCGCGCGAGGCGCTGGCCATGGACCCGCAGCAACGGCTGCTGTTGGAGACCTCCTGGGAGGCGCTGGAGCACGCCGGCTTGGACCCGTTGTCGCTGCGCGGCAGCCAAACCGGCGTGTTCGTCGGCAGTGGCGCTCAGGACTACGGGATGCTCGCCGCGCAGGCCGCCGAGGACCTGGAGGGCTATCTGCTGACCGGCAACGCGATCAGCGTGCTGTCCGGGCGGCTGTCCTACACCCTTGGGTTGGAGGGCCCCGCACTGTCCGTGGACACCGCCTGCTCGGCCTCGCTGGTCGCCCTGCACTTGGCGTGCCGGTCGCTGGCCCGTGGCGAGTGCTCGCTGGCGCTGGCCGGAGGAGCGTCGGTGCTGTCCACCCCGGCCGGGTTCGTGGAGCTGTCCCGACAGCGCGGCCTGGCCCCCGACGGCCGCGCCAAGGCCTTCGCCGAGGCCGCCGACGGCACCGCCTGGTCCGAGGGGGCCGGGGTGCTGGTGGTGGAGCGGCTGTCCGACGCGCGCCGCAACGGTCACCGCGTACTGGCCGTGGTGCGCGGCACGGCAGTGAACCAGGACGGCGCGTCCAACGGGCTGACCGCACCCAACGGGCCCGCCCAGGAACGGGTCATCCGCGCCGCACTGGCCGACGCAGGCCTGGCCGCCGCCGACATCGACGCGGTCGAGGCGCATGGAACCGGCACCGCGCTGGGCGACCCGATCGAGGCCAATGCGCTGCTGGCCACCTACGGCCGCAACCGGCCCGCCGACCGCCCGCTGTGGCTGGGCTCGCTGAAATCCAACATGGGCCACGCCGGCGCTGCCGCCGGCGTCGGCGGCGTGATCAAGACGGTGATGGCGCTGCGCGGCAACCATCTGCCGCGCACCCTGCACGTGGACGCCCCCACCTCCAAGGCCGACTTCTCCTCCGGTGCGGTGGCGTTGCTGACCGAGCCCCAGCCGTGGCCGGAGACCGGCCGCCCGCGCCGCGCCGGGGTCTCCGCGTTCGGCATCAGCGGCACCAATGCGCACGTACTGCTGGAGCAGGCCGACGAGTTCGCCGCGCCCGAACCGGTGCCGGATCGCTCCGCCGCCGACCGGACCACCATGGACGTCCCCTCCGCTCCGGACGTCCCCTCCGCTCCGGACGTCCCCTCCGCTCCGGATGGCGTCCCCACCCCGGCCGGTCCGGTGCCCCTGGCGGTGTCCGGCCGTACCCGTGAGGCGCTGCGCGCCCAGGCCGAACGGCTGCTGCCCCTGGTGCGGCGCGGCACCCCGCTACCTGACCTCGCCGCGGCGCTACTGCACTCCCGCTCCACCCTCGAACACCGCGCCGTGGTCGTCGCCGACGCTCCGGACACCACTACCGAGGCCCTGCTCGCCCTGGCCGAGGGACGTCCGTACGACGCCGTGCTCAGCGCCACCGCCGCCCCCACCGACCAAGTGGTTTTCGTGTTCCCCGGCCAGGGCTCGCAGTGGGCGGGCATGGCAGCCGAACTACTCGACTCCGCCCCGGTGTTCGCCGCGCACCTGGCCGAGTGCGACAGTGCGGCCCGCGCCTTCGTGGACTGGTCCATCTCCGACGTGCTGCGCGGCACACCCGGCGCGCCCGCCATGGAGCGCATCGAGATCCTGCAACCGGTGCTGTTCGCAGTGATGGTGTCGCTGGCCGAGCTGTGGCGTTCCTACGGCCTCACCCCGGCCGCGGTGGTCGGCAGCAGCCAGGGCGAGATAGCCGCCGCCTACACCGCGGGGGCGCTGTCCCTGCACGATGCGCTGAAGATCGTGGTGCTGCGCAGCCGGCTGTTCGCCGAAGAACTACGCGGCAATGGTGCGGTGGTGTCGGTGGCCGCGCCGGAGCAACAGGTCCGCGCCCGGCTGGCAGCCCAGGGCGATGCGCTGCACATCGGCGGCGTCAACGGTCCGGCCGCGGTCACCGTGGTCGGTGCGCTGGCCGAACTGGAGCGGTTCGTCGCCGAGGCCACCGCCGACGGGCTGCGTGCCCGGCTGGTGGGATCCACCGTCGCCTCGCACTGCGACCAGGTGGACCCGCTGCGCGAACGCATCGTGGACATGTTCGCCGATGTGCGGCCCACCTCCACCGCGGTGCCGTTCTGCTCCACCGTCACCGGCGCCTTCACCGACACCAGCACCCTGGGCGCGCAGTACTGGTTCGACAACGCCCGCCACCCGGTCTCCTTCGACCCGGCCGTGCGGACCCTGCTGGCCGCCGGGTTACGGTTCTTCGTCGAAGTCAGTCCGCACCCGGTGCTGGTCACCGCGGTGCAGGACATCGCCGAGGACACCGGGGCCGACGTCAGCGTGGTCGGTTCGCTGCGCCGCGACCAGGGCGGTCTGGAACGGTTCCTGCGCTCGGTGGCCGACGCCCACACCCGCGGCGCCCCGGTCGACCTCGGCACCGCCCTGGCCGGCCGGGACACCGCCTGGGTGGACCTGCCCACCTACCCCTTCCAGCGGCAGCGCTACTGGGCCGAGCCCGACCCCGCCGCCGTGCCCACCTCGGCCGACCCGGTGGAGTCCGGCTTCTGGGAAGCGGTGGAGAACGCCGATCTGGCCGGCCTCACCGAAGCCCTGGAGCTGGACCCCGAACCCCTCGCCGCGGTGTTGCCCGCGCTGTCGGCCTGGCGGCGGCAGCGCCGCGAGCAGTCAGTCGTGGACTCCTGGCGCTACGCGCTGGACTGGCAGATGGTGTCCGATCCGGCGAGTGCCCGGCTGTCCGGTGACTGGCTGGTCGCCGTGCCACCCGGGCACACCGGACCGGAACCCGACGCGCTGGCCCGGCACGGCGCCCGGGTGATCAGGGTCGAGGTCACCGCCGGTCCGCCGGCCACGGACATCCTGCGCGCCGCGCTGGCTGGTGTGCGACCCAGGGGTGTGGTCGCACTGTTGGGCTGGCCGGCCGCCGTGTCCCTGGTTCGCGCTCTGCTGGAGCTGGGCGCGGAGGCGCCGCTCTGGTTCACCACCACGGCAGTGGTGGCGCTGGACACCGAGCCGGACGGCGACCCGGACCAGGCCGCGCTGTGGGGCCTGGCCCCGACCGTGTCCCTGGAGCATCCCGGCCTCACCGGCGGCATCGTCGACCTGCCCAGCCAGCCCGACGAACGGGCGCTGACGCGCTGGTGCGCGGCGCTGTCCGGGCGGACCGGCGAGGAGCAACTGGCCGTCCGCCCGGCCGGTTTGTTCGCGCGCCGCCTGGTGCGCAGCCCACTAACCGCGCTGACCGGTGCCGCCTGGCGGCCCACCGGCACCACCCTGGTCACCGGTGCGGACACCGCCGTCGGCGCGGCCGTGGCCCACGCGCTGGCCGTCGAGGGCGCCCCGGCGCTGCTGCTGACCGTCGGCCCCGACGGCGCGGTGGCCGAGGAGGCCACCGCCGGGCTGCGCGAACTGGGCACCGAGACCCACACCGTCGCCTGCGACCTGACCGACCGCGAGGCGGTCGCCGCGCTGCTGGCCGAACTGCCCGCAGGGCAGCCGCTCACCGCCGTGGTGCACACCGCCGTGCCGCTCACCGAGGCGCCGCTGAGCACGCTCGACGGTGCCTCCGCCGAGGCCGCGCTGCGCTCCGGCGTCGCTGCCGCCTGGCATCTGCACGAGCTCACCCGGGACGCCCCGCTCACCGCGTTCGTGCTGTTCTCCTCCCTCTCCGGCACGTTCGGCGGTGTCGGCCAGGCCGCCTACGCGGCGGCCACCGCTGCGCTGGACGCGCTGGCCGAGCACCGGGCCGCGGCCGGGCTGCCTGCCCTCTCGGTGGCCTGGGCACCCTGGGCCGACCCGGACGACACCACAGGTGCGGCAGCCACCCGTCGCGAACGGCTGGCCGGCCGTGGCATCGGGGTGCTCGACGAGCACCGCGCCCTCGCCGCGCTCGACGACGCGCTCACCGCGGGAGACACCCGCTTGCTGGTGGCCGAGGTGGACTGGCCGCGGTTCCGCGGCGCGTACACCCTCACCGGCCCCCGCCCGCTGATCGCCGGCTTCACCCCCGACCGCGGTCACCGCGAGGCCGTCGGCCCGGCAACCCCGGACGCCGGCGAACTGGCCGCGCTGCCCGCCGCCGAGCGGTTCGGCGCGCTGCTGGCCGCGATCACCGGACAGGCCGCGGCCGTCCTGGGCTTCCCGGACGGCTCCGCGATCGACCCCGCCCGCCGGTTCCTGGAACACGGCTTCGATTCCCTGACCACCCTGGAACTGCGTAACCGGCTCTCGGCGGTTACCGGGGTACGGCTGACCGCGGCCACCTTGTTCGAGCACGACACCCCCGAGGCGCTGGCCCGGCACCTGCAGGGGGAGCTCGGCCCGGGCCCGGCGGACGCCACCGCGGCCGGACCCGGCTTGTACGGGGCCCTCCACCGGCAGGCGGCCGAAGCCGGGAAAACCGGCGAGTTCGTCGAACTGCTCGGCGCCGCCGCCAGGCTGCGCACCACCTTCGGCTCCGTCGAGGAGGCCGGCACGCTGCCCGGACCGGTGGAACTGACCGTGCACGAGGAGGGCCCGGTGCTGGTGTGTCTGCCCACCGTGCTGGCCACCTCCGGCCCGCACCAGTACGCCCGGTTCGCCGCTGGGCTGCACGACCGGCGCGCGGTCTCGGCCATCACGCTGCCCGGCTACCTCGACGGCGAACCACTGCCCGCCGACCGCTCTGCCGCACTTGAGGCCGCCACCCATCAGGTGCAGGCCGCGGCGGGGGAGCGGCCGGTGGTGCTGGTCGGCTACTCGTCGGGTGGCTTGCTGGCCAACGGTGTCGCCGCCCGGTTGGCGGCGCACGGCCGTCCGGCCGCCGGACTGGTGCTCATCGACACCTTCGTGTTCGGCCCCGAGCTGACCACCACCGGGGCCGCGCTGTTCGAGCAGATGTTTGCACGGCTGGTCGAAAGCGGTGCGGTCACCGATGCCCGGCTCACCGCGATGGGCGGCTATCTGCGGCTGCTCACCGACTGGGAACCCGTCGACTCCGCGACGGCGCTCCTGGTGGCCCGCAGCACCGAGCCGCTCGCCGGATTCGACCACCCACCGGCCACCTGGGCCTACCCGCACGACGCGGTGGAGTTGGCCGGCGACCACTTCACCGTCCTCGAAGAACACGCCGACCGTACTGCCCAGGCGGTGCACGAGTGGTTGGAGAAGCGATGACGCAACGCACTACCGTTCTGGTCGTCGGTGCGGGCCCGTGCGGCCTGGCCATGGCCGCGCAGCTGAGCCGGCTCGGTGTCGAGGCCACGGTGGTCGACGCGGAGGACCACGCGCACACCGGCTCCCGGGCGATCCTGCTGTGGCCCCCGGTGCGGGAAGTGCTCGCCGAACTCGGCCTCGCCGAGCGCGCCGCCCAGGACGGTGTCCAGCCCGTCGCACTCCACTACCACCTGGGCTCCGGCGGCAGCGTGCGGGTGCCGCTCGCCGAGGCCAACGCCCCGCTGGTGCTGCCCCAGGAGCGCACCGGGCGGCTGCTGGCTGAGGCGCTGGCCGACCGCGGCGTCGGCGTCCAGTGGGGCACCAGGGTGACCAAGGTCGTCCAGGACGAGCACACGGTGACCGTCACCGCAACCCGCACGGACGGCAGCACCACCGAGATCGAGGCCGACTGGGTGGTGGGCGCGGACGGGCTGCGCAGCCAGGTGCGCTCCCAGTTGGGCATCGACTTCTGCGGGGCCCGGTTCCCGGCCACCTTCCTGCTCGCCGAGGGCCGCATCGCCGGGGAGATCAGCGCCGACGAGGTCCATTACTTCCTCGCCGACACCGGCGTCGCGCTGATCGCCCCGTTGCCCGGCGGCGAATTCCGTATCTCCGGCGCCGTCCCGGCGGGCACCGAGGCCACGGCGGAGCACGCCCAGATGCTGTTGGACGAACGCGGACCCGGCGGGCTCCGTTTCACCGAGGTGCGCACCGTGACGCTGTTCTCCAGCGACGAGCGAGTGGCGGGTGCGCTCCGATCCGGGCGCTGCTTCCTCGTCGGCGACGCCGCGCACGTGCACAGCCCGATCGGCGGCCAGGGCCTCAGCCTGGGTATCCCGGACACCCGCAACCTGGCCTGGAAACTCGCCGGCGTGGTGCACGGCCGGCTCCACGACTCGGTCCTGGACAGCTACGACCCGGAGCGACGCGCTGCGATCGCACAGACCCTCCAGGCCACCGGCCGGATGGCCAGGCAGGCCGTGGCCGGTCCGGTGGCCCGCCACGCCCGGGACCTCGTCTGGCGGTTGCTGGGAGCCTCCGGTGGGCTGGCCCGCGGCTACGCGCCGATGCTGGCCGGCTGGCGCAGCCGCTACCCGGACGTGCTGTTCGGCGGCCCCGCCGGCGACACCCACCGCTCCCGGCCGCGACCCGGAACCCGGGATCCCAGTTGGCTCCCCAAACCGTCCGACGGACTGGCCGGCCGGTTCCAGCTGATCACCTACGGCGGTACCGCAAGCCAACTCGCCGCGGCAGCATCCGAGTTGGCCGACCAATGGCCAGACCTGGTAGCGCATTTCCCGCTGGACGGCCGGACACAGCGGTTCGTGCTGCTCCGCCCGGACGGCTACGTGGCCGCTTCCGGTGACACCGACCGGTTCACCGGTGTGGCCGCGAAGTTCGCCGCGCTGGTCCCCACCACGCCATCTCCCACGGCAACCGCCCGGTGATGGCCGAGCACCAACCACGAGAGGACACGACATGCCGAACCCCGACGGTGATGTGGCCACCGGCTGTCCCGCGCACGCCGGCCCCGGGGCGGGGCCCCGCCCGTGGACGCCCGGACTGCCCGAACCCCGCCCGGTAGAACAACTGCTGCTGCCCGACGGCAATCCGGTATGGATGATCACCCGGTACGAGGACGCGCTCGCCGCGCTGAACAACCGTAAGCTGAGCAAGAACCTCGACAACGCGCTGCCCGAACTGTGGCCCTCGCTGGGTTACGACGGCCGCAAGTCCATCCTCAACCAGCACATGAACCTCGCCGACCCGCCCGAGCACACCCGGCTGCGCGGGCTGGTGTCCAAGGCGTTCACCCCGCGCCGCGTGGCCGACCTCGGCGAGCGCATTCAGCAGATCACCGACGAACTGCTCGACGCGGTCGCCGGGGCGGGCACGGCCGATCTGAAGGACGAGTTCATCTCACCCCTGATATCGACGGTGCTCTACGAGATGCTCGGCGTGCCGCTGGCCGACCGCGACGAATTCGAGCGAAACACCTACATCTTCGTCGGCCTGGGCAACTCCACCAGCCCGCAGGAGGTCGTCGCCTCGGTCGGCTGGTTCGAGGAGTACCTCACCGACCTGACCGCGCAGCGCCGTGCCGACCCCGGCCCGGACCTCATCTCCGGTCTGGTACAGGCCAACGAGGACGGCGATGCCCTCGCCGACCTGGAGATCCGCTCCACGGTCATGCTGCTGCTGCTCGCCGGCGCGGAGACCACCATCAACCTGCTGTCCAACGGCATCCTCGCGCTCTTGCGCAACCCCGAGCAGCTGGCCGAGCTCAAGAACCGTCCCGAGACGCTCGGCCCGGCCATCGAGGAACTCCTCCGGCTGACCAGCCCGGTGTTCACCGCGGTGTACCGCTTCGCCACGCAGGACATGATGCTGGGCGGCGCGCGGGTCAAGGCGGGCGAGCACGTGATGATCTCGTTGGCCGCGGCCAACCACGACGCCGGCCAGTTCAGCGACCCGGAGACGCTGGACATCCGCCGTGACGCCTCCAGGCACCTGGCGCTGGGCCACGGCCCGCACTTCTGCATCGGCGCCCCGCTCGCCCGGCTCAAGGCCCGCATCGCGCTACGCACCCTGTTCGACCGATTCGACGACCTTCAACTGGCGGTTTCTCAGGAGAAGCTGACCTGGACACCCAGCCTGGTGGCCAACAGCCTGGACCACCTGCCGGTGACCTTCACCCCGGTCACCCCGGCCGCCGAGGGCTGACACCCGGGCAGCCGCCCCGAACCCCCGGCGCACGCACAGTCCACCCCGAACCGAGACAAGAACCTGCCGCGCGGCGACCGGCGTCCCGCGCGGGGTTGGGAACGGTAGTCATGACCGAAGCTCCGATGCTCGACCCGGGCCTCATCGCCCAGCTGTTGCCCTTCGACCCATTCGACCCGGCCTTCCTGGCCGACCCCTACCCGAGCTACGCACAGGTCCGCGAGAAGGGCCCGGTGACCCGGACCCCGCTGGGGCTGTGGGCGGTGACCGGGCACGAGGCCTGTTCGGCCGTGCTGCGCGATCAGCGATTCGGATGGGGCGACGGCGCCGCCGTCGCCGACCACTTCCGCCACGGGGCCGACGGCTCGGTGGTGCGGCCGTTCATCTTCGCCGACCCGCCCGAGCACACCCGGATCCGTGCCCTGGTCAGCAAGGCGTTCGCCGCACGCCAGGTGGACCGGATGCGCGCCACTGCCGAGCGGGTCGTGCACGAGCTGATCGAGACCGCCCGCGCCGAGGCGGGCGACGGCCCCATCGACCTGATGCGCGCGGTGGCGCACCCGCTGCCCGGCCGGATGCAGAACGCGCTGCTGGACGTCCCGGCCGAGCACGCCGCCCGGTTTGACGAGTTGTCCGGCGACATCGCCCGTGGTCTGGACCCCAGCTTCCTGCTCGCTCCCGAGGAGATCGCCAAGCGGGACAGCGCCCGCGCCGAGCTGTACCACTACATCGGTGAGCTGGCCGAGCGGCGTCGAGCTGACCCGGGCACCGACCTGATCAGCGAGTTGGTCTCGGTCGAGGAGGGCGGGGACAAGCTGACCCCGCACGAACTGGAGGTCACCTGCACGCTGCTGCTCTCGGCCGGGTACGCCACCACGGTCAACCTGATCGGTAACGGCATGTTGGCGCTCCTGGGCCGCCCCGAACAGCGGGACTGGCTGCGTGCCGACCCGGATCGGGTGCCCGCCGCGGTCGAAGAGATGCTGCGCTTCGACCCGCCGGTGCAGATGATCTCCCGGGTCGCGGTGGCCGAGGCCGAGATCGCCGGGCACACCGTCCAGCCGGGGGAACAGGTCATGCTGATGATCGGCGCGGCCAGCCACGACCCGGCGGTCTACGACGACCCCGACGCGCTCAAGCTGGACCGGCCGGCCGGCCGCAACCTGGGCTTCGGCCTGGGCATCCACTTCTGTGTCGGCGCGCCGCTGGCCAGGCTCACCGCACAGGCCGCAGTGTCCGCCCTGACCGCGCTGGACCTGGAACTGCTGACCGAGACGCCGGCCCGGGTACCCAACATCATCATGCGTGGCCTGGCCGAACTGCCCGTCCGGATCTCCGGCTGAAGCACCCCACGCCGGGCAGATTTTGCTGTCGGCTGGGGAAATCCGCGCCAGCACGCGCGCCCGCCCCACGATATCGGTGGGCCCGTGAGGGTCGACGACACGAGGGCTTGGTCCCCGCGGTGTACGGCACCGCGGGAGCCACGCCCGTACGAACCCGCCGCACGGCCGTCACCGACGGTGCGACGGCCCCTGACGAGCCAATCGGCCTCAGGGGCCTGGAACGGTCTGGGGCGGCCGGGGGCCGGCATGGTGCGGTAGGGGTGGAGGTCGCTGCCGCGGACGCTGGTGCGGACGACGCGCACGACGGCGTCGGTGGGCTGCTCCAGGACCGGATCGGGTGCGTGCTCGACGCGTACGTCGCCGGCGCCGTACAGGAAGGTTGCTCGCATGGGGGGCTGCCTCTCGGACGGACCGGTCTCAGGCGCGAGTGCGCGGACCGGCTGCGTACTGTTCGTCCGTGACGTGTTCGGCCCACGACGTCTCGGGGGCGCCGTCGTCGGAGCCCTCCCACAGCGCCAGATGTTCCATGAAGTGGTCGGGAGCGGCACCGTGCCAGTGCTCCTCGCCCGGCGGGCAGGAAACGGTCTGGCCGGGGTGAGCCTCGAAGACGGTGCCGTCGCGCGTACCGACCAGGGCCACTCCGGAGACCACGTGCAGGGTCTGGCCGAGGGCGTGGTGGTGCCAGGCGGTGCGGGCGCCGGGCGTGAAGCGGACGAGGACCGCACGCATCCGCGACGGCGCGTCACCGGGATGGATCACGTCCCACCACACGTCGCCGGTGAACCACTCGGCCGGGGCCTTGCTGGTGGACTGTCTGCTGAGGAATTCCATGGATGCACGCTCACACCTCTCCTCTACACACGCAAAGAGGAGAATCCTCGGCTGCACCCGTGTGCGCGGAGGCCGCCGTCGCACCGGTCCCCGGGCGCCCCGCACGGAGCTCACTGCTCCAGGTCCCCTTTCCACCGCTTCGATCCCGCGCCACCGCTCGATCGCGCGGGCCGTGCCGGCGCAGTGGCCGCAGGGTGTGGTGAGCAGGACACGACGGCAGTGGGTCATGCGGTCCTTGTGGTGGCCGCGTGGGCGATCTGTCGGAGGGCGGCGGTGGCGGTGGCGGGGAAGGGGGCGCGGTCGAGTGCGGTGAGGGCTTGTTGGTACCGGGTGTGGATCATGTGCTCGGTATCGGCGTGGGCGCCGGTGGAGTCGAGGATGGCGCGAATGCGAGCGGCGCCGTTCTCGTCCAGGTCTGGGGAGCCGAGCAGGGTGCGCAGGATGGTGTCCTGATGGGGGTTGGCGCGAGTGAGGGCGAGGGCGATCAGCACGGTGTGTTTGCCGTCGCGCAGGTCGTCCAGGACGGGCTTGCCGGTCTGTTCGGGGGTGCCGAACACCCCCAGGAGGTCGTCGCGGAGCTGGAACGCCTCGCCCAGGGGGAGAGCGAAGGCGGTGCAGGCGTCAAGGACCGCGGGGCCGGCTCCGGCGAGGGCTGCGCCGATGTGCAGGGGGCGTTCGATGGTGTACTTGGCGGTCTTGTAGCGGATGACCTGCAATGGGGTTTCGATGTCGCCGGTGAGTTGGCCGGTGTTCAGCAGGTCGAGGTACTGGCCGTACATCACCTCGGTACGCATCGCATCGACGTACGGTCGGACCGCGGGCAGTTGCTCGGGGGACAGATGGGTGGACAGGAGCTCGTCGGACCAGACCAGCGCCAGGTCACCGACCAGGACGGCCGCGCTCGCGCCGAGCCGCTCGGCGGCGGTCTGGCTGCGGTGCGCGCCGTGGTGGGTGGCGAGGGCGCGGTGGACGGTGGGCCGGCCGCGGCGGGTGGCGGAGCGGTCCATGACGTCGTCGTGTATGAGGGCGAAGGCGTGGAACATCTCCATCGCGGCCGCGACCGACACAAGCCTGGTGGTCTCGCCACCGCCCGCGCCCGCGCTCCAGCCGCACGCGCACAGCAGGGGACGCAGGCGTTTGCCGCCGCGGAACAGGAAGTCGCGCAGGATGTCGATGATCTCGGGAGGCAGCTCGTCAGCGGCCGCCGTGTGGGCCTTGCGATCCAGGAAGCGGTCGAGGCAGGCGTCGACGGCCTGGCGGAAGCCGGTGAGGTCCGGTTCCGGCGCGGCCGGGGTGTGCGTCATGGCCCCGCCTGCTCCGTTGGCGTGGGGTCCTCTTGGGCCAAGCGGAGTGCCTCTTCGAGCAGCCGGTTGACGATCTGGGCCTCGGGGACGGTGGCGATGACCTTGCCCTTGACGAAGATCTGTCCCTTGCCGTTGCCGGAGGAGACACCGAGGTCGGCGGCGCGGGCTTCACCGGGCCCGTTGACGACGCAGCCCATGACGGCGATGCGCAGCGGGTGGGGGAAGCCGCCGAAGGCCGCTTCGACCCGGGTTGCCAGTTTGTGGATGTCGACCTGGAGGCGGCCGCAGCCGGGGCAGGAGACGATTTCCAGCTTGCGGGGCCGCAGCCCCAGGCAGGCCAGGATGTGGCAGCCCGCTTTGACCTGCTCTAAGGGGGGCGCGGACAGGGAGACGCGGATGGTGTCGCCGATGCCTTCCGAGAGCAGGATGCCGAAGGCGACGGCGGACTTGACAGAGCCCTGAAGGGTGGGACCAGCCTCGGTGACGCCCAGGTGGAGGGGGTAGACGCAGCGGCTGGCCAGCAGCCGGTTGGCGGCCACCACGACCAGGGGGTCGTGGTGCTTGACCGCGATCTTGATATCGGAAAAGCCGTGTTCCTCGAACAGTGAGGCTTCCCACAGCGCGGATTCGACCAGGGCCTCGGCGGTGGCCGCGCCGTGCCGGGCGAGCAGTCGGGGATCGAGGGAGCCGGCGTTCACCCCGATCCGCAGTGGCACCCGCGCGTCGGCTGCCGCTTTGGCGATGTCCTCCACCCTGTCGTCGAACTTCCTGATGTTGCCGGGGTTGACGCGGACCGCGGCGCAGCCGGCGTCGATCGCCTGGAAGACGTAGCGGGGCTGGAAGTGGATGTCGGCGATGACCGGGATCGGCGAGCGGGCGGTGATGGCAGGTAGTGCGGCGGCATCGTCAGCAGTGGGTACCGCGACGCGGATGATGTCGCAGCCGGCTGCGGTGACCTCGGCGATCTGCTGGAGGGTGGCGTCCACGTCGGCGGTGTTGGTGGTGGTCATAGTCTGCACGCTCACCGGTGCGTCCCCGCCCACCAGGACGTTCCCGATGCGCAGCTGGCGGGAGCGGCGGCGTGGTTCTGGCGGCGGGGGCGGCATGGCGGGCGGTTGCGGGTCGATGGTGGCCATCAAAGGCTCCCTGTGTCGGGGGTGGAGCTGGAGCATGGTGGGCGTGCGGACGCGGCGGCGAGGGCTCGGCGGGCGGAGCGGGCGATGCCGTCGGCGTCCAGGCCGGCCCGGGTCAGCAGGGCGCTGCGGGGTCCGTGGGGGAGGAACGTGTGGGGCAGTCCGAGGCTGGTCACTGGGGTGGCCACTCCGGCCTCCTGGCAGGCCTGGGCCAGAGCCGTGCCGAAGCCGCTGGTGCGGATGTTGTCCTCGATGCTGACGGCGACACGGTGACGGGCGACCAGCGTGGGCAGCGTGTGGCGGACGGGCAGGATCCAGCCAGGGTCGGCCACCGTTACCCCCAGCCCCTGCCCTTCCAGCACGGCGACGGCCTCGAGGGCCGCGGTGGCGAGCGGACCCGCGGGGACGAGTAGGACGTCCAGGGGGCGCCGCGGGCTGCGGTGCAGGATGTCCAGGCCGTCCACCTGCGCCACCGCATCGACGGCCGCTCCGGTCGCCGACTTGGGGATGCGCAATACCGTGGGGCCGTTGCGCACCGCGACGGCTTCGCGCAGCAGGGACCTGAGCCGGTAGGCGTCGCGAGGGGCCGCGATCCGGAGGCCTGGCACCGTGGCCAGGACGCCCAGATCCCACATGCCGTGGTGGCTGGGTCCGTCCGGCCCCGTGATACCGGCCCGGTCCAGGACGAAGGTGACGGGCAGCCGGTGCAGGCCGACGTCCATCAGGACCTGGTCGAACGCCCGGTTCACGAACGTCGCGTAGAGCGCGACCACCGGGTGCAGGCCGCCCATGGCCAGTCCCGCGGCACTGGTCACCGCGTGCTGTTCGGCGATCCCGACGTCGAAGACCCGCCGGGGATACCGCTGTGCCATGGCCCACAGCCCGGTCGGGCGCAGCATCGCCGCGGTGACGGCGACCAGGTCCTCACGTTCGGCCGCCAGTTCCACCAGGACCTGTTCGAACGCGTCGGTCCAGGACAGCGCCACGGCGGTATCGGGTCGGCCGGTTGTGGCGTTCACGGGGCCCACCGCGTGCAGGCAGTCCGCCTCGTCCTGCTCGGCCGGGCGGTAGCCCTTGCCCTTGACCGTGACCACGTGCACCACCACCGGCCGTTCCAGGGACCGGGCCCGGCGCAGCGCGCCCTCCAGGGCGGCTGTGTCGTGTCCGTTGAGGGGGCCGAGGTAGGCGAAGCCGAGGTCCGTGAACAGGTTCCGGCCGGTGTTCGTCCCGCCGTCGTTCCGGGGGAGCGTGGCCAGGGAGGTAGCCAGTGCTCCGGTGGTGGGGGCGTAGGAGCGGCCGTTGTCGTTGAGGACCACGATCACCGGACGGCCAGGCGCACCGCCGATGTTGTTCAGCGCCTCCCACGCCATTCCTCCGGTCATCGCCCCGTCCCCGATGACAGCCACCACCCGCCGGTCCGTGTGGCCGGTCAGCTCGTGTGCCTTGGCTAGGCCGTCCGCGTAGGACAGTGCAGTGGAGGCATGGGAGTTCTCCACCAGGTCGTGCACCGACTCGTCACGGGACGGATAGCCGGACAGTCCGCCCTCCTGCCGCAGCGATCCGAAGTCGGCTGCCCGCCCCGTCAGCAGTTTGTGGACGTACGACTGGTGCCCGATATCGAAGACGAGACTGTCACGCGGTGAGTCGAAGACCCGGTGCAGTGCGAGGGTGAGTTCCACCACTCCCAGATTCGGTCCCAGATGGCCTCCGGTGGCACAGACCCTGTCGACCAGGAACGCGCGGATCTCGTCAGCGAGTTCCTTGAGCTCCCCGTACGACAGGGAACGCAACGCCTCGGGGCAGCCGTGCGCAGCCAGCAGCGGGAAGTGCTCGTGCCGGTCGATGTGGGCGCCCGTCACCGTGTCCGCCCCAACCGAGCCGGGGCGAAGGACAGGGCTGGGGTGACGGAGGAATTCCCGACGATGGACAGCAAGCAGGATTCCGTAGCAAAAGTGATGACACGCGGCGCGGCCATGGGCCGACCCACCCCCCTATTCCAGGGAAGACATCGGTCGTATTTCGAGGTGGAGGTGCCCGTCCGGCACGAGCCGGCAAACAGATGAGGTGAGTTCAAGAGGGGTATCCAGTGCATACGGAGTGAATTCCGTGAAGCGCACATGCCCTTGGCCTAGTGCGTGCGCTCCAGGGACCCGGTGTGCTCCCGCGCGCCCCAGGGCATCACGGCCACGGAGAACATCCGCACCGTCATGGGCACCCCCAGGTGGCATTGAGGTGAAGTTCAGGTGGTGCATCCGAGGGTGATCACGGACTTTCCTGGGAGGTCAGAGGGCCCTTGCCGTCGCGGACAGACGGTGAAGCCTGACGGTGGCGCACACAGTGGCCACAGCGCTGCCTGGGCCTCCCACGGTCCCGGATTCGCTTCGCCTGGGCGATGTTTGCGAAAGGAGTCATCTCCTGGGGTGCGCTCCCTTCACATGCGCCGTTGCGCCCTCACCTGCGCGCTGGTGTATGCATGGAGGACGCAGTCTTCTGGCTCGTGGCTTTCGGGCCGCTGTGGTCAGTCGCTTGTTACGCACAGGCGGGAAATGCGGCGCTCCAATGCACTCCAACGTAACGTCCAGATGATGCTGATCGCGGTTGCCCCAACCCGGCAATCTGCCTCAGTTCACCGTCAATTCACTGGACTTCCAAGCGTTCTGGGGGTTCAGGATGAGCAGGCCTCCACAATGTCAGACACTGCCGCACCGCCCATCGCCAACAGGTGAGTACAGGCTCATTCGATCAGACTCCCGGCAAGGTGGAGAAGCTGCTATGGAAGACGAACCGAACACGGCTCAACCCCGGCGGGTTCCACTGGACGACCCCAACATCATGGACAAGGGGTTGAACTCCCAGGTCATCCCGTTTCCGGAGGTATCCAGTCGGCCGCCGGTCTCGTACGCGATCAACGAACCCGATCACCAGCACTACCGAATGTCCTGCTACGCGGTCGCGGAAACCCTGGTGCCCGGCCGCGAGTACACCATCTCCCCTCCGCGGGGCGGCACCCTGTTCCACAGCATGGCTGACGGCTGCCAGGGCGGCTGCGACGGTGCTCCGTGGTATCTGGGCTTCGATCCTGGTTTCGCGGCGCTCGCCGGCGTGCGGATTCTGGAGCCGGACTCGTGCGCGCCCGCCTTGGCGCCTGACACCCAGCAGGACCTGATCCGCGAAGCCCTGGTCGCCTCCGCGGGGTCTCGCTGTGCCCAGACCCTGCACTTCACCACCGCAAGCCTCGCCGCCCGTCAGGAACCCCCCGGATGCCGGACGGTCATGGCGCTGATGAGCAACTGGACGGCCTGGGTGTCGTGCTCGATCTACGACGCGCTGGTCGACTGGTCGGCGGACGAGGGGCCCGCGACCGTGGCCGCCGACACCCTGGGCACCAGCAAAATCCGTTTCGTGGACGCTGATTTGCGGCACACTGGCCGCCCGCACCCGTCCGACTTCCTGCACAAGGGCACCGGCTGGGAAGACGAGGATGACGCAGCCTGGGTCGAAGCTTGCCGCAGGTACGGTATGCGCGGCATCTACCAACGGCCGACCGTAGGTCTCGGTGTTCTCGCCGTAGACGCCGGCGTGTACGGCCGTACCCCGATGGCCTGGTCAACGATGCTTCTGGACAGTCAGTTCTACTACGACTACAACTTCCTCGCCGAGAACTCGCCCAGCCTGGGCTGGTGGCGCCACGTCCAAAGCTACGCACGAAAGGCCGTCGCCGCTTCCGACACCTACCTCGGCGCCTTCGCGGCGGGATGCAGCTTCAGCTACGGCGCCCTCTACGTCAAACAACGCCGTGAACAGGAAGCCCGTCGCCACACCCTGGTGCGCCGGGGCGGAGTCGTATGGGAGGACCCACAACTGTGGTCCTCCTACCTGGTCGTCGACTCCGGGGCCGAACAGTGGGCGGTCGGCACCGGTGGCTGTACTGACGACCTGATGAGCCCGGGCGTCGCCCGCGTGGTCAACGATGTCATCGACCTCGGCTACGACTGGGCCTCCGGCGACATGTGCAACAGCATCTTGACCCTGACGGGCGGAAAGACCGGTCGTGAGGATCTGACCCTCGCTTACCGCAAACTCGCCAGTGTCCTCAACCGCACGGGAACCCTCCGAAGTGACACCATGGGCGGGATCGCGATTGCGTCCACCTACGCCTGGCAGATTGCCGACACCCGGCACCGGGGCATTTCCTGCGCACTGGTCAGCGACGACCCCGGGATCGGTCCCACTACCACCATGGCCTCCTGGCACCAGGCGGTGCTCCTCGGTGACATCGGCCATGAGACCACCAGCCACGACCTGGTGCCCGGCACCCTGCACAACCACACGGTCACCCTCACCCAGAGGACGTGGGACGCCATCGGCAAGCACCCCGCCGTCGGCACCCTCCTCTACTACGGTCACTGCTGGCCGCTCCAACAGCGCGCCCAGCGAAGAGTCCCCAGCACCCAGGAGGTCTACGCGGTGGAGCAGAGACTCCGGGTAGCCCTGCTCGAAGCCGTGATGGAACTTGACCGCGCGGACTACGTCGAAGCCATCTGGTGCTGGACCCTCGAAAGCTTCTGTGCCACCGACCTGATGTGGCACGCCATGATCGGCAGCACCGCCGTCGCCGCCGACCGTCACATCGGATCCGACCGGCTCAGCGACGACCACACGATGCAGCAGTGGACCGGCTGAACCCTGAACCGGTTTCTACGCTGCCTGGCTCGATGCAGGGACCCGCCGCGATGCCGCACGAACCAGCCTGGCTCGGCGTACGAGGGACGTAGCGGCCGTCCCCCATTCGGGATACGCGAAAGTGAACCCGGCCGCGCGCAGCCGGCCCGGTACCACCCGACGGCTCTTGAGCAGCAGCTCCGTGTCCGTGCGCAGTGCGAACGCCCCCAACTCGGCCATCCAGCGTGTCGCTGGCAACCCCACCGGGATGCCCCAGGCCGTGCGCAACGCCCGCATGAGGTCGCGCTGCGGAAGGGGGCCTGGCGAGGCGAGGTTCACTGGCCCTTCGAGATCGTCACGGGCGATCAGGAACTCCACCGCCTGCACGAAGTCCTGGTCGTGGATCCAGGAGACGTACTGTGCGCCGCCGGCCACCGGACCGCCCAGCCCGAGGCGCGCCAGCCGCGACAACACGTCGAACACACCGCCCCGGTCCGGGCTCATGACCATCGCCGAGCGCAGCGCCACCTTGCGGGTCTCGGGAGTCGGTGCCTCGGCCTGCGCCCGCTCCCAGTTCTGCGCGATCTCGACACTGTACGCCCAGTAGTCCGGCACCCCGGGCTCCGAGCCCCCGATCAGCCCGGTCGCCTCATCATGGGCCGCGTCGAAGCGGTGGGCGTAGACCGTCGCCGTACTCATCTGCAGCCAGACGCGCGGCGGCCGTGCCGCGGCGGCGATCGCCTCGCCGACCACCCGTGCCGAATCCACCCGTGAGTCCATCATCGCGCGTAGGTTCTCGGGGGTGTAGCGGCACGAGACGCTGCGCCCGGCCAGGTTGATCACGGCGTCGCAGCCGTCGAGCGCCGCGGCCCAGCGGCCGAGCGTGGCCCCGTCCCATCCGATGTGGTGCGCCCGTACAGGACGCCGGGTCAACACCGTGACCTCGTGCCCGGCCGCCGTCAGTGCACGTTCGAGAATGGTGCCGACCTGTCCCGTTCCCCCGGGCAGTACCACCTTCATCGAGCCCCCTCGGTCTTTGCTTGGCATCAGCGTAGACCATAGTTTTGAACGCGTTCAATTTGAGGGGTGGGTGTGGAGGTCCGCACGTTCCTCAGCGCCGGTGGGCGCGGACGCCCCGGAGTAGGAGGGGTTGCCGGTCCGCGGCGGGAACCCCCGCGCCCCGGACCTTCGGCGCGGAGGGGGCGCCCTGCTCGCGGGCCTGAGCGCGGACTACCGCGTGCGGCTGGAGCGCGGGAACCTCAGCGGCGCCTCCGACCCGGTGTGTGACGTCGGTGGTGTCGGTGCCCGGACGGCGGGCACCGACACCACCGGGAAGTTCACGCCGGGTCGTCACGGGCAGCAAGGCGGGCCAAGTAGGCGTTGTATGCGCTGAGTTCGGCGTCGTGGTCCCGGTCGGCCTGGCGGTCTGCGCGGACTGCGGCGCGGCGATCGCTGGCGGCCCACTGGACGAGCAGGGCGATCAGCACCATCACCGTGGGGATCTCGCTGAAGGCCCAGGCGATGCCGCCTCCCATGTTCTGGTCGGAGAGCGGGACAAGGTGCCAGGCGGCCGGCGGGTGTGCGAAGAAGCCGACGATGAGCGTGCTGGACATCATCACGGCGATGCCGAAGAAGGCGTGGAAGGGCATGCCGATGAACAGCTCCAGCATCCGCAGCACGTGGGAGGGGCGGCGCGGTGCGGGGTCAACGCCCATGATGGGCCAGAAGAACAGCAGGCCGGTCACCAGGAAGTGGGCGAGCATCCACTCGTGGCCCAGCCAGCTGTGCATGAAGAAGTCGAACAGCGGGGTGAAGTAGAGGCCGTAGAGACTGGCGATGAACAACGGCAGGGTGAAGAAGGGCGAGGAGACCACCCGAGCCGGACGGCTGTGCACGAGCCATACGATGACCTCGCGGGGACCGGTACGGCCGCGCCGCGCGACGGGCAGTGCCCGCAGGGCGAGGGTGATGGGCGCGCCGAGCAGCAGGAGGATCGGCGAGAGCATGGACAGCACCATGTGCTGCACCATGTGGACGCTGAACAGTTCCATGCCGTAGCCGCCCACACCGGTGCAGGTGACGGCCGCGATGCTGAGCACGCCCGCGTTCCACAGCAGGGTGCGGTGCAGCGGCCACCGGTCGCCGCGGCGGCGCAGCCGCCACACGGCCAGGCCGTACAGGGCCAGGGCCAGCAGGCAGGCGAGGGGCTCCACCGGCAGGGGCTGCGGGTGGAAGGCCAGCAGCCGGCCCAGGGTCGGCGGCGCCATGGGCATCCACATCGGCCCCGTCATGTGCGTCATCTGCATGTGTTGCATACCGTGCATGCCTGTCATGTCATCCTTCCAGTAGGCGCTGGCCGACGTACTCGCCCGGCGCTGCGCCGCCCGGGACAGCGAAGACGGCGGTGGACTCATGCCGAATGAAGCGGGTGAGGTGGTCGGCGCCGTCGAGTTTGGTCTGCACCTTGATGAACGCCTCCGGGTCGGCCTGCCAGGTGATGAAGAGCAGCCCCGCGTCGGGCGTGCCGTCGGTGCGGTAGCCGTCGTGGTAGGAGAAGCCGCGGCGCAGCATGGCCGCCCCGTCGTTTGACTCGGGGGCGGCGACGCGGATGTGGGCGTCCGCCGGGATGGCCAGGGAACCGTTGCGGGTGAACTTGTTCAGGTCCATCGGAGTGGTTTCGGCTGCGCCTTTGAGGGCGGACAACGGTGCGCCGGTGCCCTTGCGGCGACCGATGACCTCTTCCTGCTCGGTTCGGGTGAGGTCGGCCCAGTGACCGAGCAGCATGCGGATGCGGCGTACGACGGCGTAGGAACCTCCGTTCATCCAGGCCTGATCGGTGTGGCCGCTGTCGGGAACGAAGATCTTCGCAGCGAAGTCCTCGTCGGTGGGCTTGGGGTTACCGGTGCCGTCGATCTGGCCCATCAGGTTGCGGACCGTCTTCGGGTGAGAGGTGGCGCCTCGGGCGCGGTTGAAGCCGCTCATCTGCCAGCGGACCTCCGCCGCCCCCGCCGCCTCCTTCTGCAGGACGTGCAGGGCGTGGAAGGCGACGAGTGGGTCATCGGCGCCGATCTGGATCCACAGGTCGCCGTCGCTGCGTTTCGGGTCGATCGCATCGGACGGGAAGCGGGGGACGGGGACGAGCGCTGCCGGCGTCCGGTGGGTGAGTCCCGTCCTGGTGAAGAAGGTGCGGCCGAAACCGAAGGTCGCCGTCAAGGAGCAGGGCCCTGCATCGAGAGCGATCTGGTCGTCGCAGGCGGGCGCATGTCCCTGTGTCATCGCCTTGGCCGCAGCCGACCAGCGGCGCATCAGCGCGGCGGCCTCCGTGCGGCCGGTACCGCGCGCCAGGTCGAAGGCAGCGAGGTGGCCGATGGCCTGGGCCTGCGGCGGGGCAGTGATGCCGGCCTGGTGCGTTCCGTGGAACGGAACGGCCGTGGCGCCGACCGCGGTCACCGGGACGGCGCGGTCGGCCACCGCGTAGCCGGCTGTGCCACCTGCCACTGCCCCGGACACGAGCCCGGCGACTCCGGCGGTGCCGGCGGAGCTCAGCATCCGCCTGCGGGAGATACCGGCCCTCCGGTCACGGCGGTCGGGGCAGGAGGGGCAGTCGGGCCTTGGGGCCTGGTGGTCGTGATGCCGTGTGGTGTCGTCTGACATGGAGAGCCTTTGCAGCCTTGTGAAGCCTGTGGGGGCTGGAGCGGTGTGGGCGAGGGCCAGGCCGGACGGTCTCGGGCCTTCTGGCCTCCGGGCAGGCCCTCGCCGCAGGTCAGTTCGGCGGCTGGTAGGTCGTCGGCTTGACCGGAACCCGGACGGTGATCGCATCGGACGCGGCGAACCGCAGGTGCAGGGTGACCGTCTCGCCCGCCGTCGGCTTCTTCTTCAACCCCATGAACATCAGGTGGTTACCGCCGGTGCGCAGGGTCAGCGTGCCGCCCGCGGGGATGGTGAACGCCTTCACTGGCACCATCTGGTTCTCGGCCGTGGTGCGGTGCATCGTGACCATCGCCGCGATGTCGCTGGTCACACCGGTCAGCTTGTCGGGCTGCCGGCCGGTGTTGGTGAGGGTGAAGTAGCCGGCGGCCATGTCGGCGGTCACCGGCTGCCGTATGTAGGCGCCGGTCACCTTCAGCACCGGCTCGTCGTACGCCACGGACCCGGTCGGCGTGGACGACGAGGGAGACCCGGGCGAGGACGAAGACGATTGCGCCGCCGAGGACGAGGTGGAGCAGCCGGTCAGCACGGTGCCGCCGAGCAGCAGGGTGGCGATCGCGGCGGCGCTCGCAGAGACACGGGCGCGGGGGCGGGTAGTCGAACGCGTCACGGCGTCTCTCCCTTGACGATCTTGGGCAGGTCGACGGCGTACCGCCGCTCCGACGTGCCGGAGGCGTAGAACAGGTGGGCCTTGTCGTCCCTGGGCGAGAAGACGATCACTTCGGCGCCGTGGCTGACGGTCTCGGTGCCGTCCTTGTGCTTGACCGGCCGGGACACTCCGATCCCGAGGCTGCGGGCCGCGCGTTGCACGGTGGTGAAGTCGCCGGTCAGGCCGGTGAACCGGGGGTCGATCGCGCCGAGCCACTTCTTGAGGCGCTTGGGGGAGTCGCGGTCGGGGTCAGTACTGACGAAGACCACTCGCAGCTCCTGCCGTTCGGCGATGGGTAGCCCCCGGGCGGCCACGGCGATGTCGGCCATCGTGGTCGGGCACACGTCCGGGCAGTGGGTGTAGCCGAAGTACAGCAGGGTCGGGTGGCCCGCGGTCTGCTTGACCAGGTCGTAGCGGTGGCCGTTCTGATCGGTGAGGGTCAGGGCAGGTTTGACGTCTGGCGTGTCCAGAGTGATGACACCGGGCCGGGCCGAGGCGGTGGGACCGGAGACGACGGCGACCGGCCCGCTGTCGGACGAGCCGCCGCAGGCGGCCAGGCCGAACCCGGCCGCGGCGACGACGGCGACCGCCACGCCGGCACGGCGCGCGGATGTGATGCGCATGAAAGAGCTCCTGCGTACGAAGAAGTGGGCACACAACCTCCGCCAAAGGTGCGGCGTGTATGCCGGGACAGGGGCGAGACGGCTCCCTCCACCAACGCCCCGATCACGTCCAGCCACTCGAACGGCGTGCCTGCACGAAGGCACCTGCCTGCGCCGAACACGCGGCAGAAGCACGTCGGCCGCGTGTCTGCGGTCATGGCTCGGCGACGCGCGAGCCGCTCACGCGGTGGGACACCGTCGCAGGGCCGACCGCTGAACAGGCACGACAGGACGACATTGCCCCGTCATCGGGCGAACATCGCCCAGCGAGCGGGATGCGAAGGGAGGAAGCGAGGGGGCAGATCCGGACGGTCTCGCCCCACACACAGCGGTGAGCAAGAGCCGTGGGCCTTCCCGCAAACACGGGCAGGAGTGCGCAGAAAGGCTCAGGCCACCGACGCCAGCGCGGGCGGACCGCGGCGGGCGGCGCAGGTGCGCAGCACGGCGGACCGCAGCCGCAGTGCGCTGCCGTTATCGGCTCTGCGATGCGCGCCGAGCGCGGCCAGGATCCGCTCCAGCAGCCCGGTCATCGGCACCTGGCACCGGACGGTGGCCAACAAGCCGCTCAACCGCCACAGCAACATGAGGCGGAGCAGGTGCGCGAGGGCCACCGCAGGCAGCCGAACGGCCTGCCACACAGCGATCTCGCAGCGGCGCAGCACCCAGCCGGTGAGGAGGGCCGCGGCCACGTGCGCGGCAAGCATCGACGGTGTGAACATCGAGCCCAACATCGCGGTGAGACCGCCATGACCAGTCATCCTCGCCATTCCGGGCATCCCGGGCGCACCGTGCAGGGCGGAGACGGATCCGGAGACATCGAGCCTGGCCTGCTGCAGGATGCGGGTCGCGTCCAGCGGGGTCAGGTGAGCCGCCCGTGGACCGCACAGCAGCCGTTCGGCCACGGTCACCACAGAGGCGGACCGCTTGACCGAGGGAGCCATCGTCATGGAGTTCTGGCCGAGGCAGAACAGCAGGTGCAGGCCGATCTCACCCGTCAGCAGGGTCAGCGCGATGCCCGGCAGCGATCGCTCCCGTCCGGCCAGCGCCCCCGCCACACCGGCGATCCCTACCCAGCCAGCCGCCAGGGACCACAGAGGGACCTCGGACCCCGAGGCCAGCGCGTGCCCGCTTGCGGACAGCGCCACGCATACCGCTGAGAACACCGCGGCCCTCAGCAGTCTCAGATCGGCGGCAGCCCGCATCGGGACGTTCATGGCGGCTGCCATCATTCCAGGCGCCCGGGGACGGCCCGGCACCGGGGGCCGTTCCGCGCGGCGGGCACACGGAACACGGGGGGCCGAGCTTCGGGGGTCGCAAGGCCCGGCCACCGGTCGCGGTCGCCCGCTCAGGCGCTTCCCGGCCAACCGCGGCGGCCCACGACCGGTTCCGGTCGTCCCACCAAGTGGCCTTCTCCTTCTCGATGGCCGGGCACCCCGCCGGTGGCGCGCGGCGAAGAAGTCCCCACCGGCGACGACGGCGAGGGCCACCGCGGCGACGGTCGGTGCCGTGCCCCGGCCGAGCCCCAGGATCGTGCCGCCCGTGGCCTCCCCCCACGCCCGGTGCCGCGCGGCTCAGCGCCTGACCGGCGGACGGCCGGTCGTGGTGTGGTTGACGATGATCACCGGGCTGACGGCGTGCCTGACGACCTGCAGGCCGGCCGGAGCCGTCGACGCCACTACGATCGGTTCCGTCCTCGTCGTTCCCTCCGCACCCGGCTCGTCAACGCTTGTCGCCGGACCTGCGCAGCTCGTCCAGGTCACGGCGGAGGGCCGCGATCTCCTCTTCAAGCCGTCGCAGGAAGCCCGTGAGTTCCTCCGTCTCAGCCGTGCGGCGGGGCTGCTCCGGCGGGGGGCCGTAGTGCTCGGGCGGTAGGTAGTAGCCCGGTGGGTAGGGATGCATGTAGTGGTGCCACGGTCCGTGTCCACACCAGCAGCTCATGACAGGCTCCCTCCGGTCTCCTTCCACCGTCCGGCATTCGCGCCGTCCCGGCACCTCGAAAGGGAGGAACCACCGGTCTGGGGGGCACGTGCCCTGCCGGGCGTGGTGCGCGATGGTCGGACCAGGAGGACGCCCCCACCGTCCAGGTGGTAGACGCCGGACGGGTTGGCGGCGGTCGGTGGCGGAGAGAGAGGGGACGCCGCGATGGAACACCTGGTGGCGGAGCGGCACATCGATGGTCACAGGGTCCTGGTCGTGGAGGAGTGCCAGGACGAGGGAACCGGGTTCCTCCTGATCGTCGACGGCGTGCTCGCCGACGAGGCGGAGCCACTCGACAGGATCCCCTCCGATGAGGAGATCCGTACCTTGATGCGCGGCCGGAGACTGCCCTGAGGACCCAGCCGGCCCCGCACTCGTGCACATGCACCCGGTCGTGGTTCAGGCCAGCAGAGCGACCCCCAGCAGTACGGCCAGTCCCAGGACGAAGCACGCCGTGTGCAGGACCTTCTCCCGAGGAACCGGGGACGTGGTGATCTCCGGCAGCAGGTCCGCGACCGCGATGTAGAGGAAGTTGCCGGCCGCGAACGGCACCAGCACCGCGATGTCAACCTCGCCGGCCAGCGCATAGGCGATCACACCGCCGAGTAGGAAGGTCAGTGCCGAGGCCAGGTTGAACGCCAGTGACCGAGCGGGACTCCAGCCACTGTGCACCAGAATCCCGAAGTCCCCCAGCTCCTGGGGGACCTCATGCGCCGCCGCCACCAGCCAAGTCACCAGTCCCAGGCGGACGTCGACCACGAATGCGCTGCCGACCGCAAGCCCGCCGATGAAGTTGTGCAGCCCGTCGGCGACCAGAACGAGGTAGCCCAACGGTCGGTGGGCCGTGATGGGGCGGTGACAGTGGTGCCAATGGAGGAACTGCTCCAGTACCAGGAACGCCAGCAGCCCCGCCGCCACCCACGCGTAGACGAACAGATGGTTGCCCAGTGCCCGGACCGACTCGGGCAGCATGTGGAACAAAGCACCACCCAGCAGCGCACCCGCAGCGAGGGCCACCAACGGCAGCACCACGCGCTCGAAGGAAAGCTCGGGCAGGAGTAGCGCGACGCCCCCCACCAGCGACAACAGGCTCATGGCCAGCCCGGACAGTACGATCCACCACAGCACCGACACATCAGGACGATACCGGCGGGCCGGGACGTCCGACAGCAGCGCTGCCGAGGCCGAGGCGCAGCCACCTGCTCGGTAGTACAGCACACCACGTGCCGTCCACCCCGAGGCATTGACTACGCCGGCCCTTCGCCCCGTGCGGCTGGAGTACCACTCAGAACGGCGCGTTCCGCAACGACCGGGTGGGTATCGGCGTGTCCCGCACGTGGATGGCTTCCGCGTGCGGGACCGGGTGTTCCGTGCATGTGGCTCAGCTGGTCGTCAGGGCGGTGTCGTCCACGACGAAGCTGGTCTGGAGGGAGTAGTCCTCCACACCGTTGAACTTCAGCGTGACCGTCTGGCCCGCCAGCGAGGACAGGTCGAAGGTCTTCTTGCTGAAGCCGGAGGCCTCGTCGAGGTTCGAGTAGGTCGCCAGGGTCTTCGAACCGGCGGTCACCGTCATCTTGTCGTACGGGGTACTGGAGGTGTACTCCGAGCTGTCGATGTGCAGGTAGAAGGTCAGGGTCGCCGTGCACCCCGCGGGGATCGTCACCGACTGGGACAACGTGTCGGTGTGCGAGGAGCCGTAGCCGTCCAGCCAGGCCTTGTAGGAGCCGCTGTGGGCCGCCTCACCACTGGAGGTGGTGATGACGCCGCTGGTCGCGGTCCAGCCGGTGTTGCCCGACTCGAAGCCCGGGTTGTTCAGCAGCTGCGCGGAGCCGCAACCGCCACCTCCGCTGGAGCTGACCGTCCAGGTGAAGGAGGTCGAGCCGGAGGCGCCGGTGGAGTCGGTCGCGGTGACCGTGACCTGGTAGGTGCCCGAGGTGGACGCGGTACCGGAGATCAGGCCGGTGGAGCTGTCGATGGACAGACCCGTCGGCAGGCCGGAGGCGCTGTAGGTGAGGCTCGCGCCCGCGCTGTCGGTGGCGTTGATCTGCAGGCTGGCCGAGTCGCCGGTGGTGGTGGACTGGCTGCCGGGGTTGGTGACGCTCACCGTGTTGCCGGTGCTGGAGCCGGCGGTGAAGGCGGTGACACCGTTCGGGGTGCCCCAGCCGGTCGGACCGTCGTAGCCAGTGCCCGCGGTGCAGAAGTACGACGGGGAGCAGCTGCCGTTGTTGCCGCTGGTCACGTCGTACAGGTTGCCCGTGTGCTGGTACGGGTACTTCGCCGGGTAGTCGCCGGAGCCCGGGGTGCCCGCCAGGGCGTAGACGCCGGCGATGATCGGGGCGGAGGCGCTGGTGCCGCCGTAGACGGCCCAGCCGGAGCCGCCGTAGGTGTCGTAGACCGCCACGCCGGTGGCCGGGTCGGCGACCGCGGAGACGTCCGCCTCCATGCGCTGGGAACAGCCGGTGTCCGTCTGCCAGCTCGGCTTCGGGTCGTAGGCGGAGCAGCCGGAGCCGGTGCCCTCGCTGGAGTTGGTTTTCCAGACGGACTCGCTCCAACCGCGGGAGTTGGAGGAGGTGGTGAGCGCGGTGCCGCCCACAGCGGTCACGTATTGCGAGGTCGCCGGGTACTCGGCGCCGTAGGCGGAGTCACCGGAGGAGACGGTGATCGCGACGCCCGGGTGCTTGAAATAGGCGGTGTCGTCGGTGGTCTGGTTGGACGCCTCGGGGCCGCCCCAGCTGTTGGAGACGATCTTGGCGCCGAGCGCGACGGCCTCGTTCTCGGCTATGCCGAGGTCGGTGTCGTTCGCGGAGTTGGCCTCCACCAGGATGATGTTGCAGTTCGGGCAGACCGCGCTGACCATGTCGAGGTCCAGCGCCTCCTCACCGGCCCAGCCGGTGTCGTTGGAGGGCAGGTTGGTCGTCGAACCGCTCTGGCTGACCTGCTTGAAGCAGCCGTTGGCCTTGGTGCAGGCGGACAGGCCGTAGGTGGAGCGGTAGGTGGCCAGATCGGCCTCGGCGTTGGGGTCGTTGTACGCGTCCACGATGGCGACCGTCAGGCCGGAACCGCCCGTGGAGGGCAGGTTGTAGGCACTGTGCAGGTTGGCCGGGGAGAGGCCGGAGGGCGTGGATGCGACGGCAGCCGCCAGACGCTGCTTGATGTCGGTGCGCCGCTGGGCGAAGCAGGACGCGTGGCCCGGCTTCGCGGTGGCGCACAGATGGGTCGTGGGCACCTTCTGGCCGGCCCTGCCGGTGGAGCGGTACGTCTGCCGCTCAGGGGCGGTCAACGCCTTGTTGTTCCGTGTGACCTTGGTGGCGTGCGGTGCGGGAGCGGCGGCCGGAGCCGCCCCTGCCGAGGGTGCTGCGACGAGTCCGGCGACCGTGAGGGTGAGGGCGGGGAAGGCAACGGTGACGAGTCTCCGCAGACTCCGTCTGCGCCCGTTCGTGCATGGCTCACGCATGGGGTACTGCCTCCGGTTGACGTGGGGTTTCGCACTGGATTGGCAGGCCCGTGACGCGCGTAAGCGGCGGTGGAACCGCGCAGTCATGAGCATGATGTTCGCTGAGCAAGTGATGAGCGTGACATGTCAGATTGCGGGGAGAACATAGTTCTCCGTCGCGCTGACCGGCAGTGCCGCAGGGATTTCTTTGCCCCTCCATGGGAGGGGATTGGCTGCTCCATCGGAAGGATCTGGGGTGGGCTTGAACACTCCTGGGGGCGTACAGCAATCGCAAGTGCCCTTCTCACCGCCGCCTCCGGGTACCTGGGTTCGGGAGGCAGCGCAAGCACGTTCCAGTCCGGGGAGCCAAAGGAGCGGGCACTGCCCGAGCACACGTCCTACGGCGTCCCTGCCACACTCCCGCAGAACAGCCGTGCTCCTGCAGTGCCTGAGCTTGACCCTGCCGGGGATCTCGGAATTTCCCGATGCGCCAGTGTGATCAACGGGCATGCTCGGGACTGTTCCACCGGTCTTTGCCGTTGCCGGGGTATTCGTTGTCTCCCCGCCCTCGTTTTGGTGAGCAAATCCCCCCTCTAGCCGCATATTTCGCCCGGGTGAGTAACTTTCACAGCGGTCGAGGCATCGCTCGCCGAACTGATCTGGTCGTCCAGGAACGGACGTTTGACGGTCCGGTGCCGGTGGCCGGCTCGGCTATCTTCAGGCCCTGCGGCTGCAGGCCGTGATCAGTCCCCTGACCAAGGAACTCGCATGAAGGTTCTCATCGCCGGCGGCGCCGGCTTCATCGGCAGCACCGTCGCCTCCGCTTGCCAGGACAGCGGCATCGAGCCGGTCATCCTGGACAACCTCGTGACGGGACGGAAGGAGTTCACGCAGGGGCGTGCGTTCTACGAAGGGGACATCGCCGACAGCCGGCTCGTCAATCGCATCTTCGCCGAGCACCCCGAGATCGAGGCGGTCATCGACTGCGCCGCACTCATCGTCGTACCGGAGTCCGTCGCCCAGCCGCTCCGCTACTACACGGAGAACGTGGCCAAGGGCATCGACTTCATCGGACACGTCATCCGGAACGGGTGCCAACGCTTCGTCTTCAGCTCCTCCGCCTCCATCTACGACGCGGGCGAGGACTTCGCCGTGGACGAGGATGCGCCGCTGGCGCCGCTGAGCCCCTACGCCCGGACCAAGGCCCTGTTCGAGACGGCGCTCGAGGACATCAGCTCCACCGGAGAGATCCGCGTGGTGTCCCTGCGCTACTTCAACCCCATCGGCACGGACCCCGAACTGCGCACCGGACTGCAAGTGCGCCGGCCCAGCCACGCCCTGGGCAAGATGATCGAGGCGCTCGACAGCGGTGAGCCGTTCACCATCACGGGCGTCGACTGGCCCACCCGGGACGGCTCGGGCATCCGCGACTACGTGCACGTTTGGGACCTGGCGCAGGCCCACGTCCAGACCCTGCGCCGCTTCGACCTCTTCCTGCCCGCCGACGGCGACGCCACGTACCAGGTGATCAACCTCGGAACCGGTACGGGCACCACGGTGCGCGAACTGCTCGACGCCTTCGCATCGGTCAACGGCGCGCCGCTGCCCGCCGTCGAGGCCGGTCCCCGCCCCGGTGACAACGCCGGTGCGTTCTGCCGCAGCGCACGAGCCGAGGAACTCCTCGACTGGCATCCGGAGCGCTCCCTCGAAGAAGGGATCCGGGACACGCTGGCCTGGTTCGCGAAGCGGGAGTCCGTCATTGACCTGTCCGACTGACGGCTCACAGACACGACGGCGGGCGGGGGGCCTGGCGGCATCCCCGCCCGCCGACGGGGGATTGGCCCAGCCACCCACCGCGGCCGGTTCGGTGAACCGGCCGCCCTGCCCCGACAACGGCCGTTCAGCTGACGAGCACGTTTGACCTGGCGAAGCGTCCACACGACCTGTGCCGCGCCGGCATCGTGCTGGTGATCGCGCACTCCGACAAGCAGGATGCTGCCCCGACTTGGAAGAGGACCTACGGCCACCACCCGCTGGTGGCCTTCGTCGACCATGGCCCGGGCGGCACAGGGGGAACCCGTCGCAGCCCTGCTCAGACCCGGCAACGCGGGCTCGCACACCGCCTCCGACCACATCACCACCACCCGCCTGGCGCTCGCCCAGCTACCGAAGAAGCAGTGGCGCGGGCGGCAAACCCTCATCCGCACCGACTCCGCCGGCGGCACCCACGACTTCGTGAGCACTTCCAGGCAAGGGTGGCCCGCTGCCGTTCGAGGGCGCCGAGCATGGCTGCTGCCTCGGTGCCGGCGAGTGGAGGTTCCGGCCAAGCTTCGGTTTTGCTCTCGGTCATGGCTGCAGACCTTAGCGAACGGAGCTGACCGTGCAGCCGACGCGTGAACCGCAACGAACTGCTCACTCAAGATCTGCCGGACAGGCCGTAGCTTCCGAACTGGCGTGAACCGGAACACCCCCCGGGGTGGCGGGGAGGACCAGCCCCGACTGCTCCACGAACTGCGCGCCGTGGACACCGACATGTGGACCACCACCGACAGCCGCGTCCTCACCGTTCTCCACCGTGCCCATCAGGCAGGGCTGCCGATGGGCCTCCTGTCCAACGCACCGCTCCACCTCAGTGCCGTCCTCGATGTCACCGACTGGCGCCGCGACCTGCTGGACGCCGCCCTCTACTCAGCCAGGCTGGAGACCTGTAAACCCGCCCCGGACGCTTACCACCAGGCCCTGGCCGCCACAGGCATCGACCATCCACACCGCGTGCTCTTCGTCGACGACCGGCTCGACAACTGCCGCGCCGCGACCGCCCTTGGACTGCGCGCCCTTCACTACACCGGCAACCCCGACGTCCTCGAAGCAGCACTCCTGCCTGACGTCGACTGATCCACCCCACAGCCCTCTTCCCCACACAGGAACCGCGTGGTGCCCCACGGCGCCCGAACCATCGACGGAGACGTCTACGTCTCACCCCGCTACCTCGGCGGATCCACCGCGATCGGTGGCCCCGGCCTCGCTCCGCTGCTCGACCTCGGCTGGGAACTGGAACACGACGACCTCGGCAACGCCTATCTGAACGCACCCGACCACAAGGTCCGACTCGGCTACCTGCCCGAAGGCGAGGACGACGGCCTGTGGCGCATCAACACCTACACAGACCCCTTCGGTCCACCCACCTGGGGCGTCTGCTTCAACAACTCCTGTCCGACAGAGTTCGTCACCGCCTTCACCACCGTGCTTGCCGCAATGAGCCTCCGCCAACTTGAAGTCGCACTCGGGGCCATCCGGCGGGCTGCGTTGACGTTGCGTCACGCACTTGCCGTGAGTGCGCACTGGAGCGGGCGTGAAGGTCGAGTCAGGTGAAGACTGAAACAGTCTTGGCATGGACACTTCCAGTCAACTCGCGTAGCTGATACCACGGTTGCGCCAGAGACCCAGCTAAAGGAAGGTTCCATGAGACGTTCTCGAATTACGGCATATGTGACATCGCTCTTCCTTGCCATCGGTCTTGCTCTCACCGGGGCGGCCGCGGCGCAGGCGTCACCGCTTGCCGCAGCCGGCGGCTACGTGGCCCTCGGCGATTCCTATTCCTCCGGCGTCGGCGCCGGCAGCTACATCAGCTCCAGTGGCAGTTGCGACCGCAGTACGAAGGCCTACCCGTACCTGTGGCAAGCTGCCCACTCGCCCGCGTCGTTCAGCTTCCTCGCCTGCTCGGGCGCCAAGACGACCGACGTCCTCAACAACCAGCTCGGCACCCTGAACTCCGCCACGAGCCTCGTCTCCATCACCATCGGCGGCAATGACGCGGGCTTCGCCGACGTCATGTTGACCTGTGTGCTCCATTCCAATAGCTCCTGCCTCTCGCGCATAGCTACCGCCAAGGCCTACGTCGACTCGACCCTGCCCGGCCAACTGGACGCCGTGTACTCGGCGATCAGGGCCAAGGCGCCCTCTGCCCATGTGGTCGTGCTGGGCTACCCCCACCTCTACAAGCTCGGAACCTTCTGCATCGGGCTGTCCAGGACCAAGCGCTCGGCGATCAACGGCGCCGCCGACTACATCGACGCCGCGATCGCCAAGCGCGCCGCCGACCACGGCTTCACCTTCGGCGACGTGCGGACCACCTTCAGCGGGCACGAGCTCTGCTCGGGCAAGCACTGGCTGCACAGCGTCGACTGGCTGCACATCAGCCAGTCCTACCACCCCACCGCGGCCGGCCAGTCCAGCGGCTACCTGCCGGTGCTGAACGGCGCGGCCTGACGGACACGATGCCCAGACCCTCGGCCACCTCCGGAAGCGGCTTCCCGGTCTCCGTCACGATCCGTACCGCCCCCTCACGGAACTCGGCGTCGTAGGCGCGCTTCCTGGATGCCACGACCCCCAACTATCCCTCCGGTCACGGTCTCCACCGTAGGAGGGGAGGTGCACCCTGATCGAAGACTCCGCGCGGCGATGGGAGGAGGCCGCGGACGATGACGGTGCGGAGAGCGCCTGAGCGGGACTCTGGCCCACACCCACCCTGACCTGCTGCTATTTACGCGTCAGAGCTGGGACACGGGTGGGGGATATCCGGAGTAAGGGCGGGTTTCGACTCGCTGCCCAGATGTGTGTCGAAAAGGGCGCCTGCCGGGTATCTTCCCTGGTCAGGCGCCCTTTTTCGGTCTCTAGAAGAAGCCCAGCCGCTTAGGCGAGTGCGACACCAGGAGGTTCTTGGTCTGCTGGCGGTACACGGCCAAATCCGCCGCTGACCTGAGAAAATGCGTGGAATCGCCGGAGGAGAAACGAAGTTGGTCCGCTCCTGGTCCGGATCTTGGTGGCGGGGGCCGCGCTGGGCGTCAATGCTGGGAGTGTCCCTGTGGCACCACATGGCTCCGCACAGGCAGGTCCGGCTGTCGTTCCTCGGCTGAGCGGCGCGGCACGGGAGGCCCGGACGGCGTGCCCCGTGCTAACGTTGCGCTTTTGCTGTGTCGCTGTGTCGGTGCTCCGTTGGGTGTCTCTGGTCGGCGGCCGCGTCCCTGCCGCGCCTTCCTCGGTACGGTCCCTTCGGAGGAAGGCTCTCTGTGAGCGAATCAACACGTGCCGATGCCCGGCGGCAGGACGATGTGTCCGAGGCGTCGGGCGCCACTTCGGCAGTGCCCACGGCGGCGTCCTTCGCCCAGCTGGGGTTGCCGGCCGAGGTTCTGCGGGCGCTCGATGAGCAGGGTGTGACTGTGCCCTTTCCTATCCAGGCGGCGGCGCTGCCGAACACGCTCGCGGGACGGGACGTCCTGGGCCGGGGCCGCACAGGATCCGGCAAGACGCTCGCCTTCGGCCTGGGGATGCTCGCCCGGACGGCCGGGCAGCGCGCGCAGCCGAAAGAGCCGCTGGCGCTCGTTCTGGTGCCCACCAGGGAGCTGGCGCAGCAGGTCGGTGAGGCGCTCACCCCGTACGTCGAGGCGTTGCGGCTGCGGCTTGCGACCGTGGTGGGCGGCGTGTCCATCGGACGGCAGGCCGCCGTGCTGCGGGATGGCGCCGAGATCGTCGTCGCCACGCCAGGTCGGCTGCACGACCTCATCGAGCGCAAGGGCTGCCGACTGGGACGGGTGCGCATCGCGGTCCTGGACGAGGCCGACCAGATGTGTGACATGGGGTTCCTGCCGCAGGTCACCGGGATCCTGGACCAGGTACGTCCCGGCGGGCAGCGGATGCTGTTCTCCGCCACCCTCGACGGCGACGTCGACCGGCTGGTGCAGCGTTACCTGCGCGACCCCGCCGTCCACTCGGTGGATCCTTCGTCCAGCGCTGTCTCCGCGGTCGAGCACCACGTCTTCGTCGTGCACGGCCCGGACAGGTACGCCGTGACCACGGAGATCGCCGCTCGGGACGGCCGCGTCCTGCTGTTCCTGGACACCAAGCACGGCGTCGACCAGCTCACGCGGCATCTGCGGGCCAGCGGCGTGGCCGCCGCCGCCCTGCACAGCGGGAAGTCTCAGCCGCAGCGCACCCGGACCCTCGCCCAGTTCAAGAACGGGCAGATCACCGCGCTGGTAGCGACGAACGTCGCCGCACGCGGCCTGCACGTCGACGACCTCGACCTCGTGGTCAACGTCGACCCGGCCACCGACCCGAAGGATTATCTGCACCGCGCGGGCCGCACGGCCCGGGCCGGCCGCTCCGGCACCGTCGTGACACTCGTCCTGTCGGGACAGCGCCGCGAGACGAGCCAGGTCATGGCGGACGCCGACGTCGCCCCCAAGGTCACCAAAGTGCGGTCCGGCGAGGCGGAGCTAAGCCGGATCACCGGCGCCAAAGCCCCCTCCGGAAAGCCTCTCGACGACGGGCTGGCCGTACCGCGCCCCAAGAACCACAACGTTCCGTTCGGCGGCCTGGGCAGCACCAAGGACGCGAAGAGCGGTTCCGGTGGCAGGTCGTCGTCCCGCAGGAGTAGCGAGGCCCGCAAACTCGCGGAGGCCCGCAAGGCGGCCCGGGTGCGGCGCGGCGGCTGAGACCGGCTTCCCGGACTGCTGGGCGGTGTCTTCGTCCACGTTGCTGGACGGATACGCGGGACCGGAGATCGGTCGGGGTGCATCGGACGGCGTCACGTACGGGTGACCGTGCGCAGGGGGAGGCGTGCAGGCGATGGAGAACGGAGCGGACCTGCCACGGCGGATCGGTGTCTGCACCGTCGAGCGAGAACTGGGCGCGAGCGGCATGGGAATGGTCTACCTTGCCCGGTGACGGGGCGCTCGGGCCGTCGTGGTCAAGGTGGCCCGCTCCGAACTGGCGGCCGACCCGCACTTCCGTGAACGGTTCCGCGCAGAGGTCGAGGCCGCCTGCAGAGTCGGCGGTTTCCACACGGCTCCGACGGCTCCGGTCGTAGACGCCGATCCCGACGCGGAGGCGCCCGGCTGGCTACCGCGGACATCCCCGGGCCCACGCTCGACGAGCTGATCAAGCGTCAAGAACCCATGAAAAAGCAGTTGAGGTCTCTCGGGGCAGCGCTGGGCAAGGCGCTCCAAACCGTCCACGCCTGCGGACTCGCACACGGGGATCTGAAGCCGGGCAACATCATCATGGCCGACGACGGCCCACGCGTCCTCGAGTTCGGCATCGCGCGGGCCGTGGAGTCCACCCGGCTGACGGCTACCGGGGCGGCCTTCGGCACTCTCGGATACCTCGCGCCCGAGCAGGCGCAAGGCGACGAAGTCGGCGGTGCCGCCGATGTGTTCGCACTCGGGGCCGTACTCGTTGCGGTGGCCGGAGGCAGCGCGTTCGGCATCGGCACGCCATGGGGCTTATGTACCGGTCGCTGTACGAGCCCGCAGATCTCTCCGCGCTGCCGGGGGAGTCGCGGTCGCTGGTCGCCGCCTGCCTCTCCAAGGACCCGGCCGGCCGTCCCACGCCCGAGGAGCTCCTGGGCTCGCTCGGGCCGGACCCGAACCCGAACAACAGACTCGCTCTCGCCACCCCTGACCGGCCGCGCGTCGCACCGCCTGTCCCGGTCGAGCCTCCCGCCGATCCCGGCCGCGTCGACGAACCTCTCCGGTGCACCCTGGCCGAACCCTCGCGCACGCCCCGCGTGATCACCCTGCTGACCGTGGCCGCGGCCGTGACGAGCGCGGCTGCCTGGCGGACGAGCGGCTGGTCGACCAGGCCAAGACGCTTGCCCGCCATCGACCACGCCTGGCACTGCGGGGAGGCGGTCAGCCCGGGAATCCGACCGGAGAAGATCCATACGGTATAGCGGGCGACATCGGTCCGGATCGTCAACCGAACGACTCGAGCCCGGGTCTTGCAGGCCCAGCTGCCTCACTCCAGGTCGATGTCCCGGGCCCCGGGGACGGTGAGGGCGTGGCTCCAGACGCTGGGGCCGGCGAACAGGTCGAGGATGATCCGCCTCATGAGACCGGCTCGGAATTTTCCTGTACCGGCTCGGCTTCGCCACGGCACGCCCAGGGAGAGCAGCCGTCGACCACACCGTTCTCCAGCTCCTCCGCATCGGTTCGGGCGTCCAGCGGCTGCTTGCGGGCGGCCGATTCGGCGGCAGTCACGTGGCCGATCGGGGCCTGGGCGAGCGGTTCCCGGGAGCGGTGCAGGAACGCCTGCCTGAGCAGCCGACCCGTCGTACGAAGGCATTCCCCGGTGCGACATACTCTCCCGATGAGTTCACGCCCTTTTCCGATCAGTCAGCCGATCACGATACGGAGGGCCGTCGCGCGGGATGCCAAACGGCTCACGCGGCTCGTGCGTGGCTCAGGTGCCTACGAGGGCAAGTACGCAGCCGCAGTCGCGGGCTACCGGGTCGGTCCTGATTACATCGAGGAACACCGCGCCTTCGTGGCCGTCGGCGCCGACGAGCATGGAGGCCGGGTTCTCGGGTTCTACTCGCTCGTCCTCGCTCCACCGGAGCTCGACCTGCTGTTCGTCGCCGACGAAGTGCAAGGACGGGGTATTGGACGGCTGCTCGTGGCGCACATGCAGTCCGAGGCTCGTGCCGCCGGGCTCGACCGTCTCAAGGTCGTGTCGCATCTTCCCGCCGAGGACTTCTACCACCGCGTTGGTGCGGTGCGGACCGGGACCGCGTTCGCGAACCCGCCCGCCGTGCCGTGGGACCGTCCCGAATTCGAGTTTCGCATTCCTTCGGAATGACGCGGTGTGCCGGTTGGCGGGGCACCGGCTTCGCCTGCATGGTGGTCGGCATGCAGGAGCCGTTGGACGCCGCGCGCTCCGTGTGTGCCGTCGTCTCTGCCCTGGCGGGGTGATCGCTTGCGCCAGCGGCCTCCCCCGGCTACTTCCTTGCCTCCGGCACTCCCAGAGCGTTGACCTCGTCCATCAGCCTCTCCCGCTCAGGTGGCCGAAAACCCGCAACATGCGCATCGCGACCGAGGAAATCTTCGGCCCGGTGGTCACAGTCACCGCGTTCTCCTCAGAGAACGAGGCCGCCGAGATCGCCAACGGATCGGACTACGGACTGCTGGCCGGGGTCTACAGCCGCGACAGCGCGACCGCGTTCCGGGTGGCCAGGCGGCTGGAGGTCGCCATGGTGTTCGCCCAACAACTACTTCCGCAGCATCCTCGGCGCCCCCTTCGGAGGCACCAAGCACAGCGGCTACGGGCGCGAGCACGCCCCCGAAACACTGCGCACCTACCCGGGATGATCCGCTTCCCCACGGGCCTTGCCGCTATCCCGCAGTGGCGCGCCGTCACCGACATCTATTTACCTGAGCTCGGAGGTCGGCGCGATGCCGCGTGCACTCTGCGAATTCTCGGCGTCGCTGTGACTCGATTGCCGGAGGGCGTGAATCCCTTATGGCGGCTGCAGAAGTGGTGCGCGCGGTAAGCGAGCCTGCGTCTGGAGTGGGTGGGGGCGATCCCCTCCGCGAGCCGGCTGTCACAGCCGATTCTTTCCTGAGTAGTAGGCGCGGGCTGCTCGGCCGTGACGCTCGTTTGAGGCTCTGTGCGCCCGCACGCTGCGCGGCGAGCCGAGAAAGTGGCGCTGAGCTGCTCTTTTCCGCGGCTCGCGCAGGCCGACAACCTTCCGATGGCCCATCATGCGGAGTGCGTTGCCACCCCGGCCTGCTGGGGTGGCTGCTTACTCCCGTGCCCGGCGTCGATGCCGGCGAGGCCGCGGCTGGAACCGGGACCGTGCTGCCGGGCTGTGGTTCAGGCGTCGATGATGACAGGGATGATGAGGGGCTTGCGGCGGTGGGTGCGGAATGCCCAGTTCGCGACGGCGCGGGCGAGGAGTTGTTCGAGTTGGCGCGCGTCCCCGACACCTTCCTCGGCCGCGGTGGCCAGGGTCTTCTCGATGACGGGGATGACCGGCTCGAAGGTGGTGTCGTCGTGGACGAAGCCCCGGGCCAGGAAGTCGGGGGCCTCGGCAAGGGCGCCGGTGTCTGCGTCGACGATCGCCACCACCGTGACCACGCCTTCGGCGGCGAGGGTGAGGCGGTCCTTGAGGGACGCTTCGGTGGCGCCGCCGACTTCCATGCCGTCCACGTAGACGTTGCCGGCGGGGACCTTGCCGGTGATGGACGCGCGCCCGTCGACAAGGTCGACGACGACGCCGTCCTCGGCGATGACGACCCGGTCGGGGTCGACGCCGGTGCGGATGGCGAGGTCGGCGTTGGCCCGCAGGTGGCGCCATTCGCCGTGCACGGGCATGACGTTGCGGGGTTTGACGATGTTGTAGCAGTAGACGAGTTCGCCGGCGCTGGCGTGCCCGGAGACGTGCACCTTGGCGTTGCCTTTGTGGACCACGTGGGCGCCCCACCGGGTGAGTCCGTTGATCACCCGGTAGATGGCGTTCTCGTTGCCGGGGATGAGGGAGCTGGCGAGCAGGACGGTGTCGCCCTTACCGATGCGGATCATGTGGTCGCGGTTGGCCATCCGTGACAGCGCGGCCATCGGTTCGCCCTGGGAGCCGGTGCACACCAGAGTGATCTCGTGGTCCGGGAGCTTCTCCAGCTCCTTCGTGCTCACGACCAGACCGGAGGGGACCTTCAGATAGCCCAGGTCACGGGCGATGCCCATGTTGCGGACCATCGACCGGCCGACGAAGGCGACCTTGCGGCCGTGCTGGTGGGCGGCGTCCAGGACCTGCTGGATGCGGTGCACGTGGCTGGCGAAGCTGGAGACGATGACCCGGCGCGGCGCGGTGCGCATCACCTGCTCGATCGCCGGATTCAGCTCACGCTCGGAGGTGGTGAAGCCAGGTACTTCGGCGTTGGTGGAGTCGGTGAGGAACAGGTCCACGCCCTCCTCGCCGAGGCGGGCGAAGGCGCGCAGATCGGTGATGCGGTCGTCGAGAGGGAACTGGTCCATCTTGAAGTCGCCGGTGTGCAGCACCATCCCGGCGCGGGTGCGGATGGCGACGGCGAGGCTGTCGGGGATGGAGTGGTTGACCGCCACGAACTCGCAGTCGAAGGGTCCGAAGCCACGCCGGTCGCCCTCTCGTACCCGCACCGTGCGCGGCCGGATGCCGTGTTCCTTGAGCTTGGCTTCCAGGAACGCCAGCGTCAGCCTGGAGCCGACGACGGGAATGTCGGACCGCTCACGCAGCAGGTACGGCACGCCGCCGATGTGGTCCTCGTGGCCGTGGGTGAGGACCACGGCCACGATGTCGTCCAGGCGGTCCCGGATCGAGGTGAAGTCCGGCAGGATCACGTCCACGCCGGGCTGGGTCTCCTCGGGGAACAGCACGCCGCAGTCGACGACGAGCAGCTTGCCCGCGTGCTCGAAGACGGTCATGTTGCGGCCGATCTCACCCAGGCCGCCCAGGGCGATGACCCGCAGCCCTCCTTCGGGAAGGGGCGGGGCGGCTTTCAGCTCGGGGTGCGGATGACTCATACCCTGACGGTACCCGGAGAGCGGGACGGGGTGATCCATTGCCTGCGCGATCTCCCTTTCCTGACGGAGCGGGATACCCGCAGCGGGTGACTCGGCACGATCGGATCACGCCGGCGTCCGGAACAGGCAGGGGTGAAAGCGGTACCGTCTTTCATGGCCGAACCTTTCGCCCGGTGCCGGAGAAGATCTCGTGCACCCTGTCGTGTTTTCCGGCGTTCGCCACCTCCCGGTGGGCCTCGGCACTGGTCCACTCGAAGCGGTCGAGACGCGGGTGCCGTCGGCGCTCAGGAGCAAGTGGGCCGAGAGTGCCCCGAGGCAGCTTCTCTCGCCGGTCGGACAGTTGGCGGTGTTCCCGAACACTCGCCGCCCCCGTCAGCCATGCCGGAACCCGATGTGGTGCCCCATGAACTCGACGACGAGGTCGGGCGAGGCGGCTCGACCGTGGTCTCGAGCCGGTCCCGGGAAGTCGAAGGTGACGTCCGCGACCGCGAGGAGCAGCCCCGCACGACGTCCGGGTGGCGTGGGACTGCGGCGCAGCCGCAGCGATACGCGAAGCCCCCGCCCGTAATCACACAGAAGAGACACGTCACCCGCTGAGAGCCAATCCGACAGTCGGTGCGCGAGTGATGGGACGCATGCCCGGCATTCGATCTGATGCGGTGCCAGGAGGCGTTCTCATGGACTCGCGGCGCTCATGAACGGGCGGCTTGTGGGGTGATGTCGTTCGGCGCAGTTTGGTCCACTGGTCCGGGAGAGACCCCCTTGGGTGTCAGACAGTAGCGCGAAGGCTCCAGTCAATCACAGATTGTAGCCGTTATGTCGGGTTGCCTGGAGCGCAACGATGCCTCCAGGCAACCGAATTTAGGCTCTAGAAGAACCCAAGTTTCTTGGGGCTGTAGGAGCAAAGAACGTTCTTGGTCTGCTGGTAGTGCTCCAGCATCATCTTGTGCGTCTCGCGGCCGATCCCGGACTGCTTGTAGCCGCCGAACGCGGCGTGCGCGGGGTAGGCGTGGTAGCAGTTGGTCCATACACGGCCCGCCTGGATCGCACGGCCGGCACGGTAGGCGGTGTTGATGTCCCGGGTCCACACGCCTGCGCCGAGGCCGTACAACGTGTCATTGGCAGCCTTGATGGCGTCGTCGAAGCCGTCGAAGGAGGCCACCGACACGACCGGCCCGAAAATCTCCTCCTGGAAGATGCGCATCCGGTTGTCGCCCTCGAAGATGGTCGGCTGGACGTAGTAGCCGCCCTTCAGCTCGCCGTCGTACTCGATGCGTTCACCACCCGTCAGGATCCTGGCGCCTTCCTGCCTGCCGATGTCCAAGTAGGAGAGGATCTTCTCCAGTTGGTCATTGGAGGCTTGCGCACCGATCATCGTATCGGTGTCGAGTGGATGTCCCGGCCGGATCTGCCGGGTGCGATCGACCGCTGCCGCCATGAACTCCGCGTAGTGGCCACGTTGGACCAGCGCCCGGGACGGGCAGGTACAGACTTCTCCTTGGTTGAGTGCGAACATCGTGAAGCCTTCCAGCGCCTTGTCGCGGAAGTCGTCGTCGTGCGCCCACACATCGTCGAAGAAGATGTTCGGCGACTTGCCACCGAGTTCGAGGGTGACCGGCTTGATGTTCTCGGAGGCGTACTGCATGATCAGTCGCCCGGTCGTGGTCTCCCCGGTGAAGGCCACCTTCGCCACCCGTGGACTGGATGCCAGCGGCTTGCCCGCTTCGACTCCGAAGCCGTTGACGATGTTCACCACACCCGGCGGCAGCAGGTCCGCGATCAGGCTCATCCAGTAGTGGACGGAGGCCGGTGTCTGCTCGGCGGGTTTGAGGACGACCGCATTGCCCGCGGCGAGTGCGGGCGCGAGTTTCCACGCCGCCATCAGGATCGGGAAGTTCCACGGGATGATCTGGGCGACGACCCCGAGCGGCTCGTGGAAGTGGTACGCCACCGTGTCGTCGTCGATTTCGCCGAGTGACCCCTCCTGCGCCCGGATCGCCCCCGCGAAGTAACGGAAGTGGTCGATCGCGAGCGGGATGTCGGCCGCCAGGGTCTCCCGTACCGGCTTGCCGTTCTCCCAGCTTTCGGCGACCGCCAAGGGTTCCAGACTGGCTTCCATCCGGTCGGCGATCTTCCGCAGGATGTCGGAGCGCTCCGCCACCGGCGTTCGGGCCCAGCCGGGCGCTGCCTCGTGCGCCGCGTCCAGCGCCCGCTCGACGTCCTCTGCGGTGCCGCGCGCGATCTCGGTGAACGGCTGTCCGTTGACCGGCGACGGATTCTCGAAGTACTGACCGCGCAGCGGCGGCACGTACTCGCCGCCGATGAAGTGGTCGTAGCGCGGCTGGTAGGTGACGATCGCGCCTTCGGTGCCCGGCGCCGCGTAACGAGTCATACTGCTCTGCCTTCCCGGTCAAGCGCTGCCCGCCGTTGGACAGCTCCCGGCGTGAGGCTAGACGGGCGGACGTTGCGAGTACGTTGCACCGCAGGCCCGGGTCCGCGCCCGATCGTCCGGCGCTGCCGTCAGCTCGGCCTCCAGCACGTCGAGCCGGGCCCGCACCGGAGCCGTGGGGCGCACCTGGGCGAGCGCTCGCCACACCTCGGTGTCGTCCTCGCCCCAGGGCGTGTGAGCCCAGTCCGTCAGCAGGTCGGGGTCCCGATGGGCGATCAGTGCGCTCCGCAGCCCGGAAGTGAGGCGGTTGCGCAGCCGTACGACCGCCGGAGCCTGTGAACCGGGCAGCAGCGGACCGGCGTACACCTCGGTCGCGGCGGTGAGCGCGCCCGCCTCCAGTCGCCGCTCCACCACCGTGACGTCCGACTCGATGGCGACCGAAAGCCGGTACGGCCGTGACACGAGCAGTCCGGGACCCAGCAGTCGGCGCAATCGCGCCAGTTCGGCACGCAGGGTCACCGGGGTCACCGAATCGTCCGCGTACAGGGCGCACAGCAACTCGTCACCGGTGAGCCCCTCCGGATGCAGGGAAAGCAGCACCAGGATCTCGCTGTGCCGGCGGCTGAGCCTGATCCGCCGTCCGTCCAGGACGAGTTCGGCCTCGTCCCGGCCCAGCGCCCTCACCATCGGCATGTCCCCCGCGCGGCGCGTCGGCGTGAGCAGTGCGAGTTGTGCTTCTGCGGCTCGCGCCACTGCCTGCACGAAGCCGAGACTGTGCGGATGCGCCAGGCCGTCCCCGCCCGTGATGTCCACGGCGCCCAGCACTCGGCCCGTGCGCGGGTCGTGCACCGGGGCGGCGGCGCAGGTCCACGGTTGCACCCGCCGTATGAAGTGCTCGGCGGCGAACACTTGCACCGGCCGGTCCACGGCGACCGCGGTGCCTGGCGCGTTGGTGCCGACCGCGGTCTCTGACCAGCGTGCCCCGGGCACGAAGTTCATCCCGTCCGCCCGGCGCCGGGTTGTCGGATGGCCCTCGACCCAGAGCAGCCGCCCGTGCGCGTCGCACACGGCCAGGAGGTGCTCGCCGTCCGCGGCGAACGTGCCCAGCAGTTCTCGGATCAGAGGCATCACCTGAGCCAGTGGATGCTCGGCACGGTAGGTGCCGAGGTCGCCGCCGGTCAGCTCCACGCTGGCGGCTCCGTCCGGCCCGACACCGGCCCGTGCGCTGCGCCGCCACGACTCCGCTACCACCGGCCGGACCGGGCGCGGCACCGTGCCCGCCGAGGTGAACGTCTCGTACGCGCGACGCAGCGCCCGGACGCGTTCGGCGGGGTCAGCCCCCGCTTCCAGGGCCACCCACGGATCGGTCAACTCTGCCTCCCTGAAAAGTGAAGGAGCAGCGATATGGCCGGGACCATCCTCACTCACAGTGTTCGCGCGGACAACCAGTTCGACGTCGGTTCGACGCCAGTTCGACGTCGGTTCGACGCCGGATCCGTGCCGGTTCCCTGCAGGTTCCGCGTCCACCCGGAAAGCACCGGTCGGCTGTTAGGCGAAATTGACGAGTCTGATGTAGCGGACCCAGTCCCAGTCCGGTCCGGGGTCGGTGTGGTCGGAGCCGGGCACCTGATAGTGGCCGATGATGTGTTCCCGGTCCCGGGGGATGCCGTACCTGGCACAGATCGCCGCGGTGAGCTGTGCCGACTGTTCATAGAGGGCGTCGGTGAAGTAGGTGGGCCGGTCCACCCACCCCTCGTGTTCGATGCCGACGCTGCGGGTGTTGTAGTCCCAGTTCCCCGCGTGCCAGGCGATGTCGGTCTCGTGCACGCACTGGGCGATGTGCCCGTCGGCTGAGCGAACCACGTAGTGTGCGGAGACCCTCTTCTGCGGGTTCATGAAGATCGCCAGTGTGTCGCCGTACGTCTCCTGCGTCACATGGATGATCACTCGGTCGACGGTATAGCTGAGGGGGCGGTCTGACGCGGTGGAATTGGACGTGCTGGCCGGCTGCCATTCGGCGGTCGGGTAGTCGACGACCCCGCTCTGCGCGACGGCGCGCGAGCCCGAGAACAGGACACCGGGGACGGCAGCGACGGCAGTGCCCGTCAAGAGCCGTCGCCTGCTCAGAAGGGGCTTCGATCGGTCCATGTCCATCGTCGAGTGCCTTTCTCGGGCGTCGGAGTGCGGGCCTGAACGGGGTGCGGGCGTGACGCGGCGCGGGCGCGGCTGGGGTGAGGGCATGCCGGGGTGGGGGAGCGCGAGGGCGTGCGGGGCCACGGCAGCACACCTGGCACGGGGACGGCTCGCCCAGGGGCGCGCGATCGGCCGCGGGTGAGCCTGCGCATGCCGGTCGACTCCCGCGCGGATGGCCGTTCTTCGCGGAACTCGGCCGCACGTGTGGATGTCGTGGCGCACGGGTTGGCCCGCTGCGGTCCGCCGGCCCGGGTGGCGAACCCACACGCTTCCAGCTCATCGACCGCGTGGTCGCTCACCGGCCCGGCCCGCCGCGCGACCCCATCCCTCGGGTCCGTCGAATGGCGGGGAGACCGCTTGAACCGTTTCCTCCGGGATTGCCGACGGAGTTGCGGCTGCTGGGGTCGCTTGCCCCGGCCCGGCCGCCGTCAGCGGCCCGGGGAGGAACGAGGTCCTGCCGAGTTCTGGTCACAGCAGATGCCGTACAGGCTTGACGGCGGCACGGTGGACGACCCGCCGTTTGCGGACCTGCCTACCACTCGATCGGGGGAGCCTGGACGAGCGCGGACGAGCCCGGACCGCCCATCAGACAGGGGCGGCCAGAGCTGGGCTGTGTGGCACGGGGCTCCGGCCGACGACAGCCGCCGCCGTCTCATCCGGGAGCCGCCGCCGGCCGATCGAGGCGTCGGCGGCTGGGGCTTCGCGTCACCACCATCTACGGAGGCGGAGTCACCGGGCTGCCGCGGGTGCCCGGCACTCGGGCCGCCCCGACCGTAACGCAGCAGGAGGAGGCAGCCTGCTCGTCCAGCATCTGCACGCACGAGGCGAGCAGCGCCCGCGGCTGAGTCGTGATCCATTGCGCACGTGGTGTCCAGCCGGTCACGCGATCTCCAGACAACGCAAGACCAAGATCCCGCCGAGCGGTGTCAGGGGCGTTCCGCGACCACCGTCGGATCGTCCAGTACGGCCCGGACGACCGAATGTGCCGCACCCAGCAACGGGCCCTGCGGGCCCAACCGGGACACCGCCACTGGGCAGACCGGGCCCGCCGCGCGGCCGGTCAGTTCCGTCTGCAGTGAGGGCAGTAGCCACGGTGACAGATCGGACAGGGCACCGCCCAGGACCACCGTCTCGGGATCGAGCAGATTCACCGCTCCGGTCAGGGCGACGCCGAGCGCCGTACCGGCGTCCCGCAGGGCTACGCGAACGTTCTCATCCCCCTCCTCGGCCCGCCCCGCCAGCTGGTCCACCAGATCCTCGCCGGGTTCCAGCCCCGCCGCACGCAGTACGGCCTCCTCGCCCGCATACTGCTCCAGGCATCCGCGGCCCCCGCAGGGGCACGCACGCCCGTCCGGCCGCACGGGTACGTGGCCCAGCTCGCCCGCGAATCCCCGGGTTCCGCGCAGCAGCCGGCCGTCCACCACGACCGCTGCACCGATGCCTATCTCGGCGGAAACGTGCAGGAAGTCGCGCGGGGTGCCCTCGCCGAGCCACAACTCGGCGAGGGCACCGAAGTTGGCCTCGTTGTCCACCGTGAGCGGCAGATTCCCGGGGAACAGGGCGCCGAGGTCCGCGTCGTGCCAGCCGAGATTCGGGGCGCGCACGACCGTCCGTCCGTCCCGCGCCACCAGTCCTGGCACCGCGACCGCGAGACCTGCGGGCCACAGGCCCTCTCGTTCCGCCTCCTCGGCGACCGAGTGGACCAGCGCAACCAGCTCCTTGGCCACCTGCTGCGGCGACCGCCCCCGGTTGGCGCCGTGCCGTACGGCCCTGGCTCGGACCACACCGCGCAGATCGACCGTGCACACCGCGAGGTGATCGACACCGATCTCTGCTCCGATCCCGGCCGGACCGCGGCCGCTCACGGCGAGTGCCGACCCGGGCCGGCCCACCCGCCCCGGCCGCTCCGGGCCCAGTTCCTCCAGCAGTCCCCATCGGATCAGATCGTCCACCAGAGTGGACACCGCCGCCCGCGTCAGACCTATGCGGGAGGCTGTCGCGGCCCGTGAGAGCGGCCCCTCGGCGCTGACGGCGTGCATCACCCGGGCAAGATTGCGCCGGCGCATCCCCTGCTGGGTGTCCGGCAGGGCACGGTCGGTCCCGGGGGCGCGCTCCTCGTGCAGTGGTGAGGTCATGCCTGCGTCATTCCTCGTGTCTGGGGTTCAACGCCGCGTGTGCGGCCAGGCCTTCCGCACCGTGCTCCAGCAGCGGGGCCGCGCCGGAGAGTACCCCGGTGATGCGCTCCAGCGTCTGCCCGTCCCGCTCCACGGCCTCCAGCACCGGGCCCGCGGCCGTGTTCCAACGGCGGGCCACAGCCGCCGGGTCCTCCCCGGTCAGTAGGCCGGCCGCCTGTGCTGCCGCCCCCATGGCGACCAGCTCCCGTGTCTCCGGGACCTGTACGGGCCGCCCCGACAGCCGGTGCACGGTGTGCTGCCAGGCGGCGCCCCGCGCCCCGCCGCCGATCAGTAGCACAGGGGTGCTGCGGTCGGCATCCGCGTCGAGGAGCAGGTCGAGGGCGCCGAGCAACGCGTGCACCGCGCCGTCGTACGCGGCCTGCAGCAACTGGCCCGCCGTCGTGTCGTGGCGCAACCCGTACAACAGGCCTGAGGCGTTCGGCAGGCCGGGCGTGCGCTCACCATCCAGATACGGCAGCAGCGTCACGGAACCGCCGGGCTCCACACCCTCCCGGTCCAGGCCCAGCAGGGCTGCCACCCGGTCCACGGCGAGCGTGCAGTTCAGCGTGCAGGCCAGTGGCAGCCAGTCCCCCCGCGCGTCGGCGAATCCCGCTACCGTGCCGGTCGGATCGGTCGGGCGGTGCTTCGATACGGCGTACACCGTGCCGGACGTACCGAGGCTGAGTACCGGGGTGCCAGGCCGCAGTCCGAGGCCCAGCGCCGCCGCCGCGTTGTCCCCGGTACCGGGGGCCACCAGGGTGCCTTTGGAGAACGGCAGGTCGTGGCTGTCGCGCACCGTGCCCGCCACCTCTCCGGGCCGTACCACCCGGGGCAGCAGCGCCGGGTCCAGCCCGACGTGGGCGAGCGTTTCCGCGTCGTACGACTCCGTCCTCGACGCCCACCAGCCGGTGCCGGAGGCGTCGCCGCGATCGGTCGTGCCCTGTCCGGTGAGGCGCTCGGTGAGGTAGTCGTGGGGGAGGCGTACTGCCCTCGTCGCCCGGGCTGCCTCCGGCTCGTGTTCGGCCAGCCACGCCCACTTGGTGACCGTGAACGACGCCCCCGGCACGCTGCCGGTGCGCTCCGCCCAGGCCTTCGGGCCTCCCAGCTCCCGAACCAGGCGGCGGGCCTGCGGTGCCGAACGGACGTCGTTCCACAGGAGCGCCGGACGTACCGGCTCGCCGTGCCCGTCCAGGGTGACCAGACCGTGCTGCTGGCCGCCGACCGACACGGCGGCCGCCTCGTGTGCCGCGTCGCCGCACTGGCGCAGTGCCTCGTGCAGGGCGTCCCACCACTGACGTGGATCACTCTCCCGGGCCACTCCGCAGGACACGGTGTGCGGCGCCCGGCCGCTCGCCACCACCTGTCCGGTGGCCGCGTCGACGACCAGTGCCTTGGTGGACTGGGTGGATGCGTCTACGCCGACGACGAGCGGACCCTCGGCTGCTGACATCGGGCTCTCCATCCTCCGAGGCTCTGTGGGGCGAGGGGTTCTCGCCCCTTCCCAGGGGTGTGCTCGCATACTAATTTGTAAAGGGCCATGACGAAATAGTCAGACGCAGTAGCCACGCAGCAGTCATGCAGCAGTCATGCAGCAGGGAGTCGCGGTATGAGTTATCGACCCACCCCAGAGGACCGGTTCACCTTCGGCCTGTGGACCGTCGGCTGGCAGGGAAGGGACCCGTTCGGCGAGGCGACCCGCCGTGCCCTCGATCCGGTCGAGACGGTGCAGCGCCTGGCCGAGCTCGGCGCCTACGGGGTGACCTTCCACGACGACGACCTGGTCCCTTTCGGTTCCTCGGCCGCTGAGCGCGAGTCGCGCGTCAAGCGCTTCCGCCAGGCGCTGGACAGCACCGGCATGACGGTCCCGATGGCCACCACGAACCTTTTCACCCACCCCGTCTTCAAAGACGGCGCGTTCACCGCCAACGACCGCGACGTGCGCCGCTACGCACTGCGCAAGACGGTCCGCAACATCGACCTGGCGGTCGAGCTGGGTGCGAGGACGTACGTCGCCTGGGGCGGTCGCGAAGGCGCCGAGTCCGGTGCCGCCAAGGACGTGCGCGCGGCCCTGGACCGCATGAAGGAGGCCTTCGACCTCCTCGGCGAATACGTCACGTCCCAGGGGTACGACATCCGCTTCGCCATCGAGCCGAAACCGAACGAGCCGCGCGGCGACATCCTGCTGCCCACGGTCGGGCACGCGCTGGCGTTCATCGAACGCCTGGAGCGCCCGGAACTGTACGGCGTCAACCCCGAGGTCGGTCATGAGCAGATGGCCGGCCTGAACTTCCCGCACGGCATCGCACAGGCCCTGTGGGCGGGCAAGCTCTTCCACATCGACCTCAACGGCCAGTCCGGCATCAAGTACGACCAGGACCTGCGGTTCGGCGCCGGCGACCTGCGGGCGGCTTTCTGGCTCGTCGACCTCCTGGAGAGCGCCGGGTACGAGGGGCCCCGGCACTTCGACTTCAAACCGCCGCGGACCGAGGACCTCGACGGGGTATGGGCGTCGGCGGCCGGCTGCATGCGCAACTACCTCATTCTGAAGGAGCGTTCGGTCGCCTTCCGGGCGGACCCCCAGGTCCGGGAGGCGCTGCACGCCTCGCGGCTGGACCAGCTGGCTCAGCCGACCGCGGCAGACGGCCTGCAGTCCCTGCTCGCCGATCGTACGGCCTTCGAGGATTTCGGCCTGGAGGCCGCTGCGGCACGTGGCATGTCCTTCGAGCGGCTCGACCAGCTGGCGATGGACCACCTGCTGGGCGCGCGGAGCTGAACGTCCTCGCGCTCGGGCGGCTGTGCGCGCGCCGATTGGGTGAAGGCGGGCCGGTTGGGGCCACGGTCAGTCACCGTCCCGAACTCGCCCTTGCGGCCTGCCGGGTAGATGCCTCTGCCGATGACACCCGGCTTCACCCCCGTGGTCGTCGTCCACGGTTCCGGACAGTTGCGTGTTGCTGAACGCGCGAGCGGGATCTCACCAGGGGACGCCGTACGGATGACGCGGTGCACCGCTGAGCGGTGCACGTGTGCGCGCCGATGGAGCGCAGCGCTCGCGTGGGTCGCTGCGCAAGGGTTCTCCAGCCGCTGGGGGACGCCAGCCGCCGCCCACGCCACGGGGAACCCGGTGAGCTGTCCGGCGTCCTGGCGGCACACCGTGCGGTAACGGGCCGGTGCGGACCCTTCGCCTCCGCCGCTGCGACCCGCCCGCGGCCACGATACTGAGCAGGCCGGAGGGTGGCGCCGTGGGGCTGTGTACAGCTCTGCGGCAGTCACCGGACTCGACTACTCGGCCGGAGCCTTCGGCAGATGCCGCCCCAGAACGCCGAAATCCGGGTGACGAGAGCTGCCGTCCGTCGTGCCGGGCCGGGGAACCGGCGGCACCATTAGGGGGTGTCTCAGGGATGCCTCAGGGTCGGCGTCCGGAACCGCAGGGAGCGGGCGGCCGTTCTCAGAGCAGAGAGCGGCAGAGACCGTGAAGAGAACGGCAGAGACTGCAAGAGGAGGCGACGCTCATGTCCATGAACGCAAAGATCGCCGTGGGGGGTGTGGCGGTCGGGCTGATCCTGCTGATATGGCTGCCCTGGTGGGTGACGTTCTTGATCGTTGTGGGGGTTCCGGTGGCCGCCTACCTGGCACTGGACCCCTCGCAGCGACGCAGGCTCCGCAGGGCCGCCCGCAAGGAGATCGGCCGCTGAGGCACGGTGCAGGGTGGGGATGCTCGCTGGGCCCCCGGCGGGCTCCCGGTCACGGGGCCTGCCCCGCCGTGATGAGAACGGCGCCCTGGAGGTCACTCGGGCCGCGCCGCAAGCCTGTCGAGTGCCTCCAGCAGGCCCGGCAGTCTGGGGCCCCGTCCGATCGGCCGGACCTCGCCCGGTTCCTCATCCAACAGTACGAACGCGATGTCGTCGGTGCGGGCCACCATCGACCAGCCCGGACCGTCGACGCGCAACGTACGGGCGCCGGGCGAGGCGAACGACGAGCGCACCCGGCCGGGCGGCGGTGGCGAGTCGACGTAGGCATGTGCCTCTGCGAGTACCCGCTGGACACCCTGATGGCCGCCCTTTGAGGTGCTCCGCTCGCCCTGCGGAGCGGGCTCCGCGCCCTTCGCGGGCGTTCTTGGCGCGGAGAAGTCGTCATCGTTGATCTGCTCCCGCCACACGGCCCACTGCAGCGCGATCTCGTCTGCGCCGAGACGCCGCTGGGCGGGCCCCCAGGAGCCGGTGTCCGGCGGGCTCAGCGGAGGCTGGCCGGCCACCTCGGGCGGAGGGTCGTGCGGCGCGGGAATGCCCGGCGCCGCCACCGCGACCGCCAGAGGCCACCCCGGCAGGGCCGCCACGACCGCGCTCTCGTCCGGCGACAGGTCGTACTCCATGCCACAGTCCCAGGAGGCGATCGCCACGGCGACCAGCGATACGTCGTCGATGGCGACGGTCCAGCGGGCCCCGTTGCCATCCTGACCCAGCACCAGGCCGTAGCCGTCGGCACGTGGCGCAAGTCCCAGCGCCGAGCAGGCTTCCGGGTAGTCGTCGCCCAGCACGCTCGGAAACTGCGCAGGTGTCAGTAGCAGCGCCGTCAGTACGTACAGCGCATCGTCTGCGGCGGCGCCGGCCTCATCGTTCATCCCGGCCACCCCAGCCTCCCCAGTGGTTTGTCCGACGGCGCGCACCCTAGTGCGAGGAGAAGGCTGTTGTCACGACTCCCCACCCGCGCGGAGCTGTAGATGCCCCGCTGTACAGGGGCGAAACGGTCAGGGCGGGCCGGGCGGCGTCGTGCGGACCGCGACCGGACTCGGACATCCTGAGCCGTTGAGGCCGGCGACTTCCGCTCGCGGGCCCGCGCGACTACCCGCCGTGCGGGGCGGTTCGCCGGTCCGGCCCCCGACGCCCCGGGCACCACCGAGGAAGCTGCTTCCCCGGGCGGTTCCCGTTCGTTCCGCGCACCCCGGCGCACAGCGGTCCGCCCATGTGAGCGGGCAACGCGCAGGCCGTGACGCAGCACGTGCCGGCCGGAGGACAGTCCGGCGGTGTGTGCGCGGATCATGCCGAAGGCGTGGACCGCACTCCCCCCGAACGGGGTCACCGAAGATCGCTCACCTGCCGACCTTCGAAGTAGAGTTGGGGCGGCAGGAGGTCGGCGGCGGGAGGGGAGGACGCGGTGAAGCGTTTCGAGCGACTGGGGCAGATCCGTCGACTGGACCCGGTGGCGGACGCGTGGGAGATCTACCGGCTCAGCGTGGCGTTCGAATTCCCCTGGGACTACACGCGCGCCCTGGAACTGGCCCTCTACCGCACGTACGCCGTGCCGAGCATCGGGCGGTTGCTCGCGCGGACCGCGGAGCTGACCGAGCGCTCGCAGAAGCGCTACGACGACACCGCCCTGCTCCTCGACACCGTCCTGGAACACGGCTTCGCCGGCGAGGAAGGACGCACGGCGATCCGCCGCATCAATCAGATGCACCGCAGTTACGACATCAGCGACGACGACATGCGTTACGTGCTCAGCACGTTCGTCGTGATGCCCCGGCGCTGGATCGACACCTACGGCTGGCGGCGGCTGTCCCGGCACGAGGTCGTCGCCTCTGCCGAGTACTACCGCACCCTCGGCCGCCACATGGGCATCCCCGGCATCCCGGACACCTACGAGGAGTTCGAAGCGCTCCTTGACGCCTACGAGGAGGCCCATTTCGGCCGGGACGAGCAGGCGCGGCAGGTCTCCGACGCCACTCTCGCCCTGATGACGTCCTGGTATCCGCGTCCCCTGGCGCCGCTGCTGCATACGGCGACGCTCGCCCTGCTCGACGAGTCGCTGCTGCGTGCCTTCCGCTATCCGGTGCCCGGTGCTGCCACCACCGCGTGGGTGCGCCGCGCCGTACGGACGCGTGGCCGGCTCGTCCGGCTGCTGCCACCGCGCCGCACCCCGCACTTCGCGCGCCAGAACTGGGAGATCAAGGGGTACCCGAACGGCTACCAGGTGGCCGACCTGGGCACCCGCCCGGTTCCCGGGCTGCGCGGCTGCCCGGTACGCCACCCGGACAACTCAGCGACCGGCGCCGCCGAGTGAGGCGATGGGTGTCGCGCAGCCAAGCGAGTCCCACCCGGCTCATCGCACGGGAGACGGTGAGAACGTCAAGCCGGACGGGGTCGTCCCTCTTCCCGGCGCGTAGCGGCCGGTCGCCTTCGTAGCTCGTCGGCCCGCCACGAACGGCCCGGCCGGCGTCCCGGCAGGGCCGCCTGGGCGGCGAGGTCTCCAGATACCGGGGAACGCGGGCGGAGTGAACCGCCTGTTCTTGCCAGTGGTCTTGCGCCGCCCCGACTCGCCCAGCGGGCGCTTCAGTCCGCGCCCAGGCGAACCTCGGTGTACGGCGCGCGCCGCCACAGCGCCGGGGGCGGCGGCGCGCACCATCGGTCCGGCCTTCTCCAGACTTTCGACCGCCGGATGGAGCGTGCTCCCAGCAGCGGGCCGTAAACGGCCGGTGAGCGCGGTGGTGCGGCACGATGTCAGCCCTCGCGCACCGCGAGCACGAGGAAACGTGCCTCCTCGTCTGTATAGGACGTCATGCGCCATCCCGAACGGGCCAGGACAGGGCCGAGGCTGGCCTCGGCCCGCAGGTCGTCGGGCGCGATCTGGCGGCCCTGGCGTGCCGCCAGGGCCGCGCGGCCGACGGGGTGGAACAGTGCGAGCCTGCCACCCGGCCGCACCACGCGGGCCACTTCCCTCAGGTTGTCCACCGGGCGCGGCAGATGCGAGATCAGGCCGGCTGCGAAAACGGCGTCCAGGGACCCGGATCGCAGCGGCAGCGCGCCCACGTCCGCGAGCAGCAGCCACCCGTCGCGGTCCCGGCCCGCCCGTACTGCGGCCTCCAGCATCGCCGGGGTCAGATCGGCACCGAGCACTACTCCCGATGGGCCCACCGCGGCCCGCAGCGGCGGCAGGGCGCGTCCCGTGCCGCACCCCGCGTCCAGCACGCGGTCACCCGCCTGCAGCCCGAGGTCGGAGACGGCAGCCGCGTAGGCGGGCCCGTCGTCGGGGAACCTGCGGTCCCAGTCGGCCGCCCGGGCGGCGAAGAACTCCTGGACATGCGTGTGGTCGTCACTCATGTTCCGCATGATCCCGCACCGAAGTGCGGGGCGCCTCGGTGTGCGCACCGGGTCGTCGCTGGGTCGCGAGCGCCGGGGATGAACATTCCGGACAACTGCCGGACATCGCGCTGCGTTCCGCACCGTGCTCGTTGTGCCACCGATTGGACGCGAACCGGTCACATCAGGTGCGTTTCGGTCCAACCACCTCCAGGTGTGCCCGCGTTGTCATGATGCTGACTCCACGCCCGGACTGCCCGGACGTCGACCGCAACCGGCCCTCCCGAGAGAAGTGATCATGGTCTCCGAGTACTCCGACGCCGTCGGCGACACCTCCGCCCTGGCTCTGAAGATACTGGTCGCGGGCGGATTCGGTGTCGGGAAGACGACCTTGGTCGGGGCCGTGAGCGAGATCCAGCCGCTGCGCACCGAGGAACTGCTCAGTCGAGCCGGTCAGCTCGCGGACGACACCGACGGCGTGGACCACAAGGTGACCACGACGGTCGCCATGGACTTCGGGCGCATCACGATGCGCTCAGGCCTGTCCCTGTACCTCTTCGGCACACCGGGGCAGGACCGCTTCTGGTTCCTGTGGGAAGAGTTGTCCCGGGGAGCGCTCGGTGCCGTGGTCCTCGCGGACACCCGGCGCCTGGAGGACTGCTTCCCCGCCGTCGACTACTTCGAGCACCGGCGCATCCCGTTCGTGGTGGCCGTCAACTGCTTCGCGGGAACCCGCACCTACGGCGCTCACGAGGTCTCCCTCGCTTTGGACCTCGACCGTGGCACGCCGGTGGTGCCGTGCGACGCGCGCGACCGGGAATCGGGCAAGGAGGTGCTGATCCGGCTGGTCGAGTACGCCGGGCGGATGCACACCGCCCGGCTCCTGAACTCGGTCGGCTGACGGGCCGCTCAGGCCGCCAGATCCTTCACGGCCACCACCTTGTCGATGGTGACGCGTACCAGCAACTCCCCAGGAACGGCGTTGCGCGCGCCGTACTCCTCGGCGTGCTCCTCACCCATGTACCGGGCGGCGATCCGGGAGGCCCAGAGGCGTACCTCGTCCAGGTCCTCCGACAGCCGGGCGCGGCCGTTTAGCGTCACGAAGTGGAATGGCGGCCTATCGTCGTCCACGCACAGAGCGACCCGCCCGTCACGGACCAGATTGCGCCCCTTCACGGTGTCCAGGCCGGTGTTGAAGACCAATTCGTCCCCGTCCAGCAGGAACCAGACCGGAGCCACATGGGGGCTCCCATCGGCGCGAACGGTGGACAGCTTGCCGGTTCGGGTGCCCTCGGAGAGGAACGTCCGCCATTCCTCGTCGGTCATCTTCTGTGCCATGTGTCCATCCTGCTTGCCCGGACGGCGGCCGTGGGGAAGGCTGGCGGAGAGTTCCTCCAGCCAGGGGGAGACACCGTACGGGGAGTAGGACATGGCCCAGAACCAGGGACTCGGCTGGCTCCTGGACGATCTGACCGAGCGGGTGGACCACGTGCGCCACGCGCTGGTCCTGTCGAACGACGGGCTGGTCACCGGAGCCAGCACGGGCCTGCGCCGGGAGGACGCCGAACATCTGGCCGCCGTGGCATCCGGGCTGCACAGTCTGGCCAAGGGGTCGGGGCGCCACTTCGGCGCGGGTGGCGTGCGCCAGACCATGGTCGAGTACGACGACGCCGTGCTGTTCGTCGCCGCGGCCGGTACCGGCAGTTGCCTGTGTGTGTTCAGCGGGGCCGAGGCCGACATCGGTCGGATCGCCTATGAGATGACCTTGCTCGTCAATCGCGTCGGCGAACACCTCGGTGTGGATGCCAGACAACCCGATCGGACCCCCATCGCAGACGTCTGAACGGGGAAGCTTCCCCAAGCCGGGAGTTATCCACAGGTGCGGCGCGAGCTACCGCAATGTGGTTACGGTGTGTGCACGGCGAACGCAGACGGCGTGCGCCATCGACTCCACGGGGGAGTACCGCCATGCCGGCGAGCACCATCAGCCCATCCGACCTCCGTCGTCTGCGTCCCCGGGGAGCGCTTTCCCTGAATCCGGCCGCGGACGAGGCGAGTTCGACCGCGCCGCGCACCCCGGTCGCTGCCGGACCGTGCTCCGCGAGGGAGGGGAGGGGCCCACCGCGATGCGGGGCGCCACGGTGACGGAACGGGTCCTGGCCGGCGCCGACACCGTGTTCCACCTCGCCGCGGCACACGGCGGCTGAGGCTACGTCGACCTGCACCAGGCGGCCTGCGCGGAGAACCTCTACCTGGACGGCCTCGTCTTCCGCACCGCGCTGAACTCCGGTGTCCGCAAGGTGGTGTTCGCCTCCTCGGGATGCGTCTGCCCCTTGCGCCTCCAGCGCGACCTCAGCGCGACCTCAGCGTGGACCTGCTGTTCACCGAGGATCTGGCGGGCCCGCTGTACGACGCCGACGGCATGTACGGACACGCCAAGCTGATGGGCGAGCTCACTCTGCGCGCCCTGCATCAGGAACACGGCTTCAAGGCCGCTTCCTGCCGCTACTTCACGATGCACGGCCCGCGCGGCATCGAGAACCACGCGGTCATCGCGATGATGGCCCGGGCCCTGATCCGGCAGAACCCCTTCGAGATCTGGGGCGACGGCACCAGGTGCGAAACTGGACATGTGCCGACGACATCGTGTCGGGCACCATCTTGGCCGGCCACACCGGACGCTGTCCGGCACTGGCGGCCATGCGCGCCGCCGGCCACGAGGCGGTGTTCGCCGCGGACCCGATCGGGGAACCGGAGATCGAGCGGACTGCCGAACGTTACGCCGGCGCCCCGCGGATCCACCACGTCGGCCCGCTGCTGTGGGACCCCGACTTGGACGGTGTATTCGGCCGCCGACTTGATTCGTTCGGCACGCCCGACGAGGTCCGGGTTTATCTCTCGGTCGGCGGGCGGCGCAGTCTCGGCCGTCGAGACGGCCTCGGCCGCCGTCGGCGCCGCAGACGGTGAATCCTGGGCGCTGCTGCTCGCCACCGGCCACGCGCCCGGCTCGACCTCGGTGCCGCCCGGTGCCCGGGTCCTGCTACACCGCTTCGGCGGTCTGCGGGCCGCGTCGGACTGGTTGGACGTCGTCGTCTGCCACGGCGGCCACAGCACCGCGCTGGCCGGGCTGCTCGCCGGCAGGCCCGTCCTCGTCATCCCACCCGGAGGTCGTCTACCGCACGGTCGGAGACACCGATGCCTTGGGTGGCGGGGTGTGACATGGGTCAGTTGAGTATCGGTAAAACCCCAAGTCAGCCCAGCTTGCGGAACAGCCCCTCTTGCACTACGGACACGATCAGCTGCCCCTGGAGGTTGTAGAGGCGGCCCCGGGCCAGACCGCGGCTGCCCACCGCGATCGGGGACTCCTGGTCGTACAGGAACCACTCGTCCGCGCGGAACGGCCGGTGGAACCACATGGCGTGGTCCAGCGAGGCCATGTCGAAGTTCCTGGTGCCCCAGAGAGGCTCCACCGGAATGCGGACCGCGTCCAGCAGGGTCATGTCACTGGCGTAGGTCAGTGCGCACGTGTGGACCAGCGGGTCGTCACCGAGCGGCCCGACCGCGCGCATCCATACGGCGCTGCGCGGCTCGGCGCCCTCGATCTCCTCGGCACTCCAGCGCAGCCGGTCGACGTACCGGATGTCGAAGGGCTGGCGGCGCGCCATCCGTTCCCACTGCTCCGGCAGGGCCCCGAGATGCTTGCGGAGCTCCTCCCTCACCGTGGGCAGCGACTCCGGATCGGGCACCACCCGGGCCGGCGGCAGCTGATGTTCGAACGGACCTTCCTCGGGCTTGTGAAAGGAGGCGGTCAGATTAAAGATCGTGCGGCCCTGCTGCACAGCCGTGACCCGACGCGTCGTGAACGACCGGCCGTCACGGACCCGTTCCACCTGGTACACGATCGGCACGCCGGGCCGGCCCGGGCGCAGGAAGTACGCGTGCAGCGAGTGGACCGGGCGGTCACCGTCCGTGGTGCGGCCCGCAGCAACCAGTGCCTGGCCCGCCACCTGGCCTCCGAAGACCCTCTGTAGGGATTCCTGCGGGCTTCGGCCACGGAAGATGTTGACGTCGATCTGTTCCAGGTCGAGCAGGTCGACCAGTCTCTCGGCCGGGTTCGTCATCGGCGGCGTTCTCCGTTGCTCACAGTTGGCCGACCGCGGTGACCCGGACTACTGCACGGCCCTCGGCGTCCGAGGCCGCGAGGTCGATTTCCGCGCTGATGCCCCAGTCGTGGTCGTCATGGGGGTCGTCGAAGATCTGGCGGGCGCGCCAGAGACCGTGCTCCGGCTCTTCCTCGATGATCAGCAGTTTGGGACCGCGAGCATCCGGACCGGTGCCGAGGTCGTCGTACTCGTCCCAGTACTTGTCCATCGCCTCGCCCCAGGCGTCGGCGTCCCAGCCGGAATCGGCGTCCATCTCACCGAGCTCCTCGACCTGGTCCAGCGCGGCCAGCTCCACCCGGCGGAACATGGCATTGCGGACCAGGACTCGGAAGGCGCGGGCGTTGGCGGTGACCGGCTTGACCTCGTCGGCTTTCTCCTGGGCCTCCTCGGCGGTCATCTCCTCCGGATTCGCGAGCTGCTCCCACTCGTCCAGCAGACTGGAGTCCACCTGGCGGACCATTTCGCCGAGCCACTCGATCAGATCCTGCAGGTCCTCGGACTTCAGGTCGTCCGGGATGGTGTGGGCGAGGGTCTTGTAGGCACTGGCGAGGTACCGCAGCACGATGCCCTCGGTGCGGGCCAGTTCGTAGAAGGCGACCAGCTCCGTGAACGACATCGCCCGTTCGTACATGTCCCGGACGACCGACTTGGGCGACAGCGGGTGGTCGCCGACCCACGGGTGGCTCCTGCGGTAGGTGTCGTACGCGTGGAAGAGCAGTTCCTCCAGCGGCCTCGGGTAGGTGATGTCCTGGAGGCGCTCCATGCGCTCCTCGTATTCGACGCCGTCCGCCTTCATCGCGGCCACGGCCTCACCACGCGCCTTGTTCTGCTGGGCGGCGAGGATCTGCCGCGGGTCGTCCAAGGTCGACTCGACCACGGACACCATGTCCAGGGCGTACGAGGGCGACTCGGGGTCGAGGAGCTCGAAGGCGGCGAGCGCGAACGTGGACAGTGGCTGGTTGAGCGCGAAGTCCTGTTGAAGATCGACCGTGAGTCGGACGATGCGTCCCTCGGCGTCGGGCGTGTCGAGCTTCTCCACGATTCCGCCGTCCAGCAGCGAGCGGTAGATCGCGATCGCTCGGCGGATGTGCCTGAGCTGCTGTTTGCGCGGCTCGTGGTTGTCCTCCAGGAGGTGGCGCATCGCCTCGAAGGCGTTGCCCGGGCGGGCGATCACCGAGAGCAGCATGGTGTGTGTCACACGGAACCGTGAGGTCAGTGGCTCCGGCTCCGAACCGATCAGTTTCTGGAAGGTGTTCTCCGTCCAGGCGACAAAACCTTCCGGCGCCTTCTTGCGCACCACCTTGCGGCGCTTCTTCGGATCATCGCCCGCCTTCGCCAGCGCCTTCTCGTTCTCGATGACGTGCTCGGGCGCCTGCGCCACGACCAGTCCGGCCGTGTCGAAGCCCGCCCGTCCGGCCCGCCCCGCGATCTGGTGGAACTCGCGGGCGCGCAGGGTGCGTACCCGGCTGCCGTCGTACTTGGTCAGGGCCGTGAACAGCACTGTACGGATGGGCACGTTGACGCCTACACCCAGTGTGTCCGTGCCGCAGATGACCTTCAGTAGACCGGCCTGCGCGAGCTTCTCCACCAGGCGCCGATACTTGGGCAGCATGCCGGCGTGGTGCACGCCGATGCCGTGCCGGACGTAACGGGAGAGGTTACGGCCGAACTTGGTGGTGAAGCGGAAACTGCCGATCAACTCGGCGATCTGGTCCTTCTCCTCGCGCGAGCACATGTTGATGCTCATCAGCGCCTGCGCCCGCTCCACGGCCTGCGCCTGTGTGAAGTGCACGATGTAGACGGGGGCCTGCTTGCTCTCCAGCAGATCGGTGAGCGTCTCGGTGAGCGGGGTGAGCTTGTACGCGTAGGACAGCGGCACCGGGCGGGTCGCGGAGCGGACCACCGAGGTGGGGCGACCCGTGCGACGGGTCAGGTCCTCCTCGAAGAAAGATACATCACCCAAAGTGGCAGACATCAGGATGAACTGCGCTTGGGGGAGTTCCAGCAGCGGAATCTGCCAGGCCCAGCCTCGATCGCCCTCGGCATAGAAGTGGAACTCGTCCATCACGACCTGACCGACATCGGCGTGCTTGCCGTCGCGCAGTGCGATCGACGCCAGTACCTCGGCGGTACAGCAGATCACGGGCGCGTCCGCGTTCACGGAGGCGTCCCCAGTGAGCATGCCGACGTTCTCGGTCCCGAAGAGCTTGCACAACTCGAAGAACTTCTCCGACACCAGCGCCTTGATCGGGGCCGTGTAGAAGGTGACTTCGTCCCGGGCCAGTGCAGCGAAGTGCGCTCCGGCGGCGATCATGCTCTTGCCGGAGCCAGTGGGTGTGGAGACGATCACGTTCGCCCCCGAGACCACCTCGATCAGCGCCTCCTCTTGGTGGGGATAGAGCGTGAGACCGCGCTCCAGCGCCCATGACTCGAAGGCTTCGTACAGGGCGTCGGGGTCGGCGGTCGGAGGCAGCTGATCGATGAGGGTCACGCCCCCATCTTGCCTGGCCTTGTCCTTGAGAGGGGAATCGGCTGCGGGTGTGAAGATCACGGCCGCTACGCTGTGTCGCCGGCACGGCGTCAGCGCACCGGGTCAACTGGGCAGCGGCACACGAGGAATGGGGCGGGAACGGTCATGATGGGACCAGCACACTCACTGTCGGGGGCCGCGGCCTGGCTCGGCGTCGGAGCGGCCGTCGCCGCAGCAGGGCACCCGATGCCCTGGCCGGTCCTCCTCTCCGGCGCCTTGATCTGCGCCGGTGCTGCGCTTGCCCCGGACCTCGACCACAAGGCGGCCACCATCTCGCGCGCCTTCGGGCCGGTCTCCCGCTGGCTCTGCGAGATCGTGGACAAACTGTCGTACGCGGTCTACAAGGCGACCAGGAAACAGGGGGACCCACGCCGTTCCGGAGGTCACCGCACGCTGACGCACACATGGTTGTGGGCGGTACTGATCGGCGCAGGCTGTTCCGCGATCGCGGTCACAGGTGGCCGCTGGGCGGTGTTGGCGGTCCTCTTCGTGCACATGGTGCTGGCGATCGAGGGCCTGCTGTGGCGTGCGGCACGTGGCTCCAGCAGCGACGTCCTGGTCTGGCTGCTGGCAGCGACCAGCGCGTGGATCCTCGCGGGGGTGCTGGACAAGCCAGGCCATGGCTCCGACTGGCTGTTCACCGCGCCCGGGCAGGAGTACCTGTGGCTGGGCCTGCCGATCCTGCTGGGCGCACTGGTGCACGACATCGGGGACGCGCTGACCGTGTCCGGCTGCCCGATCCTCTGGCCGATCCCGGTGGGCCGCAAGCGCTGGTACCCCTTGGGGCCGCCGAAGGCGATGCGGTTCCGGGCGGGCAGCTGGGTCGAGCTGAGGGTACTCATGCCTGTGTTCATGCTGCTGGGTGGAGTGGGGGGTGTGGCGGCCCTCAACGTGATCTGACCCTACGAACCCCAGACGGGGCGCCGCACGTCCCGAGTTGTCACGGGCTACCCGGGCTTCCGCTCCGGGTCAGGTCGCCTCGCCCGACTCCGCCCGGCCGTACCGGCGCTCGAACCGGGCGACGCGGCCCTCGGCGTCCACCGTTCGGGCCCTGCCCGTGTAGATTCGGGCCCTGCCCGTGTAGAAGGGATGACTCTCGGAGGAGATCTCCACGTCGATCACCGGGTAGGTGTGGCCGTCGTCCCACTCAATCGTCTGCTGGCTCTGCGCCGTGGACCGGGTGAGGAAGGCGTATCCGGCGGCGCGGTCGCGGAAGACCACGGGGTGGTAGCTGGGCTGCTTGTCCTGCTGCACGGCGGCTCCTCGTGCCGGTGGTCGGGCAGGGGCGTGCGGGTCAGCCGGACGAGGAATCGTCGTCGACGATGTGCATGGCGGCCTCCTCCGCGGAGGCGGCGGCACCGTCGATGCCGACGTCGGTGGCGACGAGGGCGGCTTCCTCGTCCTCGTGAGCTCCCTCATCAGGAGCCACCAGCCGACCCGAGCGGAGGCCACCGACCTCGTTGTCGAGGAGTTCGCCGTCGGTGCCGTCGCAGTCACCGATGCCGTCGCCTGCGGGCGTGGCGAGGTCAGGCAGCTCTTCGGCCAGACGCTGGTCCAGGGTCTCGCCCGCCTTGCGTTCGGTAGCCGTCACCCCCACGTGTTCCACCGCCCACGGCCGCTCAGGAGGGGACCAGCCGCGGTCGAGCGGGTCAGCGACGCCGTCGGAGTCCAGCGTGTCCTCGGCGTCGAGCACCCCTGTGTCCTCCCGAACCTCCGAGGGATCGGGCTGATAGACGTCGTCCCCCCAACCGTCGGCGCTGTCCACGAGTACCTCCAGGTGGTGAGGACGGCCGCGCACCCCGAAACGGGTGGCGGGCCGCCGGCATGCCCGAGACGGGTACGCCGCGCGAACCGGTGGCGTTCCCGGGCGCTTCCCGAAGCGGTGCCGATTTCCAGACTTCCACCCCGACTCGGGACCGCGCAACGCCACGGGCCCCGCTCGGGGCCCGTGCCACCGTGCAGGGCCGCACCGGGCACCCCGGGCGCCGACCGGCGCAGGCGGGCTGTTGTACGCCCCGCATGACGACACAGCCCGGGCGTTCCCCGGTCCCCTGCCCCCTCCGTCGCCCGCTCGGGCCGGGGGCACCTCGCCCGAGCCGAGCAATGTCGTCATGACGGGGCGCGGAATGACGGGGTGCGGATCGGCAGCCGGGGCTCAGGCCCCGCCTCGCCGGGCGAACCCACCCGCTCCGCGGGCGAGGGTGAACGCCTCGGCCTTCGGTCACAGCCCGGCCACCGGGGGTGGGGGACGGCGAAGAACCGAGCCCAAAGCCCCCGGTGTCCGGGTTCGACCGATGTGTACGAGGCATCGTTGCGAGGTGGGCCGGTTCACCGGAGAACACCGTCCCGCGCGGTCGGCGGCACGTGGTCGGCACGTCGACCGGGCGCTATCGGCTGTACGGCTCGTCCGGCTGCCACGACCACTCGCTGACCAGCGTTCAAGGAGTGGTCGAGGAGGACCGCATCCGCTGCTGAGCCGGGTGGCGCGGGTAGCGTGCGGAGTGTGCCGCGAACCGCCGCGGCTGCGGGCACGGGCTCCCCGCACGTACACCGCGTCCCGCTCCGCACGCAGCGCACAGCCGTCAACAGGGCTGGACGGCATCCCCGTCGATCAGTGTGTCCAGCAGCACGCCGAGCACCTGGCGTTCCTTCTCCGTCAACGGAGCGAGAATCTCCTCGGCGGCGGAACGGCGTGCGCCGCGCAGCTCGCGCAGGGTCGCGCGCCCCTCGTCCGTCAGCTCGATCCGGGTCACGCGCCGGTTCGCCGGATCGGGCGCCCGGCGCACCTTGCCGCTCGCCTCCAGCCCGTCGACCAGCGTCGTCACCGCGCGCGGTACGACCTCGAGGCGCTCGGCGAGGTCGGCCATGCGCGGGGGCGAGCCGTAGTGCGCGAGGGTGCGCAGCAGCCGGGACTGCGCCGGGGTGACGTCCAGGTCGCGCTGTGTCATGTGGCGCTTCTGGATGCGGTGCACCCGGCGGGTGAGCCGCAGCAACTGCTCGGCGAGCAGGCCGTCGGGGTCAGGGGTGGTCATGCGGGAACAATATCAGGATGCCATTCATTGTGAGTATAGGTAACAATGAACTCAGGTCCGTCCGTCGTCGGCCTGCCCTGACCGGCGTCCGCTCACTTCCGTAGGAGCCCATGCATCCCGATCGTGAACCCTCCTGGACCCCGCCTGCCGATGCCGGGGAGCATCCGCGGCAGGTGCGCCGCATCCTGAGCCTCTTCCGCCCCTATCGTGGACGACTTGCGATCGTCGGCCTCCTGGTCGGCGCGTCCTCGCTGGTCTCGGTGGCCACACCGTTCCTCCTGAAGGAGACGCTGGACGTCGCGATCCCGCAGGGCCGCACCGGTCTGCTGAGCCTGCTTGCGCTCGGCATGATCCTCAGCGCCGTCCTCTCCAGTGTCTTCGGCGTGCTGCAGACGCTGATCTCGACCACCGTCGGCCAGCGCGTCATGCACGACCTGCGCACCGCCGTCTACGGCCGGCTGCAGCGCATGTCACTGGCCTTCTTCACCCGCACCCGCACCGGTGAGGTGCAGTCCCGCATCGCCAACGACATCGGTGGGATGCAGGCGACCGTCACCTCCACCGCGACCTCCCTGGTCTCCAACGCCACCAGCGTCGTGGCCACGATCGTGGCGATGGTCGCCCTCGACTGGCGGCTCACGATCGTGTCGCTGCTCCTGCTGCCGGTGTTCGTGTGGGTCAGCCGCCGCGTCGGCAGGGAGCGGAAGAGGATCACCACGCAGCGGCAGAACCAAATGGCGGCGATGGCCGCGACCGTCACCGAGTCGCTCTCCGTCAGCGGCATCCTGCTCGGCCGCACCATGGGGCGCTCCGACTCCCTCACCGCCTCCTTCTCCGAGGAGTCCGAGCGTCTGGTCGGACTGGAGGTGAGGTCGAACATGGCCGGCCGCTGGCGCATGGCCGTGATCACGATCGTCATGGCCGCGATGCCTGCCGTCATCTACTGGACCGCCGGCCTCGCTCTTCAGCTCGGCGGGCCCGAGGTCTCCCTCGGTACCATCGTCGCCTTCGTCTCGCTCCAGCAAGGCCTGTTCCGCCCTGCCGTGAGCCTCCTCGCCACTGGTGTCCAGGTGCAGACCTCGCTCGCACTCTTCCAGCGCATCTTCGAGTATCTGGACCTGCCCATCGACATCACCGAGCGCGACCAGCCCGTCCATCTCGACCGGATCAAGGGCGAAGTGCGCTTCCAGGACGTTGAGTTCCGCTACGACGGCAAGGGCGGACCGGTGCTCGACGGCATAGACCTCGTCGTCCCGGCCGGCGGCAGCCTCGCCGTCGTCGGGTCGACCGGCGCCGGTAAGTCCACGCTCGGCCATCTGGTGCCCCGCCTCTACGACGTCACCGGCGGTCGCGTCACCCTGGACGGCGTGGACGTCCGCGACCTCGACTTCGACACCCTCGCCCGCGCGGTTGGCGTCGTCTCGCAGGAGACGTACCTCTTCCATGCCTCGGTCGCCGAGAACCTCCGCTTCGCCAAGCCGGACGCCACCGAAGAGGAGCTGCACTCGGCCGCCAAGGCAGCGCAGATCCACGACCACATAGCCGCACTGCCCGACGGCTACGACACGGTCGTCGGGGAACGCGGTCACCGATTTTCCGGCGGCGAGAAGCAGCGCCTCGCCATAGCCCGGACCATCCTGCGCGACCCGCCGGTCCTCATCCTCGACGAGGCGACCAGTGCGCTCGACACCCGGACGGAAGCGGCCGTCCAGCAGGCCATCGACGCCCTGTCCGCCGGACGTACGACCCTCACCATCGCCCATCGCCTGTCCACCGTTCGAGGTGCTGATCAGATCGTGGTGCTGGATTCCGGGCGAGTTGCCGAGCGCGGCACGCACCAGGAGTTGTTGGAAGAGGGCGGGCGCTACGCGGCTCTGGTGCGCAGGGACGCGCGGCTGGAATCGGTCGCCTGAAGTCGGGAGGGCGAGCCGGAGTCGGAATCGGACGCGGAACCGGCCCATCGGTACTGGTCGCAGTCCAGCTGACCTTCCAGCCGACAAACTGAAGATATGCCGGGTTTATGGCGATATGCGTATTACCGTGCCCGCATGCAGATGAACATTCCGCCGCGGAACACGATCCGACTGACGCGCCGGGGCAGACTCGCCCTCGTCGTGGCCGGCACCGTCGTGGCCGGCACCGCCGTGGCGGTGCCGTTGCTGACGCTGGGCAGCGGCCACGACGAGGCGAAGCCCGCCACCCTCGTCATTCCGGAGGGCTGGCGCGCGAGCCAGGTCTACGACGCGGTCGACACAGCACTGAAGCTGCCACCGGGCAGTACCCGCAAGTCCATCGGCAAGGCCGGACTGAAGCTGCCGAACGACGCCGAGGGCAACCCCGAGGGCTACCTCTTCCCAGCGACATATCCACTGCGCAAGGGGGAAACCCCCGAGAGTCTGCTGCGGTTCATGGTCGATACCGCTAACAAGAAGTTCAATGCGGCACCGGTCGCCGCCGGGGCGCAGTACCACTCCATGAACGTCTACCAAGCCGTCACCATCGCGAGCATCGTCCAGGCCGAGGCCGCGACGAAGGCGGACATGGGCAAGGTCGCTCGGGTCATCTTCAACCGGCTGGATCGCGGCATGCCGCTGCAGATGGATTCGACCATCAACTACGCGCTGCACCGCAGCACCATCCGCACCAGCCAGGACGACACCCGCATCGAGAGCCCGTACAACTCCTACCAACGCATGGGCCTGCCGCCCACACCCATCGGCAACCCCGGGGAGGAGGCGATGCGCGCCGTTCTCGATCCGCCCTCCGGCGAGTGGCTGTACTTCGTCACGGTCAAGCCCGGCGACACCCGCTTCACCACCGACTACGCGGCCCACATGCGCAACGTGGCGGAGTTCAACGCCCTGCACCAGCCCACGGGACAGGCGCAACCGCCGAGCCGGAGCCCGCGTCAGTCCACCGCCTCCCCGCAACCGGTAGGCCACTGAACCGACGGGGCGTCACACAGTGACCGGTTCCCCGGCCAGCAGCCGCCTGATGTCCCGGACGGCCTTACGCCCGGCCCGGTTGGCGCCGACGGAGCTGGCCGAGGGGCCGTAGCCGACGAGGTGGACACGCGGGTCCGCGACGGCGCGGGTACCCTCCACCCGGATGCCGCCACCTGGCTCGCGCAGCCGCAGCGGAGCCAGGTGGTCGAGCGCGGCCCGGAACCCGGTCGCCCACAGGATCACATCGGCTGCGACGTACCGGTCGTGCCGTCCGTCGCGCCACGCCACGCCGTCCGGAGTGATCCTGTCGAACATCGGCCGGCGGACCAGGACTCCGTCCGCGAGTCCCTGCCGGACCGCCTCATTGAGAGGCAGCCCGGTGACCGAGACCACACTGCGCGGCGGCAGGCCCTGGCGTACCCGTTCTTCCACCAGCGCGACCGCAGAACGGCCCGCCTCCTCGTCGAACGGCTCCTCTCGGAACACCGGTGGCCTCCGGGTGACCCAGAAGGTCTCTGCCGCGTACGGGGCCAGCTCCAGCACATGCTGGGTGCCTGAGGCGCCGCCGCCGACCACCACGACCCGCTGGCCGGCGAACTCCTCCGGCCCGGCGTACTGCGCGGTGTGCAGTTGCCGCCCGCGGAAGGTTTCCTGGCCGGGGTAGCGGGGCCAGAACGGGCGGTCCCAGGTACCCGTCGAGTTGATCAGCGCCCGCGTCGACCAGCTGCCGGCCGAGGTCTCGACGAGCAGCCGCCCACCGTCCCCCTCACGCACCGACCGTACGTCGACCGGGCGCCGCACCCGCAAGTCGAAGGTGCGCTCGTACCGTTCGAAGTACTCCTGGACGACCTCGGCCGAGGGGCGCGCCGGGTCGGCGTCCGCCAGCTCCATGCCGGGCAGCGCGTGCATCCCGTGCACCTTGCCGTAGGTCAGCGAGGGCCACCGGAACTGCCAGGCGCCGCCCGGCCCGGGCGAGTGGTCCAGCACCACGAAACCGTGGTCCGGTCGGTTACCGACCCGGCGCAGGTGATAGGCGCTGGACAAGCCCGCCTGCCCGGCGCCTATGACGACAACCTCGACCTCACGCAATTCGTTCACGGTTGAACCAACAAGGGGTGATGCGGATATCTTCCCCGGGGTTCAGGCCGGACGGCAGTCGGCGGGGGTCCGCTCCATGGGCCAGGATGGGGCCATGCCAGATGCCTTCACCACCCGAACGCTTTCCGTCTCCACCGGTGCCCGGGAGCGGGTCGTCGACCTCACCGGGGGCTGTGAGGAGTTCCTACGGGAGGCCGCGAGCGGTCGCGACGGCCTGCTGAACCTCTTCGTCCCGCACGCCACCGCGGGCATCGCCATCATCGAGACGGGCTCCGGCAGCGACGACGACCTGCTGGCGGCCCTGCACACTCTGCTGCCCGCCGACGACCGCTGGCAGCACCGGCACGGCAGCCCCGGCCATGGCCGCGACCACGTTCTGCCAGCCATCGTTCCGCCCCACGCGACCCTCCCGGTGATCGGCGGACGTCTGGCCCTGGGCACCTGGCAGTCCGTGTGCCTGGTGGACACGAACAGGGATAATCCCGACCGTCGGGTGCGGCTGAGCTTCCTGGGCTGAGCAAGTCGGTCAGGATCGTCCTGGGTGTGGCCGCCACATATCCTGAACACCGGCTACTCGATGCGCGACAGGGGCAAACTCCTCGTCTCCTACGGCCATCAGGGCGTCCGGAACCTGGACCACCCGAACGAATGCAGATGCTCCGTCCCGACAGTCGCAGCTGGGGCCGGTGTCCGCGTCTCGGACCCCGGCTTGCATGCGGCCGGTGCGGATCAGCCGAGGCTGAGGTGGATTACTTCGTCCTTGACCGGGACGAGGCAGTGGCTTTCACCGCAGGCTCCGTAGCTGACGACCACGTCGGCCTGGTGGGGGCCTGTCTGGCGGACCGGCAGGGTGAAGGTCACCGGCCCGTTCGGGTAGACCGGGAGTTCGGTGGTGAGCCCTGCGGGTCGAAGGAGGAGGGTCGAGCGGTTCGCC